>CAZLUP010000070.1:0-20447 GCA_964562685.1 uncultured bacterium
ACAGTGGAAGCCCGCACTGTATTGCGTAGCAATCAGTGTCGGGAGGAAGTCACTAACTAGCTAATCCTGGTATTTGCAAACGAATTTGGTAAAGACTGGTATTAGCTGTAATATAAAGAGTTTGATGATTTTGACCACCCCAAGCTAAATTGGTAGTTACTTCTGGTACTGCAATCTTATCTATTAATTTTCCTTGAGGAGAAAAAATCCAAACTCCGCCTGGTCCTGTACCATAAACATTACCTTGGGTATCAACTTTCATCCCATCAGGTACACCTTCTTGATTTGGGTCTTTTAATTGAGCAAAAACTCGCCCATTAGTTAAGCTTCCGTCTGGTTGGATGTCAAAAACACGAATATGTCCTACTTTTGAATCGTTAACATACAATTTAGTTTGATCGGGAGATAAAGCAATTCCATTAGGACGAGTAAAATCATCTACGAGTAAAGTTAATTGTCCCTCTGGAGAAAGACGATAGACCCCATAAACTCCTAATTCCTCTTGTGCTGCTTGAATTCCATAGGGTGGGTCGGTAAAGTAAATACTGCCGTCTGATTTCACTACCAAATCGTTAGGACTATTTAACTTTTTGCCTTGATAATTATCTACTAAAGTAACTATGGTTCCGTCTGTTTCTGTTCTAGAGACACGACGGTTTTCATGTTCAGCAGAAATTAATCTTCCTTCAAGATCAAAGGTATTGCCATTAGCTTTACCCGAAGGACGACGAAAGATTTGAGCCTCACTATCTGGTTGCCATTGATAGATTGTGTTAGCAGGAATATCGCTAAATAAAAGATAGCCATCAGGATGCCATAAAGGACCTTCTGTGAATTTAAATCCTGTAGCTATCTGTTCTACTTGACTATGGTTAGGAATGATTTGAATCAAGTTTTGGTTCATTTTTTCTATTCCCGTCGAAGTTCTAACAGGAAACACAATTGTTAAATATAAAAAATATAAAACTGTGCCTAAAAAAATCCCAATCCTAATTTTTTGATTAATCTTAAATATTTTCCTCACATCAAGTCTATTACCATGTTACATAAAGTAGTGATAATTCATGAATTATCACTACTCTGAGCTAATCAATACCCTCGACACTTAAATATAAGTTATCGATAAGATTCTACAGAAGAAACTGAATTATTAATCTGAGTAATACTTAAGTCGGGGCGGAGGTTTTGAGCATTTCTCAAGTAGCAGTGAATCATTGCTGATTGAGGATGAGGAGTATTAACTTGAATTAAAACTCGAATACACGAAGATAAACTGCCTGCAACGTGCATTTGTTGCAAATCCAACAAAGGAATATTATCCCATCCAGGTCGATTTCGTGCTACTGCTGCGGGGAAAATCGCATCTAAATCGCGAGTGGCAGTAAAAAAGACGCAGACGACATCTTGAGGGTTAAATTGATTGTGAGCTTCAATTTCATCTAAAAGTTCTGTTACAGCTTCTGCGATCGCATCAATACTATTTTCTGTAACAGTGGTTGCCCCACGAATGCCTTGCACTTTCCATTCCACAGTGTTTTCCTCCGCTAATCTGATTGAGTTCTTGGTTTTATGGTCTATATAACCATAATGGTTGACCAGAAGTAACCAGTTCAAATTCTACCCAATCTATGGCCGTTCCTATACTAGATTTAGTTTGACCTCGACCTGGTAAAAAACGATTGATCAGAGGTTTTGGTTCTTCAATGGTGTAGCATTCGGTTTTGTCGGGATCGAGTCCAGCTAGTTCAGCAGCCCAACGAAGAGCATCTTCTTCTGTTCCCAAGCGGTCAACCATCCCCAATGCTAACGCCTGTTCTCCCGTGAATACTCTGCCATCGGCAAAAGCTTTTACTTTTTCTACTTCCAAATTTCGTCCTTCTGCCACTGTCTTAACAAATTGTTGATAACTGATATCAATTAATTCTTGTAAGATTTGTTCTTCGGCAGGAGTTAATTGGCGGTCAAAGGCGAGAATATCTTTATAAGGACCTGATTTGACTACTTTGAAGGAAACACCAATTTTATCGAGGAGTCGTTCTAAGTTATTGCCTCGTAAAATTACACCGATACTACCAGTAATTGTGCCTGGGTTGGCAACAATATGTTTCGCACCAACCCCGATATAAACACCACCAGAGGCAGAAATATTACCAAAACTAGCAACTACTTTGACATTTTTGTCTTCTTGTAAGCGTTGTAGTGCTGAATAAATTTCTTGAGAATCTCCTACAGTACCGCCAGGGGAATCAATCCTTAACAATAAGGCAGGAAATTTTTTTTCTTCAACAGTTTTGAAAGCTTTGAGGACTCGTTTGCGAGTATCTCCTGCGATCGCCCCTGTAATCTCGATTTTAGCTACTTGTTTTTTCGTTTTCTTCTTAAATGGCCAGACCATGAACTGTCAAATTTTAGTGGGATTGTTACCTAGGGTACAGTTTTTAATTTTATTTTGCCTAATAGCATTGCTAAAAAGTCTACCAATTGTGTTGTGGAGTTGATCGACAATTGGCTTTTCTTCAAGCTTGATTTGGAATTAAGCAACAAAATTTAATTTTTGCTGTTTAATTTAGCTTAACAAAAGTATAAATTTGATTAAAATTAAGTAAATTAATCAGCCCTCAATCTCCTAATTAACTCAATGGAACTCAGCCTCAAAAAAATCATGGGGTTCACAAGCCGAGAGGCTGTGACTCGAACCGAGTTCGAGTCCTTGAAAGCCCCGTCCCGAATCAAATTCGGGGGACGACCCCTTACTTTTCCTTGGACTACTGTCGTGCTAATTGCTCCTTTTTTCCTCTGGGGGACAGCAATGGTAGCGATGAAAGGGGTAATTCCGCAGACAACTCCTTTATTTATGGCAGGAGTAAGATTGTTTCCTGCTGGGTTATTAGTTTTGGCAACAGCAGCAATTACTCATCGTCGTTTAACAGTTTCTGCCCAGGGATGCTGGTGGATTGCCCTGTTTGCTTTAGTCGATGGAGTGATGTTTCAGGGCTTTTTAGCTGAAGGATTAGTGAGGACATCGGCGGGTTTGGGTTCGGTAATGATCGATTCTCAACCTCTAGCAGTCGCTTTATTATCCAAATTTTTGTTTGGGGAAGTTATTAATGCTTGGGGATGGTTAGGTTTAACCATTGGTATTTTGGGTATTAGTGCAATTGGTATCCCCGATGAATGGATTTATAGTTTATTTCACGGCAAAATAGTTGCCATTGATTGGAGTTGGCAAACTTTATTTGATAACGGAGAATGGCTGATGCTCTTAGCTTCTTTATCAATGGCAGTCGGAACAGTGCTAATTCCCTTTGTCAGTCGTCATGTTGATCCAGTCGTAGCTACAGGCTGGCATATGATTTTAGCAGGAATTCCTTTATTTGGTTTCTCTTGGTGGTACGAATCAGAACAATGGCTGAATCTGGATTGGCAAAACTGGCTTTGTTTGGGTTATGCAACAATTTTTGGTAGTGCGATCGCTTATGGTTTGTTTTTCTATCTAGCTTCTTTGGGGAATTTAACTAGTCTTAGTGCTTTAACCTTTTTAACTCCAGTATTTGCTTTATTATTTGGTAATATCTTGCTGGCAGAAGTTCTTAGTCCGCTACAAACTGGAGGAGTTTGTCTGACCTTAATTAGTATTTATTTAATCAATCAACGAGAAAACTTAGCACAATGGTTGTTTAAATCTAATCACCGTATTAATACTGAAGATGACTCAGTTAAGGAAATCGATTCTCAATCGGTTCAAACCCCATTAGCTCTTAATCTTAGTAAATCTCAACCAGAAATAGTTCTAGAAGAATGATTAAAACTATATTTTAAACTAAAGCTTTTCATCCTGAGCAAAGCGTATTATTAAAGATCTGATTAACTCAGAAAAATAAACTAGCCTATTGCGATCAAATTGGCTAAAACAGACAGGTAAGCAAGAAATAAGGATGAGATAAAAACCTGATATGCTATACAATCGTTTTTCTCTTTGGTGTACGCTTAGTATTACTTGCTTTGGTTTAGTTTATGGTAACGGTTACTGTCAGGCTGCTGTCTTTGAGGAAAATTCTCATTCTTTGAAGTTAGCTCAAGCCGAATCAGATCTGCGCAATGACAAGGCTTCTGTAACAGCAGAAAATTTCCAATATGAAGAATACATGGCAGCAGGTTACGAAGCCGATAAAAATCGAGATTATTTAACTGCTTTGAATCATTTCCACAAGGCTTTAGTTCTCCGTCCTCAAGATTCTTTTGCTGAGAGAGCTATTGTTAATATTACTAGCTATGCTTTTGATCGTTATATGCAGGCTGGTTATGCAGCAGATCGTAACAAAAACTATCAAGTTGCTTTGGTCAATTTTGAGAAAGCGCAACAAATTAGACCAGATTCGGTTTATGCGCTGACAGCAATTAGTAACATGAAGCAGTATTTAGCTGTTAATGCTCAATCAATGCAAAAACCAGCAACAAGTGGTCGTAATTTACTATTAATGATTGTGGGATTAATTATTACGGCGATTGTTGGTGCAGGAGTATTATTTTTGTTACTCAAAAAAGGTGATACGCCTCCAGAAGAATCAACTGAAACAAATGCAAGTTCTAATCCTCCTCCTCCTGAACCTACAGTTGTTGAAATTCCTGCTGCTCAATCTCAAGTTACTACTAGCGTTGAACCCAATCCCATAGTAGCTTCTACTAGTGGCAATATAAATCCAGTCGAACCAGCACCAGCGATGTTGGTTTCTCCTAGTAGTAGTATTTCTAAGTTAGATATTGTTCCTGAATTAATTGAAGATTTAAAAACAAGCGATCGCTCTATGCGTCGTAAGACAATTTGGGAGCTGGCACAAAGAGCCGATTCTAGAGCAATGAAGCCTTTAGTCGAGTTGATGATTAATGTTGATTCTCAAGAGCGAAGTTTGATTTTGGAGGCGATGACTCAAATTGCTAGTCGTACTCTTAAACCAATGAATAAAGCTTTGATGTTATCTCTAGAAGATGAAAATTCTCAAGTGAGACAAAATGCGATTCGCGATTTAACCAGAGTCTATGATTTGATGTCCCAAGTGACTAAACGCTTATCTCAAGCTGTGGAAGATTCTGATGCTCAAGTCCAAGAAACAGCTAAGTGGGCGTTGCAACAGTTGAATCAAATGCCTCAAGTTCCTTGGGAAATGACGGCAATGGAGGATAATAAAGATTCGACCAATCGAATGTAGTGATTTATGTTGAGGTTATTGTTTCTATCAACCCCTGTTGGAGCATTGGGTACGGGACAAGGGGGAGGTGTCGAATTAACTGTCCAAAATGTTGCTCAAGAGTTACAACAACGAGGAAATCAGATTGAGGTAGTTGCCCCTGTTGGTTCTAGATTACAAGGAATTCCTGTTACTGAGATAGCAGGTAATCTACAAGTTGCAGTTCAAACTCAGAGTCGAGATGTCCCAATTATCTTACCCGATCATTCTGTCTTGGCGAATATGTGGGATTATGCTCGTCAGGTGCAAAGCGATTACGATGTGATTGTCAATTTTGCTTTTGATTGGTTACCTTTTTATCTCACGCCTTGGTTTGATTGTCCCATCGCTCATTTTATCAGTATGGGTTCGTTGAGTGATGCTTTGGATCGCATTATGGCACAGGTAGCCCAGCAGTATCCTGGTACGATTGGTGTTTATACTAAGTCGCAAGCGAATACCTTTACTTTTGCCGAGCAATGTGAAATTTTAGGTAGCGGTATCGATTTATCTTTGTATCAATTTTATCCTCAAGCAGAATATAGTCTGGTGTGGTTGGGTAGAATTGCTCCAGAAAAAGCTTTAGAGGATGCTGTTGCAGCAGCTAAGATCACAGGAATTCCTCTAAAAATTTTCGGCAAAATCCAAGAGCAAGATTATTGGGATAAAATTTGCCAAGATTTTCAGGATGCACCGATTGAGTATGGCGGTTTTTTATCTACTCACAAGTTGCAGCAAGCAATGGGAAAAAGTCGTGCTTTACTAATGACTCCTCGTTGGGTAGAGGCTTTTGGTAATGTGGCAATTGAAGCTTTAGCCTGTGGTGTTCCTGTAATTGCTTATGCTAGGGGTGGTCCTACAGAGATTATTAAAGATGGTATTACTGGTTTTTTAGTTGAACCAGATAGTGTTTCAGGTTTGGTTAAGGCAATTAATTCTTTAGAAGAAATTAATCGCTTTGATTGTCGTCAACAAGCAGAGTTAGAATATTCTTTAACGGCTTTAGGCGATCGCTTTTTGAATTGGTTTACAAAGATTTTGAAATCTTAATGTAATTTAAATCAGCTTGGTATTAATTTTGATTAAGTCGGGATGAGTTTTAGATAAGCTTAGAGTTGTAGTCTTGACAAACGATCATGACCAGCTTAAACCCTTTACTAAAAGGCTATCAAATTTTTGACAAAATTTATGAAGGATTAACAACAATTGTTTATCGAGGACAAGACCTAGCCAAGCAAAAACCAGTAGTAATCAAGTTTTTAAAAAATCAATACCCTCAAATTAACGATTTAATTCGGTTACGTAATCAATATATTATTACGAAAAGTTTAGACTCAGATGGCTTGATCAAAACTTACAGCCTAGAACATTATGGTCGTAGTTTTGCTTTGGTGATGGAGGATTTCGGTGGCATACCTCTGTTAGACTATCTAAAAAGTAAAAACTGTTCTAATTTAGCCGATCAACATCTAGAGGATTTTTTTGTCATAGCAATTGGGATTGCCAAAATCCTTGAACAACTTGATCGCGATCGCATTATTCATCAAAATATTACTCCTAAACATATTCTAATTAATCCTGATCATCAACAGATTAAACTGATTGATTTTGGAATCGCTTCTTTATTACCAAAAGAAAATCAATTTAGACAACATTGGCAAACGGAGGCTGATAGTTTAGCTTATATTTCCCCTGAACAAACAGGAAAGATGAATCGAGGTGTTGATTATCGCACAGATTTTTATTCGGTTGGGATGATTTTTTATCAGTTGTTGACTGGACAATTACCTTTTCAAAGTAAAGATTTAAACGAGTTAATTCACTTTCATCTAGCGAGAATTCCTCCTCCCCTGCAACAAATTAATTCTAAGATTCCTTTATTACTTAATGATTTGGTTTTAAAATTACTCGCTAAAAATCCAGAAGAACGTTATCAAACTGGTTTTGGTTTACGTTATGATTTGGAATTATGCCAACAAAAATGGCAAGCAAATCAGAATATTGCTACTTTTGATTTAGGAAAAAGAGATATTTGCGATCGCTTTATTGTTCCTGATAAAGTTTATGGCAGAGAAACAGAAATAGAAATTTTATTATCTGCTTTTGAAAGGGTAACTCAAGGTCAGGCAGAAATAATTTTAGTTTCGGGTTATTCAGGAGTAGGTAAAACTGCTTTAATTTATGAAATTCGTAAACCAATTGTAAGTCAACACGGTTATTTTATTCAAGGTAAATTCGATCAATTTCAACGTAGTATTCCTTTTCTGGGTATAGTTCAAGCCTTTCGTAATTTAGTTAATCAATTATTAACAGAAAATCCAACTAGTTTACAACAATGGCAAATCAAGCTTACTGAAGCTTTAGGAGAAAATGGACAGCTTCTTGTCAATATCATCCCTGAGTTGGAACAAATAATTGGCAAACAGCCACCTGTTGTAGAATTAGAACCCAATGCAGCAGAAAAACGTTTTAATCTTATTTTTAATAAATTTATTCAAGTTTTTACTACATCAAATTATCCTTTAGTTATTTTTATTGATGATTTACAATGGGCTGATTTAGCTTCTTTAAAATTAATTGAATTATTAGCAGCAAATAGAGATGGTTCAGGATTATTAATTATTGGTGCTTATCGTGATAACGAAGTTGATTTAGCTCATCCTTTGATGTTAACTATCGCCACAATTAAAGAGCAAAATCCAACTAAAGTTAATGAAATTAATTTATCACCCTTAGATTTAGTTGCTTTAAATTCTTTAGTTAGCGATACTTTATCTTGTCAAGAAAATATAGCTTTATCTTTAACTGAACTAATTTATCAAAAGACTCAAGGTAATCCTTTTTTTTCAATTCAGTTACTTCAATCTTTTTATCAAGCTGGTTTAATTACCTTTAATTTGATTGACAATTGTTGGCAGTGCGACTTAGCTAAAATCAAAATTCTCGCCGTCAGTAATGATGTGGTTGAATTTATGGTTGATAGATTAAAAAAGCTCCCAATTGCTACCCAAGAAATTTTAAAACTAGCAGCTTGTTTAGGTAGTAAATTTGATTTAGCTACTCTCGCTACTATTTGCAAACATTCTTGTTTAGAACTCACTAGAGATTTATGGTCGGCTTTACAAGCAGAATTAATTATACCTGTTAGCGAAATCTATCAATTTTATCTTGAACCTAATCAACAACATGATCCATTTAATTTCAATCAAAACCAGCAGTTTGATTTGACAGTTCCTTATCAATTTTTACATGATCGGGTTCAACAAGCAGCATATTTATTAATTCCTGAAACAGAACGCGCTTTTACTCATTTAAAAATTGGTAATTTATTACTCAAAAATACTCCAAAAGAAACGCAAGAAGGACAACTTTTTACTATTGTTAATCATTTAAATTTAGGTAGAGAGTTAATTAACCAACCACAAGAAAAAGAGCGATTATCACAATTAAATTATCAAGCTGGAAAAATAGCTAAACAAGCTCCTGCTTATCCAGCAGCTTTTAATTATTTTGCTACAGGAATAGAACTTTTAGAACCAAGTTGTTGGCAAACATCTTATGATTTTACTTTAAATTTATTTATTGCTACTGCTGAATCTGCTTATCTTTGTGGCAAATTTGAGCGAATGGAAGAGTTGTTTAATACTATCCTTCAACAAGCAGATACTTTATTAGATCGAGTTAAAGCTTATGAAGTCAAAATTCAAGCTTTAATTGCTCAAGGTAAACCAGCCGAAGCCGTAAAAACTGCCTTAATAGTTTTAAATTGGTTGGGTATCAATTTTCCATTAAAACCTAATAAATTAAGAATTTTACTATCGTTAATTAAAACTAAATTTAATTTAATTGGCAATAAAATTGAGGATTTAATTAATCTTCCCCAAATAAGTAATTCTAAAATTGTTGCAGCAGGAAGAATTATGATGATTGTTGGTTCTTCTGCTTATAGTGCAGCAGTTGAACTAATTCCGTTAATCACTTTGAGCGGTGTCAATTTATCAGTCAAATATGGTAATGCACCTATTTCTACCTTTGGCTATGCAGGTTTTGGCATAATTTTATGTGGTGTTTTAGATGATATAGATAGTGGTTATCGCTTTGGCAAACTAGCGTTAGATTTAATTGAAAAATTAAATGCTAAAGAACAAAAAGCTAGAACAATGATGCTTTTTAATAATTTTATTCGTCACTGGAAAGAGCATCTTGAATCAGGGTTAGAACCGTTACTTGCAGGATATCAAATAGGTTTAGAAACTGGAGATTTGGAATTTGCTGCCTATTCAGTTTATATGCACTGTTATCATTCTTATTTCTTGGGAAAAGAATTAACAGAACTTGAACAAAAAATGACTATTTATGGAGATACGATTAAAAATTTAGGACAAGAAACTGTCCTACGTATGCATCAAGTTTATCATCAAGTAATTTTAAATTTACTAGGACAAAATAAGCATCCTTGTTTATTAATTGGCAAAGAATATAACGAACAAACTAGTTTACCTCTTTTATTAGAAGAACAGCATCGTTCAGCCTTATTTGATTTATATTTTCATAAATTAATGATGCTTTATTTGTTTGGCAATTATCTGGAAGCTTTTAATTATGCCATCATGACAGAAAAATATTTAGATAGCGCGATCGCAACTCCTTCTGTCCCAATTTTTTATTTTTATGATACTTTATCTCGACTAGCAATATATCATCAGGTTGAGCAGTTAGAAAAAAGAAAAATTACTAATCGAGTCAACCATAACATTAAGAAGTTACGTAAATGGGCAAATTATTCACCAGCGAATATTTTACATAAATTACATTTAGTTTTAGCCGAACAACATCGAATTTTTGGTAACAATTACCAAGCGATAGAACATTATGATTCAGCAATTAAACTAGCTCAAAAACATCAATATTTAAACGAACAAGCATTAGCTCAAGAATTAACTGCTAAATTTTATTTGGCTTGGGGAAAAGAAAATATCGCTCAACTTTATTTGACTGATTCCTATTATAGTTATGCCCGTTGGGGAGCTAAAGCTAAACTAGAAGATTTAACTCAAAAATATTCTCAATTACTTACCCCTATTATTAATTCCACGCCTAATTTACTCGTGTCAGAACAATATCATGAAACTCTAAAACAACTCGATCTAAATACAGTTCTCAAAGCTTATCAAGCTATTTCTAAAGAAATTAAATTAGATCGCTTATTATCAACTTTAATTAAAGTAATTCTTGAAAATACAGGAGCGCAAACAGGTTATCTTATTTTACAATTTCAATCACCCACCCAACCATTAATTGTAGCTGCCAAAGCTAGAGAAAATGATATAGATATTACTACCTTATCTGCTAAGACAATCTCATCTAATCAACAATTTCCCCATCGAATAATCAACTATGTTCAAAATACTTTAACACCGATACTAATTAATGACAGTCAATCAGAACAATTATTAATCAACGATCCTTATTTTAATAACTATCAACCAAAATCGATTTTGTGTTTGCCTATTTTAAGTCATCATCGACTTATTGCAATTCTTTATCTTGAGAATAATTTAATTACTCATGCTTTTACTCAAGAAAATCAAGCAATTTTAAATATTATTTGTTCTCAAGCTGCCATCTCGATAGAAAACGCCAATCTTTATCAAAGTTTAGAAGTTTTAATTGCTCAAGAACAAGAAAAAACTTATCAATTAGAATTATATTTACAAGAACTTAAACAAACTCAAACTCAACTCCTAGAAACTCAAAATAAACTTCAACATGATGCTTTTCATGACTCATTAACAGGTTTACCCAATCGACAATGGTTACTTGAATTATTACAACGAGCAATTAATTTATCTGCCCGATATCCTAATTATTTATATGCAATGTTATTTCTTGACTTAGATGGTTTTAAAAGAGTTAATGATAATTTGGGACATTTAGCAGGGGATCAATTACTCAAAAAAGTATGCAACACTCTACAACATTGTGTGCGTGCTAGCGATACTGTAGCTCGCTTTGGTGGTGATGAATTTGCTATTCTTTTAGAAGAACTAGAAACTTCCCAAGAAGCGATCGCAATTTCTCAAAGAATTCAATCCCAATTTATTCAACCAATTCAATTAAACTCTCATCAAATTAAAATTGGGGTAAGTATCGGTATAACTTTTGGTACTCTTGGTTATCGTCAACCAGAAGATATTCTCCAAGATGCAGATACAGCAATGTATCAAGCCAAAGCTAAAGGGAAAGGAACTTATGTTGTCTTTCAAGCAAGCAAAGAAGATCAATTGTCCTCATCCCCAATGTATGCTCATTATCCCAATCATGCTAAGAAGTCAAACCTTTCCAAGTACCGTGAAAACTAGGGGGAATTACACTAGGCAAACCCAGACGACAAACAGGTTCACTCTCCAGGCGGTCGCTTTCATAAATTCTCACTTCACTACGATGATCGTTGCCATCATAGACTACCGTAATTAACCAACCTTGGTTAGGATGATCTGGTTGAGGAACATAAATTGGTTCAGAAGGATAAGAATTTACTCCAACATCAGCTATCGATAACTCACCCGTCTGCCGATTATAACACGCGATCGCATTTAATAATTCTTGACTTAAATCTGTCCCCTCTTGATAAATAGATAAATACGTTTTATCCCACGATTTTCCAACTAAATGTTGAGGTACAACAGGAAATTCACAACCTTGGTTTAATAATTGAGTTAAGGCAACAATTTGTTTAGTTTGAGGATTAATCTTTACTTCCCATAACGTTCCCTTTGCTGCTGTCTTAGTTTTACCTGTTGCTACCTCTTTTAAATATTGATTAGTTTGAAAATCCGAGTATCGAACAAACTCAATTGTGATTAAACCATTGTCATCAACAAACCCATTAGTAAAATGCCATTGATACCAAGCTTCCGTTTCCAACTTAGCAACTAAAGCAAGATCATTACGGTCAAAAATTAAAATTTCTGTGCTTAATTTTGGTTGCCATGCCATCGCTTCACTAAAAGATTTTAACCCCAATAAAACAGGTAAAACCTTAACTCTGACAGGTGGTATGCAAAAGACTAAATATGGTCCAGCCAAAACAAAATCATGAATTAATGGTAAACCCTTTAATTCCAAAGAATTTTGTTGCTTAACTTTACCCTCAGCATTACAACAATAAAGATTCAAAGTTGTTTTTGAACCTACAGAAACTCCAAAATTAAAAATTTCTCCTGTTTGCCTATCAACTTTAGGATGTGCCGAAAAAGCCTGATTTTTTGATAAACTTGCTAAATCATCTAATCCTCGAGTTGCCAAAGTTTGCAAATCTAGACTATGAGGTAAACCACCTTCCCATAAAGCCAAAAGACGGTCTGGTAAGGTCAAAACCGAAGTATTAGCTGCATTTTTCACAGGTTTCAACCAATTATTCCAGAATCCACCAGCAGCAGTCATCCCATAATTAGGATAAATAAAAGTATTGGCTGCCTCTTCTGCTTGATATCCTTGTGTTTGTACGTAGCGGTATACCCCTGTTGCACCTTTTTCCGTAAAATTAACAGCTAAAATAGCTCCATCACCATCAAACCAATGTCCTACTCTCTGTGTACCTCTTCGTAAACGTCCAGGACCATTACGATAAAGCGTTCCTCTTAATCCTACAGGAATATTGCCCGTAAGAATTGATAAATCAGTAAGAGCAAATTCTTGAGCAGGTTGAGAAAAGGCTTTAGACCAAGATTTATAATTAGATGTCATGTTGAGAGCCGATTAAATTAATAAATTTTTTATGAGTTACAAAAACTAAAATTTAGTTGATTAAAATTGAATTTTTTTAAAAAAATTAGTTTAACCTGAGCTAAAATCAATAATTTAAATATAAACATTTAAAAAATTAAAATCTATTTATAGTAGTTACAAAATCTCTTAAAAAAAATTGGTTAATAATCTAACAGATTCATGAATTTTATTTGCTATATCAAAATTTTAAATTAATATTCTTTAAAGTTTTTTAAAATTGACCTATAGTATTTCTATAACTAGTGAGTTAAACTTAGTACTCATGATACGAAAACAAAAACAATTAATTTATTAATTTACCTTTTGAATTCAGTAGTTGATGGATAAGACTTTTAAGATTGTGTTGACTCATGAGCAACACATCAAATGTAAGCTAAATTTATTTAATAGCTTGCGCTATCTAAAAAGTTTTAACAAAAGAGTATTTTGGAGCAGCTCCCTAAAATTTATGCGCTCCTTCCTACGCAGAGTTGCCAGTCAACTAAGAAACCTTTATATATTATCTAAGTAAATTCCTACAAGGAAATCTTAGCAAGGAAAAAGAAATGAAAGTAGCCCTTCTGGCAGGTGGATTAGGAACAAGACTTTCCGAAGAAACCGAAAACAAACCAAAACCAATGGTAGAAATTGGTGGACAACCAATTTTATGGCATATCATGATGCACTACTATCATTATGGATTTAAAGATTTTATTATTGCTTTAGGATACAAAGGCGCAGTCATCAAAAAATACATGGTAGATTATTGCGCCCTGAATAGTAATCTCACTGTAGAATTACGCAACGGTCAAGTCAAAACCCATAGTGGTTTTTCCCTAGACTGGACAGTGGAACTAATTGATACTGGGCTAATGACAAATACAGGAGGGAGAATTAAAAGATTAGCTCCCTATGTAGGCAACGAAACATTCATGTTAACTTGGGGAGATGGAGTATCAGACATCAATTTACAAGAATTATTGGCATTTCATCGCGCTCACGGTAAACTTGCAACTCTAACAGCAGTTCGTCCTCCTGCTCGCTTTGGTCACCTAGAATTAGACGGAGATCAAATAGTCGAATTTTCTGAAAAACCACAAACCGCCGAAGGTTGGATCAATGGTGCCTTTTTCGTGTTAGAACCAGAAGTATTTGATTATATCGACGGTGATGACACTCAATGGGAAAAAGAACCTCTAGAAAGATTAGCTAGAGAAGGTCAGTTAATGGCTTACAAGCATGATTCTTTCTGGCAATGTATGGATACCTTAAGAGATAAACGTCGCTTAGAACATTTGTGGTCAAGTGGTCAAGCACCTTGGAAAACGTGGGAGGAAAGTAATGAAAATACTGGTAACGGGTCACAAAGGATACATCGGAACGATTCTAATCCCGATGTTGCTCAACAAAGGGTATGAAGTTATTGGTTTAGATAGTGATTTATACGAACGTAGTACTTTTGGGACAGGAATTGTTGACATTCCCGAACTAAAAAAAGATGTCCGCGACGTTGAGTTAGAAGACTTGGCAGGGATCGAAACCGTACTACATTTAGCAGGACTTTCTAATGATCCGTTGGGAAATCTCAATCCCAACCTGACTCACGAAATTAATTATCTTGCCTCCGTAAAATTAGCTCAATTAGCTAAACAAGCTGGTGTTTCGCGCTTTATTTTTTCTTCTTCCTGTAGTAACTATGGTGCAGGTGGTACAGATTGGCTAACCGAAGAATCTGCCTTTAATCCTGTAACTCCCTATGGAGTTTCTAAAGTTAAAGTGGAACAAGATGTTAGTCAATTAGCTGACGATAATTTCAGTCCTACTTTCCTGCGTAATGCTACCGCCTATGGAGTCTCTCCACGGTTACGTTTTGACTTAGTTCTCAACAACTTAGTTGCTTGGGCGTTAACCACAGGACAAGTTTATATTAAAAGTGATGGCACTCCGTGGCGGCCAATAGTACATATTGAGGATATTTCGCGAGCATTTATAGCTGTACTAGAAGCCCCCAAAGAATTAATTCATAATCAAGCTTTCAATGTAGGACGCAACGAAGACAATTATCAAATTCGCGATTTAGCTAATATTGTTAAAGAGATTGTTCCTAATTGTCAGATTGAATATGCACCAGATGGTGGTCCTGACAAACGTTGTTATCGAGTTGATTGTAGTAAAATTGCTCAAACTCTCCCTGATTTTCAACCGCAATGGGATGCTCGGAAAGGAGCAATCGAACTTTATGAGACTTACCAAAAAGTAGGATTAACCTTAGAAGAATTTGAAGGTCCTAAATATCAACGTATTGCTCATATTAAATATTTAATGGGGCAGGATTTATTGGATGAAAATTTGCGCTGGAAAAAATCAACTCTTGCCATGCAAATTTAATTTAGTTCAATAACTGAGCCGTAATTATTATCTTTAAGGGCAATCTCTAAGGTTGCCCAAGCTATTATTGTAATTGCCTTAATCATTATCAAAATTCTGCTGAAATAATGTTAGAAAAAAAAGCAACTTGTCTTTCTTGTGGCAACTCTGAATTAAAGACTATTATTTCTTTTGGTTATACTCCCTTAGCTGACAATTTGTTAACTACAGAACAGCTAAATTTACCAGAATATACTGCACCTTTAGATTTAGCTTTCTGTCCTGATTGTGGTTTAGTACAAATTACGGAAATAGTTCCACCAGAAATTTTATTTTGTCGAGATTATCCTTATTTTTCTTCAGTTTCTCCTTCTCTTTTAAAGCATTTTGGAGATAGTGCCAAAAATTTAATTACCACTAGAAAATTAGGCAGCAATAGCTTAGTAATAGAAGCAGCCAGTAACGATGGTTATATGCTGAAAAATTTTGTTGAACAGGGAGTGCCTGTGTTGGGTATAGATCCTGCATCAGGTCCTGCAACCACGGCTCAACAAGCAGGAATACCAACTCTTTGTACTTTTTTTACTAAAGATTTGGCACAACAATTAAAAACAGAAGGTAAACAAGCTGATTTATTTTTAGCTAATAATGTTTTAGCACACGTACCAGATTTAAATGGTTTTGTTGCCGGAATAAAAATTCTACTTAAAGATACTGGAGTAGCAGTTATTGAAGCTCCTTATGTTGTTGATTTAGTCGAGCATTGTGAATTTGATACTATTTATCATCAGCATCTTTGCTATTTCTCAGTAACAGCATTGGATAAATTATTTAGAAGACACAATCTATATCTCAATGATATTCAAAGAACTTCAATTCATGGTGGTTCTTTACGCTTATTTGTTGAACCAATTGAAGCAGTCAAAGATTCAGTAACGTCTTTATTAGAATTAGAAAAAAATCAAAAAGTAGACCAGTTGGATTATTATCAACAGTTCGCTAGTCGAGTTGTTAATTTCAAATCATTACTATTAGATTTACTTTGGGATTTAAAACAACAAGGTAAAAGAATTGTCGGTTATGGTGCTGCTGCTAAGGCAACCACAATGCTGAGTTATTTAGGAATTAATAAAACTATCTTAGATTATGTAGTTGACTTAAATAAGTTCAAGCATGGTCGTTACATGGGAATTAATCATTTCCCAATTTTTCCGACGAGTAAATTATTAGAAGACCAGCCTGACTATGTGTTGATTTTGGCTTGGAATTTTGCTCAAGAAATTATGCAGCAACAAGAAGCTTATCGGGCTGCGGGGGGTAAGTTTATTGTGCCAATTCCTGAACCCAAAATTGTTTAATTACTGCTGACTCATTAATAATTTACTAGACAACAAATCAATATGCTTTCTAATCAAGTTCAATCAAAAATATCAACATCTGCTTCAGATCATATTTGTCCTAACTGTGGAAATAAAGGACTAGAGATTTTTTATGAGGTACGTAATGTACCAGTTCATAGTTGCTTGATGATGTCAAGTAAAGAAGAAGCTTTAGATTTTCCTTGTGGTGATGTCGTTTTAGGCTTTTGTGACAAGTGCGGTTTTATTACTAATGTAGAGTTTGACTCCAAATGGTCGGCTTATGCGCCTAATTATGAAGATCAACAAAGTTTTTCGCCTACTTTTAACAAGTTTGCTGTTGATTTGGTGAAAAAACTAATTGATAAATACGATTTACACAACAAAGATTTAGTAGAAATTGGCTGTAGTAAAGGCGATTTTTTATTACTACTGTGTGAGTTGGGTAATAATCGCGGAGTTGGCATCGATCCTAGTGTCGTACCTGGTAGAGTTCAAAGTGAAGCAGCCAATCGAGTCACTTTTATTCAAGAGTATTATTCTGAAAGTCATGCCAAATATGTCGGTGATTTTATTTGTTGTCGTCATACTTTGGAACACATTCAACCAACGGCAGAATTCATTCAAACTGTAAGAAAATCGATTGGAGACAGACAAAATGTGGCATTTTTTCTTGAAATTCCCGACAATACTAGGGTTTTACAACAATTAGCTTTTGAGGATATTTATTACGAGCATTGTTCTTATTTTTCTCCTGGAACTTTAGCTCGTTTATTCCGTAGTTGTGGGTTTGAAGTAACTGATTTGTATCTTGAATATGGCGAACAGTATTTATTAATTGAAGCTATTCCCGTCGATACTCCTTCGACTAAAATTCTTCCTTTAGAGGAAACAGTCGAACAAGTTGCAGCCGATGTTAAATATTTTACGGAAAATATTCAGCAGAAACTAGAGCATTGGAAACAGTATTTAGAAAAGATGCAAGCCGAACAGAAAAAGGTGGTTGTTTGGGGTTCTGGTTCTAAATGTGTGGCTTTTTTAACTACCCTTGATACGATTGATAAGATTGAATACGTGGTTGATATCAATCCCCATCGTCACGGGAAGTTTATTCCTGGCGTAGGCAAGGAAATTATGTCACCTGAGTTTTTGAAAGAGTATCAGCCTGATACAGTAATTGTAATGAATGCAATTTATTGCGACGAAATTGGGCAAATGCTTCAGAAAATGGGCGTTAATCCTGAAATTGTGGCTCTTTAATGTTAAGGGCGCATGGCCATGCGCCCCTACAAGATATAAATATTTGGGATAAATTTCAAATTTTATGTACGATTTTGCGATCATCGGCGGTGGTATTGTTGGTTTATCTACAGCAATGGCATTAGGACAAAAGTTTCCTGATGCGAAAATAGCCTTATTAGAAAAGGAAAATTGTTGGGCTGCCCACCAAACTGGCAATAATAGCGGAGTTATTCATTCTGGAATTTATTACAAACCAGGCAGTTTTAAAGCCAAGTTTTGTCGAGAAGGTAACCTCTCGATGGTCGCATTTTGCCAAGAACATGGTGTAGATTACCAAGTTTGCGGTAAGGTTATTGTTGCTACTACTGAGGCAGAATTGCCTTTATTAAACAATCTCTATCAACGGGGTTTAGAGAATGGGCTAGAGGTTACTAAATTAACTAAAAAACAAGTCCAAGAAATCGAGCCTCATGTTAGTTGTTTAGCAGGAATATTAGTTAAATCGACAGGAATTGTTAATTATCGCCAAGTATGTGAGAAATATGCCGAAATAGCGCAACAACAAGGCGCAGAACTATATTTTAATCAGAAAGTTATCAACATTCAGGAAACTCCAGCAGGATACAGTTTGATAACTAATCAGGGTGAATATAGCACCCGTTTTCTAATTAATTGTGCTGGTTTATTTAGCGACCGCATTGCCAAACTTGCCCAGGCTCAACCTTCGGCTAAAATCGTTCCCTTTCGGGGAGAATATTACGAATTAACCCCACAAAAGCGTTATTTGGTTAAAAATCTGATTTATCCTGTTCCTAATCCCAATTTTCCTTTTTTAGGAGTTCACTTTACCCGCATGATTGATGGTCGCGTTCATGCTGGTCCTAATGCGGTGTTAAGTTTTAAACGGGAAGGTTATCATAAAACAGATTTTGACTTGCGGGATTTTCTTGATACTATGACTTATCCTGGTTTTTGGAAACTAGCTGCTCAACACGCTACTCCTGGGTTAGAAGAAATGATGCGTTCATGGAGTAAAGCTTTATTTGTCCGTAGTTTACAGCAGTTGATTCCTGAAGTTCAAGCAGAAGATGTTATTCCTACCCATGCAGGAGTAAGAGCGCAAGCACTACAGAATAACGGTAAGCTAGTAGATGATTTTTTGATGATCAATCGTCCTAATGCTATGCACGTTTGTAATGCACCTTCTCCTGCTGCAACTTCATCTTTAGAAATTGGTAAAGCGATCGCTCTTCAGATTGTAAGATAGTATTTATCTGACTAATGAGATACAGTCTAAGATATTGGTTTTTGTTGATTGTTAAACTCCTGATCTCTGACCCCATTAATGCAGCAATATTTAATTAAACGCTTGCTAATTTCTATTCCTACTTTACTAGCGATTAGTTTAGTAATTTTTACAGTTTTAGCGTTAGCACCAGGAGATCCTTTAGGGGAATTTGCTTCTAATCCAGCGATTACCGCAGAAGTTCGGGAAAATATTCGCAAATCTCTTGGTTTAGATCAACCAATTCAGGTTCGTTATTTTAAATGGTTATGGGCATTTATTCGAGGAGATTTAGGCCATTCTTTTACTAGTCGTAGTCCTGTATTTGATTTACTATTACAACGATTACCAACAACTCTTTGGATAGTTGGTTCAGCTTATTTAGTTGGGTTAATAATTGCTTTTCCTTTAGGGATTATTTCTGCTTTAAAACGTTATTCTTTTACCGATCAAATTATTACTACTATTGCTTTTTTGGGTTTTTCTTTACCTCCTTTTTTTACGGGTTTATTATTTATTATTATTTTTAGTGTTCAGTTAAAATGGTTTCCTTTTATTTATAACAGCACTTTACAAATAACTGATTGGTCGAGTTTTATCGCAGGAATTCAACAATCAATTATGCCGATAACTGTCTTAGCTTTGTATCAATCAGCTATCTTAATGAGGTTTATTCGTTCCTCAATTTTAGAACAATTAAATCAAGAATACGTCCGCACTGCGATCGCGAAAGGTTTATCTTCTTTTGCCGTATTAAAAAATCACATTTTACCTAATGCAATGATTCCTGTAGTGACTTTAATTGCTTTAGATATTCCTGCCATTTTTACAGGAGCTTTAGTTACAGAACAAGTTTTTCGTATTCCTGGCATTGGTGCATTATTAATTGAATCAATCTACCGTAGCGATACTCCTGTAGTGATGGCAATTACTTTTATTTACGGTATTTTAATAGTTTTATTTAATTTAATTGCAGATATTTTGTATGGCATTCTTGATCCGAGAGTTAGATATTAATTCCACGTAAAGTTCGACGAAAAATGTTTTTAAGATTTTTAGAGAAAATAAAGCTGAATTTTATTCACTGTGGTTACGAAAAATATACTCTTCTGCCTTTTTACTTTTTACTTTTTACTTTTTACTTGCTAAGTAGCTCCACTTAATTAAACATCAAACGTTCAACAGTATAATTTCCCTGTT
>CAZLUP010000071.1:0-20355 GCA_964562685.1 uncultured bacterium
GTGAACAGTACCCTGGCTTGAAAAGCCAGGGCTTGCGTTCACTTCGTAAAAATTTTATAATTTGGGATTAGATTTATAAAAATGAATTATTTAGCGATCGCAAGTGATTATGACGGCACTTTAGCTACAGAAGGAAAGGTTGATTTAGCAACTTTAGCTGCTGTTCATCAATGGCAAGAATCGGGTAGAAAATTTATTTTAGTAACAGGAAGAAGAATAAATAGTTTAAAGACAGTTTTTGAAGCAATTAATATTTGTGATTATATCGTAGCTGAAAATGGAGCAGTTTTATATCATCCTCAGTCCCAAATATCTCACTTATTATGTCAACCAGCTTCAAGCAAATTAATCGAAAAACTACAACAAAAAGGAATTAAAAATATTGCCATTGGAGAAGTGATCGTTGCTACATGGCAACCTTATGAAGAGATCGTTAGAGAGACAATTGCTCAATTAAATTTATCCTTAGAAATAATTTTAAACAAACGAGCAATTATGATTTTACCAACAGGAATAAATAAAGCTAGTGGCTTAGAATTAGCCTTACATAAATTAAATTTAAACCCATCAGAAGTTATTGGTGTAGGTGATGCAGAAAATGATTTAGATTTACTTCAATACTGTGGTTTAGGAGTAGCGGTAGCCAATGCTTTACCAGAAGTCAAACAACAAGCAGACTGGGTTACTGAAGCAGAAAGAGGAATCGGAATCCAAGAATTAATTCAAAGACATTTAAACTCAATTAATTAACGCGGGGATAATTTATAAATTATCTTTTTAACTTATTACTTATTACTTACCTTCAATAATGTTTAGTCCCGTCAGGCATAATAGTTCCTTGTAATTTAGTATTTTTAAATAAAGCTTCTTGTAGATTAGCTTCTTTTAAATTTGCACCTCTTAGATCTGCTTTGGTAAGATTAACACCTCTTAAATTTGCTCCTTCTAAATTAGCTCCTTTGAGATCGGCTTGGCTCAAATTTGCTCCTCTTAAATTAGCCTCAATTAAATTCGCATCTCTGAAATTGGCATAAGCTAAATTTGCCCAGCGAAAATCACTTTTTCTTAATATAGCTTCGCTAAAATTAGCAGCAAAACAATAGGTTTTACTAGCGTGAACTTTAATGGCATTAACTTTAGTAAGATTGGCTTGATAAAAAAATGCCCCAATTAATTCAGCATCATATAAATTAGCATGAATAAGTTCAGCTTGATTTAAATTTGCTTCAAATAAATTAGCTTCACTTAAATTACTACGATGTAATTTTACGGCTGTTAAATTAGCCTGTTGAAGATTGACTTTTCTCATCAAAGTACCAATTAAATTAGCATCATATAAGTTAGCACAACGACAATTTGCTTCTCGAAAATCTGCTGCGATCGCATTAATTTCACTAAGATCAGCATCAATTAAATAAGCTTGACGTAAATCCGAATTACTAAGATTAGCTTGAGATAAATTAGCGTCAATTAATTCGGCTAATTGTAAATTAGCTTGGGCTAAATTTGCTCCTGTTAAATCAGTCTGACAAAGATTAGCACTCATTAAGTTAGCTTGAGCTAGATCGACTCCTGCTAAATTAGTTCTACTTAAATTAGCTTGATAAAAATCTGGGATCGTTTGTTCGTTGCGATCGAGCCATTCACTCCATTTGACCGAACCTTGTTTTAGTTTGGTTAAATGTTCTACATTTGCCATTGAACTTGCCTAAAGTTAATTCTGATTAATCTATTATCCCTCTTTGAAAAACTATTACCAACTTAAATCTAAAAATAAAGTTCAAGATTTACTCAAACTCTTTTGCTTCACTCAAAAATAAACTTTGTAGTAACCTCAGTAAATTAAGGTATCCAAGATGAAAATTTCATGAACAATCAACTATTAATCATTAACCAAAAACCAGCAGAATTTTGCCTATATTTAATTAAATTGATAACCTATATAAATTAATTTTATTCATTACTTCCATCCAAAAAAGATTCTCTTCCTGCGACATTTTCTATCGCAGCTAAAGCAGCAGCAGATCCAGCTAAAATATCTCTTTCTTCTCCTCCTAAATACAATCTGCCAAAACTACCCACAGCTTGTACCTGAAGAATATTAATTAAAGCAGCTTTTTCAGCTTCATTAGCAGCTAAAGCAGCATAAGCAGCAGGTTGTACCTCTAACACATATAAAGTTTGTCCTGCTAATAATAATTGTCCGCGACGGTTACGATTAATTAATTGAGCTTGATAAGGATCGATATTCCGAATAATTTGACTGGAAACAACTTTGGGTTTGAGACAATCTCTTTGACTTACTCCCAATGCTTGTAAAATAGCTTTTCCTGCTGCTCTAACTTCCCCCTGTTTATTAGAATGAATTTCTAACAAACCATATAATCTTTCCACAAATTGAACTCCAGGACGTACTACTGCCGATTTTAAAGCTACATCTGTAATACGATTAATTTCAATTCCAGGAGATATTTCGATCCACAAAGAAGCATCCCCAGGTAAAGGCAAAAATCCCAAGGCAACTGTCCCAATATAGGAAGCGTGTTGTGGTTGTAAGCGGTCTAAATAAACATAACTGCGAAGTTCTACACCCAAAATTTCAATCCTTGTTTTTATAACAACCGTTCTCTAGCTAATCAAGTCTGGTAACAGTTGTAAAGTAGTTTATTTGGTTATTTCTGTGGCTAGAGGTAAAATGCTTTCAAGATTGCTATTGTGTTAAAGTTTAGGGCTTTTATTTGGCAAGCGGAGTAAATTAAAGTGAACCCATTTTTATTTGTGACAGATTTAGACCATACTTTAGTAGGCGATGATGATGCTTTAGAACTTCTCAATCAACAACTAGAACAGCATCGTCAACAATATGGTACTAAAATAGTATACGCTACAGGGCGATCGCTTTATCTCTACAGGAAATTGGCAGGGGAAAAACCTCTGCTGACTCCAGATGCTTTAATTACTGCCGTAGGCACAGAAATCTATTTTAATCCTACTCAAGCGGAAGTCGATTTAGAATGGGCAAAAGTACTTTCTGACGGTTGGCATCGAGAACAAATAACAGAAATCGCTAATCAATATCCTCAACTTGAACCTCAACCTGAATCTGAGCAAAATCCTTTTAAAATTAGTTATTATCTAGACGAATTAGAAGCAGAAGCCTTATTATCTACTTTAGAAACAGAATTATTATCTCAAGGTTTTAAAATCAAACTGGTTTACAGTGGTTCACAAGATTTAGATATCCTTCCTCTGAAAGGTGATAAAGGTTTAGCTGTTCAATTCCTTAGAAGTAAATGGGAGGTTACTGCGGAAGCTACTGTTACCTGTGGTGACTCTGGCAACGATATTGCTTTGTTTAAAGGAGAGGAAAAAGGCATTATTGTTGGTAATGCTAAATCCGAGTTACGTCAGTGGTATGAAACTAATCAAAACGATTCTCTTTATTTAGCTGAAGCTGTTTGTGCAGGGGGTATCTTGGAAGGTTTGAAATATTTTAGCTTTCTGTAATGATAATCTTAATTTGACAATTACCAGTTCTTAAATTTTGCTCGCTAAATTCTTTGATGGTGTGGATCGATGTCTCTAATTTAATCAAAGTTGAAACTCGATCTTGCCTAGATGAGTTGAACAAAAATTCTAGAGAGAGAAGCAATTGGTTATGGGAATTAAGCGTAGGCATTTTCTACTGTTTTTGGGCGCAGGTGTGGGTTCGATTGCCCTCAAAGACATGGCACAAAATGGACAGAAATTTTTCTCTTCTGATCAAAGTGGTGTTGCTGTAGCAAAAAATTCTCTTAACAATATATTTCAACCAATTAAAGGTTCAATGCCTCTAGAGATTTATGGTCTTTCTGCTGCTGAACAAAAAGAAAGTTTCAGTAGTTTTGAAGTAGTCGATGATCTTGTTTTACCAGAGGGCTTCACTTATCAAGTAATTATCTCATGGGGAGAGCCAATTGGTCAATCAGACCATTTTGGCTACAACAATGACTACGTTACTCTGATCGAAACTTCTCCCAATCAAGGTTATTTAGTTGTTAATCACGAATATGTCAGTGCTAAACCCTGGCGACAAGGTTATCAAACAGTAATTGGTAAGTCTCTACCCTTTGATGAGGTGATGGCAGCGATGACAGCAGCAGGTGGTGAAATTGATGCTTTTTCTCTACCCGATGGCGATCCTCTCAAGAGTAAAATTTACGAAATTGCTAAAGCTGCCCAATATGATGCTGGTTTATCGATTATTTCCGTTCGTAAAAAATCCGATGGCACTTGGGAACGCACCTATGATAAAAGCGATCGCCGTATTACTGGTATTTCTGGTCTTGAAGATGGCAACTATTTAAAAGTGACTGGTCCGGCAGCAGCAGTATTTCGTAAGTCTAGTGGAAAAGGATACATTGATGGTTTGAGCGATCGCATTATTGGTACTCATCAAAATTGTGCTGGTGGTACTACTCCTTGGGGTACGGTTTTTAGTGCGGAGGAAAATTTTCAAGGCGAAGTCGCTGAAGCAGTCTATGCCGATGGCACTTCCTTCCCTCCCAGTACTGTACCTTTTAGTTGGGTTACCACAGCAGGAGAAATTGAGGATTTAGCTGGACAAGGTAACGTTCTTGGTTATCAAGGTAATAAATATGGTTGGGCAGTTGAAGTCGATCCTGCTAATGCGGATGATTACGGAACTAAACATTCCTGGTTGGGTCGTTTTCGTCACGAAGCCTTTGCCTTTCGAGCAGAAGCTGGCAAAAATCTAGCAGTTTATTCAGGATGCGATCGCCGAGGTGGTCATTTTTATAAGTTTGTTAGTACTGATCTAGTTCAAGATCCTACTAGTAAAGAAAACTCGCGTCTGATGGCAAAGGGAATGCTTTACGCTGCTAAGTTTAATCCCAATGGTACAGGTAGTTGGATTGCGCTTCAACCAGATACACCAATTAATCCAGAAATGCCTAGTGTCCACACTGGAGGAATGATTCCTTTACCTAATCGTCCCGATGGTGGTTTCACTCCAGTAACAGATGATTCTGTTGCTCAAGCTTTTGCTCAAAAATACAAGACTTTAGCAGATTTATATCAAGGGAATAATGAAGAAGAATTACAAGGAGCTATTTTAATTGATGCCCACTTTGCAGCCAATGCTGTTGGTGCAACCTGTACTGCCCGTCCCGAAGATGCCGACCTTAACAATGACGGGATTTTATTTATTGCTTTTACCTCTGGTTCTCCTAGTGAAAGTGATGGTAGTCCCAATCAAAACATTTTTCAAGGACCTAACGGTGAATCTACCTACGAACATGGCTGGATTATGAAATTAGCTGAAGATAATCAAGACCCAGCAGCCATGACTTTCCAGTGGGAACTATTTGCTACAGGAGGTGAACCAGCCGAAGGAGGTTTAGGATTCTCTAATCCCGATAATCTTCTCTTTGACCGACAGGGAAATCTTTGGATGGTAACGGATATGTCCACAGATAAACATAATCAGGAAATTCCTAGTCGAGTTAACGCTGATGGAACTGCTGTCAGTCAATCTGATTTGCGAGGCTTGTTTGGTAACAACTCAGTTTGGTATTTTCCCACCTCTGGCGCGAATGCAGGCGAAGGCTATCTATTTGCCTACGGTCCTATGGATTGTGAAATTTGTGGTCCTTGGTTAACCGAAGATGAACAAACTTTATTCCTTGCTCCTCAACATCCAGGTGAATTTAATGGTATTCGGCAAGATATGGAATCTAAAACTCTCTCCTTTGCGATGAAGACAACTACAGGGGAAGATTTTCTTCAAACTCGTCAAGTGCCAATCGGTTCTAATTGGCCAGACAAAACTGTTAATACTCCGCCCAAACCTAGTGTAGTGGCAGTTCGTCGTCTTGATAGTCGTAAGATTACGGAAGCTTAGTTAGAGGTCAGAATTATTCCTCTAATGCTCGATATTGGTACAAACAATTTCAAAATAACAAGCAGAGATTATGATGAGGTTAGAAACAGCTATCAAAAAATGTAAGTCTGAACAAACTGGTTAGACTAAGTAATAGTCATTATGACAGTACCATTATCGATAATTAAAGAAAGTTCGCCCCTCAAGATACGTTTAGCTCCTGCGGATCGCGTTAACCGATGAGCAATTTTTTGCTCTTTGTCAGCTTAATCAGGATTTAGAAATTGAACGTAGTGCTACAGGAGAATTAGTATTGATGTCCCCTACTAGTTCAGAAGGCGATCGCCGTAATTTTGAAATTATCGTGCAATTGGGTGTTTAGACTAAGCAAGATGGTACTGGGGTTGGTTTTGGCTCTAGTGGTGGGTTTACCTTACCCAATGGCGCAGTGCGATCCCCTGATGCAGCTTGGATTGAAAAAACTCGTTTTTGGGGCATTGTTGATGAGTCAACTGAAATCAGTTTTGGGAAACTGCGATCAATCTTCTCATTAATAAAGAGATGAGCTTAGTACCCATCTCTAACAGTGACACGCAGATCAATTAACGCAACCCAGGATTGTGGCGAATTAAACTCATGAACTCCTGACGGGTTTTTGCATCATCGGCAAACACACCCCTAACCGCACTGGTAGAAGTCCAAGAACCAGGTTTTTGCACTCCCCGCATCACCATACACATATGGCTAGCTTCTACTACTACCGCTACTCCTTTAGGTTGTAATAATCCTTGGAGTGCATCGGCAATTTGGGCGGTTAATCTTTCTTGTACTTGCAAACGTCGCCCATACATTTCACAAATACGAGCAATCTTTGACAGTCCGATGACCTTACCATCAGGAATATATGCTACATGAGCGCGACCGAGAATGGGTAAAATATGGTGTTCGCAAGAGCTAAATAGGTCAATATCCCTAACTAAAACCATTTCATCGGTATTCTCGTGGAATACTGCGCCGTTAAGGAGTTCATCAAGGGATTGATGATAGCCAGAAGTCAAGAACTTTAAGGCTTTAACTACTCTTTTAGGAGTGTCTCTTAACCCTTCACGGTCTGGGTCTTCTCCTAATCCTAAGAGTAATGTCCGCACCGCTTGAAGCATCTCTTCTTCAGAAACAAGTGGCTGTTGTGTAGTAGTTAATTTTGGTAATTTATGATTAATATTGTTGCTTTGATTAGGTTCGGACTTAGCTAAGGTCATGAATTTGAATTAAGTTAAATTAAACAGTAACAGAAGTAGCCAAGCAGTCATTTAACTGTTGACGGAGTTTATCGGTATTTAAATGACGACCGATAAAGACTAGCTGGTTAACAGGAGGAGTAGACCAAGATTCGGACTTAATATCGTTGCGCTGTCCACAGAGTTGGAAAATGTGACGTAATTGACTTCCTGCAAACCAAACAATTCCTTTAGCACGAAATACTTCTCTTGGAAGTCCTTCGTTTAAAAACTTTTGAAATTTATAGACATCAAAGAGGCGATCGCTCTTGAAGGACAGGGAGACAAAACCATCGGCTTCTAAGTAATGGGAATGATGATGGTGATGATGTTCGCCATGTTCTGCTTCAGGCAAACTATCTGTTTGAGTTAATCCTACATCCAAGATTAACGGCAAGGGTACTTGGGCGTATTGGGTATGAATAATTCTGGGATTTTGTTTGATAGATGCAATATAGGTTTCTAATGTGGTTAATTGTTCTCTACTTGCTAAAACTGCAACTTTCTGATTTAGATCGTTTTGCAGGATTTGATTGAGTAAAGTGATTTTCCTACTACCGAGAAAGCCTGTAATTATCGTTACGGGTAAGGGGCTGATACTTGAGGAGGGGCTGTGTGCGGAACTTGTTTCCGCATCTTGAATGCCCTGTGTTGCCTCCAGTACTTGAACGCACCGTAATCCTTGCTGATTAATCTCTGACATGGTGAAGAGAAGCAATTTGGTTTACAAAAATTTATTATAACGATAATCGTTATCAAAAATCTATAATGCCAATAAAAGTTCAGACCATGAATTACCTCACAACAAACAGTATGCGATCGCCAAACTGGGCATGGGTGTCTTGAACAAATGCTATCTTCGATTCTGATCCGTTTTCCTTGGGTTCGTATTCCTACAATCCTCTAGTGAGAAATACTTCAATCTAGAATGTAAACTCACTACAATTCGTCAAAGTCTGATTGGATTTCAGAAACATCAATATTTTTTGCTCGTCACATCTTATTAACCTACCTCAGAAAGAGTAATAGGAAATAATTGAATGAGAAACAAGAAATTGACTTTCCTAACTTTTTATCTATTTCGACCAAGAAATTTAATGTAACTGCGGTTGTTTCATTAGGATATATTAATAATGATTATAATTAGCTAAAAAATTGAATGGCAAATTATATTTAGCTTCTAAAATTTAAGGCTTTTTCGTTGATGAGGATACGCAACTGAGGGAAACGTATATGATCGACCGACCTGTTAGCAGCAAAGTAATTCTTGCGGGAAAACTGCTGCTTGCAACAGTCTTCGCACCATTACCACTTGCTGCACAGATCACCAGCATTGATATCCCATACGCTGCCTTTTACGATCATCAAGGTACGTATGCCTCTACTATTGGCATTGGTACTCCAGCAGCAGAGGCACTTACTGAAGTCAGTCCACCAAATATTTCCGCTCCAAAATTGACTGGAGAAACTCTGCCAGCTAGCGTTCTCAGTTTTCGCTACTCCCCACAAGTCACCATGCAAGTACGCGATCAAGTTGCTGAGAAGTTTGCAGCACAGTCACCAGAGCAGGCTGCACAGATTCGTAGCGAGTTCGCACAGGCTGATGTTGTCGGTGAATTTCGGCGTTTAATCGAACGCTACAGTTATGATCCTGATAACCTTGCTCATAATATGGCTGCTTTTCTGATTTTACAGTGGGAGGTGCTTACTGAAACGCAGACGCAACCACCTCAGATGAAAGGCGTAGCAGAACAGGTTGCACAGGCTTTGCTTACTGGTTCACTGCTACATGATATGAGCGATGCTGACAAACAAACTGTCGCCGATTCTATGGCATACCAAGCTTTAATGTCAGTGCTGGTATTCAACGATTTAAAAAAGCGTGGTGATAGTGCTGGTATAGCACAACTGCGGGGGGGTATTATTAACAGTGCGCGAGAACTTGGTTGGGACTTTGATCGTCTTGAACTTACTAGCAGTGGCTTTGTGGCTACACGCTAATCCATGATCTTAAAAACTCATGAATTCAAAAGCTAGATATATCAAAATATTCAGAATTGAATTTTAATCATTACTCAACTTTTAATAAGATCTTATATTCGGGATTTCTGGTAGGATATGGTAACTTTCGGCAGAAAATTACCATATCCTGAAGAATAAGTCCCCTAACAACTGGGTTACAGCAGAACTTATCAACCTTGTTCATTGACTTCAAGAAATTATCTGTTGTTCGCCGAACACAATCGCTAAACATTTAGTTGGATTATTTTAACGAACGATACTGGTTTTTCCATTAGGACGGTCAATCAGAGTAATTCCCATGTGTTGTAATTGTTCCCTAATGCGATCGCTTTTGGTATAGTTCTTGGCTTTTCTCGCTTCATTTCTTTCTCGAATCAGTCTTTGAATTTCAGCTTCGTCAAAACCCTTAGCATCGGCGATATTTGTTTCAGATTTAGCCTCTAATCCTAAAAATCCTGCCAAATGAACTAAAGTTTGCCATTTTTGTTGTAACTCTTCCATATCAGTATCGTTTTTACCTTCATGGGTTAACAGATTTCCTTCCCGACGGAGATTTTTAGCTAGTTCAAACAAAACAGCTAATCCTCCAGGAGAATTGAAATCATCGTCCATTGCTGTTTGGAATTGTTCTATTGCAGTGGAATCTTTTTTCCTGTTATGACTCCAACCTAATTTATTGCCATATTTTTCCCCAAAGAGTAAACCTTGCTGTAAAGTTTGCCAACCATTGGTTGCTGAGATAATAGCCTCTTCAGTAAAATCTAATGGTTTGCGGTAATGTGCCTGTAAAACAAATAATCTAATTACCATCGGATCGAGGGGACGATTTAATAACTCGCGAATGGTCGTAAAGTTACCCAAAGACTTGGACATCTTCTCGCCATTCACCGTTACCATGCCATTATGCAGCCAGTATTTAGCCAGGGGTTTACCATTGGCAGCCTCCGACTGGGCAATTTCATTTTCATGATGGGGAAAGACCAAATCGCTTCCACCGCCATGAATATCTATCGTTTCTCCCAATAATGCTCGCACCATTGCCGAACATTCGATATGCCAACCAGGACGACCTTTTCCCCAAGGAGAATCCCAAGCAGGTTCTTCTAGTTTCGCACCTTTCCAGAGGGCAAAATCTGAAGGATGTTTTTTCTTAATTGTTTCGGGATCGCTAACTGCTACTCTACCACTAGCCCCCGCTTGCATCATTGACTGAGTACGTCCAGAGAGTTTGCCATATTCGCCAAAAGCTTGGACATTGAAGTAAGCGTCTCCATCCACAACATAGGCATAGTTTTTATCTAGCAAGATCTGAATTAATTGTTGAATCCCAGAGATATTATCGGTGACGCGGGGATATTCATCTGCATCCATGACATTTAAGGGACGGATATCTTCAAAGTAAGCTTTGATAAAACGTTCCGAGATATCCGCCATAGAAACCCCTTCCTGTTGGGCGCGCTTGAGAATCTTATCATCAATATCGGTAAAGTTCTGCACGTAGGTTACTTCATATCCCCGCCATTGCAGATAGCGACGTACCAGATCCCAAACAATATAAGAACGGGCATGACCTAAGTGACAATAATCGTAGACGGTTACACCACAGCAATACATGGTTACTATGCCTGGTAACAGAGGAACAAAGGGTTCGAGGCGACGAGTTTGGGTATTGTAAATTTTAAGAGCCATTTTTATAATGTAATGATGTAGTCTGGGCTATTGCTGTCTAAAGCTTTGTATAGGTCGGGAAAACAACCTACTTCCACTCCTTCTACTGTATTTTGAGGCGTACAATTTCCTGGTTCTCCTTAAGCAAGACCTCTTTCTAAAGCACAGCGATCGCACAACATCAGTAACATTCCAGAAGTTTTAGCTAGTTTAGCCAAACGTTCTCCCATTGAGTCTCCCTTTCTTAAAAGGTAAGTATTATCGTCGAAGAAAAACATTCCCACCACTTCTGCACCGTGGTTATTTTCTTCTAGTTGAGGCAAAATCATTTGACCTAGTTTGTAACTAGCTGTATGTCCTGACGTACTAAAGATATAAGCAACTTTCATAGTTATAAAAGAAAATAAATCCATTTAATTAAAAAGGTAGGTTAGGCAGACTAATTTTATTAGATAAAATCAAACCAGCTAAACAATCATCAAGCTGTTGTCTAATTAATGACTCATCTAAATTACGCCCGATTAAAACAAGTTCATTTTTGGGTTGCGTCGTCCAATCGTCTGCTTGCAAATCGTAACGAGGTCCACTAAGTTGGAAAATATGTCGCGATTCACTTTCTTGAAACCATAATATTCCTTTCGCTCTAAAGACATTATTGGGCATTTGTTCGGTTAAAAAATGTTCAAATTTTTCAATTTCAAATGGGCGATCGCTCATGTAAGATACATAATTAAAACTATCTTTTTCTAAGTGATTGTTTAAAGCTGACTTATCACGCCGAAACTCAAAAATTTGATTTTTATAATTGTTTTTTTGATTTAAGCCAATATCTAAAATTAGAGGTAAGGGAACTTTTCCATATTCGCTTTGTAATATCCTAAATCCTGGCTTTATCTCGCTAATAAATGCTTCTAAGAAGGTAATTTTTTCCTCATTGACTAAGTCAATTTTATTTAAAACAACCATATCACCGTATCTAATTTGGCTTAAGGCAGTATCACTATCAAAATGTTTCTCATCAAAAGCTGCTGCATCGACAACTGTAATTACCGCATCAATCCGAGTTAAAAATTTTAATTCTGTTCCTAAAAAAGTTAAGATAATTGGTAGCGGATCGGCGAGCCCTGTGGTTTCAATTATTAAATAATCTACTTTTTCTTCTCGTTCTAAAACTCGATAAACTGCATCAACTAAACTATCATTAATAGTACAACAGATACAACCATTATCAAGCTTTACCATGTCTTCTTCTATCGAGATTAACAGTTGCTCGTCAATATTGATATCGCCAAATTCATTAACTAATACTGCTACTTTTAAATTCTCTTTGTTTTTTAGAATTTGATTGAGTAAAGTGGTTTTCCCACTGCCTAAAAAACCAGTAATAATCGTTACTGGCATTCCACTTTTAGGTAGGGATGGTAGGGAATCCGACAGGGTAAAGTTTAGACGAGTCATCTTTTTTACTCAAATTTGTCTCTGACTTTTCTGAGAATGATTATCATATTAGCAAAAAGACAGTCGATTTTACAGGACTTGTCAATAAATTCTAAGCTCACTACAATCTTGACTTAAACCTTTATTCATAAGACAACCATCACTGGGAATACCATCACTGATGGTAATTACTGCCCGCCATTTAGCAAAACGCGCTCCCATTTCATAATATTCAGCAATGCGATCTCGGTTTTGCCAAGGCGCGGAGTGATCGCGCAAGCCATCTAATCCTTCAGTTACTTTCTCTCCAGGATGTCCCGCTAGATCTTTTGCTCCCGTATCTACTTTAATTCCTAGTATCATCCCAGCGTCAGCCATTACTTTAACAAAAGGTACGCCCTCTCGAGTCGATTGACGAATTGTTTCGTCGTATAAAATTACACCACTGATATAGTTACTCAAATTGGAAATAGTTAAAATTAATTCTCGATAAGCACGACAATTTTCTACAGTAGTACCAATTCCTAGTTTTTTCAAAACGTCGATTGCAAGTACGGTTGCTTTTATCCATTGCTAAGATACCTTTACCCTCAGTAATTATCGTCTGTGCAGTGTTTTTGAGTTCTGGAGTATAACTATTCATTTGTATCAAATCTTTGAAAGGCTACTAAAAAAATGATTATCTTATTGCTAATAAATTGCAAGAAGCAGAAAAAAATGATATATTATTTTTGTCATTAAGCAATTAAGCTGATTCTTCAGTTGGACTAACTATCTGTACATCTACCAGGCAATAGAAAAAGCTTAAAAACCTGCTTCCATTCCATTTTGTATAGTTCTTAATCAATCTGATGCGTAGAATCAATACGCATCAGCTTACTTTCCTTATTTTCAAACACGCAAACAGGAAATTAATTTTATTCATAACATTCTCCTAGAAACGATAATGAGTAAACCAAATGATAGTCGCAGAAGTAGCATTCCTTATTGGCAATTAACACGAATGAGGATGATTATTCGAGATCGCTGGACAGAAATCTGGGAAGTCGTGAAAGAAAGAGAATTGTGGAATCACGAGATAAATACAGAAAAAACTTACACCAATATCTAAAAAACTGACGGCAAAATTTTGATTGTTAAGGAGTTGAGATAGTGAATGCTTTAGCTGTTTGAGAATAATTAATCGAGCGTTTTGATTGTAAACTTTGACATTTTTTTAATAAGTCTTATGAAGGTTTGTCCTTGTTGCTCGGATCGGTTATTGTGCCATATACGCGCAGAGAAAATCTACTGGTTTTGTCCAGTCTGTCGTGAGGAGATGCCAGTACTCGAAAGAACAATTCCACCCATGTCATTTATCAGTACACGAGGAAAAAAAAACAAATAGCTTATTGTGTCAACCTCAAGTTTAATTATTATTTAGGGATAAAGGTTCAATAATGGGAGCGATCTCGCAGATTTCTGCGTAGCGGTGCGCACCTTGCACTACAGGGTCTGGTAAAGTCGCAAAGGAGTTAGCCTCCCAAACAGCAATGATAGCAGGAATCAGAAGTAGGGCGATCGCTACTAATCAGCCTAGACGAGGATGTTCTAACAGCGTCGGTTGGGGTTGAATGTGCCAGCCTAGCCTCTTAGGAATCCATTGTGAGGGAAAAGGGTGAGGTTCTTGCGGAGAAGCTAAAATATAGTTTTTCTGCTTTTTAACAAACACAATCGTTAGTGCAGCAAGAAAGGTAATCTAAAAACAACCCTGCTTGGCGATAAGCTTGAAGGGGAGTAGGATTGATTCCCAGACGTTGGGCGAGAGGTTCGCTCTCTTTGTTCGCGATCGCATTAGCTACTACAGCAAATCGCTGCCGAAATTTGTAAATGAAACAAAAAATTAGGTTGCCATGACGTACAGAAGATCCTACGACAAATAATCCTGGAGTGAGAGTAGACTCATCTCCTTCCAGATCTGCCCAAGAACGTACTTGAGAATTGTGGATACATAATTTCGCCCCTGGAAAAGGATTTAAATTGGGATATTGAAACTCTCCTGCTGCCCAAATTACAAACTGCGAGCGCAATTCCCCTCTGGAAGTTTGGATGGCAAAGTCCTTCCCTTTAGGTAAAGCTTCAATTTTTTGTACGTCAGTCTCTGTTTTTACGAGAAAATGATAATCATTATAAGTATCAAAAGCTTGTTCTGCTGATTCCGAGTCAGGGGAGATAGATAGGTAATTTGAAGGGAGTTGCTTTTCACATCAATTACTATAAAATAAGATAATAATAATCATTTTCATTACTATCCCATGTCACCAAACGACTCCTCAACGCTTGAAAAACAAATAAAAAGGAGCTTGCGACAATCCAGCAGCAATGTCCGTGGTTTGTCTGTAGCATTTGTATCGGCGATCGCAGTCAGCTTAGGAAGTTGTGCCTCCAATACACCTTCAACTAGCTCAGAATCTCTCCAAGCAGAATCGTCTCCAGTGGCAACGACTGAAGAGTTGCAGGTGGTAACAACATTCATTCCAATTACTCAATTTACCAAGGCAGTTGCAGGCGATCGCGCCGAAGTGACACAGCTACTGCCAACTAATGTCGGTCCCCATGATTTTCAGGCAAGACCAGAAGATGCCCAACGGCTTGCTGAGGCAGATGTGCTGGTACAAAACGGATTAGAAATGGAGGAATTTTTAGAAGACTTAATCGCAAATGCTAGTAACCCAAACTTGCAGATCATTGACTCCAGCGAGGGAATTGCCACGATCGCCAATGAAGAGGTAGAAGGGCATAGTCATGCGGAAGGGGAAGAACACGCTGAGGCAGGGCATAACCATCATGGCGAATACAATCCACACATTTGGCTCGATCCCAAACGTGCCATTGAACAAGTTGAAAACATTCGAGATGGACTGATTGCGGCTGACCCTGATGGAAAGGAAACCTACACGGCAAACGCAGCCGATTATATCCAACAACTGCGAGATTTAGATGCCGAAACCACCAACAGACTGCAACCCTATGCGGGTAAAACCTTTGTTGCCTTTCACGACTTTGCCCCCTACTTTGCTCAAAGTTATGGCTTAGAAGCAGAATATTTGGTAGACATTCCTGAAGAAAACCCCGCACCAGCGGATGTAAAGCGACTGACAGATGCCGTAGAGAAAGCGAACCTCAAAGCTATCCTCACCGAACCCCAAGCGATCGAAAATACTTTCGCGACGCTGGCAAAGGATTTAAACGTTCAGATTAGCACCTTCGATCCGATTGAAACTGGTGGCCCCGAAGCCCTAGAACCGGAGTATTATTTGACGACCATGCGTCAGAACGTGCAGAGTTTGGTCACCGCTTTTGGTGGTTCAACCCAGTCTGTGTTGCCGCTCTGGATGCCTCAACCTGTTGCAATAGTGCCACAGCGAGTTGGGGTCAGGTTTTAGGAGGGCTTTTTGACTTGAAAGAAGTTGTACTCGCAGTTGAGCAACTCACGGTTCATAGAGAAACCTATACGGCGGTGCAGGATGTTTCCTTTTCCCTGGAGGCAGGCACCGATACGGCGATCGTTGGTCCGAATGGGGCAGGCAAAAGTACGCTGGTGCAAGCCATTCTGGGCATTCTGCCACGTCTTGCAGGAAACGTTTTCATTCTGGGGCAACCGTTGAGCCGCAAAGGTTCACTCGCGACACAAATCCGTCAACAGATTGCCTACCTACCGCAAAACTTCCTAGTCAATCGCCGCATCCCGATGACGGTGGAAGAACTGGTAGGCTTGGGCTGGGATAGGTTGGGATTCCAGGTACCCTGGGCAAACAGTAGAAAACGTCGTCAAGCCGTTCGAGATGCTTTAGCCAAGGTAGATGCACTCCATCTTAAACAGCAACCGATCGGTGGGCTTTCTGGGGGTGAAACGAAGCGGGTGCTGCTGGCATATTGCCTGGTTTACCCACGTCGATTGTTGATTCTAGATGAAGCTCCGGCAGGATTAGATATGCGCGGTGAAACTGAGTTTTATCAATTGCTCTATCAACTTAAGCTTGAGGAAGGCTGGACAATTTTGCAAATCTCTCACGATCTAAACATGGTGCGACGACATTGCGATCGCGTTCTCTGTCTCAATCGCACTTTACTTTGTCAGGGAACCCCAGAAGTTGCCCTTTCTCACGACAGTCTATCAGCAGCCTATGGCTCTGAATTCGTTCGCTATCACCATCACTGTTAGCTCCTCCTCCCCACTCCTATGCCTACCGAACTCACCCGCATCCTCGAACTGTTCCAACTTCCCTTCATGCAACGTGCCATGATAGGCGGCATTCTCACCGGATTGATGGGGGGAATGCTAGGTAGTTTGACAATCTTGCGCCAGTTGTCTTTCTTTAGCGATGCATTGGGTCACTCGGCATTGTTAGGCATTAGCATCGGCTTGCTCTTGGGGTTAAATCCCTCGGTGGTATTGCTACCTTTTGCGGTTGTATTTGCTTTGGTCGTGACGTACCTGCTGGAACGGACTCGCTTATGGACGGATGCTTTACTCAACATCATTTACTCCTCGTCATTGGCGATCGCCAGCATTACGCTTAGCTTTGTGGGACAGTACAAAGGGGGACTGAATAATCTTTTGTTTGGCGATATTCTGGCAGTGCGAGAACCGGATTTAGTCTTTAGTGCGGGATTATTGCTGGTTTGTATCATCTTTATTGGGCTAACGTTGCGAACGCAAATGTTGTTGACGCTGCATGAACCACTCGCGATCGCCCGTGGTGTGTCAGTTTCTGCCCATCGCACAGCGTTTATTGTGCTGCTGTCGCTGGTGGTAGGAATTTCGATTAAGGCGATTGGCGTGCTGTTAATCAGTGCGTTTATCGTAATTCCTGCCTGCGCCTCTCGATTACTTAGTCGCGTCTTTACTCACTATGTTGTTCTGTCGACGCTGCTGGGCGCGCTCGGCGCAGTGATTGGTATGTTGTTGTCTGCGGGGTTTAATTTGCCATCGGGTCCAAGTATTGTGGTGACACAATTGACAATCTTTTTAACTACGATGGCATTACCTCGACTGCGTGTATTGATGTATGGGTAATACTGTCGTTGAGATTTTTTTACTTTTTGAAAAAAATAAGCATTATTATAAAAAGTTAAAACTACAAGTTTTGATGGTGTGAGGATTGACAACCATGATTCAAAAATTCTGGAAAATTAGCACAATAACTCCAGTTGTATTAGGGGCTTGTGTTTTAGCTTTATCTAGTCCAACTCAAGCTCAAACCCAATCTAATCGCAACAGTGGTAATATTATCGAACAAATCAAAAATTATAGTCAACAAGAAAGCACAAACCAAGTAACCAACGTCAACCAATTGCGAGATGTATCGCCGACAGACTGGACTTATGAAGCCTTGAGGAGTTTAGTCGAACGTTACGGCTGTATTGTTGGTTACCGTAACCAAACCTATCGTGGAAATCAGTCTCTATCGCGTTATGAATTTGCAGCGGGTTTAAATGCTTGCTTAAATCAGATCGAACGGTTAATTGCTGCTTCTGAAGCAGTAACGCGGGAAGATATTGAAACTCTGCAAAGATTGACTCAAGAATTTGAAGCCGAACTAGCTACTTTGGGAGGAAGGGTAGATAATTTGGAAGGTCGCGTTGCTTTCTTGGAAGACCATCAATTCTCTACTACTACTAAACTAGAAGGAGAAGTCATCTTTGCCCTAGGAAGCATTTTCGCAGGAGATGCTGATAAAAATACCGTCTTAGGCAACCGCACCCGTCTGGAATTAAATACCAGCTTCACTGGCGAAGATTTACTCTTTGCTCGCCTCTCGACAGGTAACTTTCCCTCTTTTGCTGATGAGACAGGAACTTTTCAGGGGGACTTGGCTTTTGCCGAACCTGCCGATAACGACCTCGGTCTAGAAGTATTATTTTACACTTTTCCTTTAGGAGATAGTACAGAAATACTCTTAGGAGCAGCCGGTACTGCTGCCGACGATATCGCCAATACTGTCAATATCTTAGATGGGGATGGTGGTTCTGGGGCAATTTCTGTCTTTGGCACTCGCAATCCGATTTATTTACCCCCAGCAGATGCCGGCTTGGGTATTATTCATCGCCTTGGGGAAACAATTGAAATCAGTGCTGGTTATCTAGCTTCCCCCGCCAACGAACCTACTTCCGGCAGTGGTTTATTTAACGGTCCTTTTAGTGCCCTCGGACAAGTTACCTTTACACCTATCGAGAATTTAACTGTCGCAGCTACCTACGTTCACAGTTATAACCAAAGCGATACGGAAACTGGTAGTACTCTAGCTAACTTACAATTTTTGACAGAAGATTTATTTGGAGAAGCGGTTCCGACAGTAAGTGATTCTTATGGGGTACAGTTATCTTGGGCAATTAGCGATCGCTTTGTGTTAGGAGGATGGGGTGCTTTGAGTAAAGTGACCAGTTTGTCGACTTTGGGAGGACAGTTAGACCGGGGTACGCAGGATGTGTGGAATTGGGCAGTAACTCTAGCTTTCCCTGATTTGGGTAGAGAGGGAAATTTGGCAGGAATTGTGGTGGGGATGGAACCTTGGGTAGCTAGTTCTAGTATTGAGGCGTTGGGAGATGATGCGGATACTTCTTGGCACGTGGAGGCTTTTTATCAGTATCAAATAACTGATAATATCTCTCTTACTCCTGGAGTGGTTTGGATTACTGCGCCGAATAACAATAATGATAATGACGATTTAGTCATCGGTACTATACGCACTACTTTTAGTTTTTAGTTGTGTAGCATTCTTTTTTCTATTTCAGATAATTCTGAAATTTCTTGTTCGATCAACCCAATTGAGGTTATTATTAGATCTAAGTAATCGGTTCTAATGGGGAACAGCCATTAGAAGCAATGGGGAAAGTTCGGTGCAAATCCGACGCTGTCCCGCAGCTGTGATGAGAATTTCAAAGTTCTCTCAGTCAGAATGCCCGCCGATGTTAACACTACACAAACAATCAATCTGCGAGGCACAGATAGTGGTTAGTACAAACATACTTTGGCAACGCACTCAGCGTTTTGTCTTGTCATTACCAGTTCAGGTTTTTCTTTTAGTTGGTTTGTGCATGGTAATCCTCTGGACGCTTTATTTTTCAACCTATCCTCCCGTTCATGACGCGCTACACGAGACTCGTCATCACACTTTGACAGTTGCCTGTCATTAATTAGGGAGAAAAAATGAAATCAATCAAGTATGTTTTATTGACCGCAGTAGCGATCGCAATTAGCGGGTTAATTTGGCTATCTAAGTCAACTCCTGTTGTCTCTCAACCAACAGTACAGCTTCAAACCGAACCACCTTTAGCAGAGGTAATTCCAGATGATACAGTGGTTAAATTTCAACTTCAGGCAATTGGTACAGAAGAACAACCTTTAACTGATGCTAATCTCAAAGTCCGTATACTAACACCAGCCAAAACTCCGTGGTTTAGTTCTGACTTTCCCATTGTCGAAGCAACAGAATTACTAGAACTAGAAGCGATCGCCCCTCAAGGAAATCTAGAGTTCGAGCAAGTTTTACCTATTCGCGGTAACTATACTGTAGAAGTAGCAGTAAATCCGAAGGTTACAGGGGCATTTGAGGCTTTTAACCGATCTTTAACCGTAATCGTTCCCGAAAATCCCGTAAAATATCGTAATTTAGCTATTTTAGCGATTATTTTATTAGGAGTTGGCTTTGGTAGCGGTTGGCTCTTAGGTGGCAACCAAACTGTGGGGGATAGGGAAATTGCGCCTCAGCCAGTCAGAATGTTATTGAGTACCATGACAATAATTGCGATCGCAGTTTTGCTCTTAGTTAATTGGAATGCCGAAGTTGCAGCATCTCATGTTCACACAGAAGTTGGTGCAGTTCCTGATTCTCCTCCTGCTATTGCTCAAAATGAAGCAATCCAGGTAGAGCTATTAGGAGATATCCAAGCAGTTGTGGGTAATTTAGCGACCAAAGCCGTTAAAATTACCAACCCCAATGGAGAACCCATGACGGATGTACGAGTTAATGTCGAGTCAGTTGCTTTGGAAAGTGACGCACTGATGTTTGCTTATCAAGGTACTCC
>CAZLUP010000072.1:0-20014 GCA_964562685.1 uncultured bacterium
AGTTGAAATGATGTGTCAAGAATCCCCGTGCGTTCACGCCGGGGAGTATGTCAACCAGAAAGTACGTCATTATCAGTTAACTCTTCAACTACTGAATTAATTAAAATCTGGCAACAGGCAGCGATCGCAACTGCCAAGTCCAAAGCTTACACTGAGCAAAATGAATATATCAAGAATTAGAAGTTAGAAATTAATTATTAATTAGGTACTGTAAAGGCTAACTCAACACAATTGACTAATCAATTATCTTGAGTATTTTCATCAGGAGAGGGATTATTAGACTATTTATCGTCCTGGTATCGAACCATAAGTAAAAGAAAACGTAGATGCGATCGCTATTCCGATATCAGACTTGTGGTTATCTTCAAGCGATCGCAGTTGAAAAGTCAAAATCGCTCAGCTATTAGCTATAAGCTATAAACCAAGTAATTATTTACTTATCTTGACTATCTAAATTTGCATTAGATGCAGCCATTAAACCTGCTGTCATACTTATCTTTTTAGCTTGTTCGGCTGCTGCTTCGGCTTTAGCTTCGGCAACGATATCGCCAATTACTTCGCCTGTTTCCGCGATCGCACCTTTGGTTTTTTCGTAGAGGCTGACACCACCCTTGATTGCTGCTTTGACAAGGGGTTTAGCTAAGGGTAATACTGTAGGGGCTACAAGTGCTACTCCCACACCAATGGCTAGAGTTTTGAGGGGATGATTGATGTAAGCATTTTTAACTTGGTTGAGGACAGAATTTCCTAAGTTTTGGAGTTGTACCATATTGTTAATTGTTAGTTTTTCCTGAAATTGATGGATTTTACTGGCAAGACCAGTAATTTTGTTCTTCCAACTGATGTTTGACCAGAGGACGAAGACTATTCAGTCCAGCAGCGATCGCCGAACCATTGTGAACTACCGTAGCGATGAGGGGATTTAAACCCACGGTAGTAGCCAAACCTAACGCCATTAAATTGGGAGCAACCACCAGCAGCGTATTTTGCTCGATTAACTTCTTGGTTTCGCAGGCAAGATTGAGTGCTTCTGTTAAGGTGGATAAATCGTCATTCATCAGCACCACATCAGCGATTTCCCTGGCAATATCCGAACCGTTGGCAAAGGATACGGAGACATCCGCATAGGCTAGAGCAACAGAATCATTTAAGCCATCACCGACGAAGGCAACAGTTTTACCAGCCAGTTTTAAATCCCGCACGATCGCTGCTTTTTGTTCGGGAAAAGCTTGAGCATGGACTCGATCAAGGGGAATGTTTAACTTCTCTGCTACTATTTTAGCTCTTTGTTGGTTATCTCCCGTCAATAAATGGATTTCTCGCCCAGATGCTTGCAAAGATTCAATTAAAGCAGGACTTTCTCGGCGTAGAGGATCGGCATATTTAATTACCCCTTGGAATTCGCCATCATAAGCGACATAGATTAAAGATACCCAGGAGGAATTGACTGATTTAGCTTCTAGATCGCAAAGGTGATTTAAAGGAAAAGTTCTAGTTTCTAGGCAGTCTAAACTAATTCCTTCTTGGATTAAAAAGCGATCGCTTCCTACTAACACTTCTCGTTCTTCTATGGTTGCGCGAATACCCAAACCCACTTCATAATTCCATTCTCCGCGACGAGGTATAGTAAGATTATGACTTTGGGCGTAATGGGTAATTGCTTCGGCTACAGGATGGGCGATCCTTTGTTCGGCAGCAGCAGCTAAGGTTAACATTTGTTCGGCAGACATTTTACCTGGTACGGTTTGAATACCGACGACAGTTAACTGTCCTTGGGTTAAAGTACCCGTTTTATCGAATACGACGGTATCGACTTCTGCTAATTTTTCGATGGTGCGTCCACTGCGGACTAAAATCCCGTGGCGCGTGTTGTGGTTTAATGCGCCTAAAAATGCCGTCGGCATAGAAACGCGAATACCTGTCACAAAATCCAAAGTCAGGATCGAAGCTGCCCTAGCTGGTTCTTTAGTGATGGCTAGAACGACGCTAGCTAAAACTAAGGAAGGTAAAATTAACTTGTCTGCTACTTGCGCTGCATAGTTTGCCATGCGGGTATCGTGTACGGGCGCGTTTTGCAACAGTTCGAGACTGGCAGCAGCACGAGTTTGTTTGCCTACCCTATCGGCACGAATATAGATTTGCCCAGAACGAACCAAGGTTGAAGCGTAAACCACAGTTTTGGCATCAGCAACAATGGGCATCGATTCCCCTGTTAATTGATGTTGATCGATAGTAGCCAACCCTTTGAGCACTTCTCCATCGACGGGAATTTGTTCCCCAGGATAGACGATTACCGTTTCCCCTACTTCCACGAGATCGCTTCGTATTTTTACGGGTTTTCCGTCTCGTAATACCCAAGCAAAATGTCCTATAGCATCCAAGAGATCTGCCGTTTGAGTTTCAGTAGAACGGGCAGTGCGATCTCGAATTAAATCTCCTAGTTCGTGTAGCGTAATGACTAAAGCAGGAGTAACCAGTCTTCCCTGTCCGTAACTCAAACCCACTGCTAGTAAATCTAAACAATCAATATTAATTTTGCGATCTCGCCATAAACTGGCACTGGCTCTTTTATCAATTGGTAGGGTTATAGCGAATAAACTAGCAAGAGCGATCGGTCTTAACCAAATTAATCTACTTTGATTACTTAACCAACTAATAATAGTAGTGAATAAAGGTAAACTTAAACTAGACCAATTTTCGTTTTCTGAAGTATTTTTTTGAGTTATTTTTTTAGTGGTTCGGATTGCTGAGGTTTCCTCAGCAATAGGAGAACCAGTAATTTCACATACTGATTTATTTGTAGCTGCCTCTTGTATTAAACTGGTTAATTTAGCAGCAATTTCCCCTAAAGCAATACCCTTATAACAATAATTAATCGCGATCGAAGCAGCACAGCGATTGATTCTGACGCGATCGATTCCAGGTTGAGTGAGTAAAAATTCTTGAAGATTGGTTGCATAGTTAAAGTCATCTTTTAAACGGTAGATGCGAAATCTAACTCTACCTGGAATATGGTGAACCAAACTAGGGTCTATTGTATTGGTGTCAATTAAGATTAAAGAATCGGTCAAATAATTTACCCCTCTTCCAAAATCATTGTTACTTAATTCACTTGCAATACATCGGCTAGAAACTAAACTTGGCTATCTCGGTCTAAAAAACATGAATGTAGTTGGAGCTAATTATTATTTGAATTGTCAACTGTATAATAATGTTGCCATATCTCAATCGCATTCTAGTATTCTCAATATTTTTCTTAAACTTTTTATTAATCTCGTAACTAGAATAATACATTGCTTTTCTCGATCCAATTGCCAGATGAGCCAAAAAACTTTTGAGAAATTCTTTCAATTAACTCGGTACTATGGTAGCTTTTAGGAGGAAGCTAATCATAATTATTCTCAATTACTTTAGTAAAACAGCACTAAAACTGTTATGCACCCGTGGTTTAACTTATTAGTTCAAGTCTCTAAACCAATTTTGTCCACGTTAGTTTATGCCGGAACTAACAGTTTCTTGAGCAGCATTCAGTCAGAACTCAAAAACCAACAGAACCATCACACCAAGCGAATGCTCAACTCGGTGGGAATTAAAGAGCAACAACTGAGAGAAATTCAAGCATCGCTCCACAATGTTATCTCAGCCGTTGGTTTAGATGATTTTGAAGAAGTCGGAGGAAACTTCTTCCAGCGGGATATCTGCGGTCAACAACAACAGTTTTGGGAACAGAATCTTGGGCAAATGTTTGCTAAAGCACAGCAAACTACACTACTACTGCCTGAAATTCAAAAAAACCTAGAGCATTGGCCCCTGCGTTTATCTCCCTCACAACTAAAAAAATCTCTTGCGGACGATGTTCCTCTGCCACTACGAATTTTTTTGATACCGCCTCAAGTTCCCTTTCAGGGATTTGAAGGAATTGATTTAAAAACTCAAGAGATAGAACAAAAATTGACTCAAGGACTGCGAGAATTCTTAAGTCAAAACTATTCGTCCCACAGCCGAGTTAGACCGACAGAATTTTTAGGCGGTGCTTGGCAGAGTCAAAATTTTTACGGGGAAGCCAGTATCAAAATGCTGTTTGAGAAGCTCAAAAAACAGCCAACTTTGATTCTAGAGACGGAAATTGAAGGGGATTATCTCAATTTAAGGATAGCTTACTGGGATTTAGAACAAGAGAACTATTGCTATGAAACTATTTTGAGGCTGTCTTACCGAGAGTTGCTCGAAGAGTCAGTCATAGCCCGCGCCTTAAAGTGGAAAGATACGAGAGAGCGACTCATGGCATTGGGGAAAAACCCCGAAGATATTGATCGCTTGGGGGGTAAAAATGCTCTCAATCTAGCAACTTGGTTAGAAGCAGAACAATTGCAGGCTGCGGGGATTGATATCAAAGAGCTTACTTTTGATTACCAGATCGATCACAAAGATTTAGAGACACTATGCCAATTTGTGACTATTTGCCACCGTCTAGTGACTGGTTGGGTAGCAGATTTTTACTATCTAGTTAACTACGATTTACCTCCTCATCTGCCCCAGATTCTGCCCCAGCTTACGCAACAAGAGCTATCTGAGTCAAAATCCCAACAAGCAGCCCTTCAGGTTACGGGAGCTATCTATCAAAGTATTTTCTTCGCCTTAGCTAACCAAAGAACAAACGGTTTACATTTACTGGCATTAAAACTCGCCCAGAGTCTCGCCCATCTCCCCGATAAGGGCTTGGCAACCGAGCAATTGTATCACTCTTTTGAAATCTGGCTCAAACAGTGTCAATTATTCTCCATGAAGGAGAGCGAGGATTTAGATCGAATCGAGTTAACTTTAACTCTAAAAGACCGAGAATACCTGGAAACCCTCAAAACCTGTTTATCAGAGCTTGGGAATCAATCGGGTTTGAGCCAGGTACAGGAGTTTTTGAGCAAACTAGACAACTTTAAAACCACAACTCAACATCCCCAACTGACCAATTGTTCCCTCTTACATAGTTTCACCCCAGAAGCAGGAACAGCAGTTCCCCTTGCCATTAACCCTGACGGGGGAATCTTGATTAGTATTAGCGATCGCAGCACGATTGAACTACGTTCTTTCCAGCGAGGAAGTAGGCAAACTGCTCACAGTGTCAAACTGACAGCCCATCAAGGGGAGATTTTGACTTTTACCCTGAGTCCCGACGGTAAGACGATTGCCAGTAGCGATCGCACTGAAAATAGAAGCTATATTAAAATTTGGCATCTACCAACTGGAAACCTCCAACGAACACTTTTCGGTCATAAACAACCAATTCGTTCCCTCGCCATCAGTACCTACCACTCTCTGAGGAAGTACCAATTCCTTGCCAGTGGAAGTCACAAAATCAAACTTTGGGATTTGTCAACGGGAGAGTCTTTTCAGACACTATTTGGTCATAAACAGTGGGTTACGTGCCTAGCTATTAGCCCAGATGCTCGGACTTTGATTAGTGGCAGTGAAGACACAACTATCAGAATCTGGGATTTACCTACGGGAGATTTAATTCACACCCTCAAAGGACATCAAGGTTGTATTCGCTCTCTTACCCTTAGTCCCGACGGAGGAACTCTGATTAGTGGCAGCGATGACCAAACGATTAAGCTGTGGGATTTACATACAGGAACATTGCTTTACACTTTGAGCGGTCATTCAGGGGCAGTTCGAGCTTTGACTATCTGTAACAAGAACCAGCACATTATCAGTGGTAGTGAGGACAAGACGATTAAAATGTGGCATTTTCAGACAAAAAAATTACTGCGGACACTGAAGGGTCATGCAGCACCAGTCAAAGCGATCGCTATTAGTCCCGACGGACAAACTCTAGCCAGTGGTAGTAGTGATCGGACGATTAAGATTTGGCAAGCTTAGATTTCAACAGGTAATAGAGTTGTTGGGACACCTAAAAAATTGAAGGTCAACTTAACCCTTTTTTGTCAGAGTGAGGTGAAGGTTATGTTCTTTCCAGTCCTGCCAATATTAAAGATATGTGGGAAGGTATTTTTGCTTGGTTTGAAGAGTTTTCGTCTGATAATGCTCAGTAAATTTTGCATCTTGGCTCACTTAAAAGCTTTAAATCGGATTTGAGATAATGCGATCGCCTTAAATTTTGATAGCATTGATGACAATATAGATAATTGGATTTGAGAAACATAAATATTTTTCCCTCGTCACATACACATTATGTATTAACCCACCTCAGAAAGAATTAAATGAGAAACAAGAAATTGACAGTTCTGATTATTCTCTGGGCAATCAGCGTCATTCTATTAGGGATAGGGATAGCCAGACCGACTTATCTTGTTGAAAAGGCAATGGAGGTTTTAGACTTTGAATTTTCGTCAAAAGAAGCTTACGTTTTCACTGTCGAGATTGTTGGGTGGGTTCGTTGGCTTTATTTTGGAGCTTTGACTTTCTTGACTTTTTATTTATTTCGATCAAGGAATTTAATGTAACTTTTACAGGATCGGCTTTTAAATTAGTTCGAGAAAACAAATCCATGAGGTTTACCAAGGTAAGTTAGACAGACTAAATTTATTGGGCAAAATTAAACCAGCTAAACAATCATTAAGTTGTTGTTTAATTAAAGACTCATCTAAATTACGCCCGATGAATACAAGTTCATTTTTTGGTTGACTCGTCCAATCATCTGCTTGTAAATCGTAGCGAGGTCCACTCAGTTGAAAAATATGTCGGGAAGGACTTTCTTGAAACCATAATATTCCCTTAGCTCGAAATATATTATTTGATAACTGTTGGGTTAGAAAATGTTCAAATTTCTCAGTGTTAAATGGGCGATCGCTTTGAAAGGAAACGAAACTAAAACCATCTTTTTCTAAGTGATTATTAATAGCAAATTTGTCGCCTCGAAACTCGTAAATTTCATCTTGATAATTATCTGTTGGAGTTAAACCAAGATCTAAAATTAATGGTAAAGGTACTTTGCCATATTCACTTTCTAAAATCCTAAATCCTGGTTTAATATCTTCAATAAATGCTTTTAATTCGGTAATTTTATCTTCAGTTACTAAATCAATCTTATTTAAAATAACTATATCGCCATATCTGATTTGGCTTAAGGCAGCATCACTATCAAAATGTTTGGCATCAAAAGCTGCTGCATCCACAACTGTAATTACGGCATCAATCCGAGTTAAAAACTTTAATTCTGTAGCTAAAAAAGTCAAAATAATCGGTAATGGATCGGCTAATCCTGTAGTTTCAATTACTAAATAATCTACTTGTGATTCTCGTTCTAAAACTCGATAAACTGCATCTACTAAACTGTCATTAATAGTACAGCAGATACAACCATTATCCAGTTCTACCATATCTAATTCCACTGAAATCAATAGTTGCTCATCAATATTAATATCGCCAAATTCATTAACTAATACCACTATTTTCAGATTGTCTTTGTTTTGCAAAATTTGATTGAGCAAAGTAGTTTTACCACTACCTAAAAAACCAGTAATAATTGTTACTGGCATTCCACTTTTCGGTAGAGATGGCAGGGCATCAGACAGGGTAAAGTTTAGACGAGTCATATTTTTAAGTTAGTTCGTCTCTACAAGTTTTGATAATCATTATCATTTTAATTCGTTCTGAAAATCTGAGGACAAGGATTTTGATGTTTTCTCAAAAACGCGCTTTCCGAGGGTCAGATCTCCGTGCGAGATTAAGATAATCTTGCAAGTGGGTTGATAAAATATTGACAACTTTGTGATAACGATTATTATTATTATTAATTCGAGAATATAAACAATATTTATGAAAATCCCTTCCCTGTTGGATCGTAACCGTAGAGCTATTGTTTCAATAATCTCCCTACTAGCAATTTCTAAATCTGGTAATGCTGTTGAAGCATCCACGATACAAGCACCAGAAACCAAAGAATTTTTTAACCCTAACCAAACAGTATCAAGAGATTCTCTTAAAGCTTGCGCCCAACATCCTAAATTAGCTCAATACTTTTGCGCTGAAGCTCAACAATTACAGAATGTTCGGAAAAATATTCCAGAAATCGATCCAGTAGCTCGCCCCCAAGATGCTTTGTTAAATGTTACCGATGAAGAAAGTAATACTGCTGTAGAAATATTTGGTTGTGATTGTATTGCATCAATTAATTGTTTGCGTCGTCTTCGTAATCAATTGCCTTAGCTCAGTCGATTTGCCAATTTTACAATTGTGTTGGGTAGAGTCAATAGATTAATGTAAATTGCTTACAGAAGAATCCCTAATTGCTACAGATTTAAAACAATCATTTTCATCGCGACATTAAAATCATCATGATGTTAGCTCCTAATCTGCGATCGCTTTTAAGTAAAAGATCGCCCAAAGTTTCAAAAACTATTCATCAAAGCGATCGCATTTATTTATAATTGTGTCGGGTTAGGGGCATCACCATAAACTGCTTTAGGGTCAAATGTTTTGTCCGTTTCGGTAAATATTAACTGAATTGGTTGCTGAGAATCAACAGTACTTTTTCCCGTAGGAATACGGCGATAAAAACAAGAACGATAACCCACGTGACAACTTGCTCCCGAACCAGCAACTTTAACCTGCATCCAGAGACAATCTTGGTCGTCATCAATAGCTAACTGCTGTACTTTCTGCACCAGTCCACTAGATTGACCCTTATGCCATAACTGCTGACGACTGCGACTATAATAATGAGCTTCTCCCGTTTCAATGGTTTTAACTAACGCCTCTTCGTTCATATAACCGTGCATCAGCACTTCACCCGTGTTGATATCTGTGGTAACTACTGGAATCAAACCATTGGCATCGAATTTGGGAGCAAGTAAAAAACCTTCTTCAACCTGTTCTACGGAAGTGCGGGCGGTAAATAGGGGATTCATCTTTTAACTTTTATAAAACTGCTTACACGACTAATCTACGCTATTATGATAACGATTATCATTACAATAATTCACCAATGGTCAGTCAGTTAACCCAGTTTCCTTTACAAATTGCCAATCCAGAAAAACTAGAGCGTATTCGTCACACTTGCGCCCATATCATGGCAATGGCAGTACAAATTCTATTTCCAGAGACAAAAGTTACCATTGGACCAACTACAGATACGGGTTTTTATTACGATTTTGATCGTCCACAACCTTTTACTCCTGAAGATTTAACCAAGATTACCAAGCAAATGCGTTTGATTATTAAAGCTAATTTGCCCATTATTCGAGAAGAGGTAACAAGGGAAGAAATAAGAAAGGAAATCGAACAGCTAAATGAATCCTACAAACTAGAAATTTTAGATAGTATTCCTGAAGGAGAAACCATCACTCGTTATTATATTGGCAGTCCCGACGGGGGTAGATTGCCTAATGTAGGAGAAAAACTTAAAAATGCTTTACCAGAACCTTCTTTAATTAAACCCGTCAAAATTCCTGCTACTGTATCTTGGTGGGATTTGTGTGCGGGACCTCATATCAACTATACAGGAGAGATTAACCCAGATGCTTTTGCCTTAGAAAGCGTCGCTGGTGCATACTGGCGGGGAGATGAAACCAAAGCCCAACTACAGCGCATCTATGGTACTGCTTGGGAAACTTCCGAACAGTTAGAAGCTTATTTACAGCAAAAAGCAGAAGCCAAACGCCGAGATCATCGCAAACTGGGGAAAGAGTTAAAACTGTTTAGTATTCAAGAAGATGCAGGTGGCGGTTTGGTATTTTGGCATCCTCGCGGTGCAACTATGCGCTACATTATTGAAGATTATTGGCGTAAGGCTCATTTAGATGCAGGTTACGAACTCCTTTATACGCCCCACGTTGCTAACTTAGAATTGTGGAAAACATCGGGTCATTTTGATTTTTATCGCGAAAATATGTTCGATTCGATGGATATTGAGGAACAGGCTTATCAAATCAAGCCGATGAACTGTCCCTTTCACGTTTTAACTTATAAAAATGACCTTCATTCCTATCGAGAATTACCTTTGCGTTGGGCAGAATTAGGTACAGTATATCGCTATGAACGTTCTGGTGTCCTACATGGTTTGATGCGGGTGCGGGGTTTTACTCAAGATGATGCCCATATTTTTTGTTTGCCTACCCAAATTGCAGGAGAAATCCTTGGCGTACTAAATTTAACGGAAAAGATTCTTTCAGATTTTGGTTTTAAAGACTATGAGGTCAATTTGTCCACTCGCCCAGATAAGTCCGTCGGTACAGATGAAGGTTGGGAGTTGGCGACTAAAGCTTTAATAGAAGCCTTAAATACTAAAGGTTGGGAATATATTGAAGATAAGGGAGGCGGTGCTTTTTATGGTCCTAAGATTGATATCAAAATCAAAGATGCAATTGGACGTACTTGGCAATGTTCAACTATTCAGGTAGATTTTAACTTACCAGAACGCTTTGATATGGAATATGTAGCAGCCGATGGTTCTCGTCAACGTCCGATTATGATTCATCGGGCAATTTTTGGGTCTTTAGAGCGTTTTTACGGAATTTTAATTGAAAACTATGCAGGGGATTTTCCTTTGTGGCTAGCACCCATCCAAATACGTTTGCTACCAGTGAGTGAAGCACAAAGAGAATATGGGGAAGCTGTTGCTGCTAATCTCAAACAGGCTGGTTATCGAGTAGAAATAGACTGTTCGGGGGAACGTTTGGGCAAACAAATACGTAATGCTGAATTAGAAAAAATCCCTGTAGTGGCAGTAGTTGGCAAGCGGGAAGTTGAAACCGAGACGTTAAGTATTCGCACTCGCCAGCAAGGAGATATAGGGACAATGGATTTAGCTGAGTTGCAAGAGAGTTTGGCAGAAGTTCTAGCTAATAAAACTAAGATTTAGAGTATCAATGGATAATACAGATAATCCTAATCCTTACCATTGAAGCCCCTAACAAAATTTAAACTCTTCACGCCAGCGTCCTATCTCTAGGTGTTTTATGATAGAAAAAATGCAAAATCTTACTCTCACCAGACCCGACGACTGGCATCTGCATCTACGCGACGGCGAGGCACTGAAAGCAGTTCTGCCCCATACAGTACGTCAGTTTGCCCGCGCCATCATCATGCCAAATTTAAAGCCTCCAATACGCTCGGTAGCTGATGCTGCTGCCTATCGAGATCGCATCATCGCAGCAATTCCCACTGGCAAACAGTTTGAGCCACTGATGACCCTCTACCTAACCGACAACACCAGCCCCGAAGAAATTATCGCAGCCAAAGCATCCCAGTTTGTCAAAGCGGTAAAATACTATCCTGCGGGTGCAACCACCAATTCAGATTTCGGTGTGACTGACATTGGTAAATGCGATCGCGTTTTTGAAATGATGGAACAGGTAGACATACCTTTATTACTCCACGGGGAAGTAACCGATGGAGATGTTGATATATTTGACCGTGAGAAGGTGTTTATCGAGAAACATTTGATCCCCCTCAAGGAGCGATTTCCCAACCTGCGAGTAGTGCTAGAACACATTACCACCGCCGATGCTGTGCAGTTTGTCCTAGCGACGAACAATATTGCTGCAACCATCACGCCACAACATCTATTGTTTAGCCGTAATGCTATATTTCAAGGTGGCATTCGCCCCCATTTTTATTGTTTACCAATTTTGAAAAGAGAAGAGCATCGCCTAGCACTTTTGCAAGCAGCAACATCTGGCAATCCCAAGTTTTTTCTAGGTACTGATAGCGCGCCCCATTCCCGCAATAGCAAAGAAAGTTCTTGTGGTTGTGCGGGTTGTTATTCAGCCCTGCACGCTATGGAGTTATACGCAGAAGCTTTTGAGAGTGCTAATGCCCTCGATAAACTTGAAGCTTTTGCCAGTTTCTATGGACCAGATTTTTATCAACTCCCCCGTAATACTGAACAGATTATTTTAACTAAAACAACCTGGCGTATTCCCAATGAACTTCCATTTCCTGAATCTGGACTCGTTCCCTTATGGGCAGGTCAAGAGATGAAGTGGCAAATGGTTTAACATTAGCATGACAGAAATTAATTGATTTATATGAAGGTAAAGCTTTACTAATGAATCTTTAAACTGGAGAAGAAATATTACTATAAAGATATCTATAGTGCTTGTTACTCTAGAAAATGCGATCTCGCCCTTGGCGAGGCGCGTAGCGATCGCGTTAGCTGTTATTTAGTAGTCAAATTATGGAAAATAGCGATAAATTTCTTTGCGGTTGAGGAAACGAACAAAAACTACAATATCTTGTTTAATAATTAATCCCACACGATAGTTGCCAATTCTCGAACGATAATAAACTTTATTCTTTTGTCCTTTGAGTTTTTTCAGATTAGGAATTTGACTCAAATCATCTAAACTTTCAATTGCCAATATAAATTGTTCGAGACGCGAGAGTAATTTTTTATCTTTAATAAATCGAATATCTTTGAGAAAACTATCCTTAAATTCTGTTTTCACTATTCCCCACTCAACACTTTAAATATTTCATCTCGGCTGACAGTTTTACTTGTTTCTCCTTCTTCAATTGCACGAGATAAAGCTATGTCTTCTAAAACGTCTATCAAAATAGAGCTTACTAATTCTTGGTTTTCTTCTATTACTTCAATAAGAGCTTCTTTAAATAAGGTTTTGATTCTATTTTCATCTAAATTAGTTGAATTAGCCATGTTTATTTTCTGTGAGTTAGGTTTTGATTGTAATTAATTTTTATAGCCAGTATTGCAGTATGGATGAGTAAGTTGTCCGTTGTCTATATTTGCTAACCCACCATCTTGTCTACGTTGTTTGTGATCGATGGAAATTGAATTTTTATGAATAAACCCGTTACAAATTTTACAACGAGGTGCATTAGGTAGTGTGTCTTTTATAAAGATCTCACTTTTATTATTTGTATTGAAGTCTTGTTTTGATGTATTGATTTTTTGATTTGTTTCACTAATTGTCAAATGATTAAAATCATTCTAACATTTAAAAAGAAAAATGAATCTGCTTTAATATCTTCAATAGAAATTGTTTCTTTTTTCTTACCTGGATTGCTATTATCTTCTACTTCAAAATCTTCTCTTGGAATCAAAGCATCTAAACTGACTTTAGCCATGAAATTCTTATGAAAATATCTAAACTTTTGATACTTTTTAGACAACAACAAGTTCGCTCGACTTGTATTGCTGGTCAACAACCAACATCATAGCTCAGCTAAACAATCGTTAGTCAGCAATTATAACTTTTATTCCAGGTTCAAAAGTTCAATTAACTACCGCAACATCAAAGCTACTTGTTTAGCAAAATAAGTCAAAATCAAATCTGCCCCTGCTCGTTTCATACTGGTCAAAGTTTCCAAAACTACTTGCTTTTCATCGATCCAACCTTGCTGTGCAGCAGCCTTCACCATCGCATATTCCCCACTAACGTTATAAGCAGCAACGGGTAAGTTGGTATATTCCTTGATGCGACCAATAATATCTAGATAAGCTAAAGCTGGTTTGATCATTACCATGTCTGCCCCTTCAGCAATATCTAAAGCTACCTCTTTAATCGCTTCTCGACTATTAGCAGGATTCATTTGATAGGTTTGTTTGTCACCAAATTGGGGGGCAGATTCTAAAGCATCGCGGAAAGGTCCATAATAAGCTGAGGCGTATTTAGCCGAATAAGCTAAAATTCCCACATCAAAATAACCAGCAGCATCTAAACCTTTACGAATTGCCCCCACTCTACCATCCATCATATCGGAAGGGGCTACAATATCTGCTCCTGCTGCTGCTTGGGATACTGCTTGTTTGACTAGCACTTCTACCGTTTCGTCATTGAGTATTTTACCGTCTCGAACTATGCCATCATGACCGTAGGTAGAAAAAGGATCGAGTGCTACATCAGTAATGACGGTAATTTCGGGAATTTCTTGCTTAATTGATTTTATAGTGCGCTGTACTAAACCATCGGGATTATAGCTTTCTGTTCCTGCGTTATCTTTCTTTTCTGTAGGAATCAGAGGAAAAAGAGCGATCGCATTTATCCCCAAATTAGCAGCATCGGCTATTTCTTTGAGCAGTAAATCGAGGGAATAACGATAGATTTCTGGCATTGAAGGGATTTCTTCTTGTTGATTTTCTCCTTCCATGACAAACACTGGATAGATTAGATCGTTAACGGTTAATTGATTTTCCCGCACCATCCGACGTAAAGATGCCGTGCGACGGAGGCGACGAGGGCGATGGAATAAAGATAGATGTTGATTAGTAGAAGTCATGAAGTCTAGTTGGAAGCTAGCCAATTAAAATGATAATCATTATTATAAATTAAATACAGATAATCATTATCATTATTTTCCGCGAGTGAAATTACCAGACTATATCGACCTAGCTATAATTGGTGCAGGAGTTCAGGCTCTTACTTTAACTACTCACCTGTTACAAAAAAGCGCGAAGTACTATCATAAATTTCTAGTTTTCGATCCTAGTCAGACTTGGCTGAGTCAATGGCAACAACAATTTGCAGCACAACAAATTCCCTATTTGCGATCGCCCGCCGTTCATCATCCCGATCCCAACCCTCACCAATTAAGAACCTTTGCGGAAAATAGGCATAACGAGTTATTTCCGCCCTATGATAGACCAGGAACAAAGCTATTTAACGATTTCTGTGATGAAGTAATTCATCGCTGGAAGTTAGCAGATAAGGTTTATCCAGCCAAAGTTATCCAGATTATACCCACTAAACATTCTTCCCGTTCTCAATTTCAATTAGTTTTAGATACACAAGAAACTATCATCGCCCGTAGAGTAGTATTAGCTACGGGAAGTGGCAAGGTGCAGCTTCCTAATTGGGTAGAAACCATTACCTCAGATTATCCTTCAGATAGATTATGTCATTCCCAACAGGTAAATCTAAACCAACTTAAGTTAACAGGAGAAAAGATTTTAATCGTTGGTGGTGGCTTAACTAGTGGACATTTAGCCAAAGGTGCAATAAATTTGGGTGCAACTGTTACCCTAATGACCAGAAAACAGTTACAAGAAAAAATTTTTGATGCCGATCCTGGTTGGTTAGGGCCAAAATACCTTAAAGACTTTCACGCCGAAACCGATTGGTATGAGCGTTACCAGCAAATACAGCAAGCCCGTAATGGTGGTTCGATGACTCCCGAAATGATCCTGAAATTAAGAAAAGCAACACATGAAGGCAAGGTAAGGATCGATGAATGTTGTCAAGTTAGGGATGCACGGTGGCAAGATAATCTCTGGCAAGTTCGTTGTCTTGATGGTAGCAAGCATCGGTTTAACCGTATCTGGTTAGCTACTGGTACGAGATTTAATGTTACAGAAAATCCTTTATTACAAAATGTACTAAAGACTTATCCCACAGAAATAGTTAACGGTTTACCCGTACTAGACGAACATTTACGTTTGCCCAAGTCTAACTTTTTTATTATGGGCGGTTTGGCTGCGTTACGAATTGGTCCTGTAGCGAGAAACATTGGCGGTGGAAAAATGGCTTGTCAACGTATCGTGCCAGCGATTGTTAAACCCAGTTTGGCGATTGGGTAATTTTTTCTATGGTGGATCGCCGATCAAATATATTCAATCATCAGTATTGATATTTTTGCTGCTTTGGCAGACTGATCGCGGATCGAGATACTTTATGCTCTTAAAAACGCTACTGTCGTTTTTGCCCAATCTATCGAACAATTGCTCACTCAGGCTAGACAAGAGTTAAACTAACTTGCGATCGTTATTTTGAACGGCTATACACACTCATGTACTCGCATTCACACAAATCACAGGGGCAAGACTCAATGCAAGCAGCTTTGTCATTTGGTTTAGAATAGCTTTACTGGCAGAATAATGACTAATGACTAATTACTCACACAGAAACTTGGTGTTCCTCTCGTAGAGTATTGATAATATTCATCAACCGCAAACCTAGTTCCCAATCAGACAATCCTTGATTGCTATAATTAATTGCGATCGATGCTGCTGGACGATTAATCCGAACCTGCTGAACATATTCATCTGCGTTTAAAGCCTGTTGTAAACGGCGTGCAAAATCAGCGTCAATTGCTAACTGGGGAATTTTCAAACGCACTCTTCCAGGGACGGCATGAGCGATCGCATAGCCTTGAAGATCTGCCTCCGATGCTTCTATTTCCGTTGCGATCAAATTAGAATCATGAGAATTATTAGAATTATTACTCTCGGTTACTGCTAATGGTTGTTGTTTTTTTAGTTGGATAAAGAGTTGACGTGCTAAACTTGCGATCAACACTACCCATTCATAAAATTCTAGTGTGGCATGGTCACAACCCGTACAACTATGACACTTTTCTGCGGTTGGTAACTTTTTTACCCTCCCTTTTTTAATGAGTTTGTCGAGCATTGGTTTAAGGGCATCTCCATCGATCCCAAAGTGTTGTTTCATTTCTGCCAAAGAGACGCAATTCTTATTAAGAATATAGTTTTGTAGTTCTTTTAAGATCATTAGAAAGTTAGGAACTAAAAAAGTCTACTGATGAACGCAGATGAATTAAAAGTTAAAAGTCTAAAGTTTTTTTCTTAAAACTTAAGATTCCCCGATAACTGCTGTAGCGGTTTGGCATTACCAAACCGCTACCTGGTCACTAATAACTGGTAACTGTTAAGTCATTGCTGTTGTTTCGCCAGTTCGATTGGCTGCCATATTAGCAATTTCGCGATCGATGAAAAAGATTCCCTGTCCTTCCGTACCAATCAGTTTAATTTTGTCGAGAATACTCTTGAATAAAAATTCTTCTTGGTGTTGTTCGGCAACATACCATTGTAAAAATTGAAGGGTGGCATAATCTTGTTCGGTAGTGGCTAAATGTACTAAGTCATTAATCTTACTGGTAACAACTTGTTCGTGTTCATAGATTTTCTCAAACATTTCTTTTACAGAATTATAATCTGCTGGTGGTGCTTGCATTCCACTAATAATTGCTAATGCACCTGTTTCTTGAAGATAGTTGAGTAGACGACGCATATGCATCATTTCTTCATCAGCGTGTTGACTCAAAAAGGTGGCGCAACCATCGAGGGATTTATAGGCGCACCAAGAACTCATTTGTAGATAAAGATGGGAAGAATAAATTTCTAGGTTAATTTGTTGATTGAGGCGATCGATTGTTTTTTGAGATAACATAATTTTTTCCTTTCTTGTTGTTTCTCCTTTGTCCTTCGTCCTTTGCGCTAACAACAAATGACTAATGACTAATGACTAATAACGACTGGTAATACTGACAAAGCTACAATAACCAAAAAAGCCAAGCTGGAGAATGTTTCCAGTAATGCCACCTGTTGGATTTTAGCGGTACAATACCAATCTTTTTGCCACAAAATCAGAGCAAACTTGATTAGTGCTACTCCAAATGCGGAAGCTGTAATTAGTGATAACCATCCAGTTAAGCAAAGGGCTAGCGAGAGAGCAGTTGCCATGCCATGAAAGATAATACCTGGAATGATGGAAGCAGTCTTGGTTTTGCGTAGCTTGACGGTAAAAATGGCACTGGAGAAAAATAAAGTATTGAGTACCCAAAGGGCAATAGCAATTTTGTCAATCGTGCCAAGGGTCACTGTATAAGCTAAAGGGGCTGATAGACATACCGCAGCAAACGTTACCAGTTCATTCAGTCTCGATTTTTGTTGATGTTGCCTGACTGAGACTACATCAAAGATTAAAGCAGCGATCGCGCCAGTGTAAATTAATAATAGAGGTAATTTAGTAGTATTTTGCCACAGTAACCAAAGTGCGATCGCAACCGCTACCCCACCATAAAGACTACCCCACAGTAATAATCGAGGTTTAAGACTTTTACGCTGTTTAACTTGCCATACCAAAGGATGTTCTGCCTGAAAGCCACAAAATTCACAGATTAAAGCCAAAGTTGTCCCCCAAGTCCAATCTTGGGCAGCAGCAGCCCCCGTCAGGAATGATACCATCAGCATCACATATACCCCGTGTTCTGGGGAAAGCGTCGGACGATACCACTGTTGGGATTTTGGTGAATGAGAATTAGTTGCGATTGATGTCATTTATTACCTACTGTACGGGCGAACGTCCCTTCGGGTTCAGCAGTTGCTCCTCGACGGAAACCGCCAAGACCGCACCGCTTCACCGTTCACCTCTAACTATTACTTATTTAAACGCGAGTAGTAGTTCTAACTCTTTCCTCCTGGCGATCGCTAGAAAATCTTCGGGGACTCCGAGATAGTTTGAGTAGGAAAATTGTTCCCGCCATAGCTACTACTCCACCAATTATCCAAGCGAGGGATAAACCTGGATGTTGAGAGAAAGTAGCAATTTGATAGAACATGACCGCTACCCAATAACCCAAACCAGTCGTCCAAGCACCAACTAACAGCGTCCAACCTAAATTGGTTTCGCGGTAAACTGCCCCCGTAGCAGCAGCACAAGGAAAGTACATCAGTACGAATAAGAGATAGGCAAAGGCTGCTTGGGTACTGTTGAATCTTTGGGACATCTGCCCGAAAGTACCCATTGCTACTTCTTGTTCTTCAGCAACGGCAGCTTGGTCTTGGACGTTGCCGATGTTTAAACCAATGGGATCGAGTAATTGATTACCTAAATCGGCTAAATTCGCGGGAATACTGGCAAATGCTTCGCCAATACCGCCCCAGAAGTCAAAACCGCCTTCTTTTGCTACTTCTCCTGATTCTTCAAGTGCTAGTTGACCGTAAAGGGAATCGAGAGAACCCACCATTGCTTCTTTAGCAAATACCCCTGTAAAAATACCTACGGTAGCGGGCCAGTTTTCTTGACGAACACCCATAGGTGCAAATAATGGTGTTACTGCTTGGCTGGTAGCCGATAAAATCGAACCTTTGCTGTCTTGCTGTCCAAACGAACCATCTGTACCGACGGAGTTTAATAGACCCAAGATCGCAACCATAATTACAATAACTTTACCTGCTCTGAGTAAAAATCCCCTCAATCGATCCCAAGCGCGGATCGCGATACCTTTGGGCTTGGGAATGTGATAGAGAGGTAACTCCATGACAAAAGGTGAGGCTTCTCCCTGCATGATCGTGTTTTTCATTACCAGTCCTGTAAAGATCGCAGCAGCAATGCCGATTAAATACAGCCCAAACACCAGATTTTGACCGTTACGGGGGAAGAAAGCAGCAGCAAACAAAGCATATACGGGCAATCTCGCCCCGCAAGACATAAACGGATTCATCATGATAGTCATCAAGCGATCGCGTCTATTTTCTAGGGTTCTGGTTGCCATGATTGCAGGTACGTTACAGCCAAATCCCACTAGCATCGGCACGAAAGATTTTCCAGGTAAACCCACCACGCGCATTAATTTATCCATGACAAAGGCTACCCTTGCCATATAGCCAGAGTCTTCTAGGATCGAAAGAATGACAAATAATAAACCGATTTGGGGGATAAACGTCGCTACAGTTTGAATACCACCACCAATGGAAGTCACAAAGCCGACGATCCATCCAGGAGTATTTAAAGACTCTAACCAAGCTTGAGGCGCATCGACGAAGACAGTACCAAAAGAAATATCGAAGAAGTCGATAAATGCACCACCAATATTAATGGCAATGAAAAACATTAAATACATCACCACTAAAAACAAAGGAATACCAATCCAACGATTGAGAACGAATTGGTCGATTTTATCCGATGTGGTACTACTAATATTTCTCCTTTGTCTGACCGAACTTTGCATCAAGCTGCGGATAAAGCCATAGCGACTGTCGGCAACGATAATATCAATATCTTCGTGTAATAGTTGGTGAATTTTACGGCGATTTTCAATAACAATTCGGTCTAATTCTTTCCCTTTTAATTCAGGGGCAACCCGATCCTCGTATTCTAATAGTTTAAGAGCAAACCAACGAGTAGAAATCTTTTTATTGCGCCCTTTTTGTTGAACTAAGGGTTCAATTTGACTGAGGGTATCTTCAATCACTGCGGGGTAAGCTACCACCGTCGGCAGATTGCCAGGATTATCGATTAACCTAAGTACAGGACAAAACTTGAAAAAGAAGTCAGAAAAAGGGTTTCATAAAAAG
>CAZLUP010000073.1:0-18968 GCA_964562685.1 uncultured bacterium
TAAAAGCCCCGTCCTTCCAGTAAACTGGAGGACTTCTTACGGAAGAAAGTTAAATTTTTCCTGTAGAAGGTGATCCATTTCGGTATCTTTAAGAACATCGGTGACACGAGCTTGATCTCGACCAGTAAAAAATACTCCTGTAGCTTCTTTTAATACTTTAATATACCTAGAATCGCTAGCATCTTCTCGTCTTTCTGTATCGACAATATCTACTCTTTCGACACCCAATCTTTCAAAAATATCTCTATAGTCGGAGCCTACTTCTCCTGGTAAACTTGTAGCCACCGTCATCACGGCTATTTTTGCTCCTCTTCCACCAGAGCGACGAACAAACTCTCGTAAAATAGTGCAATCTCCTTCTTTATCTTCTGCACCACCAATAATGATTAGTTGTCCTTGAGATTTTGAGACAGACGATTTATGATAAAATTATTGCGATTAATTTGCAATTAATGTGACTTCCTCTTATTAATATCCCTATGAGCCTCATTCTCAACCAAGATGATTGGGACGAACTTTGGCAGCAAGCTCCCCAACCTCAACTCAACAATTTGGTGCTGGATGATTTTGAAACTCTGGAGGGAGTACCAGAATATTTGGGGCGGGGTTATAGTCGCTACATGGAGCTATCACCTGGGGTGTACCTGAACTTCTCAGACCATGAATATCACCGAGACTTAGTAGTGAAAACATCTGCTCATGACCATCCGTTTCAGATGATGATTGTTTTATCGGGGTCTTTTTACAACGATATTCACCCAACTTTTAATAAAACACGCAGTTATTTTTCAGGGAGTGGTATTTCTCCTGCATATACAGATAAGTTTCAAATTGGACGGCGTTTAACTATTGTGAATGTGGAGATCGAACCAGAAATACTGAATTCTTATCTTCTAGAAGATAGAAAGTTTGCTTCGGCTCTTCAAAAACAACTATTTAAAGGGGAAGACTGGAAAGTTTCCTTTTATCCTAGGGTAACACTAGCCATGCGCTCTTTAGCTCATCAAATGTGGAACGCTCCCTATCGCGGTGCAGCCAAGCGGATGTATTTACAGGCAAAAGTATTTGAATTGCTAGCATTACATCTCGATTTAATTTCGACAGATTCGCAGCAGAAAAAATCTGTAACAAAACTAAAACCGAAGACAGTTACCGCTCTACATCACGCTAAAGATATTCTGACCAAGCAATTCGAGTATCCACCCTCCTTACCTGAATTAGCACAGCAGGTAGGAGTGAGCGATCGCACTTTACAAAAAGGTTTTCCCTTGCTCTTTAATACAACTGTAGTGGGCTATCTAATCCAACAGAGACTAGATCGGGCAGAAATGCTACTAAAAGAAGGCAAATACTCGGTGGCGGAAGTAGCAACTAAAGTTGGCTATAACAACATGGGGTATTTTTCTGGGGCATTTAAAGGTCGATTTGGCATTACTCCCAGCCAGTGTTTAGCAGGTAAAAAGGCGAATTGCTAGTAGACAAATGCGGATTTTTAGCAATCAAGTGCGGATTTGTAGCAGACAAAAGGCGATCGACTTCTATACACTACTCCTCATTAAATATTAAGAATATTTCTAAATAAGGCGGTTATCCGCTTAGTCTGAGGAGCAAGAATGAAATTATTATCGGTATTTTTATCCCTGCGTCTGTTGTCTGTTGTGGGGGTATTAGGGGTTGTTTTGGTTAGTCCTGTTGGTGCAGAGGTTGTAGGGGGGAACAGCCGTTCGCCCTTACTCGACGCGGAGACACAGAGAGGGAGAGAGGGAGTAAGGGAAAAAACGCCGTTGCAGTTGGGTACGGCTGCGGATTTGGTGGCACAAGGGATTACGAGAGTTACTGGTGTGGAGGTTATCCAAACTGAGGATGGGTTGGAATTAGTTTTAGAAACGGTGGCGGGAAGTGAAAGGTTAGTACCGTTGATTTTGCCTGAAGGGAACGATCTAGTAATCGATATTCTTGATGCAACTTTAGCATTTAACCTGAGAAATGGTGTGGAGGAACTCAACCCTGCCGAAGGAATTACTAAAATTACAGTAAATAAAATAGATGAAAGTAGTATCCGAGTCAGGATTACTGGGGAAACTCAAGCACCAAGTGCAGAAGTAGTTCCTGGTAGGAATAATTTAGTATTAAGTGTCACCTCTGAAAGAGCTACAGCACAACCAGCACCAGATGAGGAGATTGAAGTTATTGCGACAGGTGAAGGGGAAGAGGGGTACAATGTTGAAAATTCAAGTACGGTGACGCGGACAGATACACCCTTAAAAGATACTCCCCAATCAGTGCAAGTAATACCGCAAGAAGTATTAGAAGATCAAAATGCCGATCTTTCCAGCGCGCTCCTCAATGTCCCAAGCGTCCGTAATACTGCTCCTAGTAGCTTTGGCGGATTGCGGATACAAGTACGGGGATTTTTCTCTTCGCCTACACTGAACGGTTTCAAAGATTCTCTATCTTCGAGTCTTGGACCAGATCTCACAGGAATTGAAAGGATTGAAGTTCTTCAAGGTCCAAACTCAATTTTATTTGGTTCATCATCACCTGGGGGAACAATTAACTTCGTGACGAAGCAGCCTCGGCGCGATCCGTACTACTTTGCCGAAGTAACTATTGGCAATTTTGATTTTTACCGTGGTGAAGTGGATCTGTCTGGACCATTAGACAAGTCTAGAAAAGTATTATATCGACTCAATGCTTCCTACCGAGATCAAGGTTTTTTCATTGACTTTAGCAAAACTAGAAGCCTGGTAATTGCTCCTGCGATAAGTATTGAACTTGGGAAGAATACCAAGCTGACTCTTGAAGGTACTTACAAAGACATAGAGTTTGAAGCAATTACTTATGGTTTGCCTGTAAATGGAACAATCGAATCTAATCTTAATGGTGAAATCCCTCGCGATCGCAATGTAAATGAAGGTATCTTTCATGCTGAGGGTCCCAGAATTGGATACACATTAGAGCATAAATTTAATGAAAATTGGTCATTAAGAAATGCTTTTCTGTATAGCAGATACTATGGTGCTTATGAAGAGCCTGATGGAGGTACTTTTCCTGATGAGCTTTTACCTGATAATCGTACCCTAGAGAGAACATATTTTGTCGAAGCTTATGACCAGCGAGACTATAGAATGTTGACCAATGTTATCGGTAAGTTTGCAACTGGTTCAATTGAACATCAGTTACTTTTTGGCTTTGATTTGGGTAGACAGACCGTAGATTCTAGCGGTCAAAGTAGAGAAATCGCTCCCCTTGATCTGTTCGATCCAATTTACGGTCAACCACCTGGAGCAATCATACCTGGTTCTGAATACGATACCAATACTCTGACTGATGAACTTGGTTTGATAGCACAAGACCGGCTAACAATTACAGACAATTTAACATTACTCGTAGGCAGTCGATTAGATTTCTTTGAGCAAACCGATGAAGACTTAATAACTGATACAGAAACAAGTCAATCGGGAAATGCTTTTAGTCCTCGTGTAGGCATTTTATATAAACCCATTGAACCCGTTTCCCTTTATGCTAACTACAGTCGCTCCTTCGAGCCATCTATCGGGCAATCTTTTGATGGCGAAGAATTTAAGCCGACTCGGGGGACTCAGTTTGAAGTCGGAGTCAAAGCAGATTTGAATAACAGGCTTTCGAGTACACTAGCGTTATATACCATTACTCAATCGAATGTTACCACTGAAGATCCAGACAATATCAGTTTCTCGGTTCAAACAGGGGAACAACGCAGTCGAGGAATTGAACTAAGTCTGGCAGGGGATATCTTACCAGGATGGAATGTTTTTGCTAGTTATGCTTACAACGATGCAGAAGTGACAGAAGATAACGTTATTGCTGTAGGCAATCGCGTAGCACGAACAACCCCTCATGCTGCCAGCTTATGGACCACTTATGAAATTCAACAAGGTGACTTGGAAGGTTTGGGTTTTGGTTTGGGACTTTTTTATGTGGGCGATCGCGCTGGTGATGCTGATAACACATTTGAAGTACCAGATTATTTAACCATAGATGCAGTCATTTTCTAGGAACGAGATAGTTTCTGTACTGCTCTCAATTTTAAAAACCTCTTCGACGTGGATTATTTTGAAAGTGCTTTTAATGACTTGCGCGTCCATCCTGGTGCGCCTTTTACAGTGCAAGGCAGTATTTCTTGGACATTCTGATTACCCCTTTAAGTTGATTTATCTCCACAGCTATAAATTTGTAGCTTAAAAGTAAAATGTTTTGCCCTTGAAATAAACACATGAAATCCATCATCCATCGCTTTACGGTTCTAGCCTTACTAGGAATTTTAATATTCTCTCTAGTTTCTGCCTGCAATAAAAGTTTCTTGCAGACTTCTAAAAGTGTAGAGGATGGACAATCAATAGCTGATTGTCGGGTAATTAGGCACATCCGAGGAGAAACTTGTATTCCACTCAATCCTCAGCGAATCGTGACGCTAGATTTCAATAGCTTTGCAGCAGCTCTAGTATTAGACCTCAAGCCCATTGCAACCTGGATAACTACGGAAATTGAAAGTGATTTTGATTATTTCCAAAACATTGAAAATGAGACTGAAATTCTACGTAGTCCAGACGGTCAGACGAGTTTAGAAAAGCTGGTTTCGCTTAAACCTGATTTGATTATTGTGATTTCTCATTCAGCATTTGAAGCAGTTTATCAGTACTTGCCAGAGATTGCACCGACCGTAATTTTGCCTTGGGAAGAGATTACGGGTGATTGGCAACAACAAACTGAGGATCTGGCGAGAATCCTAGAGAAGTCAGATGTTTTCGCCAAAAAAATGGATGATTATCATCAACGAATTGGCGATCTGAAACAGCGCATTAATCAAGAGCAAGAAATTAAAGCATCATTTATGTATGTTGCTACTGGTCAGTTGGTGATAGCCCGTGAGAACTCCTTTGCAAGCGCAATCTTAAAAGAACTGGGGATTCTGAACCCACTTTTTGAAGAATCAGACAATCTTGATTTAGCTATTTCTGAGGAAGTTCTACCTGAGATTGATAGTGATGTCATTTTTATTGCGCCTTTACAACAAGATGATCGTGCATTCATTAATGAACTAAAAAAAAGCCCCTTTGGTCACAGCTCAAAGCTGAAAAGCAAGATCGGGTGTATTTAGTCGATTTTTCAGTATGGCGCGGCTTGAATTTTTTTGCTGCCCAAAAGGTTCTTGATGACGTGTCCAAATATCTTATCAATACCGCTAAAAAGTGATTCATTCGATTTACCCACTTCTACATCTCCTTCGCTATGGCACACCCTATCGGATTAAGATTTGGGGTACAATTATTTGCTCGATTTTCCGCACCTTATTTGACTTAGCCAAACCCAAGGCGATCGCAAACTGTAAACATCAATTTCAGAAAGAGAGATTACCAACTAATGACAGTCAATGCACTCACTTTTTTAAACCCTTGGTCAGCCGTTATCAAACTTGCTGAATAGTAAATTGCCATCGCAGCAATGATTGCATCTGGTAGCTTCAGACGATATTGCTGGCGAGTTTCAATAATCTCACCAATTAAAGCCTCGTTTTCCGTAGTTAGATCGATTACTTGCACCAGTTGGAGGAACTCTTGAAACAATTGGCGATCACTTTGTGTCAGGTCAGGAAAAACCAAAAATTCAATCTGACTGATAATAGAAATTCCAATCCAGTCTGTTTCTCGCAGCAGTTGAATCAGCCGAGCGTTTCCTTGCAAAAAAGATAAAATCGCGTTGGTATCAATTACCACTCATCCCGCAGTTCTTTTTGAACGGCAACAGCATCTCCCCGCCAAGTCAATCGCCCCGCCAGATCGCTAAAGTCGTATTTTGACTTGCTCCCACTTGCTTGAGGAAAATGAGATTGTTGTCTTTGCCATACCTTGAGCAACTCCAAAATTGCCCGCACCAAATCATCTGGCGATCGCTCGATTGCTTGAATTAATTCTTCTTTTGGTGTCATGGTCATAATTTCTGATAACGCGATCGCGTTCTTAAATACTCTTATTATCTATTATCGACTTTGAGATAGCTTTTCCTTGATTGAATTATGCCAAATTTGACTTTTCCCTATCCCCTTCTGCGCCTACTCCGCTATGGCAAACCCTATCGGGTTAAAATTTGGGGTGCAATTATTTGCTCGATATCTACGTGAAAGAGCTAAGACATTTCAATTAATTGCATTTCATACTAATTACTACTAATGAAATCTATGAAATTGTTTTTACGTGCGGGTAATTCAAAATCTTATTATCCATCGTCACCAAAGGTATGTCATATCGTCTGGCGATCGCAATTAAAATTCGATCTGCGGGGTCTTTGTGAAACTCTCCTGGCAGTTGAGTACTGGCAATCGCATCGAGAGGATTTAATGATTCGACAATAATTCCAGGATAAACCTGCGCCATTTCATACCATTCATCTATCGGCAAAGGTAACGTCAACTTTCCCAAGCTAGATTTGACTGCAATTTCCCAAACCGAAATCGCAGAGATTAAGACCCCATTTTCTACTTCCTCTGTAGCAATTTCAGACTGCATTCGACCCGATAACCGATTTGAATCATGAAGCCACCACAACCAAATATGAGTATCCAACAAAATCATTCGCTCAAAGCTTCCCATATTTCTGGTATTGGCTCGTCAAAATCTTCCGCAATTACTAGCGGTAATCCTCGTAGTGGATAGACAGAGCTTGCTTCTGATGTATTTTGTGTAGCAGATTCTATTGTCAAACATCTTGTTTGAGAACCTTGCTGGATAGTTTTTAATAGTTCCAACAACGCCCGCACCAAATCGTCAGGCGATCGCTCAATTGCTTGAATTATTCTTCTTTTGGTGTCATGGTCATCTTCTTTAGTAACGCGATTGTAAATTAGATATTTCTATTATCGACTTTGAGATAGCTTTCCCTTTGATAAATTATGCCAAATTCTACTTTTCGTTATCCTCTCCTGCGCCTACTCCGCTATGGCAAACCCTATCGGATTAAGATTTGGGGCGCAATAATCTGCTCGATTTTCCGCACCATCTTTGACCTCGCTCCCCCTTACCTCATTGGCGTTGCCGTGGATGTCGTAGTTGAACGGGAAACCTCGCTGCTGGCTCGCTTGGGCATTAGCAATGGCCCTACCCAGTTGTTAATCTTATCGCTATTAACGGCGGTCGTTTGGGGCTTAGAATCCCTCAGTCAATTCGGAGCCGAAAAACTGTGGCGTAATCTGGCTCAAACCTTCCAACACGAACTAAGGGTAGATACCTATAGCCACCTCCAACAATTAGAACTGGCATATTTTGAAGACCGCAGTACGGGAACTCTACTATCGGTTCTCAACGACGACATTAACCAGCTAGAGCGATTTCTCAACTTTGGGGCAATAGATTTGATTGACTTCTTCACGCGGGTGTTGGCGGTGGGGATTAGCTTTGTTATCTTAGCTCCTGCGATCGCTTGGAGTGCCATGTTACCCATTCCCTTTATTTTGTGGGGGACATTTATTTTTCAGGCAAAACTAGAACCGCGCTATGCGGACGTAAGAGAGCGGGCTGGCTCTATCGGCGCACGTCTGTCTAACAATATCTCAGGTATAGCTACCATTAAAAGCTTTACCACTGAAGCCTACGAACAGGAGCGCGTCACTACCGAAAGCGAGGCATATCGTCGTAGTAATTATAGGGCGATCGCTCTGAGTACGATGTTTCAACCTTTGCTGCGGTTTTTAATCTTATTGGGATTTATCATCATCCTCTATTTTGGCGGATTAGAAGTGCTAGGCGATCGCCTCAGTGTAGGTACTTACGGTTTTATGGTGTTTATCGTTCAAGATTTACTCTGGCCTTTTACCGCACTGAGTGAAATCATGGACGAATATCAACGAGCCATGGCATCGGTGCGACGGGTGATGGGTTTACTGGATACTCCCGTTACCATTGCCCACGGCGATCGCTCTCTACCACTCCACACTGTTCGGGGGGAAGTGGCATTTAGGGATGTTACCTTTGCTTATAACGGACGCAATTCGGTTCTGAAGGAATTATCTCTCCACATCCCTGCTCAAGCTACCATTGGCATAGTTGGGGCAACAGGTTCTGGTAAAAGCACTCTCGTTAAACTCCTGCTGCGCTTTTATGAGGTTGAAAAGGGCAGTATTACCATTGACGGCACAAATATTAAAGAACTCAATTTATTTGACCTGCGACAGTGCATCGCCTGGGTAAGTCAGGATGTATTTTTGTTTCACGGTACAGTAGCAGAAAACATTCGCTATGGTAGCTTTGATAGCACTCACAAACAAATCATTGATGCTGCGAAGTTAGCTGAAGCACACGAATTTATTCAAGAATTACCCCAGGGTTATGACACCATTGTGGGAGAAAGGGGACAAAAACTTTCTGGCGGACAAAGACAACGACTAGCGATCGCTCGTGCCATTTTAAAAAATCCACCGATTCTGATCCTCGATGAAGCTACTTCGGCTGTAGATAATGAAACCGAAGCAGCAATTCAAAAGTCCCTGATTAAAATTACCCAGAATCGAACCACCATTGCGATCGCCCATCGTCTGTCTACAATTCGCCACAGCGATCGCATTTATGTAATGGATAAAGGACAAATTGTTGAAGGGGGTACTCATGAACAATTGCTCTCCCTCGATGGCATTTATGCCCGATTGTGGCGCGTTCAGTCGGGGGTTTTAAGCTATTAACCGTTGAAATTGGAAGTGTTTAAGTCTCATTAATAATAAAATAATATTCGCCATTTTCAAAATATCGAAGGTCTAATACCAAATCCTGTTGTCATACCCTACTTATATCTAAAAATAAAAAGGCTCTCCCCGTCTCCATGTCCCCGTGTCCCCACATCAGTCTTAAAAGTTGGTTTTGAGAATCGGATTTAGTATAAAGCTAGAGAATTGGTTATAATAGTCTAGCGATCGCTGCTTGTTGCCAGATTTTAATTAATTTAAAAGTTAGAGCTGCGTTATGGTTAATTAATACGTCCTAAAGTAATCGCATCGAGCAAGTGATGATGAATAGTAGAGATTTGGCAAAATATATTGAAGACAATGATGGTTTATCTAAGCCTTGGTTACTGGTACAGTTAAGATTAACCAAGTTACAAGAACGTAAACATACTCTTCCGCCAGAAGAATATCTCCGAGAAATACAAGATATTCACGAAGATATGATGAATTTAGGAGAATGGTGGAAGGGAATTGAAGATCAAGTGTTTTTTCCTTAATTAGCTTGCCTAGAAGTCTTTAATTAGACTGATGCAAAATTAAACGATTTCCTGCTGGATCGTAAGCATATATTTCTCTACCATGAGAAGCAGTAATGATTTCTCCTGGTGGAGGATAACCAATTTGATGCAAATGAGTGATCGCATTTTCTAAATTGGCTACTTCTAAACAAATACTCAAACTACTGTGAGCAGAGTTATTAAAATCAGACTGATGATTTATTTTTGGGGAAAAAATGCCTAAACGCAATCCTGGTAATTGAAATTCTCCATAAACATTCAAGATATAAGGTTTAGGTTCTTGAGATAATAATTCTCGATAAAAATCAATGACTTTTTCATACTCTAGTGCTGCGATAGTGACCAAAGCATCGTGGCATATAAAACTCATTTTGCCTGTTGCTTCCTAATTGAATTGTCTCTACTATAATTCTGGTTGCATAGCTGAATTAATTAGAATTTTCTAAATCTATCTCTACTTCTCGGTTAATAATTAAACTTTGTTAGTGAGATATTATAGCTTTACACATCAATTAGATATATAGATTATTGATCGCGCTAGCTGCTGCTACGCAGTCGCATTTTTTTCTGTTACTTTGGGAGATGTAAAAATGATGAAGCTTTGAGGTGATTTAGGCAACTCTTTATGTCACAATCGCCTTATTTCCCTTATCTTCCTGATTGCCAATGAACGATTCTCTTCTCAACAATTCCTTGTTATCTTCTGATTCTGCAATATTTTTGGAAATGTTGAACATTCCCATTTATTGCAACTTACTGTGGTCAGAACGAGATGCAGCTAAAAATTGTCCTAAAGGAGATCTTAAACTAACTTATGATTCCAAAACGGGATTAATTAGTAATGTTGCTTATGACTCTAGTAAATTAGATTATGACCAAGATTACGAAAATTCTTTACATTATTCGCCCCGTTTTCAACAATATGCTCAATCTTTAGCTCAAGAATTAGTAGAACGCCATCAACTTCATCACAAAGACATTATTGAGATTGGTTGCGGTAAAGGAGATTTTTTAATTTCTTTAGCCCAATTTGGTGATAATAACTGTATTGGCTTCGATCCTACTTACGTCCCTAGAGCAGAACATCAATCTTTTGCTTCCCAAGTTAAATTTATTCAAGATTTTTACTCAGAACGCTATCAAGATTATCAAGCAGATTTAATTTGTTGTCGTCACACTCTTGAACACGTCATCAATCCTGCTCAAATACTTCAACCGCTACGAAAAGCTATTGGTGAACGCACAGACACAGTTGTTTTTTTTGAAGTTCCTAATGCACTTTATACTTTTCGTCATCTAGCGATTTGGGATTTGATTTACGAACATTGTTGCTATTACGCACCTGCTGCATTCGTTAATGCCTTTATCAATCATGGTTTCGATGTTAAAAACGTTCGCGAAGTTTTTGATGGTCAATTTATTTGTTTAGAAGCAGTACCAACTACAGAAGCTATTGGTAATAATTACGCAGAAGTTGAACCTCTTACCGCTTTAGAAGCAGATTTAAACGAGTTTACTGATAAATTTGCTCAAAAAATTTCATTTTGGACTAATAAATTGCAGGAATTTGCTGCCAAGCAACAAAAAGTAGTCGCTTGGGGGGCTGGTTCTAAAGGCGTTACTTTTCTCAATTTACTTCAAGACCATAATCACATTGATTATATTGTCGATCTTAATCCTCGCAAACAAGGCAAATTTGTTGCTGGTAGCGGACAACAGATCATTGCTCCGAAATTTTTAAGAGAGTATCAACCCGATGTCATTTTGGTAATGAATGCGATTTACGAAGCAGAAATTAGACATTTAGTGAGTAACTTGGGTATCGAACCAGAGTACCTCTGTGTTTAACTCGGAGAGTCTGAGATTGGCGAACTATTTACAAAAAGTAAGGGCAACCTCTGACCCCTTATAAGCTGGTCAACATCAATTTGTCAGTTGAGGCTGATGGGGAGATGGAGAGAGAATTTGAGGTTTCTTTCCTAACTAATAAAGCAAGTAAGTTAAATGTGGATTGGCTTATCAAGTTCTGATAATCACTTAAAATAAATTTTCTCCGTATCCCCCAGTCCCCCAATCTCCTCGTCAATCATCACCTTTAACTATCAAAAGCGAACTTGATATTATTCAGGTACTTGAGATGTTGGTAACGCAACGGAAAAAGCAATCACTTTTTCTTCTATTCCTTTTAACTGAAGAGAGCTAACTTGTTTGATTTCTTGAACTTCCAAACAAACGGCAACCGTAGCAGAAACTAAAATTGTATCTGCTTCTGCTGCTTCTTGTAGTCTAGAGGCGATATTCACTGCCGTACCAATGGCTGTGTAATCTTTTCTTTGTTTGCCACCAAACATTCCGACTACTGCTTTACCTTGATGAATCCCACAGCGTAATTGTAGTGTGGGAAGAGCGTCTTTAATCAAAAGTTTTTTTAATTGCCACTGATTATTAAGTTCCTTAAGGTAGTGATGCATCTGTTTGGCTGCTGCGATCGCTTTTTGAGCTTGTTCACTAGGTGTTAAACTTTCGGGCGCACCAAATAACGCCATAATACCATCCCCAAGAAACTTATCTACTGTACCTCCTTGTTCAAAAACTGCTTTAGCCATTGCTTCGAGATATTCGTTGAGAAATTCAGCCAGACGACGACTACCTAATTGACTCGATAAAGGAGTAAAACCGACTAAATCAGCAAATAAGATAGTTACTCGATGGGGTTCGGGGTTTAAATCTAAAACTAATTCTCCTACCGCAGCTTTATTGACAATAGACTCTGGTAAAAAACGCTTTAAAACTGATTCAGTTAAATAATTATTTAACTCTTTGACTTTTTTTTCTCGTTCAATCAAAAGTTCAGCTTGTTGTTTAGTGGTTTCATAAAGTCGTGCCTGTTGTACTGCGATCGCAGCTTGAGAAGCTACCGCTTCTGCTAAATCCAAATCCGATTTATGCCAAGAACGAGAGTGACTTGATTGTCTTAAAGTAATACTGCCAATAATTTCCCCATCAACTATTAAAGGCACAATTAACAAAGCTTTATTACAAAAATGCCAAGGAAGATCGTATCTTGCCATCTCTGGGTGTTGTTGTAAATCAGCTATGACTACTGGTTTTTGAGTGGCTAAAAGTTTTTGTAAAATGGGATTATCAGCGATCGCGACAGAGGATTTCGGTAGGTCTTGTTTAGCTAAAGGATTTGGTTGATTAGGATCGTATAAACCAACACACTGGACATATTTATCTTCTTTTGTCCACAAAGACAGAGTGCAACCATCAACCCTTAAAGCTTGTCCCAATTCAGTAGTAATAGCAGTAAAAATTGATTGAGGTTCGAGACTAGAACGAATTGCTGCTGTAATTCGATTAATTGTTCCTTCTCGCTTTGCCAACGCCTGCATTGCTTCATAGGCAAAAACTTGATAAATAACTAATGCACCTTGACTTGCCATCATCAAAGCTATCTGTACTTCTTCCTCTTGCCAGATATGAACTTGTTGACAATGGTGTAATGCTAAAACCACCGTTAAATCTGGCTGATTAATCAGTGGTACAGACATAGTAGAATAAATATTTGCTTCTAGGTAAGCTTGCTGTTGTGGAGATAAGTCTTCGACTTTTGATAAAGATTGAGGAATATCTTCAACTAAAATCATTTCCTCAGTGATTTTAACGGTTAATTTTAAAGTTTCTAGCTTAATATGTCGATTAGCTTTTTTAAATTGTGTTTGCTGATAAATAAAGTATTGTTCTAGAGATCCTTGTGATTCACAAATTAATAAAATTGCTAGATCTACTTTAAGAACAATTCCAATAGTATTAACTAAGTTTTGCCCTATTTGTTTGAGGTGCAAACGTTGATATTGATCGGTTAAAGATTCCAGCATTAATTTAAGTGTAAGTGTGAGAGTAAATTCAAAGTAACAATGGGAACTATCAACCAGGCAGAGGTTATGACACAAGGCAAATTTGCGCCTTTGTCAGTTCCCACTAACTACCGTGTTGATTATGCAGTGTTTTCGCCGAGAAAATCAGAGAGTTTAACTCTTTTAAGTCTGAATTTTCAGCAAATTGGAGTTTTTCTATTTCCTAACAAAATCACAGACAATATTGCTTATTGTTCCCACTCTCGACTAGAAACAATTACAATAGTTTGGAAACAAATTTAAATTGCTTTTTTGATCAATACCTATTCAATTGAATCAACTTTTAAATCAAGTGAAGGCTACGTTTCCTTGTAGGCGTTTATTTTGCCACCCTCATTCCTCTTCCTTTTCCCTTGAACCAGAAACTATTAACCAAAAAAAACCTAATCTGCAACAATTAACTATTCGTAATGCCGAACAAAAGGATATATCCGATGTGACGGATGTTCTTACTTATGGTTTTTATCAGTTTCCTCAATTTTTTAGTTGGCTTTATTCACCTCTCAAACTCAGTATTTATGAAGATTTACGCAATCGTTTTCGTACTTGTCCCCCTAATTATTGTTGTTTAGTTGCTAGTTTAGTCGAGCCTACTGGGCAATCTATTATTGTGGGTACCGTAGAAATTAGTCTTCGCTATCCTTCTTTTTGGTCAAGCGATTCTCAATATCCTTATATTTCTAATTTGGCTGTAGCTCGTTTGTATCGCCGTCGAGGAGTTGCTCAAAAATTATTAGCAAGTTGTGAGCAAATTGCCTTAGAGTGGGGATATCGAGAAACTCGTCTTCATGTATTAGAAGACAATCAACCAGCTAAACAACTCTATTTTCAAAGAGGTTATCAAATTTATCAGCAAGAAAATTCTTGGAGAAATTTATTGTTTAATAGTTCTCAAAGATTATTATTAACTAAACAATTATCTAATTGATTGTTTGGCTCAAAATAATTGTTAACTCTTTAAATATTAATAAGTACTCCTCGTCTGCTTAATCATTAGTCAAAGGAATGACCAGCGAAATATTAGCTCAATTACAAGCACAAAAACTATTAATAGTTAATCCTCGGCGCAAAAATGGTCTAATTATTTATAAAAAATATTATGCGGAATTTGCTGGACCTGGAGCAATTGTTGGCGGTCAATTTGACTGTGATGCGATCGCTGTACTTCCTGTGGGTAAAATATCTTTAATTACCCCCCACACACCTGAAGAACGAAGGCAAGCTTATAAAATGCGTCGACAGTGGGTAAAACTAACTAAACAAATTACTGATAATCCTATTCCTGCGGAGAGAGCGCAAGTGATTCTCAATCAATTTGAACACTGGTTTGATGCAGAAACTGTTGCCAATTTACCCGATGAAGCATTTGCCCTGCTGGTGGGAGTTTTACCCCAAACTGTTACTAAAGTACGTAATACTGGATTGTTTTAAACTAATTTATTGAGCAAGTAATGATTTAATTAATGCGATCGCATTTTCAGGATTGTTAGCAATCACAATATTTTCTGACGACAAATTGGAGAAAAATTGTTGACTAACAGGATCTGCATTTAATAGGATTACTTGTTTTTGTTGTTTTAAAGCTAAGGCTATTTCTGAAGCTGTCCCTGCGCCCATGCCACAGGCTACGATGACGGTAGCAGAAAGAACATTAATATTATTACGAGCGTTCCCTAAATCGGTAATAATTGCCAAATCTACAAATTCAGACATTCTGGCGGTATTGCGATCGGGTAAAATACCTACAGTTAAACCACCAGCAGATTTTGCGCCTACACTAGCTGCATTCATTACCCCGACATTTCTACCACCAGTCAACAATACCCAATTATTCTCGGCAATCAACTTGCCCAATTGTTCGGCATAATCTAGATCTATTGGAGTGGCAAGTTCTCCAGGTCCCATCACTCCAATGATAATCTTACTCATATAACTTAATAAGTTCGTCTAGCAGTAGCAAGTCGAGAAATAATACTGGTGAGTAAAACTAGTACAACTAGAATAAAAGCAGCACCCCAAGCTAATTCTTGTTGATTTTTAAACGGTACGATCGCAAAATTATAAACTAAGACTGCTAAGGAAGCGGTTGGTTCTACTAACAGATTATTCCAATTGGGCCAATACTGAGTAAAGAGGGCAGTAAACAATAAAGGTGCCGTTTCTCCAGCAGCACGGGCAACAGCTAAGGTTATTCCTGTAATAATCGTAGGAATAGCAGCAGGTAAAACTACTTGTAAAACAGTTTGATAGTCATTTGCACCAATCCCTACTGATGCTTGTCTCACTTCTTGAGGAACGAGTTTTAAGGCTTCATCGGTGGTGCGAATAATAATCGGTAACATCAAAATTGCTAGGGCAAAACCTCCTGCCCACGCAGAATAGGATTTAGTGGTTAAGACAACAGCACTATAGGCAAATACCCCAATAATAATTGAAGGAACACCACTAAGAACATTAGTAGCAAAACGAATCCATTCGGCTAACTTCCCTTGACTAAATTCTGAAAGATAAATTGCTGCCATAATCCCAATCGGGACACTAATGGCTGCCCCAATTCCTACCATAATCACTGTACCAAGGATGGCATTCCCAAATCCTCCTCCTTCTACTAAGGGTGGAGGTGGCAATTCTGTAAAAACCATTGGGCTAAGAGAGCTAATTCCTTTGGTTAATAAATAGCTCAAAATAATTAATAAAGGTACAATTGCCAGAATAGTAAATAAGGTTGCTATTCCTGTCATCACTAAGCCAAATAAAGTACGAGGTGAGGTAGGATTGCGCTTCAAACTGGCAGGATAAAAAGAATAATCTGGTTGTAATTGAGTTAATTCCTGAGACATTGTTGCTTAATTTAATTAATAAAATATCTTTAAATCTTTTGGAGTCTATTTACTAATAATTGAGCCAAAATATTTACCAACAAAGTAATAGCAAATAAAATTAGGGCTGCATACATTAAAGCAGCAACTTGTAAACCACTAGCTTCAGCGAATTGATTGGCAAGCAGAGAAGAAATTGTATTAGAAGGTGCAAAAACAGAAGGATTAATCGTATTGGCATTACCAATTAACATCGTGACTGCCATTGTCTCTCCCAAGGCACGTCCAAGGGCTAACATGATTCCACCAATAATTCCAGAGGAAGCAGCAGGAATAACTATCTTTAAAATTGCTTCCCAGCGAGTTGCCCCTAAACCGACTGCTGCCTGTCTTAAATCAATCGGAACATTAATAATTGCATCTCTAGCAATTGCAGCAATTGTAGGTAAAACCATTACCGATAAGATTAACGCAGCAGGTAACATCCCTGGTCCTTTTAACGGCGTAATTTCTTTTAAAAAAGGAATTAACACAAAAATTCCCCACAAACCGTAAACTACACTAGGTACTGCTGCTAATAACTCTACTAAAAATACAATTATTCTCTGAATTTTGGGATTGAGATAGTCTTCACTTAAAAATATTGCCACTCCTAATCCAATCGGTACGGCAATTAATAAAGCAATAAAAGAACTGACAATTGTGCCATAAACTGCTGGTAAGACACCATACTGACTATTAACTGGATTCCAGCTACTATTAAATAAAAAGCCGAGTCCAAATTCAGAAATGGCAGGAGTTGCTTGAATAGCTACTTGAATTGTGATCCAAATTAAAATTCCTGCAATGGCTAAGGCAAAAATTTTGGCTGCCCAGTAAAAAATTTGATCTAACGTTCTTTCTAGGGGAGAACGTGGTTGAATCTTAGTATTTCTATTACCATTCATATTTAGATTGCAAGTTAAAAGTTAAAAGTCTAGAGTTAACCAATGATTATGTAACGCGACTAAACGTCAGTAAATCTGGCGGTCAAAATTTAGAAGTAAAAATGTAACATATTATGTCTGGACAAAAGTATGCCCTGGTAAGCTAAAATCTCGTCAAAACGAAGGAACAGTTAATGGATCAAAAGTAAAAACGCTACCGAGCTTTCTAGGGAAGAAAGACACTTTGACAAACAATTGAGGATTTTTTTTCAAAAGTTTGTCTTGACGTTAAATTTTCAAGGTTAAAATCGCTAAAATTTAGCTGTTACTTTCGATCAATTGTATCTGATATAACAGTTTTTAACGATCTGCTTCTTTAGTTATATGTACAACTTAGTCGTTAAGCTTAGGTAAAGAAAGAAGATGATGACAGAACTATCGCTAAAATTAAATGGAAAATAGTAGTAATTTTCCAGTCTTAGCTACAAAACCGATAAATTTGGCGGTTGGCTTAAAATCGTCAAATCCATCTTTCATTGATAAAGCAGCCAATTTTGCTATCATCTCATGCAATTAAAGCTTTAATGAAGAATTAAACAAATTATTTTTCCTGGGAAAAACATAAGGTATATTAAGCTCAGTTTCTTTACCTTTTTGGGTTATTAATTAATCCTAGTGGCTAATCAATCCAGCTTCTAGCTAAATAAAACAGTCAATTACCGCTAAACATGACTCAACTGCACAATGCCTTTACTCTCTTCCTCAGTTTATTAGTCGAGGCAATGCCTTTTTTACTTTTGGGAGTTTTACTATCAAGTTCTCTGTTATTTTTGACGGATGAACGCAAATTAATTAGTAAATTACCCCAAAATCCTTTTCTTGCAGCTTTGGTAGGTAGTTGTGTCGGTTTTTTGTTTCCTGTCTGTGAGTGTGGTAACGTTCCTGTCGCACGAAGACTATTAATTAAAGGGGTGTCTCCTGGAGTAGCGGTAGCTTTTTTGTTGGCAGCCCCGACGATTAATCCTGTGGTAATTTGGTCTACTTGGGTGGCTTTTGGGGAACAATCTCAAATTGTGATATTCAGAGTGCTGTTTTCTTTAGCGATCGCAACTTTGATTGGTTTTATGTTTAGTTGGCAAGTTGATACCAAGTCGATTTTACAACCAGCGTTGGTAAGAGTGTTATGGGCAAAAACTCCCGAACTTAAGTTGAGTCGAGAACCTCAATTAGAAAAAGTACCTGTACTGTTACAATCGGGTACTTTTTTATTGGGTCAAGGTGAGGCTTTACCTTTAGATGGTTCTTTGTTCGATACTTTACCCAGTTATACTACTAGCACGACTACTTTATCAAAAAGCCGACTGTTTTTAAATAATGTGGTGCAGGAGTTACGGGAATTGGGAGGGATGTTGATCATCGGAAGTGCGATCGCAGCTATGATTCAAGTGTTTGTTCCCCGTGAATTTATTCTGCATTTGGGACAGGATACGATTACTTCAATTCTGGCAATGATGTTACTGGCAGCAGTAGTGTCAATTTGTTCGACAGTGGATTCTTTTTTTGCGCTTTCTTTTGCTGCTACTTTTACTAGTAGTTCGCTACTGGCTTTTTTAATTTTTGGTCCAATGATCGATATCAAGGGCATTGGTTTGATGTTGTCGATTTTTAAACCAAGAATTATTGCTTATATTTTTGCGATCGCAGCCCAACTAACTTTTATTTTTACTTTGACTTACAGTTATTTTTTCTAATTATTGCTAGATGTTCAATTCGTTCATTTCTTTCCCTAAGAATAATCAAAAATTACCAAAGTTTCTGCGTTGGTTAGATGTTTTAGTTTTATTGGCTTGGGGACTGCTACTACTCAAATATTCTGTGACTGGTCAATATAAATTATTAATTCATCCCAACTACTTTGGCTTGATTGTATTGAGCAGTATAGTTTTATTGGGTCTAGGTCTATTAAAAATTTTTCTTAATTGTGAACAGTACCCTGGCTTGAAAAGCCAGGGCTTGCGTTCACTTCGTCAATCATC
>CAZLUP010000074.1:0-18849 GCA_964562685.1 uncultured bacterium
ATTGGTGGCCAATGACGAGAACGGCTTAATTCAACTATTTATCCGTACTTGATATTAAAGTTGCTTGTTGCTGGCGGAGAAACTCTAATTTGGCATCTATATCTGCTAATTGGGGTTCTAGTTGCGTCATCACTTTATTTTTAGACATCTTTGCTTTTTGGGCGGTGGCTAAAGTTTCATTAACTAAACGTTCGCGATATTGTTCAAATTCGGCAATAACTTCTGTTATCTCTTCAACAGTTACTTGATTGGATAGTGAGGGTTCAGTCATGATCGGTTACTTTTCTTATCTTTATTGATCGATATTGATCGATTTTAACGTGAGTTAGACTCCTTCAAAAATGTAGGTTTGTTTAAGTAAGGGAGATAAGGAGAAGAGGAGAAGAGGAGAAGAGGAGAAAGGGCGACAATAACGAGTCATCACTGGTAACTGATAACTGATAACTGATAACTGGTAACTGATAACTGGTCACTGGTAACTGATAACTGGTAACTGATAACTGGTAACTGGTAACTGATAACTGGTCACTGTCTATCCCTCTTCCCTAAATATTCTCGCTTACTTTTTAGATTTGATCACAATCTATTCATTACCTACAAGGTATTTATTTTTATGTTTCAATTCTTGATTAGATTCAAAAAATTGCTTAAATATGCGTCTCTTAGTACTGCTACCACAGCTACGATACTTACATTCACCTTAGTTAATTATTCTAGTCAATCATTATTAGCACAAACTTCCGCTTTACAAACAACCATTAATGGTACATCCCAATCTCCCAGCACCACAGGAACAGTAGTATTAACCGAGACAGGGGAGGGATTAAGAATTACTGGAACTATTGCTAATCTTACTCCTGGAGAACATGGATTTCATGTTCATGAATATGGAAGTTGTGGCAATGATGCAGATGATGCTGGTGGTCATTTTAATCCGGCTGGAGTAGAACACGGACATTTACTTTCTAGCGGTTTTGAACACGCTCATGGGGGGGATTTAGGGAATATTTATGCTGCTGAAGATGGTGTAGCTAAGTTCGATCAAGTCTATCCTGGGTTAACTTTGGCTGATAGTTCCTATTCTGTCATGGGACGTTCTTTAGTGGTTCATGCCAACCCTGATGATTTTGCTACTCAACCTACAGGTAATTCTGGTGCCAGAATTGGTTGTGGTGTAATTGGGGGTTATTAAAAATGTTCTTAACTATGCTGAGGCATCAAATAATCCTAGTAGTCAATCAAAAGCCAAAGAATTTGTCAAAAAAAAGGCTATTAAACTGATTATGCTCAAAAAAATTATTATTGCTCAACTTGAATTTGATTACTGGGTTGATTATTTGATGTTTGTTTGTCTGGCATTTTTTCACAAGCAATCAGTACAACTACTAGCATAAAAGTTGTGATCATACGGTTGATAAATCCTATTGAATGATGATTAGACATAGCCCATCTCCTAAATATCCTTATTTATTAGGATGACGTTATAAATTAGATCGGATAGAAGAGTTTGTTCCACCTTTTTGATTGTCACATTAATTTAATCTGAGTTACAGAGTTTTCCGCCTATACAGGATTATTAGTTCAAAAGAGATGGTATATTTTGATAGTCTCTACCGATATAATTCTGCACTTTTGACGATCGCGTTATGAATCAGGCTGGCAACTCTAATTATCGAATTGAAAAAGATTCTATGGGAGAAAGACAAATCCCTATCGATGCTTACTATGGAATTCAGACGCTACGGGCAACAGAAAATTTTCCGATTAGTGGCATTAAACCTTTGTCTACTTATGTTGATGCTTGTTTATTAATCAAAAAAGCAACTGCGATCGCTAATGGAGAGTTAGGTTGTATTTTGACAGAGATTAGTCAAGCAATTGTTCAAGCTGCGGATGAAATTTTGCAAGGCAAGTTACGGGAACAATTTGTAGTGGATATTTATCAAGCTGGTGCGGGTACATCCCATCACATGAATGTTAATGAAGTGCTAGCTAATCGTGCTTTGGAGATTTTGGATTCAGAAAAGGGCAATTATCAAAGAGTTAATCCTAACGATCATGTCAACTATGGTCAATCTACTAACGATGTCATCCCTACTGCAATTCGGATTGGTAGTTTGTTGGCATTAGAACATAGTTTGTATCCTGCACTCACTGAAGCGATCGCAACTTTGCAACAAAAAGCCGAGCAATTTCAAGATATAGTAAAATCTGGTCGTACCCATCTCCAAGATGCAGTACCAGTCAGATTGGGAGAAGGATTTCGCGCTTGGGCGTACATTTTAAGCGATCACCACAGAAGAATTACTACCGCCGAACAAGATTTGTATGCCCTTGGTTTGGGAGGCAGTGCAGCAGGAACAGGATTAAATACTCATCCTCAATATTGCGATCGCGTTGCTCAAATTCTCAGTGAGTTAATTGGTAAACCTTTACATCCTGCACCTCATCTAATGGCAGCAATGCAGAGTATGAGTCCGTTTGTTAGTGTTTCTGGCTCATTACGCAATTTAGCTCAAGATTTAGTCAAAATTTCCCACGATTTACGACTAATGGATTCGGGACCTAAAACTGGTTTTAAAGAAATCCAATTACCACCCGTTCAACCAGGTTCATCTATCATGCCAGGAAAATATAATCCTGTGATAGCAGAAATGACTTCTATGGTATGTTTTCAGGTGATGGGTTATGATAGCGCGATCGCTCTTGCTGCCCAAGCGGGACAATTGGAATTAAACGTGATGATGCCCTTAATTGCTTACAATCTCATTCACAGCATCGAAATTTTGGGTAATACTATTGCAGTATTAAGTAAATTCTGTCTGGCAGGAATTACGGCTAAACGCGATCGCTGTTTAGAATATGCCGAAGGAAGTCTCGCTTTAGTAACTGCCCTTAATCCTCATATTGGCTATCTCAATGCTGCTGCGATCGCGCTTGAATCTCTAGAAACTGGTAAATCTTTGAGAGAAATTGTTTTAGCAAAAGGATTGATGAGTGAAGCAGAATTAGCCCAAGTATTAGACTTAGAAAAAATGAGTCAATTACCCCAAACAAATTAGTCACCAAGTTTGTGATTAGGAGTAAACTTCTCCTGATTAGAGTTGTCAAAATATTTAAAATTGTTCAAGAAGGATTTCGCTTACACAAATCAAATATGAAACGGCGTGTAAATCTAATTAGATTCTCACGCCATCTCAAACATATTTATTTAAACTATTTTCAACTTAGTAACGACTAGAATTGGGTTTGTAAACAATAAAGCTAACAGTTTGACATTGCTTAATGTTGTCAAAACCAACTACACGAATGTAGCAATCAGAATATTCAGAGCGACATTCTCTAACTTCATTAAGTACATCTTGAGCGTTTCTAGCATCAAACAAAGGTAACTTCCACAAAGTCCAGTGATGAAGCTCAGGAGTAGGGTCTTTCTCAAACTCAACTCCAGGAATAAAACCCTGCTCGAGCATATAATCGATTTGCTTGGCGATTTGCTGGTCGGTTAAAGGAGGTAAAAAAGAAAGGGTTTCGTAACGACGCTCTTTTGGTAATGTTTTCATCTGCTTATCTTCCTATTTGTCAAGTATTTGTTTAGTTAGAAGAATCATCCACATTGATCTCTGAAGAGACTTCACCATCTGAGTTTGTTTCAGGAAATAGCTCCTCAGAAAACTCCTCCGCTTTAGATGTCGGTTCTGAGTCAGTGCTTTCTGGATGAGGTGTAGAACTTGAGGTTTGGGACTTAGTAAGACGTTCCAACAATTTACGACGGTGTTCTACATTAGCTTGCACAATTCCTGTACGCACCATTTCGGGAAGAAAATCTAACACTTGTTGCGCTATTTCTTCTCTCACTATGAGAATTCGCAGTAATAACTCCTTATTCTCTGTCATTAATCCATCGAGATAAGCTTCCCCATCTTGGAGTTTGGTGCGATCGCTATATTGACTTAACCAAATTGCTTGATTGGGATTTGTTTCCGATAGTTGACCAATAATGGTGCGTACTGCTTGATAAGTGAGGTAACTCTGAAGAACTTTAGCCGTATCTTTCGCAATTTGTTTGGGATACATTAATACCTACCTGTCCCGATTCAGTTATTGAGAGAACAGCTACCAAGTTTTTTTATTTGTAACTGTTCGCTACTAACTGAATTAGAGAGTATCCATTGCCTCAAATTCAAATTTGATTTCTTTCCACAGTTCGCAAGCAGCAGCCAATTCAGGACTCCAACGGCAAGCTTCACGAATGACATCGTTACCTTCACGAGCTAAAGAACGACCTTCGTTACGAGCTTGGATACAAGCTTCTAAAGCTACACGGTTAGCTGTTGCACCAGGAGCATTACCCCAAGGATGTCCGAGAGTACCACCACCGAACTGTAAGCAGGAATCATCACCGAAGATTTCTACTAACGCGGGCATATGCCATACGTGAATACCACCAGAAGCTACAGGCATAGTTCCAGGCATAGAAGCATAATCTTGAGTGAAGAAAATACCACGAGAACGATCTTCTTCTACATAGTCTTCGCGCATTAAGTCAACGAAGCCCATAGTGATACCCCGTTCACCTTCTAACTTACCAACTACCGTACCAGAGTGTAAGTGGTCACCACCAGATAGGCGCAAGCACTTAGCTAAAACGCGGAAGTGAATACCATGATTCTTTTGACGGTCAATTACTGCGTGCATTGCACGGTGAATATGAAGTAATAAACCATTGTCGCGACAGAATTTAGCCAGAGTGGTGTTGGCCGTGAAACCGCCAGTTAAGAAGTCGTGCATGATGATCGGTGTGCCGATTTCTTTAGCGAATTCAGCGCGTTTCATCATTTCTTCACAAGTACCAGCAGTAACGTTGAGGTAGTGACCTTTAATTTCGTTAGTTTCTGCTTGGGCTTTTTCAATCGCTTCTTGAACGAAGAGAAAGCGATCGCGCCAACGCATGAAAGGCTGAGAGTTAATGTTTTCGTCGTCTTTGGTGAAGTCTAGACCGCCACGAAGACATTCATAAACTGCACGACCATAGTTTTTAGCCGACAAACCTAGCTTGGGTTTAATGGTACAACCCAACAGAGGACGACCGTATTTGTTTAACTTATCTCTCTCAACAGTAATACCGTGAGGAGGTCCTTGGAAAGTTTTAATTAAAGCAACTGGAAAACGAATATCCTCTAAACGTAAAGCACGTAGAGCTTTAAATCCAAAAACGTTACCCACTAAAGAGGTCAAAACGTTAGTAACAGAACCTTCTTCAAACAAATCAAGAGGATAAGCGATAAAAGCAAAATATTGATTATCTTCGCCTGGAACTGGTTCGAGATCGTAACAACGACCTTTATAGCGGTCTAGATCAGTTAATCCATCAGTCCAAACGGTTGTCCAAGTACCAGTAGAAGATTCAGCAGCTACCGCAGCACCAGCTTCTTCTGGAGGAACACCAGGCTGGGGGGTCATACGGAAACAAGCTAGTAGATCAGTATCCTTGGGAGTGTAGTCTGGGGTGTAATAGGTCAGGCGATAATCTTGTACACCAGCTTTAAACCCACCAGATGATTTGGTTTGTACCATTTGGTCATTCCTCCATAAAAAAAATGCTTATTTTGCCCTCTGTTAGAGTCAATTTACTTGAACTCTCTAAAATACTTAGGAGAGAAAAATCTCTAGAAAGATATCTCGCTTTAAGAAAAATATTACTCGATAGTCGGTTTGACTATTTTATCTTTTTCAAGTTTTAATCTTAACACAATTTTCAGCTTTGAAAATCAAATTTAACTCTATTTCTCGGCAATTTTGATTGTTATTTTTTTTAAGACATATTAGTTTGACTGATGATTACTAAATCGCCTTTTCTTTTTGATTAAGAAATATTAATTGACACGCCTACCTTCTGCTGTTTCAGTAAAAATATTTTTGGTCTTTTTTTAAGTATTTATACTTAGACTAAAACAAACTTGAATTAATTATTTTTTTTGGGCAGAAAATAAAAAATGAGCCTTTTTCCGTCTAAAAAATTAGACAAAATCTTAAAAAGCTCAATATATAATTTTTATTTTTAGTTAAAATTATTACAATTAGTTGGATAATCTAACTAAACTAATTATTGAAATAAATCCAAAGCATTTTTTTCAGAAAATTATTCAACCTCTTTCGGAGAATTCTTCTTCCAAGCTTGTCCCTGAGGGAAAAGAGTTAGTAGTAATTGATTGATATAAACTTGTCCTACCACTGAACTTGGATTAGGCTGAGTTTCTATCTGATGATTCTCTAAATCAATTTTTCCAAAACCATTTAATTCTGGGATTGAAACAGATGGAGATTCGTCAACTTGTTTTTCCTCTACAACATTATTATTAATTGTTGGTAGTTGAGATTCTAAAAAAGTTTCTGCCCAAAAATCATCATTTTCTAAAACAGTGGTATTTTCGTTAGTCGATAAATTTTGAGAATTCTCAGTTTCATCTAGTTGGGCTGAATTATTTTGCTCTGTTGCTTGACTTGCTTGGATTTGACAAGGTGTACAAGCCTCGTCCTCAAAGGGCGTAGTCAACTCCTTACGAGATGTGTCTCCAACTATAGAACCTGGAACAATAACTGTCAGAGGCGATACAGAGGTATTAAAAATAGTTGTTGCCGAACCGATACAAGCATTGGTGCCAATCTTACCAGCACCAATTATTAAAACTCCAGAACCTAAAATCGCACCGCTTTCTATTTTAATTGTGCCTTGATAAGCATTGATAATTGCCCCCATGCCAATACAAACCTCAGCTTCTATGATAATACTGCTATTTGGAGCAGCTTGTAAAATGACTCCCGAAGCTATACTTGCAGTGGGATGAATTGTGACATCGCCACAAACACGAATATCTGAGTTGCTGACAGGTTGCAGAGGTGGTAAGTACATCTTTTTTGAATTACAAGAACTGGAAAATAGGAACAGCTCTGATAGTTATTGAATTTTTAATTTTTAGTAAGTTACTATTAGTAGCTGTTCCTTGTTCTACAGGTACAATCGCAACCTGAATCCTAACTTTAATCTACAATCTACTAAGGACGCTGAATAATAGTTTCGGAAACTCGTCGTTTTGCATTAGGATCAATTCCAATCAAACGCACATATTCACCTGCGTGTTCTGCTAAACAAACTTCTAATGCAGCTATTACATCTAACTCGTGACGACTTTCGATAGGAGAACAACTTTGCCATGACTTAGTTTTAAAACGACGTTGGTCAGCGTGTTCTGTACCGATTTTGTAGCCTCCAGCTAAAAGAGAACGAATTTGTTCTAAAGCTTCTGGACTGAGGTGACGATGGCTGAATTCATTACTATAACGAAAACCGTTGCCATTGCCGTTGCTTTGACTAGAGGTAGAAGATGTGGTATTCGCTTTTACTGTTTTGGGTGTATCACCAGGACGCTGAATGATCGTTTCGGAAACTCGGCGTTTAGCATTAGAGTCAATGCCAATCATACGAACATATTCGCCTGCGTGTTCAGCCAAACAAGCTTCTAAAGCTGCTACTACTTCAGCTTCTCGTTTGCTATCAATGGGAGAACAGCTTTGCCATGACTTAGTTTTAAAACGACGTTGGTCGGCGTGTTCTGTACCGATTTTATAGCCACTAGCTAATAGAGAACGTACTTCTTGTAATATTTCTGAACTTAAGCTATTACTACTATAGCCGTTACTACGACCATTGCTATAACTAGAAGCACCATTCGATTTAGAAGATTGAGTAGGGCTATCTCCTGGTCTTTGAATAATAATTTCTGCTAATCTACTTTTAGCGTTAGAGTCTACACCAATTAAGCGGACATATTCTCCAGCATACTCATTTAAAGCAGATTCAACTTGACTGATTACCTGATTCGCATTGCCACTAAATTGTCCTCCAGTTAACCAAGATTTAGTTTTGAAGCGACGTTGATTGGCGTGTTCGATCCCAATATCACATCCTTGATTGAGTAAAGATCGTACTTGTTGTGCAATGCTATCACTCAAATGTCCATTGCCGTTACCATTACCGTTACCATTGGAATGACCGTTGGTACTGAAAGATTTAGCCTTACCAGTGGTGGTTTTAGTTGTAGTCAAACTATCTCCAGGACGTTGGATAATAATTTCTGCTACTCTTCGTTTCGCTTGTGGATCTACTCCAATTAACTGGACATATTCTCCTTGATGTTGACTGAGGATATTTTCCAGTTCACTTAAGACTTGGCTTTCTTTGGTGCTATTAATTTGTCCTCCGCTTAGCCAAGATTTAGTTTTAAAACGACGTTGATTGGCATACTCAATACTCAAAGAACAACCTTGGGTCAAAAGCGATCGCACCTGGGCTTTAACATCTGAATTTAAACTCATATTTCCTACTGAATTTATATAGTTATTACCATTAGTTTCTTCAGTTCTACTGGGTTGAGAAAAATCACGTCCTTCGCGAATAGGGGTAATACAAGCAGCATTATCCGCACAATGATATCCAGCTAAGAGTGCTTCGTTTATTTCAACGACATGATGTGCAAAAGCGCGATCGCTATCTTGGATATCCGATAAGCGATCGGCTTGTTGTTGATTAGTAATCACTGCTCCTGAAGGAACATATTTTCCTGGAGGTATTTCTACATCTTGAATCAAGGCGTGCATCATCACAATACAGCCTTTACCGACTTTGGCATTAAATACGGTAGACCTAAAACCAATAAAACACTCATCTCCTACATATGCAGGTCCATGAATCAGTGCCATATGGGTGATACAAGAATTTTTCCCAATCCAAACAGAATAATCTTTGCCGTCGTCGCCCCTCACCCGACCTTTTTCTAAACCGTGAATCACTACTCCATCTTGGATATTAGTATTGTCCCCTATATAAAATGGAGTACCTTCATCGGCCCGAATAGAAGTGCCAGGAGCAACTAAAACGTTTGCGCCAATTTGGACATCACCAATCAAATTGGAAAACGAATGGACATAAGCACTTTCATCTATTTGGGGTTCAGCTAAATCTTTCGACCAAGGAGTCGGGGGAGCCGCTTTGGTGCGGACTACCATTGTCTCAATTCCTCCTAATAATATTTAAGCCATTTGTGACCCGCTTAACTTAAATTTCAAGTGTAATAAACCTCTCAATTTAAGCCTTATTGTAAAAATACTTCACAAAAAACGTTCTGCTTCTTTTTTACTGTAAAGCGGTCGATTATCTACACTTACTGTATCTATAATTCCCACTACTATCGCATCTAGCGGTCGATGTTCGTGTCCAGTTTCAGTACGAGCTGCACCACCTCTACTCACGAGAACCCACTCGTTGACACCAGCACCAATTGTATCTCCAGCAACTTCATATTTTGGTAAAACTCGTCCTTGCTCATCAATATATTGAACTAGCAACAACTTAACCCCTCTCATGCTAGATGATTTGTGGGTGCTTACTACTGTGCCACGAACTTTAGCGATTTGCATTTGTTTATGGTCTTCTTAAAGGCTGAGGATTAACACTTTCCCTGAATTGTTCAACCGCTTCGGTATAACGAATGGGTAGAACATATTCTAGGTTTTCGTGAGGACGGGCGATAATGTGATGAGACAAGACACTGCCACCGTTAACTCGTCTGACGTTTTCGATTCCAGCCGAAACGGAAGCTTGTACTTCTGATACATCTCCTCGGACAATAACTGTTACTCTTCCTGTGCCAATTTTCTCGTAGCCAACCAAAGTAACACGAGCTGCCTTAACCATCGCGTCAGCAGCTTCTACTACTGCTGGGAAACCCAAAGTTTCAATCATTCCTACTGCAATGGACATATAACTCTACTCCTTAAATATTAATAAATTTGATGTTAATCGATTGGGCTAGTAGGATCTAAACTGCTCTACTTCTTCGGTGTAGCGTATTGGCAGAACGTATTCTAAGTTTTCATGAGGACGGGCAATAATGTGGGTAGACAGTACTTTTCCACCGTTAACTCGGCTGACGTTTTCAATTCCAGCTGCAACGGAAGCTTGTACTTCTGATACATCTCCTCGAACAATAACTGTTACTCTTCCTGTGCCAATTTTTTCGTAGCCAACCAAAGTAACACGAGCTGCTTTTACCATTGCGTCAGCAGCTTCTACTACTGCTGGGAAACCCAAGGTTTCAATCATTCCTACTGCAATGGACATATAACTCTACTCCTTAAGTATTAATAAATTTGATGTTGATTGAATTGATTGAATTAGTAAGTTCGGAACTGCTCTACTTCTTCGGTGTAGCGTATTGGCAGAACGTATTCTAGGTTTTCGTGAGGACGTGCAATAATGTGAGTAGATAGGACTTCTCCACCATTAACTCTGTTAGCAGCTTCAATTCCAGCCGAAACAGAAGCTTGAACTTCAGAAACATCTCCTCGTACGATGACGGTTACTCGTCCTGTACCGATTTTTTCGTAGCCGACTAAAGTAACACGAGCTGCTTTTACCATAGCATCAGCAGCTTCTACTACTGCTGGAAAACCTAAAGTTTCGATCATTCCTACTGCAATTGGCATCTAATTATTCCTCCGCGCTCAAGCCAAAATTTTTGAAATTTTAAATAAAAAGTAGAGTCATTTGATAAATTACATTAAACAAAATTTCTCCATTGTTACTATCAATCATAAATGAAATGCCAGGTTTTTATTTATTTTTTGGTCTGGTCATCTTGATTGCTAGTAAACACCATTTATCTAAACTAATTATTTGTTTTAGAAATAGGATGGCGAAATTTTGGACGGTCTTGGGTAATTTACTACTCTATAATCAAGCATAAATAACCTTGCACCCTTTGACAATATAAACTATGATTATATTTTTTAATTTGATTGTTAATAAGAATTAATACCTAATTATTTTGAGCGGATTGACATAAGCTTGATCATGTGTGTTTTTTGAAGGATTAAACTGTTTTATAATTTTTTTATTGTGTCTCAATAGAGCTATAAAACTGAAATCATGATTCAGTGAGTTTGTTTGGGAATGACATGGGTAAATGTTTTGTGCTGCAAGCGATCCCTATCTTAGTTAAGATAACTTAGGCTAAAGCTATTTTTCAGTAAAGAAGATAGCTCATTGGATAAAAAAAACAATAATAACCTGTATGATAATAAAAAAAATAACAACTTTTGGCGGTTAAAAATATTTAAATGACAGTTATTTACCAAATAAAAATAATTTAAATCAACAAAAGCTTAATTTTAATAGACAAAAATTTTTAGAGTGAATTAGAAATATTTTCTCTTAGAAAGATTTACTCAAGAATTTAAAAATAATATAAAAATTTTAGATAAATGTTGTTAACTGATTAGGGCAGTTTTGATGACTGACTTTTTTTTACAAACTACTTGGATTGTGCCTTTATACGGTCTTGTAGGGGCTATTTTAACTTTACCTTGGTCTTTGGGTATTATCCGTAAAACAGGACCTAGACCAGCAACTTATCTCAATTTATTGATGACGATAATAGCTTTAATTCATGGCTCTATTGTCTTCAATATAATTTGGACTCAACCAACTCAACAGATAGTTTTTCATTGGCTTAAAGTAGCAGATTTGGACTTGACCTTAGCGATTGAGCTTTCTCCTGTAAGTATTGGAGCATTACAGTTAGTAACAGGCATCAGTTTGCTAGCTCAAATTTATGCTCTTGGTTATATGGAAAAAGATTGGTCGTTAGCTCGTTTCTTTGGTTTGATGGGCTTTTTTGAAGGTGCTTTGGGCGGTATTGCTTTAAGTGATTCTTTACTACTTAGTTATGCCTTATTAGAGTTATTGACTTTATCTACTTATTTATTGGTAGGTTTTTGGTATGCTCAACCTTTAGTAGTTACAGCAGCTAGAGATGCCTTTTTGACTAAGCGAGTGGGCGATATTATCTTACTGATGGGTTTAGTAGCTCTTTCTGCCTATGGTGCAGGATTAAATTTTTCTCAGTTAGAAAAATGGGCTAATACTTTTCCTTTAACACCATTAGCTTCGGCTTTATTGGGATTATCTTTAATTGCAGGACCTACAGGAAAATGCGCTCAGTTTCCTCTGAATTTGTGGTTAGATGAAGCGATGGAAGGTCCTAACCCTGCCGGAATTATGAGAAATTCTATTGTTGTGTCGGCAGGTGCTTATGTTCTGATTAAATTACAGCCTGTTTTTACCCTTTCTCCTGTTTCTTCTGATGTTCTAATTATTTTGGGAACAGTTACCGCCATTGGAACTTCTTTGATGGCGATCGCGCAAATTGATATTAAGCGAGCTTTATCTCATTCTACTAGTGCCTATTTAGGATTAGTTTTTATTGCGGTAGGACTAGGGCAAGTAGATATTGCTTTTTTATTGTTATTTACTCATGCAGTTGCCAAAGCCTTGCTCTTTATGAGTGCAGGGTCGATTATTTTAACTACTAGCAATCAAAACGTGACTGAAATGGGAGGATTGTGGTCACGAATGCCTGCTACTACTATGGCTTTTGTGGTTGGTAGTACAGGATTGGTTGCTTTAATGCCAATGGGTATGTTTTGGACTTTCCAGCGATGGTTTAATGGTTCTTGGGAAGTAGATTGGTGGTTACTGGGAATTTTATTATTTGTTAACGCTCTGTCTGCCTTAAATTTGACCAGAGTATTTCGTTTAGTTTTTCTGGGCGAACCACAAATGAAAACCCGTCGCGCACCTGAAGTCCCTTGGCCAATGGCATTGCCAATGGTATCTTTAACAATTTTAGTTTTGTTAGCACCAGCAGCACCAATTAAATGGCCTTTGTGGTTAAGTCCAACTACTCCATTGGCTTTGGGAGGTGAAACTATTATTCAATTAGCTACACCTCTGTTGATAGTTTCTGGGTTAGTCGGTTGTGCAATAGGAGCAACACTTCATTTACACAAAGCTTGGGCAAGACCAACTCAAGTTGTTTGGAGATTTTTCCAAGATTTATTTGCTTACGATTTTTATATTGACCGTTTTTATCAACTTACTGTAGTGGCAGCCGTAACTGGATTATCTAAATTAACTGCTTGGATTGATCGCTATGTGGTAGATGGTGCAGTAAATTTAGTTAGTCTCTTTACCATCTTTAGTGGTAATGCTCTCAAATACAACGTTTCTGGGCAATCTCAATTTTATATTCTGACGATTCTGGTGGGTGTTAGTCTACTGCTGTGGTCGGTACTTAGTGGTCAATGGTCAATTGTTACCAATTATTGGTCATCTCTCATCAATCAATAGTTTAATTTTGTTTAGGAGCAATTATCACAAATTATGCTCAGTGCTTTAATCGTAATTCCTTTGCTTGGTGCAGCGTTGATTGCCTTTTGTCCTCAACAAATTGAAGGCAAAACTACTCGTTTAATTGCTTTAGTTATTACACTCAGCACAATTTTTGTCAATCTTATTTTGGGATTAAAATTCGATCCTAGTCTTGCTCAATTTCAATTTTCAGAAGATATTGCTTGGATAGAGTGGCTGGGATTAAATTATCATTTGGGCATTGATGGATTATCTTTCCCTTTGATATTTTTAAATAGTTTATTGACTTTCATTGCTGTAATTAATAGCAAAAAATTGATTGAAAGACCCCGATTGTATTACTCAATGTTGTTATTTTTGAGTGCGGGGGCTGCGGGAGCTTTTTTAGCACAAGATTTATTGCTGTTTTTTCTCTTTTATGAATTAGAAATTATTCCTCTTTATTTCTTAATTGCGATTTGGGGAGGAAAAAGAAGAGGTTATGCAGCAATGAAGTTTTTGCTATATACAGCAGTATCGGGAATTTTGGTGTTAGCTTCTTTCTTAGGACTGGTATGGTTGACAGGTTCTCATACTTTTGATTATGAAGCCTTGCGATCGCATAATTTATCGCTCAATAGTCAACTGTTATTGCTTGCACCTCTCTTAGTAGGGATTTTTATCAAAATTCCTATTTTTCCTTTCCATACTTGGTTACCTGATGCTCACGTCGAAGCTTCAACTCCAATTTCTGTCTTACTGGCAGGAGTGTTGTTAAAACTAGGTACTTATGCCTTGCTTCGTTTTGCAATAGGGTTATTTCTAGATGGATGGGTAGTGTTAGCTCCTTGGATGGCAATTTTAGCTGCAATTAGTGCCTTATATGGAGCGTCTTGTGCGATCGCTCAAAAAGATATGAAGAAGGTTGTCGCTTATTCTTCGATTGCTCACATGGCTTATATTCTTTTGGGTGCATCAGCTACTACTAGATTGAGTATTACTGCTTCAGTGTTTCAGATGGTTAGTCATGGTTTAATTTCTGCCCTACTCTTTTTATTAGTAGGAGTAGTGTATGAAAAAACCGGAACTCGCGATGTTGATGCCCTCAGAGGCTTATTAAATCCAGAAAAGGGTTTACCCGTAACTGGTAGTTTAATGATTTTAGGAGTAATGGCAAGTTCGGGAATACCAGGGATGGTCGGTTTTATTGCTGAATTTTTGGTTTTTAGAGGAAGTTTTCCGATCTTTCCGATTCCCACTCTTCTTTGTTTAGTTGGGACAGGCTTAACTGCTGTTTATTTTCTTCTGGTAATTAACCGAGTTTTCTTTGGTCGTTTGACAGATAATTTGGCTCAATTACCTCCAGTAAAATGGGCTGAACTCGCTCCTGCTTTTGTTTTAATTACTTTAATTTTTGCTTTTGGCATTCAACCAAGCTGGGTAGTTCATTGGAGTGAAGTTCAAGCAGTTGCTTTATTGACCGCTGGTTAATTCAGTTATTAAGGACTAAAATTACTCATGGTTATTACTACTAAAAATAAATTTTCTCAATCACGTTTAATTGAAGAGTATATTCAAAAATTGAAATCGGGAGAAGCTTTACTACAAAATTCTCCTACTAATTTAATTGAAGTTGTTGGCATTTTAAAAAGTTATGGTGTAGTTTTAGATGCTTATTCTAATAATCTTTGCTATATTGCCAACCATCAATTTCTAGTTTTATTTCCTTTTTTTAAATACTTTAATGGAGAAATTAATTCAAGAAAATTATTACGCCATTGGTGGCATAACAGAATTAACTATGAATATGCTGAATATTGTATGAAGGCAATGTTTTGGCATGGTGGAGGTGGTTTGGATGCCTACGTCGATTCCCCAGAATTCCTAAAAGTAGTTGAAGAAGTAATTCAGGCTAAGTTTAAATACAATCCTTTATTGTTGGGGCTACATAAAATCTTTAAGGATTTTTTACCCGAACATATGCGTCAGATGGCTTACTATAGTGGATTAGGGCAATTTTGGCGAGTCATGGCAGATATGTTTCTGAGTTTATCAGACCGATACGACCGCGGAGAAATCAAATCTATCCCCGATGTCGTCCAACATATCCTTGATGGTTTGGTAGCTGATGCTGCTCGTCCGATTACCTACACAGTACAAGTTCGAGGTAAGGAATACGAATTAATTCCCCAATCTGCTGGCTTAACGTTTCTCCCTGATACAGCAGTACCTTATGTAGAGGCTGTGTTCTTCAGAGGAACTCCTTTTCCTGGGACAATTTCTTATAATGCTCAAGCTTATCAAATTCCTTATGATCAAGGAATGTTCAATTATGGGGCTTTATATGCTGATCCTTTACCAGTTGGTAGTGCAGGGATTCCGCCCACGTTATTGATGCAGGATATGCGCCACTTTTTACCTGATTATCTACTGGATTTTTATCATCAAGGAATCAGAGGCGAAGGCGATTTGCGGGTCAAAATTTGTCAAAGTTTCCAAAAATCGATGTTTTGTGTCACTACAGCAGCGATTAGAGGATTAGCACCTCATCCGCTTAATACTACCGATGCTAAAGAACAACAAGCAAATCGAGTGTATTTAACGGGATGGTTAAAACGTTTACAAGATTCTCGTTTAGTGATGGTTAATAGTTAAATAAACAATTGCGACTAATTAGATTTGGTTAATTGATTGGCTCAATTATCAACTTGTCCGCTTGTCAAACTGTCACGTGGTTTATTTTTGATTAGATTAAACTTCAAAGTAGAAAAAAATTTAGCTGAACACAGCTTGAGATCAAAAAATTATTAATTGACAATAAAAACCCCAATGGTAATTAAAATTAACCATCGAGGAGAAAATTTTAGAGATCGACAATTAACTTGATTAGTAATTGTTATAGTTAGCTTTCCTGTTCTTTTTAATCTTTGGTCGTTTGATAACGTGAGGAAATCCTAAATTTTCAATTACTTGATACTTTCTTTCTTCTTCTAGTTGTTTTAGACGAGTAAAATCAACCCAGTGAATACAGTTTACAGGACAAGTATCAATTGCTTCTTCAACTAATTCTTCAGAATCTCCATTTTGATTAAAAACTCTCGCCCGTCCGTAATTTGGTTCGATATAAAAAGTATTAGGAGCAGTATGAGCGCAGTGTTTACAACCGATACAAGTAGTCTCGTCGACATAAGCACCTTTTTGCCTCAATGCTCCACCCAACTCTGGTTCAAACCCAGTTCTTTCGGGCGTATCTCGCAAAATTCCCCCTAATTCTGGTTCAAATCCAGAACGAGAAGGACTTGAAGCAAAATCGGACATTACGCACTCCAGCGTTGTACAACTAAACGAATTGAACCGTCTTCTTGTTTTTGTTGTTCAGAAATTTCAAATCCTTGTTTGCCAGCTTCGTTAACAACAGTATGATAAGCATAGCGTTGGCTAACCTGTCTGAGGAAACCATCGACAGTTAAAGGTTGCTGCCAATATTGTAAGTCAGCAACTAGCTCGTATTCGCTACCATTCCAACTAAAGCCGATGTCGTAGTTATTATTTTGTTCTACTACTACATCAGCAGTCAAAGCTTGACCCTGATAACCCCTAACTTGACTAGGACCGGATTTCCAATCAATTCCCAAATCATCTAAAGCTGCTTTAAGAGAAGTTAGATTCCGAATTTTAGTTTTGATATTGCTGAAATGTGACATATTGCTATTAACTAAATTGAACTAGATTGAACAAAAACCAGATGTAAACAAATCATTTACCAGTCACCAAGCCCACTTTGATTGGTAACTTTGGTTGATTGATTGACCTCTTGAGCATAATATTCAGAGGTTTTGGCAGTTGAAATAACTACCCCAAGTTGTTCTTCAATTGCTGCGGTCACCTCTTGACAAGACGACCCAACAATACCTGTTACTGTCTCTTTAACCCGACCATCGGGATAAATGATAAATTCTAGTGTTTCCATGTTCATGGTCGATCCCTAGGTAGTTAGAGTTGTCCTGGGGTTGGTAGCTATGGGAGTTAAAGCTTTGATCGAGCAATAACTCTTTTTAATATAGCTATCTTTAGCAATCGCAGTAATATGAATCGAATTTTATCAAAAATTAATAATAGATATGGTTATTACTTTATTATTTTCTAAGTTTTCCTTAGCTTGTCGTTTCAGTCAAGACATAAAGGGATAAAAAAACCTAATTGCTTAACAAATGTATACAAAAAGATAAATCAAACGATAAAACTAGACAAATAATTTTTGAACTCTTAGTCTTATTTGATGCCATCAAACCAGATAATAAAAATCTGTTCTCTTCGATAAAAAATGAAAAATGATCGTAGATAAGATTACTAATCCTTTTAGAGTTGGTGTTTTGGGTTTTGGTGGTTTAGGACAAGCAGCAGCAAGAATTTTGTCTCCTAAAAGAGAAATGGTTTGGGTCGGTGCAGCAGATCAGCAAGGTTATGCTTATAATGCGTCTGGGTTAGATGTTCAAGCTGCGATCGCAACTTATTCCGCTCATGGTTCATTAGGTTATTTGCCAGAAGATGGCACTCTTAGTCAAACTAGTATTAAAGACTTATTAAACCATGCTGCGATTGATGGATATTTTCTCGCTTTACCTAATCTTCCTAATACTTTTATGGCAGATGTAGCCAAACAATTTATTCAATCTGGTTGGCAGGGTGTGTTGGTAGACGCATTAAAAAGAACTAGTGCAGTGGAACAGTTATTAGAATTACAAACTCAATTACAACAAGCTGGTATTACTTATTTAACTGGTTGTGGTGCAACTCCAGGTTTATTAACTGCTGCTGCTGCTGTCGCTGCTCAAAGTTATGCTGAAATTCATAGCGTGAAAATTACTTTTGGAGTCGGTATTGCTAATTGGGAAGCCTATCGTGCCACGATTAGAGAAGATATTGCTCATTTACCAGAATACGATGTTGAAACTGCTAGGGCGATGAGCGATGCGGAAGTAGAGGCTTTACTTGCTCAAACTAACGGGATTCTTGCCTTAGAAAACATGGAACACGCGGATGATATTATGCTGGAATTGGCAGGAATTTGCAGTCGCGATCGCGTTACCGTTGGTGGTATAGTTGATACTCGTAATCCGAAAAAACCTCTAAGTACCAATGTTCAAATTACTGGACGTACTTTTGAAGGCAAAATTTCTACTCATACTTTTACTTTAGGCGATGAAACTAGCATGGCTGCCAATGTTTGTGGTCCTGCTTTTGGTTATCTCAAAGCTGGAATGGCACTACATCGTCGTGGTTTATATGGTTTATTTACCGCAGCTGAAATCATGCCTCAGTTTGTTAAATAACTGTTTGATTTAAACTTAAGGCGACCGCGATTATTCAGTTATCAGTGACCAATGACCAGTTATCAAGGAATAGGTAACAAAAAATAACTGGTGTACAGACGCAAGGGGTCTTACAAGGGGTTGAAACGGTCGTCTTAAACTGCCGAACCGAGTTCGGCAGAGGCGACCTCATGAATTCAGCCCACAGCCGTTCAAATTGCGCGTCTCTACTGATATAGCACTACGCATTTAAGTTAGGACATTTATATAATAAAAAGAAAATTTGAC
>CAZLUP010000075.1:0-18847 GCA_964562685.1 uncultured bacterium
CAGGGAAATTATACTGTTGAACGTTTGATGTTTAATTAAGTGGAGCTACTTATCAGTTTGATTTTGAACTAGGAACTAGGAACTATGAATTATGAACTAGGAACTATGTTACTAATTACTTGTTACTTAATTCCAGCAGCTATTTGAATCACTTGTGCCAAATCCATAATGGTTCTTTCCTCGGCAGGAACTAGACAAGGAAATACTGATAAACCTTCAATTTGATGAGCTGCTGCGGTAGTTTTAGCATCTAAAGTTACTAACGGTAAAGCAGCCAAAACCTCTGAATTTTTTAGCGATCGCAAAAAGGAAACAGGGTCATCTAAAACACTACCATCAAGCAAAATAGCATCGATCTGCCAAATTCGAGCTAACAATTCTCCTTGTTCCAAACAATCCGCTTCAATAATCCGATGATCAAGATGATCTAATCCAGCTTTGAGGGAAAAGTCTAATTCAGAATTAACGGAAGTTATTGATTTATCACTGATACTAGAGTTGGGATGTAAACTGAGAATCGTTAAACGTTTTTTCTGCAAAATTTCTGATTTAACAGGCGCAAGAATCTGACGTAAAGCTGATTGTTCCAAAGGTAAATCTAAACAACCATCAATTAATTGAAGATCATTAATATCTAACTCGTTACGATTGTTTTTGAGGATAAAAATCGGAATTTTTTTAGTACGAATATCAGCTTTTAATAAAGTTAAAAGATCTTCCGTACCCAACAGAGGCAAATAAGCATTAAGTAAAATTTTACTAGGTTGCAATTGACGCGCTTTTTCAAGAACTTCTATGCCTGTGCGAGCAATTACTGGCTGATAACCAAAATTGTTCAGTTGATTAATTAACTCATTAATATGATTAGGATTAGTGTCTCCTACTAAAATTAATAAATTACGCTCTGTCACAATAGGAAGATCATTAGCTTCTAAACTCAAATTGTAGTTAAAATTATGGTTGGGTATCAATAAGGTGAATTCGCTACCATCATCAACTTTAGACAAACAAAAAATATTTCCGCCATAAGACTTAGCTATTTGTTGAGCAAACATTAAATCTAATTCCAAATCTTTTTGAAGATTGGTTGAACTTTGTTGTGATTGAAGAGAAAATTCCCGAGCTAAATTTTGATAATTTTCAGTAAAAATTAAGTTTGAATTGCCAACAGTAATAGCAATACAGTTTTTCCATTTTTGCACAGCAATACCAATTTCTTTGTGGGTTGGCATTGATTTTAAAGAAATTTTTAATAAACGAGATAAAATTTGATTTAAACAAATTTTGTCTACTACAATAATTTCTGATTCAATTTTAAATTTGAGTTGAGGATAATTATCCAAAGAAGTTTTTGCTGTTACACTCTCTTCTAATTTATTAATAACTTGTTGATATATTTCTTCGCAAAAAATTTTAATTTTAATCGGCTCTAAATTTAATGAAGTTTGATTAGTAGTTAAACGAGTTAAATCTAACAAATCATTAACTACATTAATTAATTTGCGTCCCCCACGATAAATTAACTCTACATAGCGAGTTTGGCGTTGATTTAATTGTCCCAATTTTTGTTCTTTCAGGAGACTTGATAATCCCACAATCGAAGTTAGAGGCGATTTAAGTTCGTGACTTATATGACTCAAGAATTCATCTTTAAATTTATTTAATTGCTTTAATTCTAAATCGAATTGAGGTTGTGTTAATTGCTCATCTTCTTTGGTTATCGATTGAACTCCTAAAACTAACCAATAATTAGCTTCCAAATCATGAAAAGGTAACCGATAATATTGCCACAACTGTTTACTAGTTGTATTCTCCTGAGAATTTCGGATGAACTGAGAATCAACTTCTTGCATTAACTCTAATAATTGAAGCTCTTGAGTTGATAGTAATGAAGAAGATGGCAATAAATAAGAATTGCTTTTTGGACAATGAGGATCGAGCTTAATCGGCTCAATTTTAGATTGATCGGGAATTTCCTGGCTCAATTGAGAGATGGAATTGCAGGAACTGTTGTTAAAAAAATAACAATTAATTTCTTGAGAAAAATTGATTTGCTCTCGCCAAACTTGATTGCGATATAAAATCTCGCCTTGCTGAGTTTGAATGCTTAAAGGTAAAGGAATTTGTTCAATTAAACTAAAAGAAAAGTTTGGTAAAGCCGTTGTTAAATTAAGATTTTTCTTATTAAAATTAGGATTACCTAAAAGTAAAGACCTCATCAATTTTTCACTATCCAACCTTCCTAAAAGTTTTCCTCCTTGATCGACAACTAAATAGTTGACTTGATTACTAATAAGATTGGTTTCGGACTGAAGCTGAGATAAAAAATTTTCTCTGCTCATCTCAGAGGTCAAGATAATGGTAGGTTTAATTACAGACTTTAAATCAAAAGTTGGGGAAAATAACTGAAAGCTCTTACTTGCAGTTGCAACCGATAGTTGTGGTAAATTCTTTGCTACGGTTAAGCTACTAAGCAACTCTTCACTCAACCACGAAAGTAAATGATCTGAGTCAACTATTCCAATCGGAAACTCTTCCTCATTCAACACTGCGATCGCGCTACATTGACTAGAATTGAGTACATTAAGTATGGTTGGCAAATTGGCTGTTTGTCCACAAGTAGGAATAGAATAGACAAATTCTTTGAGTGTAAAACGAGAATTAGACATAAATTTTTGAAATTAGTCAAATTTCTCCTAAGCAGCCTAAAATTACTAGATTGTTGATTAGGCTCTTGTTTGTTAAATTTGGTTTGCTGTTTAAGCTGAAATTAAACAATCTGAGAAGAAGCTACTATTTAATTATTACTTGAAATTAAGATTAGAATGCACTCTATACTTACAATTAATTACAATTCTCATAACCACTCAATAAATGTTAAGTTTTTATAAGATTCTTTTCTAAATTAATTACAGGAGGATGGCAAACCCTACTATCACGACTTTGCCGATGTCAAACCAGCAAAATTCCCCAGATTTATCCAAAAATTCTGCATCAGAACAACTTTTTCTGTGTCTGTTTCCTTCTAACCAACAATTAGCTTCTTCTTTAAATGATTTACTCAAGAGCGATCGCTATAAACTCAAACTGATTGAATTAGCGAGTGATTTACAACAGTTTATCGAACAACATAAAGAACAAATTGATTGTTTAATTTTTCTTAAGGATAGTTCTTTTGAACCGATACTAAATCAACTAGCTCAACAAGGTATTTTATTACCAATTGTGATCTTTAATTCTACACAAATTACCAATCATAACGAAGAGAATTATTTGGTTAGTTCGTTATCAAAAGGATTTAATTCGGTCACAACTAAAATTTATCACAACGCTGAAGTATGTTTAGCTAACAATCAGATTGAACAAATAGCTTCTGCGATTAATATAGCTATTACTAAGTTTCTCAGTCTTGCTCCTAATTGTATTTTAGAAGAATTTTCTACGGAAGCTGAATTAAATTCTCAAGAAAGTCATCAAAGCTTCCTGTTACTTCAACAACGCAGACTAGAAGAAAAACTCAAAGAAAGATTAGGGTACTTAGGTGTTTATTATAAACGGAATTCTCAAGATTTTTATCGGAATCTTTCTCAAGAAAAAAAACGAGAATTATTTCAACAATTAAGTTTAGAATATCGTCAAATTATTTTGAGTTATTTTAATGAAGATGAAGACATTAATCAACTAATCGATCAGTTTGTCAATCAAGCCTTTTTTGCCGATTTATCTGTTTCCCAGATTCTGGAAATGCACATGGAACTAATGGATGAATTTGCTCAACAACTTAAGTTAGAAGGTAGAAATGAGGAAATCTTATTAGATTATCGTTTGGCATTGATTGATATTATTGCCCATTTGTGTGAAATGTATCGTCGTTCCATACCCAGAGAAGATTTACCTTTAGACTTATTGTTTAGATAAGATTAACAACACTTCCATCTCAATTGGCACAGATAATTTTCTCTTTTTCAATGCTAAGTTTATCTTTGGTAGTTTCTTGAGTCTGATAATTTTATTATTTATTCTTATGACTAAATTTAGAAAAACTTATGTGCTAAAATTGTACGTTGCAGGAAATACACCAAGCTCCGTCAAAGCCTTAAAAACTTTAAAAAATATTTTAGAAAAAGATTTTCAAGGAGTGTATGCCTTGAAAGTAATTGATGTGCTAAAAAATCCTCAATTAGCGGAAGAAGATAAAATTTTAGCCACACCCACTTTATCTAAAGTTTTACCTCCGCCTGTACGTAAAATTATTGGAGATCTTTCAGACCGAGAAAAAGTGTTAATCGGTTTAGATCTACTTTACGAAGAAATTCGCGATCGCGCTAGCGAAGCAGATCGCGATCTTTAAGAGCGAACCTCTAGGGAGTTAGAAATTTAACAATCTTATCCGTATCATTATTAGTTATTGTAGTTTTTGCCTGTTTAAATACCACTTAAAAAAAATCTAATTTTAAACTCTCAAGATGAACCAAGCAAATCCGAATAGTCCCCAACCAGAAGCGCAGTCTATTCCAGGAGTCAAAAAAATCCGAACCCTGATTGAAGGATTTGATGAGATCACTTATGGAGGATTACCAGAAAACAGAACAACTCTGGTTAGCGGGACATCTGGCACGGGAAAAACTTTACTCGCTATTCAGTTTCTTTATCACGGCATCAAACATTTTGATTATCCAGGCTTATTTATCACTTTTGAAGAATCTCCTCAAGATATTATTCAAAATGCCCATAGTTTTGGCTGGGAACTACAAGCTTTAATCGAACGAGGTAAATTATTTATTCTCGATGCCTCTCCCGATCCCGAAGGACAAGAAGTAGTGGGTAGTTTCGATCTTTCTGCTTTAATTGAACGCATTCAATACGCAATTCGCAAATATAAAGCCAAATTAGTTTCGATTGATTCAGTTACGGCAGTCTTCCAACAATATGATGCTGCTTCTGTCGTCAGAAGAGAAATTTTTCGTCTAGTAGCGCGCCTCAAACAACTAAAAGTCACTTCAATTATGACTACCGAACGAATTGAGGAATACGGCCCAATTGCTCGGTTTGGAGTCGAAGAATTTGTCTCTGATAACGTAATTGTAATTCGGAATGTATTAGAAGGAGAACGTCGTCGTCGTACGATTGAAATTCTCAAATTACGTGGTACAACTCACATGAAAGGAGAATACCCTTTTACGATTACCAACGACGGGATCAATATTTTTCCCCTCGGTGCAATGCGACTTACTCAGCGTTCTTCCAACATTCGGATTTCTTCGGGGATCAAAATTCTGGACGAAATGTGTGGCGGTGGTTTTTTCAAAGATTCCATTATTTTGGCAACAGGGGCAACTGGTACTGGTAAAACCTTGTTAGTTAGTAAGTTTTTGGAAGAAGGTTGCCGTCGAGGAGAAAGGGCAATTTTGTTTGCCTATGAAGAATCAAGGGCGCAGTTATCGCGTAATGCTTCTTCTTGGGGGATCAACTTTGAAGAGATGGAAAAAAAAGGCTTGCTCAAACTGTTTTGCAATTATCCAGAATCAGCAGGTTTAGAAGATCATCTGCAAATGATCAAATCAGAAATTACTCAGTTTAAACCCTCACGCATTGCCATCGATTCTCTTTCTGCCTTAGCTAGGGGTGTTACCAATAATGCTTTCCGTCAATTTGTGATTGGCGTAACAGGTTATGCCAAGCAGGAAGAAATTACTGGCTTTTTTACTAATACTACCGATCAGTTTATGGGAACTCATTCGATTACTGAATCCCATATTTCAACCATTACTGATACGATTCTGCTGCTGCAATATGTAGAAATTCGCGGTGAAATGTCACGGGCAATTAACGTCTTTAAAATGCGTGGTTCTTGGCATGACAAAGGCATTCGTGAATATGTGATCAGTCATGGTGGTGCGGATATCAAAGATTCTTTCCGTAACTATGAACGAATTATTAGTGGTTCTCCGACTAAAATTGCGGTCGATGAAAAAAGTGAGCTTTCTCGAATTGTCCGTGGTGTAAAAGATAAAACTATGGATGAATAAGAGACTATTTATTTAATTTAATTGGGGCGCAAGCGAGGATAATATTTAATTTGTCTAGCATTTTCGTGAGGGGCTGACCTCGCCCTCGAAGGGCGAGGCTTGTACGCCCCGTCAGCTTGAGCATAAACTTGCCGAGATGATTTAAGGGCTTTTAGACAAATCTGTATCATCGAAACTGGACGATTTAAAACACGGCACATTTCTTTGACTGTAATTCCTTGTGGCGAGGCAACAATCAATTGAAGAACTTCTTCTGTCGTGGTTGGACCGGATGAGCCTTTGATAATGCGGATAGACAAAATTTACCTTTGAAAGTCTACCGTTATAGAGTTCCCTATTCATCGCTGAAAATAACATTGGGCTTAGAGTTTACTAAAGATAAATCGATTAATAAGAGAAGTTAAATAATCTATAAATTAAGTTAAAGATTATCGAAAACTTACAATGATTAGTTTTACGATGGCAAAAGACCTAAAATTTTGAGAAGCAAATTAATGTCTCGAAATTACCAGAAATTGGAGCAATAAAAATATCATTGGCGATCGCGAGGGGAAATTCGCTCTGGAGTTTTTTTGTAGCGAATTGTCATAAAATCAGTTTGTCTTAGTAACAATAGAAAAGCTGAGTCGATCCAGATAAAATTTTTAGATTTTGTTAGTCACAATAGCCAAAACTCGATTGCAAGATTCAAATCCACTGGTAAGAGCATTGTTTGTGCCTTTAAGTTAGTAAAGAGTTCGCTTATCAAGGAGAGTTCATGACAGCAACTGCAACAAGAAAAGTTGAAACTGGCGGACAGCTACCACGACATTCATATAAAATAGGCGTTTTGAAAGAAATATATCCTGATGAATGCCGAGTAGCTGCTACACCTGATACAGTCAAAAAATTACAAAAATTAGGATTTGATGTTTTAGTTCAGTCAGGTGCAGGAGTAGCTGCTAATTTTACAGACGAAGCTTATCGACAAGCAGGATGTCAAATTATTGAGCAGGCTCAAGCTCTTTTGGAGCAAGCTGATATTATCCTGAAAGTTCGTCCTCCCCAAGATGAGGAAACAGAAACTTTTCCCGCAGGAAAAACCTTAATTAGTTTTATTTGGCCTGCCCAAAATCCAGAGTTATTAGATAAATTGGCAGCTCGTCAAGCGACGGTTTTGGCAATGGATGCAGTACCGAGAATTAGTCGCGCTCAGAAAATGGACGCTCTTAGTTCGATGGCAAATATCGCTGGTTATCGGGCGGTAATTGAAGCTGCTAATAATTTTGGTCGTTTCTTTACTGGACAAATTACGGCTGCGGGCAAAGTTCCCCCTGCTAAAGTCTTAGTAATTGGGGCTGGAGTAGCTGGTTTAGCTGCCATTGGTGCTGCTAGAAGCTTGGGTGCAATTGTACGGGCGTTTGATACTCGTCCTGTGGTTAAAGAACAAGTTGAAAGTTTGGGAGCAGAATTTTTAGAACTTGATTTTGAAGAAGACGGCACAGGGCAAGGTGGTTACGCCAAGGTAATGAGTAAGGAATTTATCGAGGCGGAAATGACTTTATTTGCCGAGCAAGCGCAAGAGGTAGATATTATTATTACCACTGCCTTGATCCCAGGTAAACCTGCTCCCAAACTAATTACTAAAGACATGGTGGAATCGATGAAGGAAGGTTCTGTCATTGTCGATTTGGCAGCCGAACAAGGAGGTAATTGTGAGGTAACCAAACCAGGCGAAATTTATCAATACAACGGTGTTACTATTGTTGGTTTGACTGATTTACCTAGTCGCATGGCTGCCCAGTCTAGTCAGCTTTATGGTACTAATCTATGGCATCTACTCAAAGATATGGGTGGGGCGAAAGATTACAAAGTAGATTATGAAGATGAAGTGGTTCGAGGTGCATTAGTACTGCATGAAGGAAAGATAACTTGGCCACCACCGAAGATTAATAATCCATCCCCGACACCGAATCAAACTGCAACTACAGCAGCTACTAATTTTGCAAATAAAGAAGAAAAACAGTCTTCAGGTCAAGGTTGGCTGTGGATTGCGATCGCATCTTTGGCTTTGATTGGGATTGGTATTGGTGCGCCTGCTTCTTTCTTATCTCATTTCACTGTTTTTGTGCTGGCTTGTTTTGTCGGTTGGCAAGTAATTTGGAATGTTACCCCTGCCCTACATACTCCTTTGATGAGTGTTACTAATGCGATTAGCGGGATCATTATTATTGGTGGGATGTTGCAGATTTCTGGCGAATTGAGTTCCCCCACTACTATTTTAGGCGCGATCGCAATTTTAGTCGGTACGATCAATATTTCTGGTGGCTTCCTGGTTACTCAAAGAATGTTGAAAATGTTTCAGAAGTAAATTTTTATTGGTCATTAGTCATTCGTCATTGGTCATTGGTCATTGGTCATTGGTCATTAGTTACTAACGACAAACAACAAAGGACAAACAACAAAGGACAAACAACAAATGTCAAATAATCTAGTTACAGTTGCATATATTGCAGCGAGTGCCTTGTTTATTCTCAGCCTGGGAGGTTTATCCAATCAGGAATCTGCTCGAAGAGGTAACCTCTATGGGATTGCAGGAATGGCGATCGCTTTTATAGCTACGGCTTTAAGTTCTCAAGTTACAGGTTACACTACTTTAATTGGCGCGATCGTTCCTGGAGCAATTATTGGTTCTATTTTAGCTGCTAGAGTAGCAATGACTTCTATGCCTGAATTGGTGGCAATTCTTCATAGTTTTGTGGGTTTAGCTGCCGTCTTAGTTGGAGTTGCGAATTATTTACAGCCAGAGTCTTCTTTAATAGGTGTGGAAGCCACTATTCATCAAATCGAAATTTATCTAGGTGTATTTATTGGAGCAGTTACTTTTACTGGTTCAATTATTGCTTTTGGTAAGTTAAGAGGTTTAATTGGTTCAAAACCCTTATTATTACCAGCCCGTCATTTACTCAACATTGCCATGCTAGTTGGTTGTATTGTTTTAGGCGTGCAGTTTATGACTGTGGCTAATGGCTTACAACCTCTATTAATTATGACGGTCATTGCCTGTGTTTTAGGAATTCATCTTGTCATGGCAATTGGCGGTGCCGATATGCCCGTAGTTATTTCCATGCTGAATAGTTATTCTGGTTGGGCTGCTGCTGCTGCTGGTTTTATGCTTTCTAATGATTTACTGATTATTACTGGTGCTTTAGTTGGTAGCAGTGGCGCGATCCTTAGCTACATTATGTGTCAAGCGATGAACCGCTCCTTTATCAGCGTTATTCTAGGTGGTTTTGGGGAAGGTGCAGGTACAACTACTCAAACCAATCAAGCCCCTCAAGGTGAAGCTACTGCTACAACAGTCGAAGAAACTGCTGAATTACTAAGCAATGCTAAAAGCGTAATTATCGTTCCTGGTTATGGGATGGCAGTAGCCCAAGCCCAACACCCTGTATCAGATATTACCAACATCTTACGGAAGCGCGGTACTAAAGTTCGGTTTGGCATTCATCCTGTCGCTGGAAGAATGCCCGGACACATGAATGTCCTTTTAGCAGAGGCAAAAGTTCCCTATGATATCGTTTTAGAAATGGACGAGATCAATGAAGACTTTCCTGAGACAGATGTAGTTTTGGTGATTGGTGCTAACGATACAGTTAATCCTAGCGCAATGGAAGACCCCAATAGTCCAATTGCAGGAATGCCTGTGATGGAAGTTTGGAAATCTGAAACAGTGATAGTGATGAAACGGAGTTTGGCGAGTGGTTATGCAGGGGTAGACAATCCCTTATTCTACAAAGAAAATAGTTTAATGCTATTTGGTGATGCGAAACAAAATGTTAGTGCAATTTTGAGTAAATTATCAGAAAGTAATAATCAAGAAAAAGTGACTAAAGAGTTAGTGGTTGTTTAAACTAGTAAGGGCGGGGCTTAGAAAACCAGGTGACAACACGGACGGTTATAATGTTGCCACCTGCGGGCGACATCGCGTCCACCCGCCCCTACACAAATGATGTGTCGCATCGCATTCTTGTTTCAAAATTGTTATCGATAAGAAGATTGACACAATAGACCTCCTGCAAAAATAAATCAGAAATAAAAAATAACTACTATTCCCTATTCCCTAAATTCAACCGAGTTTAATTAGACTTATGCAAGAGGTCTAATATGTAAAAAGATCGCCATGAATAAACAAAGCAAGATCTCCTCATGGTTAGACGTGATACTTTTGCAGCCTGGATTTTTCTAGCACCTGCATTAATTATCTTAGGAATATTCCTATTTTATCCAACTCTTTATTTGTTGTATCTCAGTTTTACAAGTGGTAGTTTTACTGTAGAAGGAATTGAATGGATTGGTTTAAGTAATTATTTTCGACTGTTTACTGATGCTGATTTTTGGCAAGTCATTGGTAACACGATTTATTTTACTGTTGCTACCGTTATTCCTACTTTAGTAATTCCATTAGTGTTAGCTGTTTTACTCAATCGTTCTCTTCCGTTACGAGGAGTCTTACGTACTGCCTATTTTATCCCTTCAATTACTTCTTTAGTGGCAGTTGGATTAGGATTTCGCTGGCTATTTCAAACCGAAGGGCCAATTAATCGATGGCTACTACAATTTAATATTGACCCAATTCCTTGGTTAAGTAGTACGATTTGGGCAATGCCAGTTCTGATTTTACTTAGTAGTTGGAAGCAATTAGGATTTAATTTAATTGTTTTCTTAGCTGGTTTACAAACCATTCCTCAATCTCGTTACGAAGCAGCAGAATTAGATGGTGCTAACGGCTGGGCAAAATTTTGGTATATTACTTTACCAGGATTACGACCTACGATTATTTTTGCTACTGTTACTACGGCAATTTTTACTTTGCGTAGTTTTGAACAAGTTTATATTATTACTGGTGGTGGTCCTTTAAATTCAACTAATTTATTAGTTTATTATATTTACGAACAAGCTTTTGCACGATTTGAATTTGGTTATGCAGCAGCAGCAGCAACTATTTTACTTGCGATCGCTTTTATTTTTGTTTATATTTATCTGCGTACTTGGAAAGAAGATTAATTGTCTTAATCACCAGTTTTTCTAATTAAATTAGAGCATTTGCATCAACTAAATTGAATTTTTTGAATAAATCTAATTTTTTGATTATTAATAGTTAATTAGCAAGGCTGATTTTTGTCAACCGCTAGTTTTTAAGTTCCAAATTTTTGGTTAGATTTTTGAATGCGTGGTGGCTTAATTGAAGAATTTTCTATTTTCTTTACTTTTAACTAATATCATGTTGCGAGTCGCTTAGTATACACCTAGGTGAATCTACTTGTTGTTACCCAAAAAAAATATCTAGATAAATTTACAGAAATAATTCTTCGTATTATACTTCTTCACAAGCCGTCAATCGGTAATAATTTTAATTTACATAAACTTCATAAAATTCAAGTTTATGTAAACTATATTTACTTGGAAAATAAAAATCAGGACAGCAAAAGCTATTGCAGCCTCCAAACACAATTAGTAATATGAATAACTTCAAACTAAAAAATTTACTTAAACCTCGTTTACGAAATTCCAAACGTCAAGAATTAGAGGTCAGTTTACCCTTTGTATTTTTCTTTTCTGCAATTTGGACTTTAGCAATTTATGGGATTTTAATACCTTTTAGAACAACTCCTCTCGGTATTTTTATGTATGAGAGAGGATTTACTCAATACTTGGTTATTGCATTATCGGGGATGGTTTTGGCGATCACTGCGTTAAAGTATTTCAAGCTAAAATACGAAAGTCGTGCGTTAAGAAAAATTTGGATTGCCGAACATATTCCTTTAGAAAAGCCAGATTCTCCAGATGTTGCTTATTTTCGGGATAGATTGGCAAAAGATGGGAGTTTAGTTGCAATTCGTTGTAGTCGTGTTTTAGATGCGTATATTAACTCAGGAGATCGCACTGCTGCCACCGAATTTGCTTTAGATGACTCTTCTTTTTATTTAAGTACTTCAGAATCATCTTATTCTTTTCCTCGCATTTTAGTTTGGGCAATTCCTCTCTTAGGATTTCTAGGTACGGTATTAGGAATTAGTCAAGCAGTAGGCGGTTTTTCTGGAGTTTTAGAACAAGCTGAAGATGTTGAAAAAATTAAAGAAGGAATTACTTCGGTTACTACTGGGTTAGCAGTGGCGTTTGATACGACTTTACTTGCTTTATGTTTTAGCATTTTATTAATGATTCCCTTAGTTTTAGTCGAGCGTTATGAAACTCGATTACTCTTAGGAATAGATATTTTTATTAATGATAAATTATTGCCTAGATTAAAAAATAAAAATAAAGATGTTAATGTTGACACGATTAATCAGGCAGTTAAAGGAGCAATTGACGAGTATTTTCCTAATCCAGAAGCTTTAATTGAACCAGCACAAATGTATGCCGAAAAAGCTGCTCAGGCTTTAGCTCAAGGATTTATCGAACAGATTAGCCAAGTGCAAAATGTTAGCTCTCAGATCATTCAAGAAGTAGGAGAGGTTCGGTCTTTAGCGAATAGCGATCGCAAAGAATTCATGAATTTCTTTCATCAACAGCAACAAGCTAACCAAGAATTAATTGCAGGGATAAAAGCAACAATTGAAGAAATAAAAGCTAACCAAAAATCAATTGCGATCGGTTTAAATGGTCAAGCTACAGAAATTAGTCAAATTTTAGAAAAAGCTGCTCAAGCTTTAGAAAATCGTGTTGCTAATTTAGAACAAGCTGCTAATAAAATTGCTCAACTAAAACAGTTTCAACAAAGTTTAGATAATTCTTTGCAATCAATGGAAAAAACTGCCCAGTTGGGAGAAGTTTTAACAGGTGTCAAAGAAAGCCTCGCTCAACTTCAACCACTTCTCATGCAATTGAATAAACCTCGTAAAATTATTTTAGTGGAAAATGAAAATGGCACTATCCCTATCTAAAATATAAAGAGGAAATGCAACAATGAGGGGCAGAAAAACCCGAAAAATAGCAGAAGCAGAGTTAAGTTTAGACTCGTTTTTGGATATTGTGGCAAATATAATCGGAGTTTTAATTTTTATTACTCTATTTGTCGCAACTCAGGCAATGAATCAAAAAGAAGTTACGATTCTGGCTAAATCAGAACAAGGAGAAAATCGGAGTAAAAATCCTCGTTATATTGAATGTCGGGAAGATGGCGTAGTACTTTATCCTAGTAAAGAATTTGTTCCACAAGCTCAACTCCAAAATCCTAATTCGGCATTACAAAAATTAATTAGCCAAATCCAAAATAACAAAGACAAAGAGTATTTAATTGTTGCTTTAAGACCAAGTGGAATTGATGTTTTTAATCAAGTTCGCAATGTACTTCAGAACAAAGGCATTGATATTGGTTATGAACCACTGGATTCTGGTTGGAACTTAAACGTTCAAGGTGAAGTAGTTAATGAGAAGAAGAAAACGTCGCAAAATTAATCATCCAGGTCAAAATTTTGACTCATTTCTTGATACCATGACAAACACCATTGGTGTTTTAATGTTTATTACTCTTTTTACTACTTTGATTGCAGAAAAAAGTACTTCTGTAGTTCGGACTCCGCTGGCTTCAAAAATTGAAAAAACACCTCGTTTTTTTGAAATTAGAGATAATAAAATTACCTATATTAATGATACAAAAGTAGGAGCAGAGATAGAAGAAATAATTAGCAATCTTCCTGCCTGTAATCAACCAGAAGTAACGTCGGGATTGGGATTATCTGAAACTCAAGCTTATCTTGATTATCGCTCTTGTATTCAAAGTCGGGCTAATCGTTTGATCAACTTTCAAACTCAAACCGATTTTTATAATGTCAAAATGGTCAATGCCAGTACATTCTCTCTACTTTACGAACCACTTCCTACTAAAGAAGGAGAATCTAAACCTCAATTACAGCAACCTAATTCAAATTTTCAGAAAACTTTAGCTAAATTAAACCCTAATCAAGATTATCTCGCTTTTATTGTTCGACCTGACAGTTTTGCAACTTTTAGAGCAGCTAGAGAACAAGCTTGGAAACAAGGATTTAATGTGGGTTGGGAACCTCATAAAGAAGATGCACCGATTATTTTTGGTTCAGGAGGAAGAACTATTGATGCTCAGTAAACAGTTATTTATGTTCATTTAAAATGAAAATTTTTACTAACTTTTTGAGTTCTTTAATCATGGCTGGCTGGATAGGCGCGATCGCAGTTTTTTCCATTCAGAATATTCAGCAAGTATCTTTAAAATTTTTGACTTTTCAATCAATTAAACTCCCAATTGGGGTTTTATTGGCATTTTGTTTAGGTTTTGGTTTTCTTTTGGGTTCTTTATTGCCCTTATTGTGGCAAAGATCCAGAAGAGCTAGTCGAGATATGTATTATTAAACTTTGATTTGATTAATTTTGATTTGTGTAGGGGAAATTCATGAATTTCCCTCTTATGTAATGAAAAAACACATTTCTCAAGCCTGTCTATAATAAACAGAAAGGCGGAGGTGGCTTGCAATGTTTTTAGTTACTGGTGCAACAGGATCGTTAGGACGTAGAATTGTCAGACAATTAAGAGAACAAGGCAAATCCGTACGAGCTTTTGTTCGTCTTACGGCTAATTATGACGAATTAGAAGACAGAGGCGCAGAAATTTTTATTGGCGATCTCAAAGAAGATAAAGATATTGCCAAAGCCTGTCAAGAAGTAAAATATATCATTAGTAGTCATGGTTCTGGTAGTGACGCTCAAGCTCTAGATTATCGAGCCAATATCGAATTAATTGACTGTGGTAAAGAAAATCAGGTTGAACATTTCGTTTTTATTTCTGTTTTGGGAGTAGACCGCGGTTATCAAGATTCTCCTACTTTTAAAGCCAAACGAGAAGTAGAAAAATATTTAATTAAAAGTGGTTTAAACTACACTATTTTACGTCCTTCAGGATTTGCCAATAATCTATTACCCTTAGCAGAAAGATTTCGTGAAACAGGAATTTATGTATTAATTGGCGATCCGCAACATCGCTCTTCAATTGTTAGTACTGATGATTTAGCGACGATTGCGATCGCGTCTGTAGAAACCTCAGCAGCTAAAAACCGAATTTTTGCTGTAGGTGGACCAAATATTTTGACTAGAGAAGATATTCCTCGGCTCTTTGCCCGTTTATTTAACAAAGAGCCAATTATTATTAATCCTCCTTTAATGTTATTTGATGGCTTGCGATCAGGACTTGGTTTAATTAATCCACAGTTACAAAAATCTTTGGGTACACTAAGAACTTTACTCGCACACGAATTCTTTTGTACGGCAGAAGAAATTGCTTTACTCGAATCTACTTTTAATATCAAAATGGAATCGCTGGAGAGTTTTTTACAACGTTATTTAGGTAGTAATTAAATTATTTTGATTTATTTGCGAGCTTGGACAAAAAAGTGGTTCTATCACACCAAATTCCTCGTTTTGTTCTTAATTTTTCAATTTCTAGACGATATTTAGTCTTGAGTTTAGCTAACTTTTCAGTAGATTAGTTCTACGGTCAAAAAAATCGATTACTTGGTGCTTGTATTTATTCATTATTAAAACTTAAATCTTTTGTAAGCAAATTTAGATTAATTTGTCGCTTTAGCTACAATTTCGAGGACTAGATTTATTTCAAGCTAGAGTACAAATTCATAAATAAGATGATGAATCTGAGCTAATCACTGTAGAGGCGTTTTGCGCCTTTTTTACGCTGTCTTTAGACAGAAGTCTCTACTGATAACTCTTTGTACGGGCAAAGCACTGCCTTGCCACTACAGGATAACTGATAACTGAATCAAGGAGGATTGCTTTTGCAACTAGACGCATACGATCCAGAAGAATTTTATGATGAATTATTTATCGCTCAAGGAAAACCGCGATCGCAAGCGGAATCTTTGATTAAATGGATTCAAAAACTGGGAATTGAACAATTAGAACAACATCGGCAAACAGCCGAGATCGCTCTGTTTAAATTAGGAGTAACTTTTAACGTCTATAGCGACAACCAAGGTGTAGAAAGAATATTTCCTTTTGATATTATTCCTCGCATTATTGCTGCCCAAGAATGGCGATCGCTGGAAACAGGATTAAAACAGAGAATTAAAGCTCTTAATCTCTTTCTCGATGATATTTACAACGAGCAACTAATCCTCAAAGACGGTAAAATTCCTACGGAAGTAATTAATACTGCTACTGGTTTTCTCAAACCTTGTCTTGGCATTAAACCACCTCAAGGAATTTGGTGTCATATTACTGGTACAGATTTAGTACGCGACCGCGATGGTCAATGGTACGTGCTAGAAGATAATCTGAGAGTACCTTCAGGAGTTTCTTATGTCCTGGAAAATCGGCGAGTGATGAAAAGCACTTTTCCTGATATCTTCCACACTATGGCTGTTAAAGCGATCGATGACTATCCCAGTCATTTATTAGAAACCTTATTAAATTTAGCACCACCTCATTTACCCGAACCTACAGTAGTTGTTCTCACTCCTGGTATCTACAACTCTGCCTATTACGAACATTCTTTTCTGGCACAACAAATGGGAGTGGAATTAGTCGAAGGTAGAGACTTAGTTGTCTTTGACGGCTACTTACAGATGCGAACTACTAAAGGATTGCGTCGCGTCGATGTCGTTTATCGTAGAGTAGATGATGGCTTTTTAGATCCTAAAGTTTTTAATCCTGATTCCTGTTTAGGTGTTCCAGGATTAATGGAAGTATATCAGCAAGGAAAAGTCGCCTTAGCTAATGCACCAGGAACAGGAGTAGCGGATGATAAAGTAGTTTATGCCTATGTGCCTGAAATGATTCGCTATTATTTAGGTGAAGAACCCCTTTTATCTAATGTTCCCACGTATCTGTGTTGGCGAGAACAAGACCGAGAATACGTCCTCAAAAATTTAGATAAATTAGTAGTCAAAGCTGCCAATGAAGCTGGAGGTTACGGGATGTTAGTCGGCATTAAAGCCACACCAGCAGAAAGAGAGGAATTCACTCAAAAAATTATCGCCCAACCTCGTAATTATATTGCTCAACCAACCCTCAGTTTGTCGCGAGTACCTACTTTAATTGGTGGTGAAATTGAAGGTAGACACGTCGATTTGCGTCCTTATATTCTCCACCGTGGTGATGAAGTTTATGTTCATCCAGGCGGACTTACCCGCGTTGCACTCAAAAAAGGTTCTTTAGTAGTTAATTCTTCTCAAGGAGGGGGAAGTAAGGATACTTGGGTATTAACTGGTTAATCATTGTTTTTGATTTTACTATTACATTTGATCTTCAAAGTTGATAGGGAAATAAATGCAGCAAAGCTCTATCAACAATCAACGATTAACAATCAACGATTAATAAATAACAAATGTTAAGTAGAGTAGCTGATTCAATTTACTGGTTAAACCGTTATATCGAACGAGCCGAAAATGTTGCTCGTTTTGTCGATGTCAATCTTAATTTAATGTTAGATTTGCCTCCAGGAATGACCCAGCAATGGCAACCTCTAGTTTCAATTACAGGAGATGTAGAACGGTTTAAAGCACGCTATGGTGAAGCGAATGCTAAAAATGTTATCCAATTCCTAACTTTTGAAGAAAATTACCCCAATTCGATTATTTCTTGCTTACAAAGAGCTAGAGAAAATGCTCGTTCCATTCGAGAAATTATTTCTTCAGAGATGTGGGAAGAGGTAAACTCTTTTTATTTAATGGTTAAAGAAGCCTCTCCAGGAAAACCTTTTGATGCCCTACCCTATTTTTTTAATCAGGTAAAAATGGCTAGTCACCGCTTTGCTGGGGTAATGGATGCCACGATGACTCATAATGAGGGATGGCATTTTGGGCAGATGGGAAGACTGTTAGAAAGAGCAGACAAAACTACTCGCATTCTCGATGTCAAATACTTTGTTTTATTACCTTCAGCCGAATGGGTAGGTACACCTTTAGATCAAATTCAATGGATTTCTCTACTTAAGTCTGCTAGTGCTTATGAGATGTATCGTAAATGTCAGCATCGCATTACTCCTACTTGTGTGGCTGAATTTTTAATTTTAAATCGTCAGTTTCCTCGTTCGATTCACTTCTGTCTTTGGCAAGCTGAACAATGTCTGCATGAAATTACTAACACTCCTACAGGAACATGGTGTAATGGTGCAGAAAGATCTCTTGGTAAATTATGCTCTCAACTAGGTTATCTAACGATAGAGGATGTAATTCAGACTGGCTTACATGAATTTCTCGACCAAATGCAAAGTTCGATTAATCAGGTAGGAAACGAAATTTATACAACTTTTTTTGCGGTGGATAATTGTTAGTGTAAATTTTTAGTCCAAGCTGAGAGCTATTTTTTTTTAGACTATTGTATTGACAAGTAATTGCAATATATTATCATTAATTTGAGAAGTTAAATTTAAATCAACTAATTTACTGTAGCTAGAGTAGTTCAGGCAAAGGAACTCTAACAAGATTTATCGATGAGTATTTCCAGAGCAAATTTGATTTAATTTTAGCTAATATTTCTCAAATAATTTAGATTTATTTAAAGGCTGCTTCAACTCTATAGAGAGCGCTCTTAAGGAATCAAGTTATGTCATTAATTCATTGGGATAAGTCCGTACTTTCTTTTCATCTCAAAGAAATCATCGAAGATGGACATGGGGGTCATCCTTTAGCATTAGCGGGATTAAGTGCGATCGCAGCAAGTTCTTTACTCGTTCCTGCGGTGACCAAATTAGGCAGATCTTTTCTGAAGGCAGCAATTAAGAATGGTTTATCTCTTTATCAGAAATTTGGGTCTAAAACCCCGTCCTTTTAGGACGGCTTTTCTTGTTC
>CAZLUP010000076.1:0-18041 GCA_964562685.1 uncultured bacterium
GTGTAGATGCTGCTTTCAAAAATTGTCCTAATGTATTTGCGTAGTGCTATAGTACTCGACCAAGCAGGTTGGCATATTTCTCATCAACTCAAATTACCAGAAGGATTAGATTTGTTTTTTCTGCCAGCCTATTCTCCAGAATTGCAGCCAGCAGAACGACTCTGGCCATTGACAAATGAAGTCATCGCTAATCAAAGTCCGCGAGCGCTTGATGAACTTGAAGATTTATTGATAGTTCGTTGTCAAAAGTTATTACAACAACATGATTTGGTTAAGGGCTTGACTTGTTACCATTGGTGGCCAATGACGAGAACGGCTTAATTCAACTATTTATCCGTACTTGATATAATGACTAATGACTAATGACCAATGACTAATGACTAATGACTATAGTTATGATTAAGCTGTAAGTCATCAACTGAGGATTCAGTTTATAAAGTATGGCAGTCAAAAAGAAATTTTTTAGTTTTCAGGAACTAATTGAAAATTCTCAAGTTCCTGTTTTAGTTGATTTTTACGCTACTTGGTGTGGCCCTTGTCAAATGATGAGTCCAATTTTAGAACAAGTCGGCGGACATTTACGCGATCGTTTGCAAGTAGTTAAAATCGATACAGATAAATATCCAGCGATCGCATCTCATTATCAAATTCAGGCACTACCTACTTTGGTACTGTTTAAAAATGGTCAACCAGTCGAAAAAATTGAAGGAGTAGTACAAGCTAATCAATTAGTTCCTTATTTAGAAAGTTTGTTGTAAGTTAAATGAAGCCTCTAGCGACTAAACCCTGACGGGTTGTAGTCGTAGTTTCTGTTAACCAACCTTACTGGCATTGCCCATAACGTTGATCAACTTACCCGACTTCTAGGTTTACCAGTAGTACTTTGGCTAACTGGTAACTTACCACTGATATTGGCAAGTTTAAGTACGAAAGCTATATATCTGGCTGCTATGTTGTAACTAGCATTCAAATCGATGTTGTAGATTTTTCCAGATTTGAATTTACCGATTGCGTAGTTATGTTTAAATCTTTCTACCATTCCTGTTCCATCTTAGGCCAAACTGGATGTGCCTCGTGCGGATACCAAAACAATCTTTATTCCTAATTCTTCTCCTAATTGTTCTAATCTATCAGGTACAGCGGATTTTATCCAACCATGAAAACGTTGTTTTATATCAGGTTCGCTTAAACAGTTAAATGTGATGATTGATACGGGGACACGGGGATACGGGGATACAGAGACGCGGAGAGAATTTATTTTAAGTGATTATCAGAACTTGATATTAAAGTTCCTGACGAGGAATAATTAAATCTGCGTCCTTGAGGGTTTTGAGATGAAAAGAAAGTTTTGATTGAGTGACTTTCAAGCGATCACATAAATCGCAAACACACAATTCCTGTTATTTTAATAATTCGACAACCGAGAAGCGTAAAGGATCAGAAAGAGCATGAAAGCCTGCCATGATCGTGGTTGAATTAGGAGAGAGATTAACTTGCATCAAGCTTATTTGAAATGATTCGTCTATTTAATATTTATAGCAAGCAAACTCTATATTAGACATTGGTTTTAACAGCAGAGAATAGACAATAATTTTCACAATTCAGATTCATACTACTAGCTCAAAAGATCAATCTTCGTCACCATACAGAAACAAAGTTATCCCAGAAACTGCTTGATTATCATCGGCTTGAAGATAGGCTTCGGTTTGGGCAGCACTATTAACTGTTTTTGTCTCAATATTTTCTTCTGTAGATTGAGACAAATATTGTTGAAGCCCAAGCCACAGTTTAGGTAGTTGGTTGCAGTAGGTCAGAATTTGATTCATGATTTCTTGAGCCTAGCTTTATATCTTCTTGATATTATGATGACATAAGTAACCAGAATTTTTCTTCGTTTCTCAGTAAATTTTCTTAAGAAAATCTCTCGATCTACCCTGTTTAATTTCAAGCATCGGGTTTAAATTTCTTTAAGATGTTTGAGTAAAAATCGCATCTTAATCGTAAACCTTTACAATTTTGATAAAAATTTTGATGGAATATATCTATCTTCACGGTTTTGCTTCTAGTCCTCAATCTCATAAAGCTCAATATTTACGCGATCGCTTTGCTTCAATTGGGATTGATCTCACTCTTCTCGATCTTAATCAAGGATATTTTTCTCATCTCACTTTGACGAGACAAATTCAACAAACAGTCGCAGCTTTTCCTTCTCCTAATACTCCCATCACCATGATTGGCTCAAGTTTTGGTGGTTTAACGGCTGCTTGGTTGGGAGAAACTTATCCTCAAGTACAACGGTTGATTTTGCTTGCGCCAGCTTTCAATTTTTTGGCTCATTGGCTACCTAAACTCGGAGAAGCACAACGACAACAATGGCAACAGTCTGGTTATTTATCTATTTATCATTATGGCGTAGGGCGAATGCTGCCTCTTCACTATCAATTTGTTGTAGATCTTAGTAAGTATGATGACTCTCAACTGAGGCGTGCTTTACCTACTTTAATCATTCATGGTTTAAATGATGATGTAATTCCTATTGCAGCTAGTCGCAACTATACTTTTCAACGCCCGTGGGTAAAATTAATCGAATTGGAAAGCGATCACGGTTTGACAGATGCTGGGGAAAAAATTTGGCAACTAATTAAGACTTTCGCACTTTAAAAGAGATTGTTTTTTGTACAGAAGTTGAAATAGAAAATTAGTAATTACTTGACCTCACCAAAAACTAAAAAATGTAAGTATTCCAACCAAACTTAATCTAACCCCTAAAAACTAAAAAACGATTATGACTTATTTCTCGTCATATATCGCTTCCAGTGATGCAGAAGAAAAGCAGGTGATGATTGTTAGAAAATTCCCATATACTAGACTACTTACAATTTAAAGTTCAACCCGCTTTTCTCTACATTACATTATCGTTAAACAAAGAATTCCCAATGAGGTATTCTGGATTGAATTCAAAACTAGACAGAGTAAACAGTTTAGTTAAATCACTACTTAAGGTTTACAAAACTTTCTCAATAACTCTTCTCTATCATCCAAAAACATTACCCTTTCTGGTTAAGATTTGGCTCTTACATTCAAAAACCATTTATTATCTTTCAGGAAAATAGTTGAATGCGATACCACTTGTTTCGTAATCTATTTTTTTCAGTAGGAAGGTATCGAGTAGATTCAGAGCGGGAGGTACAAGCTCTAATCTTGGGTTTGTTTAGAAGTGTGGTGTACTTCTTTGTACCTGTTAATAAACTAACACTAACTCTGAATAGATAAAACTGGTTTTTACGAATATTTACAGTTATTTATTTCCTGCAACAGTTACTTTAAATAGCTAAATCTTAGGTACTCACAAGTCTGATTTTTTAGGGAGCAATTAGGTTAGATTACTGAAAATTTCGATACCCTATAAATCTGTAAGCTATTTTTTTTAGCTCTTAAATCAATTAACTTATGTCTCAAGCTACTACTACTTCTGTTGTTAACTCAGATCGACCAGTATTTGTGCTAATTGATGGTCATTCTTTGGCTTTTCGTTCCTATTATGCCTTTGCTAAATCAAAAAAAGGAGCGTTGCGAACTTCAACAGGAATTCCTACCAGTATTTGTTTTGGGTTTCTTAATTCTTTATTACAAGTGATCGAATCAGAACAACCTGAATATTTAGCGATCGCTTTTGATCTGGGTGAGCCTACTTTTCGTAGTGTAGCAGACCCTCAATATAAAGCTAATCGTCAGGAAACACCAGAAGATTTTATCCCCGATCTCAAAAACCTGCAAAAATTATTAGCTGCTTTGAATGTAACTATTGCAGTTTCACCTGGTTATGAAGCTGATGATGTGTTAGGAACTTTAGCACACCAAGCATCACAAGTAGGATATCAAGTTAAAATACTTAGTGGCGATCGCGATTTATTTCAATTAGTCAACGATCAAGAACAGATTAGCATTTTATATTTAGATCCCAAACTTGCCTATAGTAACCGTAGCTATCGAGAATTTGATACAGCAGCAGTAGTAGAAAAGTTAAGTATTACTCCTCAACAAGTAATTGATTACAAAGCTTTGTGTGGTGACAAGTCAGATAACATTCCTGGTATTACAGGAATTGGCGAGAAAACTGCAATTAAACTATTGAATGAATATTCAACTTTAGAAGGTATTTATCAAAATTTGAACCAAATTAAGGGTGCAGTCAAACAGAAAATTGCTACAGGAAAAGATAATGCTTTTCATTCGCGTTATTTAGCAACTATAGAAACAAAAACACCTTTAAATGTTACCTTAGAAGAATGCCAGTTAAAAGGTTTTGATTATCAAGAAGTTATTCCTCTACTTAAAGAATTAGAACTAAAAAAAGTCATTGATAGAATTGAACATTTACAAGAAAAGCTGGGAGGAAAACTTAAAATTCAGCAAGCAGCAGTTGATGGTGATAGAGAACAATTATCTTTATTCAATAGTGATAGATCTGGTATAACTCTTAATCAAGAAATTATTCAACTAAATAATATTTTACCATCTCCAGATGATTCTAATTCAGCATCTTTAATTCAACCTCAAATTATCACTACACAAGAAGAGTTAGAGCAATTAATTACTACTTTAAAACAATATAATAATTCTTTAGAACCTGTAGCTTGGGATACAGAAACAACATCTTTAGAACCTCACAATGCCACCTTAGTTGGGATTGGTTGCTGTTGGGGAAATCAAACTACAGATATTGCTTATATTCCTGTCGGACATCACGAAGGAAAACAACTAGATTGTCAACAAGTTGTAACTGCTTTAAAACCTATTTTAGAATCTTCAGATTATCCTAAAGCTTTTCAAAATACTAAATTTGACCGTTTAGTTTTATATTACCAGGGAATTAACTTAGCTGGAGTTGTTTTTGATCCGATGTTAGCTAGCTATTTAATTAATCCTGAAACTAGTCATAATCTTACCGATTTATCAGAACGTTATTTAGTAGGAATTGTTTCTAAAACTTATAAAGATTTAGATATTCCTAAAGGAAAAACCATTGCCGATTTATCAATTAAGACTGTAGCTGACTATTGTGGTTTAGATGCTTATGCCACCTATCTTCTAGTCGAAAAACTTCAAGCTGAATTAACTAAATTTCCTGAACTACACAAACTACTAGTTGAAGTAGAACAACCACTGGAAATAGTCTTAGCAGATATGGAAAAAATTGGTTTTAAAATTGATGTATCTTATCTCCAAAAATTTTCCTTACAATTATCTCAAGACTTATACAAACTTGAACAACAAGCTTATCAAGCAGCAGGAGAAGTCTTTAACTTAAATTCTCCCAAGCAATTGAGTGAAATTTTATTTGAAAAATTAGGATTAAATCGGAAAAAATCTAGTAAAAATAAAACTGGTTATTCAACTAATCAAGCTGTTTTAGAAAAATTACAAGGAGATCATCCCCTAATTGACTATATTTTAGAACAACGTACTTTATCAAAATTAAAATCAACTTATGTTGATGCACTTCCCGCTTTAGTTCGTTCGGATACTCAAAGAGTTCATACAGATTTTAATCAAGCTAATACTGCTACAGGCAGATTATCTTCTTCTAATCCTAATTTACAAAATATTCCCATTCGCACGAAATTTTCTCGGCAAATTCGTCAAGCTTTTATTCCTGAAAATAATTGGTTATTAGTCGCTGCTGACTACTCACAAATTGAATTAAGAATTCTGGCTCATTTAAGTCAAGAACCAGTCTTAGTTGAAGCTTATCGTTCTAATCAAGATGTTCATACTATCACCGCTCAATTGTTATTTGATAAGAAAGAAATCACCTCGGAAGAAAGACGTTTGGGTAAAATTATTAACTTTGGTGTAATTTATGGAATGGGGGCGCAAAGATTTGCTAGAGAATCTGGTTTCAGTACGGCTATTGGTAAAGAATTTATTGATAAATATCGTGCCAAATATACAAAAGTTTTTGCTTATTTAGAAGGAGTAAAACAAGAAGCGATCGCAAGAGGTTTTGTTACGACTATTTTGGGCAGAAGACGTTATTTTAATTTTGCGAGTAAAAGTTTAACTAGCCTTCAAGGTAGTCAACCACAAGATATTAATTTGGATGAACTGCAATATAATTATAATGATGCTCAATTATTAAGGGCTGCTGCCAACTCTACTATCCAAGGCTCAAGTGCAGATATTATTAAAATTGCGATGGTTAAATTACACCAAATTCTTCAACAATATCAAGCTCGGTTATTATTGCAAATTCACGATGAATTAGTATTTGAAGTTCCTCCCCATGAATGGCAAGAATTACAACCTCAAATCAAAGCAACTATGGAGAATGCGGTGAGTTTAAGTGTTCCCTTACTAGTAGAAATTAATGCAGGAAAAAATTGGATGGAAGCTAAGTAAAATTCTGATAATTGAAAAAAAGACTTTGCCTTGTGCGAGGTGTTTGAATTTAATAATAACAACTGGATATATAATTTTATAATTTCATAATCTGTGATGTTACAAAAGCAAATTCTTAAGGCAACGTAAGTAAATAAGTTATCTCGAAAAAATGGAAGAATTACTCGAATTACGAAAAAGTATAATTTCTGGAAATTACCAAAAAGCCTTAGAAATTGTTGATGAACTCGAAACAATGTCTAAAGAAGATAAGCTAGAAAAAATCTATAGCTATGCTATTATTTTGCTTTTACATTTAATCAAACAAGAGGCAGAACAAAGAACTACTAAATCCTGGGAAGTCTCAATTAAAAATTCAGTAGAAAGAATTAATAGAATTAATAAAAGACGTAAAAGCGGTGGCTATTATGCCGACCAAGAAGAGTTGCGAGAAATCATTCATGATGCTGTTCTTCCAGCTTTAAGAAACGCTTCTTTAGAAGCATTTGAGGGAACGCGCAGCGAACAAGAAATATTACAAATAATCGATCTAGATTTAATTAAAAATAAAGCTTTAGAAATGCTAAATTACTCAAACCAATTTGACCAAACTGCCCAATTTTGAACTAAAACAGCTAATTCTGTATATCCTCCTTGATTAGGATGCGCGCCGTCTCCAGCTTTAACTTCAGCCATCCAAACCGATGATTTCGATAAAGGAGTCAAGACATCTAAATAGGGAATCTGCAATTCTTGACATAAAGCAGCAAAATGTTGAGAAAGAACTTGAGTACGCTGATTTTGTTCGCTATCTAAAATAGGAGGCGGACTAATCATTAGAATGGGATATTTTTGTTTAGCAGTGGTTAAAATCTGCCTTGCATTAATAATAGATTGAGCTAACTCAACTCTTAAATGACCATTTTCTATGGTTGTGTCGTTGGTGCCAAAAGAAAACACCAGGCGATTATCACTGGATATTGGCAATCTTCTGACTATTTCACTTTGCCATCGACGAGCAAGTCCCGTACTGGTTTCCCGACGAATTCCTAAGTTGTAGTAAGTTACAGCATAACCCTTTTGAGAGAGATTAACACACAATCTTCCCGTCCAACCAAGATGAGTAGAATCTCCCGTACCATTAACAAAAGATTCGCCTAATATCAGGTTCGCTTAAACAGTTAAATGTGATGATTGATACGGGGACACGGGGACACGGAGAGAATTTATTTTAAGTGATTATCCGTACTTGATATAAAAAACAAATACGGAGATCTTGCATGGCTTCAATCTATTTCTGACTTTGGTATAACTCTTTAAATTTCCTCTGTTGTATTTTGTGGTCAACAATTGGTTGAGGATAATCGCATCTTTCTCTTTCAGATTTGGAAATTTTGCCAGTTACTAAATACTCGTTGTCAACTGAACTTAATTCGGGTAACCACTGCCGAATATATTCCCCTTCAGGATCGTATTTTTGTGTTTGAGAAGCAGGATTAAAAATACGTAGAGGTTTAGGATCCATCCCACTAGAAGCACTCCATTGCCAACCACCATTATTAGCAGATAAGTCTCCATCAAAGAGTTTTTGCATGAAGTATTTTTCTCCCCACTGCCAGTTAATAATTAAATCTTTGGTTAAAAAACTGGCGACAATCATGCGACAACGGTTGTGCATCCAACCTATTTCATTTAACTGACGCATGGCTGCATCGACAATAGGATAACCTGTTTTGCCTTCACACCAAGCTTGAAAATAATCTTCGTTATTCTCCCAGGGAAAATCTTTAAACTCTTTGCGATAGGCACCCTGTTCTAGTTCGGGAAAGAAGTACATACAATGTTGATAAAATTCTCGCCAAGCTAATTCCTGTTGCCAAGAACGGATATTATCTCTAGTTTCATCACTGCGACAATTTTCATAAGCTTCTACACTAGCTTCCCACACAGTCCTAATTCCAATCGCACCAAATTTTAAGGCTGCACTTAGTTGAGATGTGCCGTCTACGGCAGGATAGTTCCTTTGTTCGTCATATTCGTTAATTGCACGAGAGCAAAATTCTGCTAGTCTTTCTTTAGCTGCCGTTTCTCCAGGAGCCAGGATTAATCGGTTATCCCAAGCGTAACCTAAATCTTTAGCGGTAGGTAACTCAATGACTCCTATCTGTTGAGCTTGATGAAGTTCTGTTTCGGTTAAATTTTCGAGATTTTCTAATTTGGCACTGGCAGCACGTTTTTTTTGCTCAATCCAATTTTTCCAAAAAGGAGTATAAACAGTGTAAGGTTGCTCGGAAGATTTGGTTAAAATTTCTCCTGGTGCGTGTAAAAGCTGATCCCAATGATTAGTAACTTCAATACCTTTTTCGGTTAATACTTCTTTTACTTTTTTATCTCTATCTTGAGCATAGGGTTCAACATCCAAATTCCAAAATACTGCTTTAGCTTGGAGAGTTTCGGCTAGTTTAGGAATGGCTTGAGTTGGTTTGCCTTTGATAATTAATAACTGACTACCTGCTTGTTGATAACTCTGCTGCAACTGCTGCAAACAGCCAATCATATAAGTAACTCTAGCAGGTGCAACGTCATCTCTTGCTAAAAGATTTTCATCGAGACAAAATACCCCTACTATTTTAGGACTTTGTTGACGGGCTGCTGCTAATCCGACATTATCAGTAATTCTCAGATCGCGACGATGCCAAAATAAAATTAAACTAGTCATTATTGCTTAATTTGTTGACTTAATTGCCTGTTTTTTCATCCTAACTAACTCTAAAGAGAAAATGCTTTGATTCAAAGTGAAGATTTTTACACTAAATAATAATTAAGTTTTTCTAAATTTAGTAATATTTGTTACAACTAAAAAGAATAAAATAAAGTAATGAGACTTGTTTAAAATTATTTAAATTATAAGAAATGAAAACCTACGAAAAAATCGAAATTACCCGCCATAATTGGCTTCAACCAGAACAGTTAAAAACAATTTTTTTGGTTATTTTGTCTTCCTTAGCAGTAGGATTGATTCCAATTATTTATAGTGTTAGTGTGTCTCAACCAACAGATTATTCTCCCATTCGAGTTACTAACGCCCAATAATTGGTGATTGATTGAGAGAGATTGAGCAGCATAGTAACTAGAAATAGCAAAATTTTGTTTGATTAGTAGCATAAAGGGCGCACTATAAGATAGTCTAATTGCTACTGAACAAATTACAACTAGATACATAAGCAAACTATGACGATGCATCCTCATCTCAAAAAAGCCTTTGAGCAAAACAACGCTCTGAAAGTAATTAGTGGCTTAAATAATTTCGATGGTGCGCGAGTAGCAACGATTGTCAAAGCAGCAGCAGCAGGCGGAGCGACTTTTGTTGATATTGCTGCCGAACCTTCTTTAGTTGAAAGTATTCGTCAACTAATTAATTTACCAATCTGTGTTTCATCCGTAGAACCCAAATTATTTGTCAGTGCAGTAGAAGCTGGCGCAGACTTAGTTGAAATTGGTAATTTTGACAGTTTTTATGCTCAAGGAAGACGTTTTGAAGCACCTGAAGTTTTAGATTTAACCTATAAAACTCGCGCTCTGTTACCTGATGTAACTCTGTCCGTTACCGTTCCTCATATCTTGGCTCTAGACGAACAAGTACAATTAGCAGAAGAATTGGTTAAAGCGGGAGCTAATATTATTCAAACCGAGGGTGGTACTAGCATTCATCCTACTCATCCTGGCATTCAAGGATTGATTGAAAAAGCTGCTCCTACTTTAGCTGCTGCTCATGCTATTTCCCGTGCAGTAGACGTACCAGTATTGTGCGCTTCTGGTTTATCAAGTGTAACCGCACCTCTAGCGATCGCAGCAGGAGCTTCTGGAGTCGGAATTGGTTCGGCAATTAATCAACTTGATAACGAAATTGCGATGGTAGCTGCTGTGCGCAGTATTGTCGAAGCTTTAGCTCATCATCACCAAGTTCGAGTGTAACAATACTTGATTGAAACGGTTGTCATTGGTTTTGGTTCATCAATAATTACTAATGATTGGGTAGAAAAGATAAGCAATCTTTGAGGCAATAAGCTACTTGTTGCTGTTCCTCCGTTTCAATTCCTGGAAATAAAGGTAAAGATAATACTTCTTGGGCAACTTGTTCGCATACGGGCAGTTGCCCTTTTTGGTAGCCTAAAGGTTGATATACAGGTTGAAGATGAAGAGGCAAAGGGTAATAAACCATCGAAATTACTCCCATTTGTCCTATTTGAGAACGAATGAGATCTCGGGTTAGTTCAGATTGATTGAATAAATCTGGGATGCGAATGGTGTATTGATTCCAGACGCTTTTTCCTTCAGGTAAAGTTTGAGGCAGTTTTAAAGCAGGAAGAGGTTGTAAAATTTGTTGATAATATTGGGCTGCTTCGATGCGTTGTTGATTCCACTCTTCTAAATAACGCAGTTTGATTTGTAAAATAGTAGCCTGAAGTGCGTCAAGACGACTATTTAATCCTGTGACGAGGTGACGATAACTTATTTTCTGATCGCACTTACGTTCTAAACCATGTTCTCTGAGTAATTTTACTTGAGCAGCGAGATCTTGATCATTAGTAGTTAAAGCACCAGCATCCCCACAAGCACCTAAATTTTTGGTAGGAAAGAAACTAAAACAACCAATATGACCGATGCTACCTACTTTCTGATTGTGCCACTCTGCTCCGATCGCTTGAGCGCAATCTTCAATTACATAAAGATTATATTGATTAGCAATTGCCATTAACCGTGTCATATCAATCGGTTGCCCAAATAAATGCACGGGAATAATGGCTTTAGTTCTTTCTGTAATAGCTGCTTCAATTAGATTTAGATCTAAATTAAATGTATCGTGATCTATATCTATAAAAACAGGTTTTGCACCCACTCTAGTAATGACTTCTGCTGTTGCGATAAAAGTAAAGGAGGTAGTAATCACCTCATCACCTTGACCAATATTTAAAGCTCTTAATGCCAGATAAAGAGCATCTGTACCAGAATTACAGCCCACACATTCACTAACACCGATATAATTAGCAAACTGCTGTTCAAAATCTGTAACTGCTGTACCGCCGATATAACGACCAGATTTTAACACTGCCAAAACAGCCGTAGCTAGTTCTTGTTCAATTAGTTCGTGTTGTCTGGTTAGATCTACAGGGGGAATTTGTTTCACTGGTTTTAACTCAACCTAAAAATTTATACTTATAAAACCAAATTTTGTGACTAACTTAAAGTATCATGGATAATTTCATTGCACTCGATGTTACGGATTTAATATTGGCACTAGGAATTATTGGCATTGCGATCGCACTTTCTCTGTGGCAAAAGTTAGGCTTAGAAGGACAGTTACTCTATAGTGCAGGAAGGTCATTATTACAGTTAATGGTAGTCGGGTATATTTTAGAGTTTATTTTTGCTCTCGATACTTCCTGGTCAGTCATGTTAATTGTAGGAGTAATGATCTCCATTGCTACGGTTGTCACTCGGAACCGCATCGGTAAAAAGATTCAAGGTTTGTTTCCCATGATTTGGCTTTCTTTGGTTGCTAGCAGTAGTTTAACCATAGGCTATATTATCCTGCTAATTATTCAACCGCCTACATGGTACGAACCACAATATTTAATTCCTTTGGTAGGGATGTTATTAGGTAATGCGATGAATGGTGCTTCTTTGGCAGGAGAGCGTTTAGTTAGTGCCATTAAAAACAATCGTTTGGAAATTGAAACCCATTTGTCTTTAGGTGCTACTCCCAAACAAGCTATTACAACTTATCAAAAAGATGCCATTCGGGCTGGTTTAATTCCGACAATTAATCAAATGATGGTAGTAGGATTGGTTAGTTTACCAGGAATGTTTACGGGTCAAGTTTTAGCTGGCGGTAATCCTCTAGATGCAGCTTCTTATCAAATTTTAATTCTCTTCGCGATCGCCCTAACTAATTTAGTTGCGACTTTTTTAATTACTGAAAGTGTTTATCGTCGATTTTTTAATCAAGATGCTCAACTACTATAACAGTGATCAGTTATCAAGATTAAGTAAAAAGTAAAAAGTAAAAAGTTATGAATGATGAGGGATGAGGAATTAATAATCAACTATCAATCATCAACCATCAACAATATGAATAATTATTTTGCTACAGTTGCTCGTGGTTTAGAAGAAATTGCTGCTCAAGAATTAGATAAATTAGGAGCAACCAATGTTCGCCCAGATTTTACTGGGGTTCGTTTTCAAGGAGATCAAACTTTACTTTATCGAGTTAATCTTTGGTCGAGAATAATCTTTCGAGTTTTAGTACCAATAGCCGAAATAAAAAGTTATAATGCCGAGCAATTATATCGCAACGTTCAGAATATTGATTGGTCAGAATATCTGAATCCAGAAATGACTTTAGCCGTTAACTGTACAGGTAAAAATCCTAATCTTAATCATACTCATTTCACAGCATTACAAATAAAAAATGCGATTGTTGATCAACAACAAAAACAATTTGGTGAACGTTCCAATATTCAAACTGATCATCCCGATTTATTAGTCAATGCTCATATTAATAACAATTTTTGTACGATTAGTTTAGATAGTTCTGGTTCGAGTTTACATCGCCGAGGTTATCGTCCTGCGATGGGACTTGCACCTTTAAAAGAAACTTTAGCTGCTGCCTTATTAGAAATGACCGAATGGACACCTAATTTACCTTTTTTAGACCCATTATGTGGTTCGGGAACTTTACCAATTGAAGCAGCTTTAAAAGCTTTAAATATTGCTCCAGGATTATCTAGAAAATTTGGTTTTCAATCTTGGTTAAATTTTGATTCAACTCTGTGGCAACAACTTATTAATGAAGCCAAAAATAATCAATTAACTCAACTTCCTCAACCAATTATTGGAAGCGATCGCGATGCAGAAGTAATTGAACAAGCACAAATTAATGCTCAAAATTGTGGTTTAGAAGCTCAAATTGAATTTTATCAACAAGAATTAGCAAACATTGAAGCACCAACTTCAGAAGGAGTTATTATCTGTAATCCTCCTTACGGTCAAAGAATAGGAAATACAGAAGAATTAGGAGAACTATACAAGTTATTAGGAGATATTTTTAAACAAAGATTCAAGGGTTGGACAGCTTATGTTTTAACTGGAAATAAAGAATTATCTAAAAAAATTGGTTTAAGAACTTCTCGTCGTCTTGGGGTTTATAATGGTTCGATTCCTTGTACTTTACTCAAATATGAATTGTATTAACTTAATATTTTTTAAAAAATTGATGACCTAATAAGCAAATATTTTTACAAGCTTGAATTATGATTTTTTCAAATATTAAACAACTTCCTATTCCTAACTTCTTTAATAACAAAGAAGTAGATATAGTCTACCGAGTACCTTATCAACAAAGAGCAAGAGAAGCTAAACTTTGGGCAAAAGAATATGATATTCAATCAGCTTTAGAAGATCAAACTCGTGTTTGTCTATTACTAATTGATGTACAAAATACCTTTTGTATTCCCGACTTTGAATTATTTGTTGGTGGTGCATCGGGAATGGGTGCTGTAGAAGATAACGTGCGGTTGTGCGAATTTATCTATCGTAATTTAAATGTAATTACTGAAATTATTCCTACAATGGATACTCATACAGCAATGCAAATTTTCCATCCAATTTTTTGGGTTGATAAATTAGGTAATCATCCCGAACCTGCCACCATGATTAGTTTAGAAGATGTCGAAACAGGAAGATGGAGAGTTAATCAAGCGATCGCGTATAGTTTAACTAATGGTGATTACAAAAGATTAGAAAAATATGCTCTACATTATGTTAAAAAATTAAGTGAAGAGGGCAAATATCCTTTAACAATTTGGTTTTATCATTCCATGTTAGGAGGCATCGGACACGCTTTAGTTTCAGCAGTAGAAGAAGCCATCTTTTTTCATAATATTGCTAGAAACAGTCAAACTCATTTTGAATTAAAAGGTAGTAATCCCTTAACCGAAAATTATTCGGTTTTGAGTCCAGAAGTTATAGTAGATGCTGATGGTAAATCAATTGCTCAGAAAAATACTAAGTTAATTGAAAAATTACTTGATTTTGATGTAGTAATCATTGCAGGACAAGCTAAAAGTCACTGCGTTGCTTGGACAATAGATGACCTATTAACTGAAATTAAAACAATAGATAGTAATTTAGCTAACAAGATTTATTTATTAGAAGATTGTACTTCTCCTGTAGTTATTCCTGGAATTATAGATTTTACCGAGCAAGCTGATGCAGCTTTTCAACGTTTTGCTGATGCAGGAATGAAGATTATTAAATCAACAGACCATTATTGAAATAATTTAAAATTACAAATTGGTGCTAGAAGCGGAAAAAGTGTTTGCTTAATCTAAATATTGTTTTAAATCGAGACATGGCTCAGACATTGACATCCGATCTAAATCTGTAAGGGGGATGTAATGAGTAGCGATTCGACTAACTCCAATAACGAAGAGAATAAATTTGAGGTTTTTCAACTAACTAATAATGATACTGGTGATTATAGTCCGCAAATCTCAGATAACAAGGTGGTTTGGGAGGGCTACGACAGCAACGATTCGGAAATTTATCTCTATAACTACGACAATGGAACTGTAGTACAACTAACTGATAATGACACCAGTGATTATAGTCCGCAAATTTCAGGTGACAAAGTAGTTTGGCAGGGCTATGACAGTAACGATTCGGAAATATACCTCTATGATGGGACTCAAGCCATTCAACTAACCGATAATGATACCGATGAATACAGTCCAAAAATTTCAGATAATAATATAGTTTGGGAAGGCTATGACGGCAAAGACTCCGAAATTTACCTTTATAATGGGACTCAAACCATTCAACTGACCAATAATGATACCTATGATTCTAGTCCACGAATTTCGGGTAATAAGGTAGTTTGGTCAGGCTACGATGGCAAAGATTCGGAAATTTACCTATATGACGGTACTAATACTACCAAACTAACTGTTAACGGTACAGACGATTACAATCCGCAAATCTTAGGTAATAATATAGTTTGGCAGGGCTACGATAACAACGATTCGGAAATATATCTCTATGATGGGACTCAAACTATTCAACTGACCAACAATGATACCTATGAATACAGTCCACAAATCTCAGGTGACAAAGTTGTTTGGGAAGCCTACGATGGTAACGATTCAGAAATTTATCTCTATGACGGGACTCAAACCGTTCAACTGACTAATAATGATACCAGTGATTATACTCCACAAATCTCAGGTAACAAAGTTGTTTGGGAAGGCTACGATGGTAACGATTCAGAAATCTATCTCTATGATGGTAATCAAACCATTCAACTGACCAATAATGATATCTATGAATCTAGTCCGCGTATTTCAGGTAACAAAGTTGTTTGGCAGGGCTATAACGGCAACGATTCGGAAATTTATCTAAATTTTAATCCTTCTCTTGTTCCTAGTGAAATTCAAGGAATGAAATGGCATGATCTTAACGGAAATGGTCAGCAAGATGAGGGTGAACCTGGTTTAGAAGGCTTGACTATCTACTTAGATCAAAATCATAATAGTCAACTCGATCAAGGAGAAGTTTCTACTGTCACTGATGCTAACGGCTTTTATTCCTTCACCAATTTACACTTTGGTAATTATACAGTTGCTGAAATACTTCAGCCTAGATGGGAACAAACTTATCCTTTGGCAATTGAATACAAATGGTCTGATAGTACTCAACCAGGAGGTATTCCTTTTAAATGGGTTGATATCTCTACTACTGGGACAAAATTGAATTTGGGTGATGACGATTATACAGAAGTTGCCTTACCTTTTAACTTTTCTTTCTATGGAGAAGAATACAACAGCGTTAAAATTTCCTCGAATGGATATCTTACTTTTGGCAACGATGCAACTAATTACTACAACTCTTGGCTTCCGAGTTCTTATGATGCTAATAATTTGATCGCACCATTTTGGGATGATTTAAGTCCTAATGTTGGAGGCTCGATTTACTATTATTACAATCCCACAGAAGAACAATTTATTGTTCAATATCAGGATGTTCCTCGTTACGAAGTTGAAGGTTCTTTGACTTTTCAAACCATTCTGAACTCTGATGGAACTCTTGTTTATCAGTATGACGATCTCAATGCCACTCTTAACAGTGCCACCATTGGTTTAGAAAATTCTGATGGTACAAAAGGAACTCAAGTAGCATACAACCAGAACTATTTGAATAATGACTTAGCTATCAGTTTTAGTCCCGTTATTAGTCCTAAAAATTATACAGTCCATGAAGTCTCTCTTGGTACTGGCGAAGTTATTAAAAACCTTAATTTTGGCAATCTTTTAACAGCAATTCGGATCGAAGCCGAAGATTACACCAACTATTACGATACTACTGCTGGTAATATAGGCGGAGTTTATCGCAATGATGATGTAGATCTTGGTACTTCTGGAGATGTTGGTGGTGGATATACTGTAGGCTGGATTGATTCGGGAGAATGGTTAACTTATAACGTTAATATTCCTGAAACTTCTACTTATCAATTGTTTGCCCGTGTTGCTTCTGAACTAGATAGCAATCACAGTATGACTGTTTCCATTGATGGACAAACTACCACCTTAAATTTCAATGGTACGGGTGGCTGGCAATCTTGGTCAGATGTAGCAGGTGGAAACCTCAATCTAACTGCTGGTAATCACGAACTGAAATTAGATTTAGGAACTTCTGGTTTTAATGTCAACTATATTGACTTAGTTCCCGCAGTAGGAATTCGGATCGAAGCCGAAGATTATACTAGTTACTACGATACTACTACTGGTAATACAGGTGGAGTGTATCGCAATGATGATGTAGATCTTGGTACTTCTGAAGATGTTGGTGGCGGATATACTGTAGGCTGGATTGATTCGGGAGAATGGCTAACCTATAACGTTAATATTCCTGAAACTGGTTTGTATCAACCTGTTGTTCGTGTTGCTTCAGATGTAGATGCTACTCATAGTCTCGACATTTCCATTGCTGGAAAAACTACCACCTTAAATTTTAATGGTACAGGTGGTTGGCAGTCTTGGTCAGATGCGATCGCATCAGGTCTAAATCTAACTGCTGGTACTCATGAACTAAAAATCAATCTGAATAGTTCTGGTTTCAATATTAACTACATTGACTTGCTTCCATATACTGATTTCAAGGTAACAAGTAGTGTTGCCACAGACAAACTCACTGGAAATAGCGATCAAACTTCTTTAGTAAGCGATTCTAATCAAGATTTGCTCACCACAGGAAATAATTTAGATAATCTTCTTAGTGGTAGCCAAGAAAAAGATGTCTTTGTACTAGGCGATGTCTTTGAGCCTTATTATGCTGCTCAAGGTTGGGCAGATTACGTTCTCGTTACCAACTTTGCTAGCGGTGATGTTCTTCAACTTCATGGTAGTGCCGATAATTATTATCTCGGTGCTTCTCCAGAAGGATTACCCAAAGGAACAGCCATTTTCTGGCAAGGTTCAGCAGATGAAGCAGTTGCTGTTGTTGAAGATGTTTTCGAGCTTACTTTAGATAGCGACTCTTTCGTTTTTATTTAAGTAGCTCCACCTAAAAAAACGTAAAATAAAAACGGAAGAAATCTAGCTTGA
>CAZLUP010000077.1:0-17458 GCA_964562685.1 uncultured bacterium
ATAGGTCATTTTACTTGATATTCTTTTTTATAAAGATACCAAATGGGTTCTATAAAGCCATAGAAAAAAAATTAGTTCCCTGGCAAACAGTCCGTTCCGATTGGTTAGACCCCTATGAATCTTTAATTGGAACTAGACTTGCCGAACAACCAGTAACTACAATCATTAGTGCTTTAACCAGTTGGCGATCGCTTTTGCCTCGTTTAGCTAACGATCAATTAGCAGAAATTTTACTTCAACACGGTGCTTCTTTATGGCTGTTGCGGACTAATCAAGTTGGTGGTTGGGACGAAGAAATTGAACCCCTTGCACCAACAAAATTATGGATTTAAAAGTTAGATCAGATCCCAGAACTTACGCACTAAGACGTAAAAACAGGGGTGAGAGATTCTTCACTGTTGTTCAGAATGACACAATTTCGTTTTCACTGCGTAAGTTCTAGATCCTATTGAATAGCCATAAAATTGAAGTTGACAGTTTATTAATACTAATTAAACGAACTTAATATTATTTCTTTCACTGCAATTGAATAGAAAAACCGTCTTACCAACTACACTAAAGATCAACCAAGTTTTAATCAGCTAACTTTTCAGCAACTTGATTAGTACCATCACTATAAATTAGTTTAATTTGACGAATTTCTTGCCAAATTCGATAACCTGCTTGTAAAAAACACCATAATAATATAGCTAATGCTTGTTGATTAAGTAAGAGAGAAAGATCTCCACTACCTACAGTTAAAGCAGAAAGGATAAACACAAATAACAAACAACAAAGAAGTCTTTTAGGTAACTGCGACCAACTTTCTATCTTGCCTCCTCCGTAGCGATAAAGAGCATAAGGCAGATAACGTGTTAGTACTTGAGTTACCAATAAAATAGTACCAACCAAATTAATAGGAGTGATTAAAATATAACCAAAATATCGACAAATTTGTAATGGCAAGTATAACCAAATTCGCGTACGTTTATTGACATAATTGTAAATCCAAAAACAACCTCTCACCAGCAATAAAAAACTAAGCCATTTAATTAATGGTAATGCTAATAATTGCCCATGTTTCAAGCTCAAATTGGCAGTGACAAACCTGTTTTGACTAGCTACTAATAAAATAATTCCAAGCACAGCAAAACTAATAGACCACAACCAAGGTTGCCAAACATTACTTATTGGTTGGTATTTATAGTAATTTTTTGATAAAACTGGTTGTTCTTCATATTTTTCGGCAACTAAATCGTTTTCCCAATAACCAACTTCGTACATACACCAAAAAGAAATTAACAACAACAGCATACTCAAAGCGTGTAATACTGGTTGGGAACTAATCCAACTAAAACTCAACCAAATAATCAATAAATCTTCACCAATAATTGCTTTAAATAAATACTTTTGTCCTGGTCTTTTTACTTTTTCTAAATAAAAAAAAGGTAAATAAAGATCATTCATCGGTATAGTATATTGAGCTTGTGACCAAACTACATAGTAAGGTTGGGCTGCTTGAGAGAGTAAAGGTAGATCATCTGAAGAATCTGTCACTACTAATGAACGTTTAACTACTTCAATTCCCAAGGCATCTATCACCATTTGTAGTTTGCCTTTGTGTCTATCTATTGCTCCTCGCCAGAAACGACAAGTAATCAGTTGACTGTAATTAATTGGTATGTGTTTGAGGATTGGTAAAACAATCCAATTGAAGCCTAAAGTAGCAACTACAACATCAGCCTGATTATTTTGATTTAGAGCAGAAATTATTTCTTGATTACCAAAATCCTTAGCTAATTGTTTGGCTTTTTTTTGCCAAAATAATAAAGTCCATGGCAGAAGTAAAGTAGTTCCTACAATTAAAAACCAATCGCGCGAGTCTTTACCTCTTATCGATAATGGTAACCAATTCCACGGTTGAAAATAGTTGAATATTCTAAGTAGTAAAGCTCCAATTAATCGAGGTTGTAAACTATTGAGATATTCTGCTGTAGAATTGCGAAGTAGAAGAGTTTCATCAAAATCAAGAATAATTGGTGTATCTTTTGAAGCTGTTTTGATTGCTTCTATTGTTGTTAGAGTAGACGAGGATTGATAAGACTCTACTTTATTTTCAACAACAATGTTAAGCGGTTCTATCATAAGCTTTTAGTTAATCAAAAATAATAAAAGTGATTTTTTTTATTAAGTTAAATCAAGTTTAAATTTTTACATAAAAACTTGATAATATTTGACAAAAGTCTAGTTTTGACAATTTATCTATGCTGGCAGTGAATGATTTTTTAATTGTTAAACTAACCTATTTCATATAGATATCTAAAAATATCATCGAAAAGTAGAAAAAATAGATTAGATTACTATAAATATTGCTCACAAATAGCTGTTACTGCTTTTGCCCACCCTTGAGAACCAGGCGCAGGAGCTACTTGCCATCCTCTTGAAACTAAACCAGGATGAACACCTCGCACAGAAGCAATAACGATAGGAATATCTACAATTTCAAGCATTTCTAGATCATTAGGACTATTACCCAAGCCTACTGTAATAACTTTTTCATCCTCTGCCAATAATTGGTAATTACTCATTAACCATCGAACAGCTTTTCCTTTACCTACCTGAGCATCAATTAAATGAAAAAAGCGATCGCCAAGTAACACTCTAAATCCATATTTAGCTGCTGTATCTTCGACAATTTTGGCATCAATTTGTTTTGGGGTAATAAAAGGCTCAGTAAATTCTCTTTGCTTAGCCAATTTTGCTTCTTCTGGTGGAAGTCCTGTGAGCGATTGAATTTCTTCTTCCGAAAAATCACCAAATCCTTCCAGCTTTTCGCCTAAATCGGCAGCAATCTGGTTTAATCCTTCTCTAGCTTTGATATAGCTACAGCCTAAACAGTGTAAATGGTATTGATTAATTTGGCTTGTTTCGACAACTTTCCAACAATTTCTACTGCTTTGCGGAATAAAAATACCGCTACCATTTTCAACTATAAATGGATCGCTCAAACCTATTTGTTGACGTAACCCTTCTACTTCGGAGCGAGTTTTACTAGTAACTGGAATGACAGGAATTTGTTGTTTTTTTAGCTGATTTAGAATCGGAATAGCTGGTCGATAGTCATAATCTTCCTGGTTAAGTAGCGTGCCATCTAAATCTGTAAAAATGATTAGCCTTACCATGATTGATTAATAAGTATCTATCGCAAACAAACCAGAAGCCGAAACTATTTTTAAGCAACCAAAAACATCAAGTTTGAGCCGATTAAGTTGGATGAACCAATATTTTACAATGGTTCACCCCCAATCTAGTCTTAATCCGTTCTGAATCTGACTGAATCAGCATGAGAAGGTAATCCTTCTGCCTGAGCCAAAATTTGAATTGTACTCGACATTTTCTTCAACGCGACAGGGGAATATTGAATTAAACTCGAATGCTTCATAAAAGTCTCTACTCCTAAAGCTGATGCATAACGAGCAGCACCTGATGTGGGTAAAGTATGGTTTGGACCAGCTAAATAATCTCCTACAGCTTCTGGGGTAGAACTTCCTAAAAAAATAGCCCCTGCATGACGAATATGCTCTAACAAATCCCACGGTTCACTAACTTCTAACTCCAAATGTTCTGGAGCAAAAAGATTAGATAGTTCTGCTGCTGTCTTTAACGAATCTACCACTACAATTAAACCATAATGAGCGATCGCTTTTTCGGTCAGAATCTTACGCGGATGATTTTCTAATTGCCGACTAACTTCTTGCTGCACCTTGTATGCCAAACTAGCATCAGTAGTCAACAAAATCGCTGCTGCCATCGGATCATGTTCTGCTTGTGCTAACAAATCGGCTGCCAGATAAACAGGATTAGCTTGATGATCGGCAATAATTAATACTTCAGAAGGACCGGCTAAAGAATCAATTCCAACTTTCCCATAAACCATTTTTTTGGCAAGAGTTACATAAATATTGCCAGGTCCTGTAATTACATCTACTTTAGGAATTGTTTCCGTTCCATAAGCTAACGCTGCGATCGCTTGTGCGCCACCAATCCGATAAATTTCTTCTATCCCAGCTTCTTGTGCTGCCACTAACACCGCAGGATTAATTTTTAAATCTTCTCCTGGAGGGGTAACCATGACAATTTTTGGTACTTTTGCCACCTTAGCAGGAATAGCATTCATTAAGACTGTGCTAGGATAAGCTGCTCTCCCACCTGGTACGTATAACCCTGCTCGGTCTACTGGAGTATAGCGTTTACCCAAGACAACTTCGTCATCTTCAAACTGTACCCACGATTTTGGTATTCTTTGACGATGAAAAGCTTCAATTTTTTGACACGCCAATTGAATCGCATGAAGTAAATCTTGGGAAATTTGTTGATAAGCAGCATCTAATTCTGAGCCACTTACCTTTAATTTTTCTAAAGGTAACACTTGTTGGTCAAATTTTTCAGTGTAAGCTAGCAAGGCGCTATCACCTTGATTTTTGACCTCAGTGATAATTTGCCTCACCAGTTCTTCTTTCGGTTGCATATCGTCATCAAATGTGCGATCGCCGATCCGCTTTAATTCTGTTTGTGCCTCAGTTTGTTGAGTGATTATTCGCAGCATGTAGTCCCCATATCCGCTCTTTGCTACTACCCAATGAGTTTTCGGTTTGGCGATTGCCGTCAATGTCACTAGGTAATGACTAGACTAACCGCTAATACATAATTTTTATCTTACTTCTAGCTTAACCTGGATTTAAGACTGGTCGTGCTACCCAGAACACATAAATTCCAGAGATATTCTATAATCAAGATCAAGCTAAAGAGGTAAATTCTATTACTTGTATCTTGACTGTAGCAAATTTTAATTGTTATAATCCTACTTCTGATTCTATAAATATTTACAACCAAAACAACTATTTCTAAAAAACTGTGGCTAATTCTAGATCCGCACTCAAGCGCATTAAAATAGCTGAACGCAACCGACTCCGTAATAAAGCATATAAATCAGCAATTAAAACCCTGATGAAAAACTACTTTAATGCAGTGGAGCTTTACTCGGCAACCCCAAGTCAAGATAACTTGGATCAAATTCAACGAGCAATGTCGGCAGCCTACAGCAAAATAGATAAAGCAGTCAAAACAAAGGTATTACATAGTAATAATGGAGCTAGGAAAAAAGCCCGTTTAGCTAAAGCTCTCAAGCAGCTTACGGCACAAGCTTCCTAAAAAAAGTTTGTTAGGGAGCATTTTGCTAACAGAGCAAATCCAAGGCAATTAAACACCATCTCTCAAGTTTAAATTGCTCAGTAATTATGACAGACAGCATAATAAGCAAATGCAGTTAATCGATACCCATGTTCACATCAATTTTGATGTCTTTCAGGGGAATTTAAACTCTTTGCGGCAGCGTTGGCAACAAGCTGGAGTAGTACATTTAGTTCATTCTTGTGTAGAGCCAGAAGAATTTCAGGGAATCCAATCCTTAGCGGATCAGTTCCCTGAATTGTCTTTTGCAGTTGGGTTACATCCGTTAGATGCTGACAAATGGACAGAATCTACTGCTAATCAAATTTATACTTTGGCTAGCTCAGACACAAGAGTAGTCGCGATTGGTGAAACTGGGTTAGATTTTTATAAGGCAGATAATTATGAGCAGCAAAAACAAGCTCTGCGATCGCAATTGGAAATAGCTAAAGAACTCGATAAACCAGTTATCCTTCACTGTCGCGATGCAGCTCAAATTTTGCAGCAAGTTTGTCAAGATTTGGGAGCAGATCAAATTCCCAAAGGAGTAATGCACTGTTGGGGGGGGAACAAAGAAGAAACTCAGTGGTTTTTAGATTTAGGTTTTTATATAAGTTTTAGTGGGATTTTAACTTTTAAAAATGCACGACCAATTCAAGAGTCAGCTAAATTAGTACCTAGCGATCGCTTGTTAGTTGAAACTGATTGTCCTTTTTTGGCTCCTGTTCCAAAACGAGGAAAAACTAATGAACCAGCCTATGTTAGTTATGTAGCAGAGTTTTTAGCGTCTTTGCGCAACGTTTCGGTAGAAACTATAGCTCAACAAACTACTGAAAATGCCTGTAAACTTTTTGGCATTCAACTAACTTAATCTAACTAAAGTTTCTTAACCCAAGTTAACCAGCTATGCACTAACTATAACTACGTCGGATAAATATCTTTCGTTTAATCGCAAATGGTCGATCTTCCTTTCAAATTAAACCTTTATTAACAAGCCTTTCCCAGTCATTAACTCTTAACGAGGCAAAAACCAAATTTATAATCTATATATTATTTCCTCTAGCCAAAGCTCTCAAGAAATACAGGAAAAACAGCAGCCATAGTCTTTACAAATCAAAACCCTCATGACTAATTTATCCTACAATTTGCTACCAGACCTGATCGAAATTCAACGTTCTAGTTTTCGTTGGTTTTTAGAAGAAGGACTAATCGAAGAATTAAATAGTTTTTCTCCGATTACTGACTACACAGGAAAATTTGAACTACATTTTTTGGGAGAAAACTACAAACTCAAAGAACCTAAATATACGGTAGATGAAGCCAAAAGTCGAGATAGTACTTACAACGTACAAATGTATGTACCAACTCGCTTAATTAATAAAGAAACCGGAGTCATCAATGAAATGGAAGTGTTTATCGGCGATCTTCCGTTGATGACTGATCGCGGTACTTTTATTATTAATGGCGCAGAACGAGTTATTGTCAATCAAATCGTTCGTTCTCCAGGAGTCTATTACAAAGCAGAAACAGATAAAAACGGTCGACGTACCTATTCAGCTTCTTTAATTCCAAACCGAGGAGCTTGGTTAAAATTTGAAACCGATAAAAATGGTTTAGTTTGGGTCAGAATTGATAAAACCCGTAAACTATCAGCCCAAGTACTGCTAAAAGCAATTGGATTGACAGACAATGAAATTTTTGATGGTTTAAGACATCCTGATTTTTATCAAAAGACTCTTGACAAAGAAGGTAATCCCAGCGAAGAAGAAGCTTTACTAGAGTTATATCGCAAATTACGTCCTGGTGAACCGCCAACAGTAAGCGGTGGACAACAGTTATTGGAATCGAGATTTTTCGACCCCAAAAGATACGATCTTGGTAGAGTTGGTCGTTACAAATTAAACAAAAAACTACGTCTGAATGTTGCTGATACAGTTAGGGTACTGACTCCAACAGATATTTTGGCAGCGATAGATTATTTGGTGAATTTAGAGTTTGATGTTGGTAGCATCGATGACATTGACCACTTGGGTAATCGCCGAGTACGTTCGGTAGGAGAGTTATTACAGAATCAAGTTCGGGTTGGTTTAAACCGTCTAGAAAGAATTATTCGGGAACGGATGACTGTAAGTGAAGCAGAAACCCTAACCCCTGCAGCTTTAGTCAATCCCAAACCTTTAGTCGCTGCGATTAAAGAGTTTTTCGGTTCATCTCAGTTATCTCAATTTATGGATCAAACTAATCCTTTAGCTGAGTTGACCCATAAACGTCGTCTTTCTGCTTTAGGACCAGGCGGATTAACCAGAGAAAGAGCGGGATTTGCCGTCAGAGACATTCATCCCTCTCACTATGGTCGGATTTGTCCAGTAGAAACACCTGAAGGTCCAAATGCTGGTCTGATTGGTTCGTTAGCTACTTATGCTAGGGTGAATGAGTATGGTTTTATTGCTACTCCGTACTATCAAGTAGAAAATGGCAGAGTTTTACGCGATCGCGATCCGAGCTATTTAACTGCTGACGAAGAAGATGACTTGCGTGTAGCTGCTGGTGACGTTCCTACAGACGAACAGGGATATATTTTAGGAGAAAGTGCGCCCATTCGCTATCGTCAAGAATTTTCTACTTGTAAACCTGACGAAGTCGATTATGTAGCGGTTTCACCGATGCAAATTGTCTCCGTAGCAACCAGTTTAATTCCCTTCTTAGAACACGACGATGCTAACCGAGCTTTAATGGGTTCAAACATGCAGCGTCAAGCTGTACCATTATTACGTCCCGAAAGACCTTTAGTAGGAACTGGTTTAGAAGCTCAAGCAGCCAGAGACTCAGGGATGGTGGTTGTATCTCGGACTCACGGAATCGTAACCTATCTAGATGCTAAGGTGATCCGAGTAAAAGTCATGGAAGGAGATAATGAGCCTCATTCCCCTGCACCAGGAAGAGAAATTGAATACAAATTACAAAAGTATCAACGTTCTAATCAGGATACCTGTTTAAATCAACGTCCGTTAGTCTACATCGGAGAAGAGGTTCTCCCTGGTCAAGTCTTAGCTGATGGTTCCGCGACCGAAGGAGGAGAACTTGCTTTAGGTCAAAACATTCTCGTCGCTTATATGCCTTGGGAAGGATATAACTATGAAGACGCAATCTTGATCAGTGAACGACTAGTCTATGATGATGTTTACACTAGTATTCACGTAGAAAAGTTTGAAATTGAAGCAAGACAAACCAAACTAGGACCAGAAGAAATTACCAGAGAAATTCCTAATGTGGGAGAAGATGCCCTCAGAAACCTAGATGAACGAGGCATTATTCATATTGGTGCTTGGGTAGAAGCAGGAGATATTTTAGTAGGAAAAGTCACTCCCAAAGGAGAATCTGACCAACCTCCTGAAGAAAAATTACTGCGTGCCATTTTTGGAGAAAAAGCTAGAGATGTCCGCGATAATTCTCTGAGAGTTCCTAATGGTGAAAAAGGTAGAGTAGTCGATGTGCGAGTCTTTACCAGAGAGCAAGGAGACGAACTTCCTCCTGGAGCAAACATGGTAGTAAGAGTCTATGTAGCTCAAAAACGGAAAATCCAGGTCGGAGACAAAATGGCAGGTCGTCATGGTAATAAAGGAATTATTTCACGTATTTTACCTATCGAAGATATGCCTTATTTGCCCGATGGTACTCCAGTAGACATCGTTCTCAATCCCTTGGGTGTTCCTTCACGGATGAATGTAGGACAAGTGTTTGAGTGTTTACTCGGTTGGGCTGGTGAACATTTGGGGATGAGATTTAAAATTACTCCTTTTGATGAAATGTACGGTAAAGAAGCATCAAGAGAGACTGTTCACGGCAAAATCAAAGAGGCAACTTATAAACCAGGTCGCAATTGGGTCTTTGATGATGAAAATCCTGGCAAAATCCAAGTATTTGATGGACGTACAGGAGAACCGTTTGATCGACCAGTAACAGTAGGTAAAGCGTATATGCTGAAACTAGTTCACCTAGTCGATGATAAGATTCATGCTCGTTCGACAGGTCCTTATTCTCTCGTAACTCAACAACCTCTCGGTGGAAAAGCTCAACAAGGTGGTCAACGTTTCGGTGAAATGGAGGTATGGGCATTAGAAGCCTATGGAGCAGCTTATACCTTACAAGAGTTACTGACTGTCAAATCAGACGATATGCAAGGTCGAAACGAAGCCTTAAACGCGATTGTTAAAGGTAAGCCTATTCCTCGTCCTGGTACACCAGAATCTTTTAAAGTATTGATGCGAGAATTGCAATCACTGGGATTAGACATCGCTGTACATAAAATAGATACTTCAGAGGATGGTAGTAGTCGTGATGTGGAAGTAGATTTGATGGCGGATACTTCTCGACGCACTCCCAATCGACCTACCTACGAATCTTTGAATCGGGAGGATTTGCAAGAAGAGGAAGTCTAACTACACAAAATTCACAATTGGTTATCAGTCTATATGTAGGACTGATAGCCAATTAACCTTGTTCGACACAATCTTGATTGAACAATAAATCACCAATCGCTAATTCTTGATATCGCTGGAAATGAGAAATCAACTAGAACAAAGATTTGATTACGTTAAAATTGGCATTGCTTCTCCAGACAGAATTCGTCAATGGGGAGAAAGAACTTTACCTAATGGTCAACTAGTTGGAGAAGTTACTAAGCCAGAAACTATTAATTACCGAACTCTGAAACCAGAGATGGATGGGCTGTTCTGTGAGCGAATTTTTGGTCCAGCTAAGGATTGGGAATGTCATTGCGGAAAATATAAGCGGGTACGCCATCGTGGCATAGTTTGTGAGCGATGTGGTGTAGAAGTAACTGAGTCTAGAGTGCGTCGTCATCGCATGGGCTACATTAAATTAGCTGCTCCTGTAACTCATGTTTGGTATCTCAAGGGGATACCTAGTTATCTCAGCATTCTGTTAGATATGCCTCTGCGAGATGTAGAGCAAATTGTTTACTTTAATGCTTATGTAGTTTTAGATCCAGGTAATGCTCAGAATTTATCACCCAAACAGTTATTGACTGAAGACCAATGGATTGAAATTGAAGAACAACTTTACAGCGAAGACTCGGAATTAGTCGGTATAGAAGTTGGGATTGGTGCTGAAGCAGTTCAAAGACTTTTAGAAGAAGTTGAATTAGAGTCGGAAGCAGAAAAACTTCGACAAGAAATAGAAGAAGCTAAAGGACAAAAACGAGCCAAATTAATTAAACGACTTAGGGTCATTGATAATTTTATTGCGACAGGAGCTCGTCCTGAATGGATGGTTTTATCGGTAATTCCGGTTATTTCTCCAGATTTACGTCCGATGGTGCAACTAGATGGTGGTCGTTTTGCTACTTCCGATTTAAACGATCTTTATCGACGAGTAATTAACAGAAATAACCGTTTAGCTCGTTTGCAAGAAATCTTAGCACCAGAAATCATCGTACGTAATGAAAAACGGATGCTGCAAGAAGCAGTCGATGCGTTGATTGATAATGGTCGTCGTGGCAGAACGGTTGTGGGAGCCAATAATCGTCCCCTAAAATCACTCTCCGATATTATTGAAGGGAAACAAGGTCGTTTTCGTCAAAACTTATTAGGAAAACGGGTAGATTACTCTGGACGTTCGGTAATTGTGGTCGGTCCCAAATTAAAGATTTATCAGTGCGGTTTGCCCAGAGAAATGGCGATTGAATTGTTTCAGCCTTTTGTGATCCACCGTTTGATTCATAGTGGTATGGTGAACAATATTAAAGCTGCCAAAAAACTTATTCAAAGAGGCGATCCTGGTGTTTATGAGGTGCTCAAAGAAGTTATTACAGGGCATCCTGTTTTATTAAACCGCGCTCCTACTTTACACCGTTTGGGTATTCAAGCTTTTGAACCAATTTTAGTAGAAGGAAGAGCAATTCAGTTACATCCTCTGGTCTGTCCTGCCTTTAATGCTGACTTTGATGGTGACCAAATGGCAGTACACGTACCTCTTTCTCTAGAAGCTCAAGCAGAAGCAAGATTACTGATGTTAGCTTGTCATAATATTCTATCTCCTGCGACAGGCAGACCGATCGTTGCGCCTTCTCAAGATATGGTCTTGGGCTGTTATTACTTAACCGCAGAAAATCCTAAAGCTACTAAAGGCAAAGACCGTCGATTTGCTAGCCTAGATGATGCGATTAAAGCTTACGAACAAGGACAAGTAGATCTTCATGCTTATGTTTGGGTTCGTTATGAAGGAGAAGTGGAGACTAGTAAACCAGATGATACTGTAATCGAAATGGAAACTTTGGCTGATGGTAGCACGATCAAATATTATCAACATCGGCTAGTCAGAGAAACTGCGGAGGGAGAATATTTGGCTCAATACGTCCATACAACTATTGGCAGGATTATTTATAACAAAGTCATTCAAGATACTCTCCAAACAGTTTCTTAGTCAATAATTATCAGTTCCCAATTTAATCTTGTTGGCGATGTCTTGGGGACTGAGGAAAAAAAATTTAATTGATAATCAGGTAGTTAAGATGAAGTTCTACAATCGCATCGTTGATAAAGGTCGTCTGAAAAAGTTAATTGCTTGGGCTTATACAAATTATGGTTCCGCACGCTGTGCTAATATGGCAGACCAGTTGAAAGAAATGGGATTTCGTTATGCCACTAAAGCAGGTGTATCAATTAGCGTTGATGACCTCAAAGTTCCTCCCGTAAAACAGGAATTGTTAGAAGCTGCCGAAACTGAAATTCGATATACAGAACAAAGATATGCCCGAGGCGAGATTACTGAAGTAGAGCGATTTCAAAAAGTAATTGATACTTGGAATAGTACTTCAGAAAATTTGAAAGATGAAGTAGTTCGTAATTTTAAAGCTAGCGACCCTCTTAATTCTGTCTACATGATGGCTTTTAGCGGTGCGCGGGGTAATTTGTCTCAGGTGCGTCAGCTAGTGGGGATGCGGGGATTGATGGCTAATCCTCAAGGAGAAATTATCGATTTACCAATCAAAACTAACTTTCGTGAAGGCTTAACTGTTACTGAATATATTATTTCTTCTTATGGTGCTAGAAAAGGTTTAGTAGATACGGCTTTAAGAACAGCCGATTCTGGTTATTTAACTCGTCGCTTAGTTGATGTAGCTCAAGATGTAATTGTCAGAGAGATAGATTGTGGCACTCAACGAGGAATCATGCTACGAGCTATGACGGATGGCGATCGCGTTTTAATTCCCTTGAGCGATCGCTTGATGGGTCGAGTTTTAGCTAGAGATGTAGTAGACTCTAAAACTGGAGAAGTAATTGCAACGCGAAATCAAAGCATCGACGAAGATCTATCTCTAGAAATTGGTCGTCGCGTTGAAGAGGTAATGGTTCGTTCTCCTCTAACTTGTGAAGCAGCTCGTTCTGTGTGTCAACATTGTTATGGTTGGAGTTTGGCTCATGGCAAAATGGTTGATATGGGTGAAGCGGTAGGGATTATTGCTGCTCAATCAATTGGAGAACCAGGGACTCAGTTGACCATGCGTACCTTCCACACAGGAGGTGTTTTTACAGGAGAAGTTGCTCGACAAATTAGAGCAGAAGTGATGGGAAAAGTCAAGTATGGTAAAGGATTAATTACCCGTAAAGTTAGAACTCGTCATGGTGACGAAAGAGAGCAAGTAGAGGTCGCAGGAGATTTATTACTCGTACCAAATAAAGGAGAACCTTTCCATTATCCTGTGACACCAGGTTCTTTTATCCATGTGTTCGATGGTGACCAGGTAGAGAAAGGGCAACTCTTAGCAGAAATAACCTCGGCAAAAGTTCAAAAATCTACAGAAAAAGCAGCTAAAGACGTTGCTTCTCATTTAGCAGGAGAAGTTCTGTTTGCTGATTTAATTCCGGAAGAAAAAACTGACCGTCAGGGCAATACTACCCGTATTGCTCAAAGAGCAGGATTATTGTGGATTTTATCGGGAGAAGTTTACAATTTACTTCCTGGAGCAGAACCATTAGTCAAAAATGGTGATCAAGTTGAACCTGGAGACATTTTGGCACAGACAAGATTAATGTCTGCCAGTGGAGGGGTCATTCGTAAGACTCCTGGAAGCCGTGAAATAGAAGTAATTACAGCTTCTGTTTTATTAGATCAAGCCAAAGTTAAGGTAGAGAGTGATGGCGGTCGGGAACAATATATTATCTATACTGCTGACGATCAAAGATTTTTGCTGAAGACTACTCCAGGAACAAAAGTTCAAAATCATCAAGTAGTAGCTGAATTAATTGATGACCGATATAAAACTTCAACTGGTGGCACAATTAAATATGCAGGAGTAGAAATTTCTAAAGGTAGCCGTAGACAAGGTTACGAAGTTAGTCGAGGTGGAACTATTTTATGGATTCCTGAAGAAAGTCACGAAGTCAATAAAGATATTTCTTTGTTACTGGTAGAAGACGGTCAGTATGTTGAAGCAGGTACGGAAGTAGTTAAAGACATCTTTTGTCAATCTTCTGGAGTAGCAGAAGTAATTCAAAAAAATGATATTTTGCGGGAAATTATTATCAAACCAGGCGAATTGCACTTATTGGATGATATTGACCCAAGCCTTGATGGACAATTAATTCAACCAGGTACTGAAGTAATTCCTGGAGTTACAGTTGAAGAACTGAAATATGGAGAAATTGTTGAAACTACTGAAGGTGTGGCACTACTACTAAGACCAGTAGTTGAGTATCATGTGTCCGATAAACCTGCTGCTCCTTCTCAAGCTTCGATCAATCATGAAGATGGTCGTCAAATTGAGTTGCGTTCCGTACAGCGACTCTTCTTTAAAGATGGAGAAAGAGTTCAATCAGTAGAAGGAGTTTCTTTACTAAGTACTCAGTTAGTACTGGAAATTGATAATGCTGATGAAATTGAAACTGCTACTAACCTGAGCGCAGATATCGAATTAAAAGCTGACGAAGACGATCCTGACTCACAACGTTTGCAGTTGGTTATTTTAGAGTCTTTAGTCATACGTCGAGATACGGATGCAGACCCTTATAGTGGTAACATTCAAACCAGAGTTTTAGTAGAAGACGGTCAAGAAATTCCTAAAGGAGCAACGATCGCTCGAACAGAAATTCGTTGTAAAGAAGCTGGAGAAGTACGAGGTATTCGTAAGGGAGGAGAAGCACTCCGTAGAATCTTAGTCGTACGCAACAGCGATCGCGTTTCCTATGAGTTAGCTGCCAAGAAAAGCGAATGCCAATGTCGAGAAGGTGATTTACTAGTTGCTGGTGCCGAGTTAGTTTCTGGAACTAAACTAGTTGAATCGGGACAAGTGGTAGAGATAACTGAAACAGAAGGAAATAAAACAACGGTTGTTTTACGTTTAGCTCGTCCTTATCGGGTATCTGCCGGTGCAATTCTACACATTGACAATGGGGATTTAGTCCAAAGAGGTGATAACTTAGTACTATTAATTTTTGAACGAGGAAAAACTGGAGATATTATTCAGGGTTTACCCAGAATTGAAGAGTTGTTAGAAGCTCGTAAGCCAAAAGAAGCGTGTGTTTTGAGTCGTCGACCAGGAATTTGTCAAGTAGTTTACGAACAAGATGAAACAGTTGACGTAAAAATTATCGAAGAAGATGGTGTTGTTAGCGATTATCCCATCGGACCTGGTCAAAATGCGATGGTATCCGACGGACAACAAGTTGGACCTGGTGAACCTTTAACCGATGGTCCTGCTAATCCTCACGAAATTTTAGAGATCTTCTTTAATTACTATCTGGAAGAGAAAGGTTGCTATGAAGCATCTTTGATCGGCTTACAACAAGCTCAAAAATTCTTAGTTACCCAAGTACAGTCTGTTTATCAAAGTCAAGGCATTGATATTTCTGACAAACATATTGAAGTAATCGTTCGCCAGATGACTTCTAAAGTTCGAGTCGATGACGGTGGTGATACGACAATGCTTCCTGGAGAATTAGTAGAATTGCGACAAATCGAACAAGTTAACGAGGCAATGTCTATTACTGGTGGCGCACCTGCTCAGTATACTCCTGTACTTTTAGGTATTACCAAGGCTTCTTTGAATACTGACAGCTTTATCTCCGCAGCTTCTTTCCAAGAAACTACTCGTGTACTGACTGAAGCAGCAATTGAAGGTAAATCTGATTGGCTCAGAGGTTTAAAAGAAAACGTCATTATCGGTCGTTTGATTCCTGCCGGAACAGGTTTTAATACTCACGAAGAGGGAGTAGCTAGTCGTGGCGATTTAGATTTACGTAGTGGTTCAATGTATAGTTACGGTAGTGAGGGTTATGAAAGTTATCGGATTGGCGAAGATAATTTCGTTCAGGATCCTTTACCTCGTCGCTATCAAGATTTTGATGATGACGAAAATGTGATTCTTGATGATCAAACTGCCAGAGCAATTATCTCAGAAGAAGATGAAGAGCCACTAGCAGGCAGTTATTATGATGACTTTGATGATTTTGAAGAAGAGTAGCAAGATTTGGCTTCAAGCTAAATAATTTTCAAGCTAAATAGTTTAAGGTTAAGTGATAGGACAATTGATTTTAGGCTTTTTCCTATCACTTTTTATTGATAGCTTTGGACTGAATTGTCAGTACAAATAACGAAATAAAACAAACTTACGCTTTCAAGAAAGTAAAAATTAGTAAAAATAGATCTGAGCGAAACTAATATTCAAAAATTAACGTCACAAAAACAAAGTGAGTCATCAACATCAACATCAAAATAAATCTTTAGAGACTGAGGCTACTCCTCATGTCCACAGTGAAGAGTCTCTTAGACTGATCATTAATCGTCTATCTCGCATTGAAGGGCATATTCGAGGGATTAAAACGATGGTTAAAGATAGTCGTCCTTGTCCTGAAGTATTAGTCCAAATTGCTGCTGTAAGAGGAGCTATTGACCGCGTCGCCAGAATTATCTTAGACGAACATTTAGGAGAGTGTATTACTCGTGCAGCTAAAGAAGGAAATATTGAAAGCGAAATTGAGCAGCTAAAAGCTGCTTTAGATCGTTTCTTACCATAAACTCAGCCGAAGCATTGCCAGGTAAATTTATATGTATAAAACGCAATCTCTTAAGGATAATGCTTTAAAAATTTTACTTTCTAGTATCTTAATTTCTAGCTTGTCGATAGAAATTTTTAAGCCAACTGTCCAAGCTCAAAGTCTGCCAAAAAAACATTTACCATTGATTGAAGAGTTGGTAGCTCAAAATTCATTAGATCGTTCAGTTTTAGAACAAGCGATCTCTGAGGAGATGAACCGTGCCAGAACCGATCCTCAAGCATATGCTGATTGGTTAGAAGAGATGAAACAATATTATGATGGTGTTTGGCTAAAATTACCAGGAGAAAAACCAATTAGAACCAATCAAGGTTTACAAGCTTTAGAAGATGCGGTTGACTTTCTCAAAGAACTAGCTCCTCTACCTCCTTTAACTTTATCAACAGAATTAACTACCGTTGCTGAAGAAAAACTTCAAGAAGTCGAAGCAGGGAATCAATTTGCAGCAGGAAATGTTAGTTATGGGAGAACTACTGCTGAAGGAATTGTCATGCAGCTAGTCATTGGCGATGGATTTATCAATGGTAGTGATTCTCACCAACTTTTTAATCCCGATTGGCAAGAAACTGGTGTTGCTTGTCAAGCTGATGATAGATACGATAATATCTGTTTGATCAGTTATGGAGAAGATGTTTCGGAGCAAGCTGTTGATAATTCTTCGGTAACTGACCTAGAAAATAATGATGCTACGGTAAATTCTGAGCAACCAGGATCAGAAACGTCAAGCCTTTCTACTGAAACGGAAAAACCATCTTCAGCAATCTCAACTGATCCTAATGATAGTTCTTTGTTATTAGAAAAAATCAAACAGGGTAGTCTCGAAGAAGGAGATACTACTATTCCTAATGATGGTAGTTTATATGATTCTTATCCTTTAGAGGGACAAGCAGGAGATTCTTTTATTATTAGTGTAGAAAGTGAAGAGTTTGACACTTTTTTGGCAATTATGGATGCTGAAGGCAATATTTTAGAGCAAAATGATGATATTAGCGATCGCAATAGTAATTCTCGTCTCAAGGTTACTTTGCCTGAAGCAGGAGTTTATAACGTCATTGTCAATGCTTATGATAAAGGTGGACGAGGCAAATATGTTTTAACTGTCCGTCGTTAAACAATTATTAGTTAAGTAGCTCCACCTAAAAAAACGTAAAATAAAAACGGAAGAAATCTAGCTT
>CAZLUP010000078.1:0-16808 GCA_964562685.1 uncultured bacterium
GTTAGCAAGGGCGATTGAACTGAGAATCCCCCACTTTAGTGGCGGGAGTCGTCAACCACTGTTTCCCAGACAACCAGAGATATCGGCAATCTAATTACACCACTTGCATTATGGGATGAAGCAGGAGTTATCGAACCGTTTCAATTTACCACCAGTCGCGGTAGCGATCCTGGTTTGAGTGGAATTGAATTATTTGAGGTTGAAAATGCTGACTCAGTTACTAAAGATACACCATTAACTTTACTGGTCGATCGATTCTTAGCAACAGATGAATATCTTTTACCTGTCAGTTATGACGGTGAATTTTTTCTTCCTCTCGGTTATGGAGTCTTTCAAGGAAGACAAACCGAAATAAAACTGGAACGCTTACCCCAACCGACTACCAGTAGCCGTAGTTTGGGCGGTTCGATCAAAATTTTCTTCAAAAAGCTGCGTCATCAAAAGTTAGGACATTCTTACGAATATCCGATCCTAGCAACGGCAGAAGTAAAGGAAGCAGAGAATAAGTTTCAAGTTATTTACGAACGAGATTTAGCAGCAGTTAAACAACAAGTTGCTTCTGGGCAAAAAATTATCCTTTATATTCACGGAATTATCGGCGATACCGAAAGTTTGGTAACAAGTATTCAAGGCGCAAAATTAGCAATCAATGGTCAATTACGTCCGTTACGGGAAGCTTATGACCTGGTGTTAACTTTTGATTACGAAAATCTCCACACTAATATTGAAGAAAATGCCCGATTACTCAAACAAAGGTTAGAATCTGTCGGTTTGGGAGCAAATCACGGCAAACAATTGCATATCGTTGCCCATTCAATGGGAGGCTTAGTTTCTCCCTGGTTTATCGAACGAGAAGGTGGAAACCAAATAGTGCAACATCTGATCGTGTTGGGAACTCCTAACGCTGGTTCTCCTTGGTCAACAGTTCAGGACATGACTTTTGCTTTATTAGGAATGGGTTTAAATCAAATAGGAGGAATGGTACTACCTGCCAAAATCGTCACGGATTTAGCAGCTAAGTCACTAGATTTGATTGAAAACATCGATAATGCTCTCGATCAGATGCAACCCGATTCCGAATTTATCAACAAGATTGCTTTAAATCCAGATCCCCAAGTTCCTTACACGATTATTGCTGGCGATCGCTCTAAATTATTACAACAACAATCCAATCGTTTACGGCGATTAATGGCAAAATTGTTTACACCAGCGATTAACAAGGTAATTGACGAGCTAGTCTTTGGCGGAGAACCCAATGATATTGCTGTCAGTCTAACTAGTATCAAAAGCGTTAAAAGCGATCGCTCACCACAGCCTATAGTTTTACCAAATGTCGCTTGCGATCACATGACCTATTTTACTACCGAAGCAGGATTAAAAGCCTTGGTAGAAGCACTCTATCCGTAGTTCTTTTAACAAGAGCGATCGCTTCGCTGTTACTTCGTAATCGCACTTTAGTAAATCTTAATTCAACAATCAGGCGATCGCATTTATCAATCTATAATTATGAGTTTTATGAGATCTAGAGACTAATAACAAAACTAAGATCTAACGCAGAGATTAGGCCAGAAAAGCTTTCAAGCGAGCGGTAAGGAGATACGACAGTGTCTAAGATTAAGCGGAGTTTAGCAATTGTAATTGGCATCGACCAATATCAACATATTCCGACCCTCAAGAATGCTGTGGCTGATGCTGTTGGACTAGCCGATGTTCTCAAGAATATTTACAACTACGAAGTCTTACTATTACTCAATCAAAGAGCGACTAAAGCAGAACTAGATAAACTTGTCGCAAATCTTCAAAATAAGACTATTTTATTTGATAAGAAGCCAATCCGAGTTGACCAGAGCGATCAGCGAAGCTGGCATTGTCGCGATCGCGTTTTATTTTATTTTGCCGGTCATGGATTTGCCGAAGAAGCACGAGATAGCGAATCTGGTAAACCTGCTGGTTACTTCATGCCTCAAGATGCAGAACCAAATAATTCCGATACCTGGTTATCGATGCAGCAGTTGTATGAGTCTTTGAGTAATCTAGATTGTCATCATTTGTTAATTATTCTCGACTGTTGTTTTGCTGGTAGAATTTCTTGGATCGGACAGGGGAGAAATGCAGCCCGTTCCCGTAAAATCTATCGACAGAGTTACGATTGCTTTATCAAACACAAAACCGAACAAATCCTTACTTCTGCTGCCCATGATGAAGAGGCGCAGGATTTATCTCGTTTCGGACAAAGAGGAGAGAAAAATGGACATTCCCCTTTTGCCCATTTACTACTCAAAGTACTGCAAGGTCAATCGGATGGGGGTAAAGATAAAGGGATCGATGCGATTATTGAAGATAAAGTAATTACCGTTCACGAACTGTTTGCCTATCTGCAAAATAAATTGGGAGAAGTGGCAGCAGAACAAACACCAGGCTTGTCTCAACCGAGAAAATACGACCGAACTACAGGGGAATATGTTTATTTCAAAGGCGAATATATCTTTCCCTTGCCTCAATTTAATCCCAACAACTTAAAAAAACTCAAATTAGATAAAAATACCAATCCCTACAAAGGTTTAGCTTCATTTGAAACCAGAGATCGCGATCAATTTTTTGGCAGAACAACTTTAACTCAACAGCTAAAAGAAAGAATTACCGAGCAACCCCTTACTGTGGTTTTAGGTGCTTCGGGTTCGGGTAAATCGAGCTTGGTTAAAGCTGGTTTAATTCCTCTTCTCAAAACAGAATTCGGTCAGCAACAATGGCACATTTTCCCAACCATGCGACCGAGCGAACATCCCTTCAAAGCATTAAATAGAATACTGACTTTCTCGGAAAAAATTGAGATTCTCTTTGACTATTGGTTGAATCGCGATTCTCAAGCCAAATTGTTAATAATAATCGATCAGAGTGAAGAATTGCTGAGTTTGTGTCAAAATCGTCAAGAATGGAAATACTTTCTCGATTTCTTAGCTCAATGCTTAAGTAAGTATCGACAACGCTTACACATTGTCATAACTTTACGCTCTGATTTTGAACCACAACTGAGGGATGTCATCGCAGATACTCATTGGCAAGAAACTTGGCAACAAGGACGGTTTTTTGTGACTCCAATGAATAGAGAAGAGTTACAGCAAGCAATTGAAGAACCTGCTGCCCAAAGAACATTGTTTTTTGAATCTCCCAGGTTGGTTAACCGATTGATTGATGAAGTAATTAATACTCCTGGTGCTTTACCCCTACTTTCTTTTACCTTAAGCGAGCTTTATTTAAAATACCTCCAAGTCGAAGAAAATCGGGAACGAGATGACAGAACTATTACAGAGAAAGATTATGAACAATTAGGTGGGGTTACTCGCTCTTTAACTCAAGCTGCCGACAAAACTTATAGAAAATTATTAGACAAAGAAAAGATTGACCCATTAATTATTCGTAACGTGATGTTGCGCATGGTAGCAGTTAGTGGAGGTGAACTAGCTCGTCGAAGAGTGCCAGAATCGGAATTAATTTATCCAGAAGCAATTAACGAACAAGTACAAATAGTAATCACTCACTTTGTCGAAGCACGTTTACTGACTACGGGACTAGATCTAGAAGGACAAGAATATGTCGAACCAGTTCATGATGCTTTGGTCACGGGATGGCAGCAAATACTGACTTGGATACAAGAAAAGGAAGAAAGTTTAATGCTGCAAAGACGTTTAACATCTGCTGCTGAGGAATGGAACAAGATTAACAGCACTGAACAGTTATCCGATCTTCAAGCTAAAGTCGAACCCGCGATTGATTGGTTAGATCGCCGATTTTGTGCATTGGAAAACTGGTTCGCTCGAATCAATACTAAATTAATTCGAGCTAAAGAGCGATCGCATTATCGACAAGAGCGATCGCTCGCCAAACCCAAACAGTTTTTATGGAACAGTAATCCTTATCTTGATGTACTAAAAAAGCAACTTGAATCTCAGGAACATTGGTTTAATCAAATCGAAACGGAATTTGTTCGACAAAGTGCTATCCAAAAACGTCGCAATATTAGCTGGCGTTGGCGTATTGCGATGGGAGTAATTTTAGGTTTAAGCGGATTATTTGCGCTCGCCACGATCTTCTTAGGATTATCGAGGATTAATCAAGCCGAAGTTTTACGAAAATCAGCAGAAATAAACTTGCAAGAAAACCAATCTAGAGATGGGATGGTCGAAAGTTTAGAGTCAGCTAATATTCTTAATGGTCAAGGATTGCAGTTACTACTGTTAATTAAAAATTTATTCTCCCAAACCAATCTCCGAGAACAAGTCAGAGGAACTTTACTCACAGCAATTTATACCGTGCGAGAAATCGAGCGTCAACAAGAAGAGCGAGGAACGGTTAGAGCCAGTTTTAGTCCAGATGGACAGCAAATAATCAGTTCAGGAGAAAACGGTAATGTCCGTATTTGGAATTTGCAAGGTCAAACTTTAAGTCAATCGAATTCAATAGATTGTGGAGAAACTTGCGAACCAGTCAAAATCGCTCGTTTTAGCCCTGATGGTCGGAAAATAGCTACTGCTGGAGCAAACGGCACTGTTCGTCTTTGGAATGTTCGGGACAAAGAATTAACTGATTTTCAAACCTGGAATACCAAGCAAGGAGAAGTCAAAAGCATTAGTTTTAACCTTAACAGTCAGTTACTAGCTACGACTGGAGCAAATGGTACGGTTATTTTGTGGAATTTGCAGAATAATTCAATTGAAAAACTGAAAACTTTTTGCGTTTTTGGCTCTTGCGATCGCTCTGATTATGGAGTTGTTTGGAGTGTCGAGTTTAGTCCCGATGGTAGGCGATTAGTTTGTAGTGGAGACAATGGCACAATCCGTTTATGGGAGCTAGAAGGAAAAGAATGGCAGGAAAAGATTCAATTTCCTTCAGAAGAAAACCAAACTATTACGAGCGTCAGTTTTAGCCGTAATGGTCAGCAATTAGCCACTGCTGGCAAAGATGGAATTGTTCATGTCTGGGATTTAAGCGATGGCTACGCTGCTACCTTTGGTAGTCCCCCTTCAGCTAAACAGCCAAGAGAAATTAATACAGAGCAAACTGAAATTTGGGATGTGTCTTTTAGTCCTAATCCTCATGAACAGAAACTAGCTACTGCTGGCGAGGATGGCAATATCATCTTATGGGATTTAAATAGTCAACAACTCGAATCAGACAAATTGGCAGGACATCAAGGTCCAGTCAGAACTGTCAGTTTTCTACCTCACGATCCGCAAATTCTCAGTGCGGGAGATGATGGCAGCATCCGTTTATGGAACTTGCAGGGTAATGAGTTGGCAACATTTGTAGTTCCTATTTCAGAAGCTGTATCAGACGAGAAAGAGGTAATAATTCTGGATGGTACTCAAAAAGCTATTGGCAGAAAAGACGGCACTGTCGCCTGGCAAACATCGCCCGGTCGGAAAATTACAATGAATAGTAATCATGTCAATGCAGTTAGGAGTTTAGCATTCAGTCCCGATGGCAAGCAACTTGCTAGTGGCGGACAAGACCGCACCATACGTTTGTGGAATGATAATGGTCAACAAGAACACCTCTTACCAATATCCTCGCCAGTAAATTCAGTAGCATACAGTCGAGATCGCAAATTTCTTGCTAGTGCGGGTGAAGATGGCAGCGTACAGTTATGGAACTTACAAAACTTACAGGATGGTCGACCTTTTGCAACCTGGAAAGCTGATCGTGGTGCGGTTCAAAAAGTTAGATTTAGTCAAGATAGTCAGGTTTTGATTACCACAGGCGAAGACAGCAATACTGGATCGTGTAAGTTGTGGCAAATTGAATCATTTAATAATGCGATCAAACAGGCTGAGAAAAGATTAAATGGCTATCTAGAAAATAATCCTCAAAAGGGCGATCTCAGTGAAGCTGAAGCACTGCGCGATTTCAATCTCTGTAATGAAATTTGATTATTAAAAAGCGATCTTTTGATGCAACCAAGTTAGTCAATTTTATCTGGGTCGATCTGTAAACCTTATTCAAATCAACAATTTTTACCCATAAGCCCAATATGAGTTTTTCTATGAGTTTTATGAGTTTTACAGCCGACGAGAAAAACTAAGATTAAACGTAAGCTAACAGTAATTTTTGAAAATTTAGAATGATAAGGAGTATCTATGCGTGATGTCATACTTCATGCCTTTAATTGGCAGTACCAAGAAATTATCGCTCGCGTGGTACGGAAACTTGGGTTGAATTCAGCACTTGGGGTTTAAAAAATCCAGGTAGCTATAAAGAATTAATCCACAAACAAGAGATGAAACTTTCTGGAAATCTTTTTACTTTATATATTCCACCCAGGACTGCTCAAATGTGGTTGTCAGTTTAGTGCGATCGCTCTAACTTAAGTTAGATAAAATATTTAATTTATTTAACAAGTTGATTCCATTTTTCTAGATTTTTTTTACCTTTTTGGACTAAAGGCGACCAAGCAATAAGTTGAATCAGAGACTGATTAATAATTGACCAAGGTAAACCCATTGGACGAACAAAATCTAGGAATAAAACAACTCTAATTTCATCAGTTTGATTCCAAGCTTCGTGAGGAAAAGTATCGTCAAAAATTAAACTTTTTCCTTCTGACCAATGACGAATATCATTACCTACTCTAATCGCACATTTTTCTTGTTGTTCAGGAACTTTTAAAGCTAGATGATAACGAATTACCCCTTTATAAGGACCACAATGTTCGGGAATATGCTTGTGAGGTAATAAAATTGAAAAGAATGCTGTTTTCATGCCAGGAATTGTTTCAATTATTTTAGTTGTTTCTGGACATTTAAGACAGTTTTCTTCGACTTTAATACCATAAGCGTATAAAAAGTAAGTCTTCCAAAGATTATCTTTAGTAATACTATATTGATCTTCTGAAATGTCTTGAAAATTAGGTAATTGTTCGAGATTTTGTAAAAGCAAATCTAGTTCTTGGCGAATTTTTAACCAATTACTTTCTACTTCAGCTACCCAGTCAAAATTTTCTGTGTCAAAAAAAGTGCGATCGCCAACTAAAGAAGCTTTACCTATTTGCTGTTCTAATTTCCGCAGTAATTTTTCCCCCTGTTTGAGGATAAGCTGTCTAGATTTATTTTGCCAGTTTGAATAAATTTGATTAATAGTCTGAGTCATAATTCAATTTATAATCAACCAAATGTAAATTATAAGGGCTTTCTCCAATTGCGTGGATATACTCAGATCTTAAAAAATGTTGATATTTTTTCTCGCTGGTAAGATGAGCTTTAAAAAAGATCAAACTTAACGCTCGATGATAAGCTTCTGCTATCTGCCTTACTTTAATTTCTGAGTTTGCTTGCTGTTTAGAACGAGTGATATAAGTATGAGGAATTCCTGTAGAAATAACTAAATATTTATTGTTTGTTTTTAATTTACTGAAAGCAGGGATTTGTTCTAACAATAAAGGTGTAATAATGTCTTGATCGCTTGCTTCCCAAAACACAGGAATATCAATTTGCTGCATTTGGGCTTTGCCAAATAAACTGTTACTAAAAGGAACAAATAAATAAATTGCTTTGATACGTTGATCTCGTAAAGAAACTTGTTTTCTTGACAATTCTAAAGCACGACATTGATACAAGAGAGAAATATTAAACAGGTTTATTTGTGAATTACAATTGTTAGCTAATTGTTCAAAATTAAGCTCTGCTCCAGCTAAAGATAAAGCAGTTGCACCACCAAAAGAATAACCAAAAATTCCTACCTGTTGTAAATTCAGCAGATGATCAAATTGAGACTGATTATGTTGCTCTAATCGATCCAAAATAAAACTAAGATCTAGAGGTCGGTTAATAAATTCAGTAGCATCAAAATTCTCTTGATATAACCCTTGAAAAAATGCTAATTGTCTTTCGCGATCGCTTCCTGGATGATCGGGTATAATTACTGCAAAACCATAAGATGCTAAATGTTGAGCTAATTCTTGAAATCGATCTCTTCTCGCTCCCAACCCGTTAGAAATGATAATTACAGGAATTGAACTTGAAGTTAGTTTGGGTAAATATAAATCTAAGGTAATTGAACGATTTCTTTGGCGATCTTTTAAGTAGATAGTTTTCTGCTCAATTTGAAATTTACCTTGATTTTTTAGTCGATTAATTTGATTAGTTTGATTGACGTTTTTTTGTAGATTGGTTTTTTCAAGACAAGCAACAAATTTTTCGGTTTGTTGAAGGATATGATTAACTTGTTTAGATAGTTTAATTAGTTCAGCTAAATTAATTTCGATATCAGTAGGCAAGTGATTTAATAATGAGATCAGTGTAATACCTTCTGGATTCGTAGCAGCTAGAATTACGGCAGAACGAAGACTATAAAAACCATTTTCTTTTTGAGGAGTTTGAATTATTTCACCCAGATTTTGTAACAATTTAGTTCCAACAGAAGTATAAGCCAAACGAGCAACTGTGATCGGTTTTACTTCATATTGTGCCTGTAAAAAATTTTGGATTTTTTGTTTTTGTTCTCGGTTAATTCTAGCGAAGAAGAAGTTTAATTCTGGTTCAACTTTACCTGCTCGTGCAAAGTTTTCTAAGCTTTTTACTGATAAGGAAAATTTGAGTAACCCCCAAGATAAAGTAATTTTTTCTGCTGCTATTGTAGGGGTGGTGGTGAAGAAGTTAAAGGCAATTCCTGAAATGAGAAACAATAAGCTAAATTGATTGAGTTTTCTTAAGACAGACCAGGATTGGTTTTGTCTATGTTTCAGCATACATAGTTCCCTTGGTTTAACTGTTGGGGGGGGTTTGGGGTAGGGCTGTTTCATTCTGGCAAAAGAAAAAGCAATAGAGAGAAAATCAACATATAGATTTCATTAATAGCAAAAATATTTGATTAAATCTAAATTATGACTCAAAGCAGCTATAGCTTCCGATACTGAATCATAGCCATGAATTCTCAGTAAGCTTAGAACCCAACTTTTCAGGATAGAAATATTTGTCGAAGCTTGTCCCTGAAGTTGAGGACTGCTGTCTTCTCGATAAATTACATCTTTTACCCAGTGTAGACGATTCTCAATATTCCAATGTTGTCGAATTCCCTGTGGAATTTTTGATCAAGTGGGAGACAAAGAACTCAAATAATAAGTGCTATCTGATGATTGATAATCCCGATTGCCTCTTGTGCCATGACGAAAAATTTTAATAACACTATTAACTCCAACCCAATAAGAGTCGATATTGACGGGAGGCGTGAATACTTCAATGGTTCGATGTATCAATCGGTCTCTGGTTTTTTCTGTTTGCTGGAACTGACGAGTTGGAGTTGTACTTTTAGTATGAGAGGAAATTTGTTGTAGTTGAACTTCTTCAATTCCTAATGCTTTTAGCTCAGTTAATAAACTACGGTAGAGTGGCAAGAGTAAGCTGAGAAATTCCCCTAAAGCTAATCCTTCTAAACGGCTTAAACGCAAGAGAGTGACAGGACTGAGAATTATCGGAACAGCTTTATTTCCTAAGATTGTTTGTCCTCTTTTTGTGGTTTCGATAAAATCTGTAAAATCGGCTTGAGGAATTATATCGGCGGTAATTTCTGGAACTAGATAGTGGTAATTAGTATCAAACCATTTGGTCATTTCTAGGGCAGGAATTTCTCCTTGACCCCGCGCCATGGCAAAGTATCTGGCTAAACCTTTAAGTTGTTGAAATCTTTGAGGAATTAACCCTAAACGAACCGTCCAGTCTAATACATGGTCGTAAAGAGTAGCATCGCCAATGCCAATGCGGTCTATTCCTAACGGTAACTGAGTTTGCCAGTTTGCTTCTTCTACTTCTGTTACAGTTTGTAGTAAGGATTCTGCTTCAAGTTTTCCACTCCAAAAAGCTTCTAATGCTTTTTTGACTTCGCGGTTTTTACCAATACGGGGATATCCTAATGTTGCCGTTTTCATTTTTTTCCTCAAGATTGATTAATTATTATTTATAAGAATAATAATCATTCTCATAAATTGAATAGAATACTATAACAAAGCACATTGTTCTGTCTACTATTTGCTTTGCGTCTTATATCAAGTTCTGATAATCACTTAAAATAAATTCTCTCCGCGTCTCCGTGTCCCCGTATCGTATCCCCGTATCCCCGTGTCCCCGTATCAATCATCACATTTAACTGTTTAAGCGAACCTGATATTATTTAGACTCGAGCATTTTTGCCCACAACTAGAAGAGACTGAAAAAGCTAGCTTCTAATGATTTGTTTGGTTAGCAAGATAGCCCTCGCTGCTAAAGCGCAACCGTGAACTACAGCTAAAGCAACTGTCCAGATTACATCCTTAACAAAAATGCGCCCTAAAATTAACCCACTAAATCCGTGTCCGCCCATAAACTCGGCAATTAGTAAGATACTGCCTTGATAAATGACATATCCACCCACAACACTGACAGCTAACCAGATTAAATAACCCTGCCAGTTATAACGACTAAATTTTGGTCGCAGGGTAACTAGCCAAGTAACTAAAAGTACTCCAACACCCATGACTATTCCCCAAGTAAAAGACTCTAAAGTAAGGGGATACTGACGGATGGTAAAACCATAGAGTTGATTGGCAAACCAAATACTCATGGCACTAATCAGTGCTTTTTTACGAGTTAAGGTATTACCTGCCACCGCAGCAAAACTAACTAAAGGCACATGGGGATAGATAACACTGCTAGCACTACCAATAGCAATCAAACACAATTGCCACCAATTACTTAAAGCAGTTGCTTTCCAAGCTGTTTGCCATAAATTCAGTTCCTCCAACCCTTGATTTAGGGAGGATTTTGGAACAATAATCGGGTATTTACTTGGTTTTTCCGTTTCAGACTTCATCGTTGTTTCTCCTGCTAGGGAGAGAATGGGGGTTAAGCCTGCTTATGTCCCTACTCAAAATTGGGAATTCGCGCAATAATTCCTTTTTCTAAAGGTTCGGGACGTTCCGCCCAAGGCATGACACCATCTGGTTTTTGGCAATACAAACTGGCACAATTTAAGACAGCAGCAGAACTAGCAGATATACTGTCGGTATCATGACTTAAATTGCCAAAGACATAGGTAAACTTGCCAGGGGCGGTAAAAGCCACCACGCAAGAATGACTGCAAGCACTCATGCACTTTACCGACTCAATAGTTAATTGATTTGTCAGCGAGTTTTCTTGGAGTTGTTCGGTTAGTTCTTCTAGTAGTTTTTCCCCACCACTAACACCAACTTTTTTGCCTTCCTGCCAGGTGCTGCCACAGGTGGAACAGACCAAGATTTTGTGTTGAGTTTTCATTACTTTTTGCCTTTAACTAAGCAATGAAAAATTTATTCTGCCTTTTGCTTTCTTTCAAGCTTTATCTATCCATCCAAGGGCTGTGATAATGCGTAGCGTAGTAGTAATAATTATTGGGCGGAGACTCTTTTATTTTTGATTGCCATAACATTTTCAACATCTGTACCTCGCAGATTTATGGTTTAGGTTGCATTAACATCGGCGGGCATTCTGACTAAGAGATTGCTTACTAGATCATCTCATCACAGCTGCGGGACAGCGTCGGATTTGCACCGAACTTTCCCCATTGCTTCTAATGGCTGTTCCCCATTAGAACCGATTGCACACCCTTTATCATAACCTTAATTGGATTTATTGAACAAGAAATTTAATTTGACTTAAATACTTGCCTTATCCTGCTGCTCAAACTGCTGTTGTGCCCATTGGCGAAGTTGTGGATCTCGGTCATTGGCGGCGCGATCGCGCTAGACTAGTTTAACCAATTACAAATGCGATCTGTCAAAGACGACTACATTATTATCATTCAGTGTCGTTATCATTACTAATATTTACGCGATCGCGCCAGGGCGTGCTGGAAAACGCTGGACTGATTACTTAAATTTCTTAAAATGTTGAAACAATATCGCTCCCCCCGTTCCTAACATCCACAGCAAACCCAAGCCGTTGAGCAGCACGTAGACTGGCTCTAATGTATGCTCCAGCCATTCGCCATCCTTTGTAGTAATTACTACCTTCGGCGATCGCTTGCTTTTGTCCCACAGACTTTAGCTTGTAGGAATGAGATCTAGAAACGCATCAAAATCTTGTAGTGCTTGTAAATAATTGGTTTCGGCGGATTGGTAATCGTAGACCTCATCAGCTTCGTCAATTCGTTCTAGATGAATGAATACCTCCGTTGACACCGCCCGAGCTAAGATGCGATCGCTCAAGCCAAGCTGGTCAGTTACGCTCATCATCTTTTGCTTGAGATCGGGCAATAATCCAGCAACATCCTTATGAACTTGTGACCACTCTCGCTGTTCGATAGCGGGTTGAAATTCCTCCAGGCGACTTCTTAAGGACTTGACCTCTTTGGCAGCTTTGGCAATCTTGCTGAGTTGAGCCGGAGAATAACCCGATGATTTACCTGCATCGAGTTGTTCGGCTGGGGTTGGCAACTGCCCTGATGGTGCTAAAATAGGAGTCGCCATTGCCGGATGACCGAATGCTCCAGCCAACAGCCCCAAACTCAGCACCAGACTAAATAGATAGCGGACAACAATCTTAGAAAAAATCATTATTGTTTTACCTCTCAAAATTTTTACTTACATGCGATCTTGAACCAAATCTTTATCTTGCGCTTCATTTAAAACTGGCTTTGAGTGTCGTTTAGAATTCTGAGCCAAAATACCGTACTTGGGTGCAAACATCATTGTTAAGAGAAATAACACGGTCAACAGTACCACGATCGCACCGCCAGTAGAAACATCTAGATGATAGCTAAGATAAGTTCCTACCACACAAGAAAATACACTACTGACAACTGAAATAAGAAGCATTCGGTCAAAGCGATCGCTCAATAAATAAGCGATTGATCCTGGTGTGACCAACATCGCAATCACCAAAATAATCCCTGCGGTTTGTAAAGCAGTAACAATCGTAAGAGCCAGCACCGACAGTAAAGTATAATACATCAACTCGGTATTCAAACCAATTGCCTTAGCATGATTGGGGTCAAAACAAAACAGCAGCAGGTCTTTGCGTCTTAGCATAATCACTACCAGAGTAATTGTCCCTGCAATCAAGGTTTGAATGATGTCCTGCTGAGATATACCCAGTACATTACCAAATAAAATGTGAAACAGGTCAACATTACTGGGAATTTTAGTCACTAACACGATTCCCAAGGCAAAAAAGCCAGTAAAGACAACTCCGATAACGGCATCTTCTTTGAGACGAGTTTTTGATTTAATATAACCAATAGCAACAATCGAACCAAAGCCAAACAAAAATGCTCCAATAGCAAAGGGTATATTTAAGGCATAGGCAATTACTACCCCTGGCACTACCGAATGAGAAACCGCATCTCCCATCAGCGACCAGCCTTTGAGGGTAATATAGCAAGAAAGCACGGCACAAACTAAACCCACAAAAGCACTTACCCAAATAGCTTGAACTAAAAACCCATACTGCAACGGTTCAACCAGCCAATTCCAAAAGGGAATCGTTATGATTAAATTGCTCATGCGTCTAACCCCCTATTTACCTGTTCTCTAGTGCTACTGGTATTCCAGGACATCTGGCGCAAACTGCTGACAGGCAAACCACCAAAAGTCATAGCTAAATTTTCTTCAGTAAAGGTTTCCTCTGTTGTCCCCGAAGCCAAGACAGTGCGGTTGAGTAGAATAGTGCGATCGCAAAAAGTAGAAATCGAGGCTAAATCGTGGGTAGATACTAAAATGGTGTGTCCTTCTTCCCGTAATTGCATCAGTAGAGCGATAATCCGCTTTTCTGTTTTCACGTCTACCCCAGTAAAAGGTTCATCTAACAAAATTACTTTACCTTCTTGAGCCAATGCCCGTGCTAAAAAAGCCCGTTTTTTCTGTCCCCCCGAAAGTTCGCCAATTTGCCGATGACGGAAATCAGTCATGCCGACTCTTTCTAAGCTTTCCATTACTAATCGACGATCTTTGGCACTCTCGATACGCAATAAGTTCATGTAGCCGTAACGTCCCATCATGACTACTTCAAACACGCTTATAGGGAAATTCCAATCTACTTCGTCTGATTGGGGAACATACGCCATCAACTGACGTTTTTGCGCCTTTTGCACTGGTAAACCACCAATCCGAACTTGCCCCTGACTTGGTTTTAAAAATCCCATGATGGATTTGAATAAAGTAGATTTCCCGCAGCCATTGGGTCCAACTAAAGCTGTAATCGTCCCAGGTTCTACGGTGCAGGTAGCATTATAAAGAGCTAATCCTGCATTACTATAGGTAACGCTGAGATTGTTTACTGTAATATCTAGAAGTTGAGTTGTTGCTTGCATAACTTTTAAACTCTTATAGTTACTGATTACTGACTCTTACTACCTGCCAGCAAACCATTAGTAATGGTGCGGACATCATATTCCAGCAAATCTAAAAACGTGGGAACGGGCCCTTCTTCGGTAGAAAGTGAATCCACATAGAGATTGCCCCCAAATCTCGCTCCTGTGGTTTTTGCTACTTGTTTTTGCCCTTCGTCGCTGACGGTGCTTTCACAAAAAATAGTCGGCACATTATTGGCTTTTACCTTTTCAATGACACTTTGCACTTGCTTGGGAGTAAACTGTTGTTCGGCGTTAATGGGCCACATATAAATTTCTTTCAAACCGTAATCACGAGTCAAGTAGGAAAATGCCCCCTCGCAACTTACTAAAATACGTTGACTTTCTGGAACTTTTGCTAAATCAGTCCTCAACTGTTCATCAATCGCTTTGAGCTTTTCACTGTAGGCTTGAGCGTTTGTATTATAAGTATCTGCATTATCTGGGTCTAATTCGACAAAAGCTTGACGAATATTCTCTACATAGATTACAGCATTCTTCGGCGACATCCAGGTATGGGGATTGGGTTTATCGCTATAGGGTCCTTCAACAATAGGAACAGGCTCAATTCCTTCTGTTAGTATTACCGAGGGAACATTATCTAAGTTGCCTAAAAACTGCTCGAACCAACGTTCCAGATTCATACCGTTGTAAAGAAGCAGGTCGGCATTTTGAGCTTTGACTAGGTCGCTGGGAGTAGGCTCGTAGCCGTGGATTTCTGCGCCGATGCGAGTAATGGATTCCACTACCAGCTTGTCGCCCGCCACGTTTCGAGCCATGTCCGCCAAAACCGTGAAGCTGGTGAGGACTTTCTTTTTGCCCTCATTGTTTGCCGATTGCTTGTCAGCAACGTCAGTCGCCGGAGCATTTTCTGAGGTAGTAGAGATTGAAGTTCCTTCTGTTCCATTACAGCCAGTCAGCCAAACGCTTAACGCCAGACTAGAGGCAAGGATGATGCCCCGTACAAAGAAAATTTGTGCCATCGAGAAGTAAATGAACTTGATTTCATTATCGTATCACTTTTGTTTCATATTTCTCTCATAATTGAATTCTCCAGTTTTTTTATGCTCGACAAAAACTTTAATTTAATTGCTATAAATTATTAATAAGTATGATATGGTGAACAATGATTGTGAGTAACTAACTATTGTGTCAGGTATCAGGAGCAAAAAAAGGCGATTGGTGTTATCCAGCCCTCGGCGATCGCCAAATAGTAAAACCGCGACAAGAAACAGCAGCAGATTTAATTACTAAAAATTATTAATAACAATGGTAAAATAGTTGACAATTATTAGCTACAATTTTTAATTATTTAGTAACTAACATGAACAAGCAACTAAAATCTATAGAATTATTTTTGGCTTTAGGATTAACAACTACTATTAGTGTTTCTAGTGCTTCTTTAATTAACGCCGAAGAAGTAAAAGAAGTACCCGTAACTAACCAATTATTAGTCCAAGCCGAAGGCGGAGAAGGCGGAGAAGGCGGAGAAGGCGGAGAAGAATTAAGTCCTGGAGAACAAGCCAATGCGGATTTTCAAGATAAACTCTCAGGTGCAGAATTATTGAGTGCTTTACAGCAAGGCGGTCACATAATTTATTTCCGTCATGCTCAAACCGAAAAAGACTACGCCGATCAAGTCACTGCCGATGTTAACGATTGTTCAACCCAGCGAATGCTTAGTGAAGTGGGATGGCAACAAGCCAAAGCAATTGGAGAAGGATTTAAAGCTAATTCTATCCCAGTTGGTCAAGTTATCTCTAGTCAGTTTTGTCGTGCCTGGCAGACTGCCGATCTGGCTTTTGGTAAGTATGAAAAAAATCCTGCCTTGAATTTCCCCAAAGCTGAAGAATACACTGAAGAACAGACAGCACAAATGAAGGCTAATGTCATGCCATTATTAACTGCTGTACCTGAAAGTGGTACAAATACAGTAATTGTTGGTCACGATGATATTTTTGAAGCAGCAACAGGTATTTATCCCGATCCTCAAGGTATGGCTTATGTACTAAAACCAGACGGGAATGGCAGTTTTGAGATTCTTGCCAATATGCTACCTGAAGAATGGTTGCAGTTGTCAAACCGCTAATAACTCCTTCGAGTTTTCATTAAATTTCATTGGTTTAGGGATACTAATAACTATACTGTTTATAACTATACTGTTTTACGTCTCCGTACCCAGAATCCTGCGCTTAATCCCACCACAAAAATGAGGGTGAAATACAACAGACTGATGAACCTGACTAATAGTGGAGGAGCGATGCCTTCTACTTCGATTTCCTGAGATACCTGCAATGGTTCAAACTCACGAGAAGCATTTTCTATTGGAGTAACCGTTGCTGTAACACTGTGGGGTGCGCCATCGAAAAACTGTTCTTGCCAAGTTAATTTCCCAGTAGCATCGGGAGTACCTTGATAAGCAAACATCAGTGCGTCACTTTCCAAAGCAACTGACTCGA
>CAZLUP010000079.1:0-16170 GCA_964562685.1 uncultured bacterium
CTACTTTATTTGAATGGATGCCATTTTATTTTAATTGATTATCCGTACTTGATATAACTACTAATAACTAATCAATCGTTGATGAGTTTGAGTTTCTCTGCTAAATTTTATTTTTTATACCTTCAATTATCTTTCGCTTGACTTGATGCGATCGCCTAATCTAAAATATAGAGTAAGCACCGCCTAGTAACGGCGGTGTACCGAAAACTTGAATTAGCTTACATTCCAGGTAGATTTAAACCACTGGTTAATTCTTCCATGCGCGATCGCATTGTTTCGGTGGATTTGGTGTAAGCATCTTGCATTGCTACTGTGACTAATTCAGAAAGAGCTTCTGCACCTTTAGCCATAGCATCAGGAGAAATTTCGACGCGACGAGGCTCTTGATTGCCACTCATAACTACTGTGACTAAACCATCGTCACTTTGTCCCTCAATCTCCATTTGTTCTAATTCTGCTTGGAGTTTTTGCGCTCCTTGCTGAACTTCTTGGGCTTTTTTAAAAGCTTCGGCAAGCTCTTTCATTTTACCTAGGGGACCAAAACCTTTTCCTACCATATTGTGATTATTTATTGTTTAAACTACAAAAATTCGACTGAGCTATCATTATAGTTTTAAAGCGATGATGTCTGTTGAGGACTCCGATTGATTTAAAATTCTCCTATTAATTTAACTTCTGGTTCTAACGAGACTGACCAATGATATTCTACTTGTTCTTGAATGTAACGAATTAACTGAAAGATATCACTGGCGGTTGCCTGACCACAATTAAGAATAAAATTAGCATGACGATGGGCTATCTGAGCATCTCCAATCGTATATCCTTTTAAACCCAGTTGTTCGATTAGCCAACCCGCTGCATGGGGTTGAGGATTACGAAATACGCTACCACAGCTAGGTAAATGATAGGGTTGAGTTGTCTTCCGTTGTGTCCAATTACGGTTAGACAAGTCCATGATTTCGGCTTTAGTAAAACCTGGTTGCAGTTGTAATGTCGCTCGCAACACCATCCGCCGATCCCCTTGTAAATTGGAGGTACGGTAAGCGTAATTTAAATCTTCTACGGTCAATTCTTGGATTGTACCATCAGGAGCAAGTACGGTTGTTTTGACTAAAAGATCGGCTAAACATTGATTATGCGCTCCTGCATTCATCACTACAGCACCGCCGACTGTGCCAGGAATACCTACTGCCCATTCCAATCCTTTTAAGCCTCGTTTGGCTGCTTTCCACGCTAAATTAGCAATAGGTTCTCCTGCATCTGCTGTTAGTTGTCCTGTTTCTAAATCAAAGTTGTAACTACGGAAATACCGAGTTGAAATCACTAAACCCTCAATTCCGCGATCGCTTATTAGTAAATTTGAACCTGCACCTAACAGAGTTAAGGGTACATCTTGAGCTTGATACCATTCAAAACTAGCTTCTAGTTCTGACCAATTTCTTGGTGCAGTATACCACTGAGCATTACCTCCTACTCGATAGGAAGTTTGATTAGCTAGAGGGACTTCAGTTTGAATTAAATCAGTGATAATTGAACTCATGGTAATTGCTAGTTCAGAAACAGGTTTAACTTTGGTCAAGAAACAAAAGAGATTTTTTTAAGTATTTATACTTAAATTTTCGTAATCTCAGACACTTCTTGGCGAAGTCAAGACAACTTATGGAAGCAGAACTATTTAACCTTTGCTGACTAGAGGGATAAAAAATGTTCCTTAACTTCAACGCTAATGTAACCGATCGCTTTACTTTTGGGTAGTATTTTCTGGTTGAGCATAGAGAATTAAGGTTTGGGGAATGATTTGATTGAGGTTACCAGCACCTAGAAACACCACTAAATCACCTGGTTGCAAGATTTGTTGATGAAGAAAACTGCTTAAAGAATCCAAAGAAGGATGATAATAGACTTGAGAGTGATATTGTGCGATCGCTTCTACTACTTGTTGACCTTCAATTCCGCTTTGATTTTTTTCTCCTGCACTATAAATATCGGTAGCAACAACTAAATCTGCATCACTAAAAGAAGTTGCAAATTCTTGCAGAAAAGTTTGGGTGCGACTATAGCGATGAGGTTGAAAAACGGCTATTACTCTATGTTTATCTGCATCTTCTTGTATTTTTAAACGAGCAGCAGCTAAAGTGGCTTTAATTTCACTAGGATGGTGAGCATAGTCATCAATAAAAGTAATATTATTGGCTTCACCACGATGTTCAAATCTTCGTTTTGTTCCAGAAAAACTAGCTAGTGCTTTGGCAATTACAGGAAATTCTAAACCTAATTTTCTTCCTACTGCTACCGCAGCTAAAGCATTACTAAGATTGTGTTTTCCTAGTAGTTGTAATTGTAAATCTCCTAAATATTTTCCTCGTTCCCAGACTTGAGCCTGACAGCCTTGATAATAATAGGAAATATCTTTTATTATATAATCTGCTTCGGTTTCAGGATTGAGACTATAACTAATATCTACTGGCAAATTGTGACGCACTACTTCATCATCAAAACAACCAATTAAAGTTCCACATTGTCGAGCAAAAGTTTGAAAAATTTCAACAACTTCCTCTAAACTTTGATAATGATCAGGATGGTCTAATTCAATATTAGTAACTATGCCAATGGTAGGAGAATGTTTTACTAAAGAACCATCAGATTCATCTGCTTCTGCTACTAAAAACTCACTTTCGCCAATTCTAGCGTTACCTTCCCAAGCATCTACTTCACCCCCAACAATAATAGTGGGGTCTAAACCTGCTCTTAAAAGCAGATAACTAACCATACTACTGGTAGTAGTTTTACCATGAGTTCCTGAAACTGCAATACTATAAGAATCTGCAATTAAAGCAGCTAAAAGATCGGAACGATGGAAAATTGGACAACCCAATTCTAAAGCAGCTTGGTATTCAGGATTACTAGGATTAATCGCAGTAGAACAGACAACTTGCGGTAAATAGTTTGTTACACTATTTTGATGAGAATGTCTAGCTGAAATAGCGGAATGATTTGAATTTGTTTCAGTAATATTTCCTGCTAATAAAACTGGAGAAGTTTGACAAATTACTTCAGGTTGATACTTAAAAAAGTTTAAATTTGCTGCTGTTTGTGAATTAAAAATCTGAACTCCTAAACTTTGAAGTCTTTCAGTAATATGACTAGCTCGAAGATCTGAACCAGATACAGGTAGTTGTCGTTTAGCGACAATATAAGCTAAAGCTGACATTCCGATTCCGCCGACACCAATAAAATGAAATGGTTTGCCACTTAAATCTACTTTGTTCACCCTTAAATCTCCTTCTACACCACCCAAACTGTAGTTAGCGCGTTGCTCGAAATAATTACGGGCTATGATAACAAGATTTTTTTGGTCTAGGTATAAGCAATTAGTCGCAAATTAGTAAAACTCTTTGATTTGTTAACACTCATCAAAAAATAAATAAATTTCTTAACGTAGAACAAAACTTCAAAGTTGTGAGTATTTTTAAGTATAAATTTATAACTTCAGGTAATGTTGATATTTTCTGTCACATTAATCAATCAAATTTACAGTATTGAATTATTCAGACTTTACGATATGATGAGTCATATTAAGAATCTTTTAATCTATTCATCTAACAAAATAGAGGGCAAGACGCAGTGATTAGAGTAGCGATTAACGGCTTTGGACGTATTGGACGTAATTTCGTAAGATGTTGGCTAGGAAGAGAAAATAGCCAATTAGAATTGGTAGGGATCAACGATACTTCCGATCCTAGAACCAATGCCCATCTGTTGAGATACGACTCTATGCTGGGTGTTCTTAAAGGTGTTGATATCGAAGCTGATGCTAATTCAATAATTGTTAATGGTAAAACTATTAAATGTGTATCAGATCGTAATCCTCTCAACTTGCCCTGGAAAGATTGGGGAGTAGATTTAATTATTGAGTCTACGGGTGTTTTTGTTGATGAAGCAGGTGCATCTAAACACTTAGAAGCAGGAGCAAAAAAAGTCTTAATTACTGCTCCTGGTAAAGGTGGCAACATCGGTACTTATGTAATGGGTGTTAACCACAAAGATTACGAACACGGTAAAGAAAATATTATTAGTAATGCTAGTTGTACTACTAACTGTCTTGCACCTGTAGTTAAAGTGCTACACGAAAACTTTGGCATCATCAAAGGTACGATGACCACTACTCACAGTTATACTGGTGACCAACGTATTCTTGATGCTAGCCACCGCGACTTGAGAAGAGCCAGAGCAGCAGCTATTAATATTGTTCCTACTTCTACTGGTGCTGCTAAAGCGGTTGCTTTGGTGTTACCAGCATTAAAAGGCAAACTAAATGGTATTGCTTTGCGTGTGCCTACTCCCAACGTTTCTGTAGTTGATTTCGTGGCTCAAGTTGAGAAGAAAACAATTACTGAAGAAGTGAATGAAGCTTTGAAAAGAGCAGCAGAAGGAGAATTAAAAGGTATTCTTGGTTATAACGATTTACCTCTAGTTTCCTGTGACTATCGTGGTACTGATGAGTCTTCAATTGTTGATGCTAGTTTAACCTTGGTTATGGATGGTGACATGGTTAAAGTTGTTGCTTGGTATGACAATGAATGGGGTTATTCTCAGCGAGTTGTTGACTTAGCAGAATTAGTTGCTCAAAAATGGCAAGCTTAATTCATTTAATTACAATTTAATTAAATATTTGATTCCCTTGATTGTATGATGCGTCCAGGGAATTTTTATTATGTTTTTCGGTAGGGATAATTCATGAATTATTTCTACCGTTTGTGTCTTATAGCACTACAGTTTTTGGTTATGATATTATATTTTTGGGCATTGCTGAATCAAAGTATGATTTGTCATTCTGATAGCGATACGTTATCGGGTTAGGACACAACAATTTTGTAAGGGCGAACGGCGGTTCGCCCCTACAAGAAATAATGTCCTAATCTTTATTCGTAATGCTATACAACTATTGATTTCTGTACTTTATTATCAGCACATATGAGGTACAACTACATCGACTTGAGGTAAAAGAGCGATCGCTTTTGGGAAAGATATTTTAGCGGATAGTTTGTCTAAAGATTCACCAAGCTGCCATAAACCATCGGGATGCACTACGGCGTAATGACTTCTTACCTTTGCTGGTTGTACTACTTCTCTTGCATAGATCAAAGACAATTTGTAGTAAAACTCTGAGACAGCAGAACCAAATAGATGTAAAACTGATAAAGAAGGAGTTTGTAAAGAAGATTCGACTCGATCTGTCGAAAATATTTTGCTTGTCGTCATAACTGTTGAAACGAACCTAATATAAAGTGGTCACTGAGAAATCCAGTTTTTAGCTCTTTCTACTGCTTTTTGCCAGATTTTAAAATTAGCTTGAGCAGATGCTAAATCTTTACCTGGTTTAAAAATTCGGTCAACTGCACTACCAGAAACTAAACTACTATAATCATCCCAGAAACCAACAGCTAAACCCGCTCCAAAAGCTGCTCCTTGGGCAGTAGAATCTACAAGAGCAGGACGTTCGACAGGAATCCCCAAAACATCTGCTTGAAACTGCATCAAAAAGTCATTTTGAGATGCGCCACCATCTACTTTTAGTAATGCTACGGGTGCATTACAATCTAGATTAATCGCGTCTACCACCTCTTTGACTTGATAAGCGATCGCTTCTAAGACGGCTCTTACCATGTGTTCTCGTTTAACACCACCAGTAATACCTAAAAACGCTCCGCGAGCATTCATATCCCAGTGAGGCGCACCCAAACCACTTAAAGCGGGAACGAAATAAACTCCATTAGTATCAGATACCTGACGGGATAAAACATCTGTTTCCGCAGCAGATTCAACTAGTTTTAAACCATCACGCAACCATTGAATACAAGCTCCTGTAGTAAACATTGCCCCTTCTAAAGCAAAATTTGCCTTACCATCCTGTTTTGTCCAAGCTACTGTAGCAAGTAGTTGATTTTGAGAACGAGTAATCTGTTCTCCTGCTTGAGCAACCAGAAAACAACCCGTACCATAAGTACATTTTAATAAACCAGGGCGATCGCATCCATGGGCAAATAAAGCTGCTTGTTGGTCACCAAATATCGCAGTAATGGGAATTGCTGCACCGATAATTTCGGGGTCGGTTGTGCCAAAACTACCCATACTTGGTTGAATTTTCGGCATGATCTGTTTAGGAATGCCAAATAATCCTAATAAAGCTTCATCCCAATCAAGAGTTTCTAAATTCATCAACATCGTACGACTGGCGTTACTATGATCCGTGGCGTGAACTTTTCCCCCTGTTAAATTCCACAAAATCCAAGTATCTATTGTTCCAGCAAGAATATTATCCCAATTGATATTGGAGTAATTTTGTTTAACCCAGTCTAATAACCAAGCAAGTTTAGTAGCAGAAAAATACGCATCAAGTACTAAGCCAGTCCGTTCTTGAATTTCGGACGCTTTGCCTTGTTCTTTTAATTGATTACACAATTTGGCTGTACGACGATCTTGCCAGACAATAGCTTTATGTAAAGGTTGACCTGTAGTTTTGTCCCACAGTAAACAAGTTTCTCGTTGCACAGTTAAACCAATGGCAGCTAAAGCAGAAGCAGAGATACCATTGTCATTTAAGACTTTTTGGATACAACTGAGCGTATCTTGCCAAATTTGATTAGGGTCGTGTTCCAGCCATCCTGGTTGGGGATAGTATTGAGTAAGTTCTTGATAAGTTTGACCTGCAACTTTCCCATCTCGATCAAAAATAATTGCGCGGTTGCCTGTCGTACCTAAGTCAAGAGCGAGAATGTATTTATTTGTTTGATTAGTCATTGGTAAGTAAAATTTGAATCTTGCCAAGCCATTATGCAAAACAATGACTGTTACCAGATTTATCAAGTTTAAGGTGATTATAAACTACTCATTCCAAACTAGCGTTTGGAATGAGTTTTCAGCAGCCCTAAGTCGTCGCTAAATAGACTAAGCTGGAAGTATTCTACGTTTCCAGTTTTTATTCTACAAGCTAGACCTGAACCTCCAAGCTGGTTTATACTCAGCCCTAATGCAGCTATATTTTTCGCGCCATTATAATCAGGGTCGCCTTTCCAGTTACACTCTAAGTTTAAGCATTGGAAGCTTTTCCCGTTTCGATTGCTAATATGCAGACACTTGTGGCAACTTTTGCTACTGTAGGCTGGATTTACAAGAATCAAAGGAACACCAGCGAGTAAGCACTTATAGGTCAAGAACTGCCTTAGCTGGTAAAATGCCCAACTATTAGACATTCTTCTTTCCTGCTTAGTTCTCGGTTGTTGATTTGTCCTTTCTCTAATTCCCGTTAAATTCTCTAAAAATATTGCTCTACTGCTAGTCACTGCATTATTGACTAGCTGACGCGATATCTTGTGGTTAATATGCTTCTGAAATCTTTTCTCTTTGCCCGATAACCGTTTCAGCAGCTGCCGACATCTGCGTCTGCTACTGCGCGATGCCCAACGAAGCCTTTATTTGGAGAACTTTTCTCAGGTGAGCATATTTGTTTCTGATTTTATTTAACGGCACGCCATTCTAGTTTTCCTTATCTGATGTATAAGCAATGTCTGTTCTACCTAGATCGACTCCCAAAACCTCTTTCGTAGCGATTGGTTCAGGTGTTTCGTTATCTAGATTAATGTGAATATAATAATCACCGCTTCTTCGTTTAACTAAGGTTGCCGACGTTGGGTTTTGTCCTTTGAGAATACCTCTTTGGTAGTTCCCAATATCTAAGTCAAATCTAACCCTGTTTTCTAGAAGCTTAATGCTAACTGAGTAGTCAGCTTCTCTAAAACTAAAGATTCTGGCATCATAACTAACTGAAGTAGGGCTAAATTTTCTAACATTAGCTTTCTTTAGTCTTGCTGTTTTTCTGTTTCCACAGACTCGCCTTAACGCTTGGATAGCAAGATTAGAAGACAGTCCAAACCGCAATCTAACATCACCGTAAACTAACTTTTGCATCTTAGCTTTATTGGTTAGTTCGGGCGGTGTGTTTTGGTTTACCCACTCACAAGCAGCAGCAAACACCTCTAATGTTTTGTCGATTTCGGTGACAAACTTTACAGGTACTTTAAGTTTACAAGCTACTGTTGTGACTTATTTCATCCATAATATCATATCACCCACGAAACTAAAAGTATAGTGGATGTCCTTTGGAACGAAAATCCTTGCTACATTATGTTGAATAGGTGATCAACGCCTAACGGCATCTAAGGTTTGGACACTGTTACGACAGTAATGGTTATTTAGTTGAAACTATTCCGTGATCAACGCCTAACGGCATCTAAGGTTAGTACACGAAATACAAATTTTAAACACTACATATATTAGAAAGTGATCAACGCCTAACGGCATCTAAGGTTAGTACACGGCAGTCGCCATAATTTAGATTTGGTAAGCTTTCTGAGGTAATCTTACAAGCATCTCTAGCAAAATGGCAACTCTGAATCAAAAAACTCATTTCTATGCCAATAAGCAATGCTTGAAATCATCTTCCCGTCTGGTTTTCAAAAAATTCAAGCACCATTGTGACCCTCAAAAACGCTCAAATACCTTTTCTAGATAGGATAACAACAACTCAAACCCACCACAAGCTTTCAACAAACAGAGGTGCTTGCTTTTATTACAGCACGCGAAACCCTTCATTATTCATCAGCCAAGTATTAGGACGATTATAAGCAGGTAAACTTTTAACGCACTGGTGAGATAAGCGGATTAGAATTAAATCGTCTTCAGGAGTGAGAATTTTTTCTAATTGCCAACGCATTTTTTCTCTACCTCGTTGTGAAAGCCAGCAACGAAAAATGGAATATTGTAAGCGCTCGCCATATCCTTCCAGTAGCTTGTGAGCTTTACGCCAGCGTTTTGGACAGCGGATGTCGTAACAAACTAAGTACCAATTCTTTTGTTCAGCCATAACTCTTCCTATCGTAAAATCAGTTGACCGAATAAACCACCTTCGCCCATCCATTCTTTTTCTAGCAATCTCACCTCTAGTTCCAAAAGACGACGATAGGTAAGAGAGTATTTAGTAACGGGGTGTTTCCAGGTTTCTTGTTTACGCTGTTCGTAGAGTTCGACTAATTTACGCCGTCCTGTTTCGCTCAACCAAACTTGTTCGCCACGAATCTCGAAGTCATCATTAATCTCCCATTGTTGACGATTAATAGAAGCTACTATCGGCATATCTACGAGGATGACTCGAAAAATTTCCATTAAATCTAAGGCTAGGGGCGCAGCAACAGATCGGGGTTGATGGTAAAAACCCAATGCTGGTTCTAACCCGACTGTCAGAATAGCATTCATTACATCTTTGATTAATAATGAATAGCCAAAACCCAGTAAGGCATTAAATCTGTCTTTAGGAGGGCGACGATTGCGACCGTCAAACTGCATTTGCGGAGGAACATCCGAACTCAAAAGACAAGGTAAAGCACCAAAGTATAAAGCAGCTAATTTACCTTCTATCCCCAAAAGAGATTCAAACGAGTTGATTTGAGGAATCTGGGCGACTATAGCTTGCATTTGCTTAATATTTCGCTCTAATTTCATTGATTTGAGCTTTTTAATTCGTCTACCACGCATAAGGAATTTACGTTGTCCCTGTCCGCGACAGTTGACTAATTTTTTAGCTAATGACAGACAAAATTCGGGATTATTCAGTGCTTGATACTGCCTAATCCGTCGTTGAATGCTTTCCTGACGATTATCAAAACTACCAATATAGCGACCGCCACCAGAGACAAAATGAATCCCAATTCCTCGGTCGGCGCAAAAGTGCAGAGCTTGAGTGGAAATTTGAGAAAAACTATGAAGTACTAACTGTCCTACTTGTTGGGCTGGTACTTTTTCTACTTGTCGGTCTTTACGAGTAATTTTGATTTGTTCTCCAGTACGACCCACTTTCGTTCCTGGTTCGAGAATATGTAAAATCTCTCTCATCATCTTGAGGAAAAAGACGTAGTGGTTCGCATTCTTTGTTATGAACTAATCTAGCTTCTTCTGGTAAACAGACAGGAGACAGAGAACAACGAGTGCAGAGTTTTTCATTTTCCGTTACTGGTGGACGATGAATTGAGGTTCGTATCTGTCGGGCAAGAGCGATCGCGTTTTCTACATCTTTTTTCCCTTCATTATCGAAAGGTATGTGAACCAAGACATTATCGGCATGGTAGCGAATTCTACCTTCAGTAACTTTAATTCCCAACGCAGATTCGATTAGGTAGCAGTAAGCCAAGATTTGAATGCGATCGCTCTCCCAGGCTTGGGGCTGTTTATTCTCATCTCGATGGCAGCGTCCTCGTTTATGTTCGTAAGGAATCGTTTGACCGTCACGGGTTCTAAGTGCGTCAACTTTTCCCCTCAATCCCAGTTCTTCACTGACTAAATATAAATCTTCCCAATCTTCATCTTCTTTTTTTTCTAGTTCGGCGTGTAATCTGCGTCCAGCAAACACGGCTGCATCTTGGGTATAAAGTTCTTCTACTTCTTCGAGATAGAAAAGAGGAGGACAATAAGCCAGAGCATGAAGGGCAGAAACACGAATAGTCTCAGTTTTGGGAATAGGTAGTAATTGCATCTATGTAACTTTTTTGTTGAATTTTGATTACAATTACTTTAACTATTCAACCTGGCAAAAACGTTTCCATGTTCCTGACTTTATTTTTAATTTATTAAGTAAAATTTAATTAGCTTGAATTTCAACCCAGCAATCAGGACTGAACTCTCCTAGTGAAAATCTTTGAAAAATTCCTCGCTGATTTTGACGATTAATCCAGACTGGTAAACTAATCAAACCACGACAATCTTTTATTAACCAATCAATTTTTCCATCCTCTTCTCGATAAGGTCTTATTCCGTTGATTAATGCCCAAGATTCTCCTAAACTAAGTCCACCAAAACGAGTAATCTGTTCTGGAGAAATAAGCGCGATCGCAACTCTTTCATCTAGTTTAATTTTTGCTGATTCTTCACTTGAATCAAGTTTTACCACTACCTTTAAATCTGTTAGCAATTCTTGAAAATTAGGCTTAGAAAACTGACTGGGAGGATAAATCCCCATATGAGTTTTACTAAATTTGTGGTGTCGCTGTTTCCTAACAATGCGAGAAATTGGCGGTGTATTTCCAATAATTCCCATCGCAAGTTTTACCCCTAAATGAGCCGTTAAATTTTCTTCCCCTACCAAGGAAAGTAAAAAACCATAAATAGTAGAAGGAGGGGGAAAGAGATAGGTTTCTTTATAATCCCTTGCAAAGCTGCGAGGAAAGCTTGTACAGGGACAGTCGATATATAAGGTTTCATTCATTAAGCCTTTACCTCTGTTTTTAGCATTTTCTTGGCTTCAGCGATCGCTTCTTTAATGCCTCGATAAACATTAACTTTTAATCCTTTGAGTTGTTCGCCATAGGGAGTATCGGTAATTTCACCTGCTACGATTAACTCTTGCGCTTGCACATCTTTAATATCAACTAAACGAACTAAACGAGGACAACCAACAGAATCACCAATTCTTTCAAAGCAATTCATAATCCACGGACTAGGATCTTCAGTTATTCTGATTGCGATAGATTCAGGACGAAATTCATATAAGAAACGAGCATGATTTCCACCAACGTGCTTAACGGCTGGTATGGCATCTAATAATAATTTAGCCCTTTCTGGGTCTTTTAAACTGCTAGGAGTTAAAGCCAAAGTATATTGATAAGCAGTGCAATGAACTTCTGTATTGTGAATTGAGGTTTTTCCTTTTTCACCACCTTTAGAACCAAAGGTAATATCACCCCAATAAGGATCGAGACTCATAGCCCGACTTACTTCTAACGCACCACGACGCTTGGTTGTAGCATTCTTATTATCTTTATCTTTCTTGGCATCCATAAAGCCAAAAAGATCGTCATCAATATAGGTTTCAGCGTTATATTTTTCATCTTTGATATTGTAAACATCAGCTTCAGCATCAAAAGTACGATTAACTCGATCTGGCTGAGAATTTTGTAAGTATTCTCGATATGCCCAACGAATTGCATCAGCACTTACAGTCGTATATTGGTCGTTACCTCTAGTAATTTTTTGTAAAGTAGATAGTGTACTACCATCTCCTTCACCTCGGTTATTAGCAGCAACGGCAGTGGGGGTAACAACAGTAACAAAAATATGTTGTGTCATGTTTTTTCTCCTTAATAATGATTAAAAACTAATTAAATAGACATTTCAAAGCCTTCTTCGACTTCAGAAATAGATTCGTCCAGCACTTCTTCTGGAATTTCAGATTTACCATCTTTGCCTTTTCCCGTGTAAGATGCGATCGCAAGTAGAGCTAAATCTCGCGCTTGTTTCCATTGGTTATCTTTGTGAAGCCATTGATAAATTTCTGCACCTACTCCTCTAGTTGATTTGCTACGATAGCGACTGAGAAAATCAACCATTGTTTTGGCAAAATCCTGTTGTGTACTAGGTCTTTGTAAACGATTAATCACCTTGTCAACTGACTGTTTATAATCAAGAGGACGACCTTGTTTTTGAGCTTGTATAATTTGCTCTCGTAAAAAACTACTGAAAGCTCCTTGAACAGCATCGAAAAATGTCTGCTCAAGTTGATCGAGATATTGAGACATACTTACTAATCCTTTTCTTTCATAAAGTTCATTTTGTTTTTTCCATTCATAAAAACCTGAATACCAGGGTTTACCAATAATCAGGTTGTCGCAAAGCCAAGGTAAAACTTTGGAAATGGCTAACCAAGTTTCTCCTTTATCATTGGTACGAACTGTAGGTTTAAAAAACTGAAAAGCTGAATCGTATAAATCTAAGATTTCATCATCTACTCTGACTCGATATACAGCTTGCTTTAAGTAGCTTTGGCTGCCATCCCATTGTTGTTTACCTAGTTGATAAACCTCGCAATAATCGACTCTCCATTGTTTATTATCTTCAATTAGCTTTTCTTGAAGTAAAAAACGTAATCCCGATTCTCCAGAACTGCTAGAGCAAAAATCACGATAGGTGCTTCCAGAATAATTTTTTCTTCGTCTTACCCATTCGGAGATATTTTTAACTTCTGGAATAACAACCGCCGAACGATATCCAGATAATTGATAATAACTACAAGCTAAAGGAAGAAAAACTAGAGCTAGGAAACCTTCGGGAGACTCCTGATAAGCACCATGAGCAAAACATTCTACTAATCCAGGTAAATGATGACCTTTAACAGGAATTTCAGGTTTAAATTTTCCTTTAGCGTTAAAAGCTTCCTTAAAATCTCTAGTGTAATAACAGTCTTCTACAAGTCTGAAAGAACGAGAAATTTCGGGTTGACCTTCATCAATTAGAAACGTTAAAGTGACGGGCTGCTTATTCTGTTGTCTTTGTTTTCCATGCTGAAGAAAAGTTGTCGTGACTCCTTCGCTGAAGATATATTTTCCTTGTTGGTCTAAATTAAGAGCAGGAACATCTAAATAACCATCTTGAAGACGATAAGTTTGTTGTAGTAAACCCAATACAGCTTCTTTATCGCTGCATGACCAAGATAAATTCACCGCATCTTCTGTAACGTCCCAGTTTATAGGAACATCATTGGGATTAATAACCGATAAAGCTAAAGCCAAACCAGCAATTCCAGCGCGATGGGGAAGTAGGGTGTTAGGGTCAAAAATAGATAGGGTAAGTTCTGTCATTTTGACTAATTTTCACGATTTTTAAGTTCATAAGCACCTAATTCTGGGGAATAGCTCCATATTTCTGTAGGTGCAATCCGATAAAACTTGTGTTTTTGCCATTTCTGATAATTTTTAGCAGGAATGGGAACTGTATAACGGGGAATTTCTTTAGCAGGTAAGGATTTAATGGTCGCTAAATCTTGTTCTAGCAATACCGTGATGTTAAAACCTTCTTTTCTCAAAGATGTAGGATAAGTACGCCAATTACCGTCTAATAAAACTGATTTGGTGTCTGGTTGACCAAAAGTATCAGAATCTTCTAACCATTGGGCTAAATCTCTCTGACAAACTTCGTCTTCAAAAGACTGAATTAGTCTCAAGCCATTTTCTAGTTCTTCTTTACTATAAGGAAAACCAACTTTGTCATCGGGATAAAATAGAGCATCCTTAGCATGACCACAATAACGACGGTTTAATCTTCCTAGACGCTGAATTAGACCTGCTGGATCGGCAATTTGCGAAACTAGAAGCGTTGCTGAAAGATCGAGAGACATTTCTGCTACTTGAGTTGCGATCGCCAAAATCGGCTCGTCTTGTTTAAAACCATCTACTACATCACGGTGATGTTGAACCCTGTCTTGATAGCGATAGCGACTGTGATACAAAACAGCATTTAAACCTTTGGCTTTAGCATCTTTATAAACATCAATGGCAGTATTTACCTGATTACATACCCATAACACTTTGCCACCTGTGGATAATTCATGTTCTACTCTCGACCAATCGGGTTGTGCTTCATAACTGAATCTATAACGGGGTTGTGCTTCAATTTCTTTTGAACCAGAAATAATTTCAATCGGTTCGCCTACTGCTTCAGTAATTGCCTCTTTTTGCCAAGGTAAAAATGATGCAGACATAAGTAAGATTGGGGCTTTAAACACCTCTAAAAATCTCAGTAATGCACCGAATAGGCGGTCATCGTAACAGTGAACCTCATCAAAAACAAAAGCAGCGTTCGCGATCGCAGGAAAACAATACATCGGTCTGCGGTTACATTGAAGTAGTCCGAGAACTGTATCGACCGTACAGACAATAGATGCTCTACCCCATACTTTAAAAGACTCTAGTTTAATCGCAGCTTCGTTGTTTCCTTCTCCTGCTTCGTCTTCTTCCCCTGTAATTGCCATTTCTAAATCTACATCAGCACGAGAATGTAGCAAAACTGAGTCAAGTCGATCGTGAACATAATCGAGAAAACCTTCGGTGCTAGTACCTGTGGTGGGATAACAGAAAATTAGTTTTCTGCCAATAGCAAAGGATTTTGCCCAGTTGTAAGCTCCTAACGTCTTTCCCGTGCCACACCCTGCTCTTGCTAGCGTTACCCTTGTCTTACTTTGAGCTAACTGAATTTGAAATGGTCGTAATTCATTTCCATCCAAACGAGCATCAACTACCTGCTGTAATTTTTCCTCATCAAGAGTGCGTTTGACTTCAGACTGAATATAGCCAGAAATAGTTATCTTATTTTTATTTTTTTTTATCCTTATTTTTTTGAGTTTGATTGGGAATTGCTGAACCAATAGCGTCACCAGATACTAACAAGGATTTAACCACAGCTAACAGCACTAAATCTGGTTGCCAGTTCTCTGTTAAAAAGTCTTGAATTTCTCGACGTTTATTTTTGATGTCTCTAATTGACCAAACAAAAGAATTAGGCGTACAGATTTTCTTAGTTAATTCTTTAGAGAACTTTTCAGGTAATCCTAGTTTTTTGATTCCATATTTAAGCAAGCTACGAAAATGCGGATCGATGCTAAATTTACCATTTTCTAACTGGGAGACATAGAAAAATAATTTATCATCCCCACTTTGACGAATTTCTCCTAGTTCATCAGTGCATTTGCCTTTTTTTCCTCCTAATTTAAGATGATGACCTCCTGCTGCTGCTAAAGCTATTAAAAAATCTCCTTCGCCTTTTTCTAACCATTCTCGAAACTCCCAAGCAAGCAAAACTGAAGCTACTTCATGACGAATGATTTGAGGATTATCAGGTAAAAATCTTTTGGGATGAGCATTTTTAATATTGGTACGTACTACCCCTTGAAAATGTTCGTTAGCTTTGCCCCAATCATGAAGATAAGCTGCTAGACGCGCTGTTGCTCTGAGTTTAGCTAAACTACATTGCAAACCAAACTGAGAAATTAAGCGATCGCCCAATACATCAACTAGAGTAGAAACGGCATTAACCACGTCTGCGGTATGCCCCACTAAACTATAAGAACCCTTCCATTTACCAAGCTCAAAAGATTTGGCTAGCAATAAATCTGGCTTTAAAATTGGTGCTTTGTTCATTAAGCAACCTCCGAACTTGGGTAAAACCAACCACAACCGAAGTGTTTTCTACCACCCAATCCATAACACTGTAATTTGAGTGAATCTTCGTCATTTAAATCTAAGTACAGGACAAAAACTGAAGTGTTAGACGAAAATCAGGTTGATACTGCTC
>CAZLUP010000080.1:0-15100 GCA_964562685.1 uncultured bacterium
TGAGGGCGATGAAACAGATACAGAGCATTGTTTAGCGGGGTTGTCACCCCTCCAGCGAATTCACGTCATTTCAGCCTACGCAAAAGTAATACCAAATCAAATAATGTTTGCTACAGATGATGTTTTTGTAGGGGCGATTGGTCAATCGCCCTTACGAGATGTGTCGCATTCTTTTTTCTATTTGGTATAAGGTTTTGACCCACTCTGACTGAAGAGAGATAAAAAAACCGAGCAACTACTGAATCACTCGGTATTAACATTAATCTTGCTCACCAAATTAACGTTCTTCAATGGGAATATAAGGAGCATTGTGAACGCCAGTATAAACTTGAGTAGGACGGAAAATACGGTTAACAGCTAATTGCTCTTTCCAATGTGCCAACCAACCAGCTACACGAGCAATCGCAAAAATTGGAGTGAACAAATCATCAGGAATACCAAGTTTTCGATAAACTAAACCAGAGTAAAAATCTACATTAGGATAGATTCCTTTATGACCAAAATTCTCTTCAACTACCCTTTCTAATTCTACTGCAATGTCATAGTAAGGATCTTGACCAGTTTCCCCAAATAATTGTTTAACTAAATCTTGCAAAATCGTAGCACGAGGATCTTTTACTTTATAAACTCGGTGTCCAAAACCCATAATTTTTTGCTTGTTAGCAATACATTGTTCGACATAGGAACGGACATTTTCGACTGAACCAATTTCTTCCAGCATTAATAATACTTCTTCGTTTGCGCCTCCATGAAGAGGACCAGCTAAAGTACCTACTGCTGATGCTACCACTGCATAAGGATCGGTAAGCGTCGAAGCAGTTACCATTGCTGAAAATGTCGAAGCATTAATAGTATGTTCGGCATGAAGAGTCAAACACACATCAAAAATTCTCGCTGCTAGAGGATGGGGTTTTCTCTCCGTCAACATATATAAAAAATTAGCAGCATAATCTAACTCATCATTAGGTTGAATCGGATCGTTTCCTTTCCGCATCTGATGAAACGCTGCTACCATGGTCGGAATTTTAGCCAGTAAACGAACTACCGCTTTTCTAATATATTCGGGGTCATCTAAAGCACGACGGGAATAAAATAGTCCTAAAGCTGCTGCTGAAGTTTGTAGTGCATCCATTGGATGTCCAGTTTCGGGAAAGCATTTCATCATGTCCCGAATACGGTATTTGATGCGTCGATGATAAAGGATGTTTGTTTCAAATTCTTTGAGTTGTTCTTTAGTCGGTAGTCGATCCCAAATTAACAAGTAAGCTGTTTCGAGGAAACTTCCCTTCTTAGTTAATTCTTCAATATTAATACCACGGTATTCTAAAATACCTTTTTGCCCATCAACATGACTAATGCTAGACTTGGCAGCAGGTATTCCTTCCAACCCTGGTTTATATTCACAAAAAAATGTAGTTGTCATAGATAGCTTTTCCTATAGATAAACAAGATCAAGATATATCCGTATGAATAATATATCTGAAGCTACCTTATCTTTTAACCTAACCCAGTTACAGGTTTTACCAAATTGGCTGATTAACTACAGCTTGCGTTTTGCTCAGAATAACACATAAGAGAGAACTAAAGCGATCGCGATACACAAACAATATACAAGCTAACCTATCTGCAAAACAGTCTATAAACACCATCAAAGAACAAATACTATGAGTCTTATCCAATTAGAAATCATTACTGATAAAAAACCATTGTAATTCAAGTAATTCTAAATCATTCGTGCCAAGAAAAATACTGGAAACTATACTATTCATTGTAAATTAGTTTTAATGATTAATATTTAGCCTAAATCAACCACTTAGGAGAAGTTAACAGGAACAACTCGCTTTTACCTAAAGGATTGTCTATTTTTGGTACATTTATGCCCACAATACCAGCTTTTTTAACCACAATTTGTTCTTTAACAGTTCCCCATACCAACATTTCTGCCCAATTTCCTAAATCTGGCTGATGACCAACTAAAGCCAGCTTACAATCTGAATTAGGTTCAGAAAACTGCGAATACCACTCTAACCATCGCTCAATATCACCATCAGGTGCAAGAGGTTCAAAAATTTCGATTTGATTAGTTAAACCAACTTTTTGTAAAATTTCTGCCGTTTGATGCGCTCTAGTTAAAGGACTAGTTAAAATACGGTCGAATTTTAAATTAATTGTCAGTAATTTTTCAGCTACTTGTTTAGTTTTAATCCGACCCTTTTCAACCAGTGGACGTTGCTCGTCATTAGTATAAGTACCTCGTTCAGCAGCGATACCATGACGAATTAAATAGACTTCCATTTTATTCAGTTACCAGTTATCAGTGACCAGTGAACATTGAACATTGAACAGTGACCAGTGACCAATTAACAAAAATCAAACTATCCGACTAGATTTCATTTAATTGAGAAATGCTATATTTAGTCAGTTTGAATCACATCGTCATCGGGATTAACTAAACGCAATAGTTTTTGTTTGATTTGAGTATCGAAAACTTCCCATTTGAGTTTAGCGTAGTCAGAATTATCATTAAAACTACCTAAGAACCCGACAGGAATTTCAAAACCGCCTGCCATGTGACGACCACCACCAAAAAACCTGCCATAATTATCCTGACCAAACACTTCTTTGATAAATTCATCAGGATCGAGCGTAAGTTTGGTCGTTCTTAAAGAACCGATTACTACTTCAATATCTTCATCTTCATCGTGAACAATTCCATATACCACCGCAGTGTGAATATCTTCTTCCGTTACCAAAAAATCTGCTGCTTGAGGAATCGCATCTCGGTCATCATAGCGTAAATAACCTACGCCTGCGATGGAAAAATTGTTTTTGATCATCCGATTTCTTAAAGATCTTTCAATTACATCCATCACTCGACGGGAACGAGCAGATTGTAAAACAGCGTTAAGTAATTGAGAATCATAAAAACGACTTAGATAAGCAGCAGCGAGGAAATCTTCTTCTTGTGCTTGCATTAAACGGTTAGTATCCGATCTTAAACCATGCATTAATGCCGTAGCACACTTAATATGCTTGTTATTACTGGTGTTAAAGTTTAACAATCCTTCTTGCAGGTACTGAGTCAGAATTGTCGCCGTTGCTCTAGTTTGCGAGCGCAAATCGATAAATTCTGCTGTTAGCTCTTTTTGCTTGCTATGGTGATCGACTACTACTATTAAAGGTATTTTAGCTTGTTCAATAATTGGATAAAGTTGACTATTAGTACCTTGACTATCTACTAAAACACAACCTTGATAAACTGACAAATCCTCAGTTTGAAAACCCTGTACGGTTTTTCGTTTAGCTGGCAAATTTGTCAATTTTACTAAAGCAATATTCTCTTGATGAGATAAAGTTCCAGAATAAACGATATCGCACTGAATTTCATATTTTTCTGCGATTAATTGATAAGCCCACGCGCTAGAAAGAGCATCAGGATCAGGAAAATCTTGGATTACAATAATTTGCCGTTCTCCTCGATGTTTTTCCAAAGTTTGTTCTAATTTTTTAACAATTTGGCTTAAATCGCGGTTTGGTTGTTCTTCTCGATTAACATTCGTTCCTTCTAAAGGCAAGTTAATTATTCCTGTAGATGCAGGATTTTTTGTAATCGTAGAATTGTGATTGGAGGAAGTGTTTAATTTTGATGGCATATTAAAATTACAAGCAATTTATAAATTACCGAATAACACGGTAAATATACATTTCTGTCTATCTGAGGTTTGAGTTTATCACGATCTTATCGATTGTATGGTATGGTATTATCTCAAATTCCAATGACATATTTTTTCCATTCTTGGTTATGATTGCCTTGGGTATACTTGACAATTTCAAAATGAAGGCTACTATGGGGTCTGCGGGGTTGAGTCAGAAGAGCCATATTAGCTTCTTTTGGTGTACGACTGCCTTTTTTGACATTACAGCGTACGCAAGCTGCTACTAGGTTTTCCCAGGTATCTCCTCCACCACGAGAACGGGGAATCACATGATCTAAAGTTAATTGCTCATTTTTCGCCCTACAGTATTGACAAGTATGACGATCTCTTTCTAAGACGTTACGACGAGTTAAAGGAATTTCTTTATAAGGAACTCTAACATAGTAACGAAGTCGAATTACCGTCGGTAGAGGAACGTCAGCATAAAGGAATCTGCCATTATGTTCGAGTTGTTCCGCTTTGCCCTTGATAAGTAATACAACCGCCCTGCGCCAACTGGTGATATTGAGCGGTTCGTAAGAGGCGTTTAGCACCAGAACCTTGCCCATTGTCCGAGATATGATAGTTTATCACAGATAGTAGCACAGAGAACCAGATTTCGTATGCCTTCTCCTATGATCAGTTCTAGCAAAGAAAAATTATTTATGTCTTTAGTACTTTAGGCAGAAAGCATAAATTTAGTGGTCACTGGTCACTGGTCACTGAAACACCTCTTGACCTTCTTAATTTCTAGTCTAATACTTGTGGATAAAGATCGGCATAAAGAGAGGTTAATTATTTATGCTTAGTTGGCAACCAACTACTCGGCAAATAAAACCAAGAGAGGGAGTCGAGCAATTATCCTCGATCAATCGTCAACGAGCGTGGGTAGAGATTAATTTAAAGGCTTTAGCTCATAATGTACGTCAAATTAAACAGATTCTTTCGCCTTCTACAGAATTAATGGCTGTGGTGAAGGCAGATGCTTACGGACATGGTGCAGTTACTGTAGCTCAAACAGCATTAAATCATGGTGCTTCAGCTTTAGCGATCGCGACTTTGACGGAAGGGATCGAACTGCGTCAGGCGGGAATTGATGCACCCATTTTAATTTTAGGAGCAATTAATACGGCGGAAGAAATTGAGGCAGTGGCAGCTTGGCAATTAGAACCAACTATTTGTAATCCTCAACAGGCTCTAATTTTTGCAGAAACTTTAGCCCGTAGTCAAGGGAATTTGGCTGTCCATCTCAAACTTGATACAGGAATGTCTCGCTTGGGTACTAATTGGCAAAGTGCGACAGAATTTGTCAGACTGGTTCACCAACTACCTTATTTAAGCATAGCTAGTATTTACTCCCATTTAGCTACTGCTGATGAACTAGACCCTACTGTCATGAAATTACAACAACAGCGATTTCAAGAAGCAATTACCCAACTAGAATTACATCATCTGACACCCCCCTGTTTACATTTAGCTAATTCGGCTGCCACTTTAAGCGATCGCAGTTTACACTACGATCTAGTTAGAGTTGGGTTAGCTTTGTATGGACTTTATCCTGCTACTCATTTACAATCTACAGTCGATCTCAAACCAGTTTTACAACTGAAGGCGAAAATTACTCAAGTCAAACAAATTACTGCTGGTACAGGAGTTAGTTACGGACATCACTTTGTTGCGGACAAGGATTTAACTATTGCTGTAGTCGGAATTGGTTATGCTGATGGTGTACCAAGGCATCTTTCCAATCGTTTAAAAGCGATCATTCGTGGTCAATTGGTGCGTCAAATTGGGACAATTACAATGGATCAGTTGATGTTAGATATTAGTGATCTACCTAATTTGCAACCAGGTGAAATTGTGACTTTGATTGGCAAAGACGGAGATTTTGTAATTTCGGCAGATGATTGGGCAAATACTCTAGATACTATCTCTTGGGAAATTCTTTGTGGTTTTAAACATCGATTACCAAGAGTAAATATTTAATGCAGTTATCAGTTATCAAAAATTAAGTAAAAAGTAAAAAGTTATGAATGATGAGGGATGAATAATCAACTATTAACATAAGCGAAGCGCACTACCGTAGGTCTCAACTATTAACCAAATTAAAGATGCAATTTAACTGCGTAGCAGCTTAAAATCTAATTTACACCAAATTTAGTGCCAAAACCTCTGATGAAAGCTGTTTTACCTGCCCAAATAATTTTAGATCCTCTTTTACGTCAATGGTTACTTGAAGATCTGGGAAGAGGCGATCGCACTAGCGCAGGATTATTTAGTGGGGAAGTAAAAGAAGGTAAGGCGGAATGGATCGTTAAAGAAGAGGGAATCATCGCAGGATTACCAATCGCAGCCAGAGTTTTTCATTTGTTAGATGAGCGAGTTAGTTTCAATCCGATGGTAGCAGAAGGAGAATTTTGTTCTTTGGGGACAATTATCGCCAAAATTGACGGAAATCAGGAAGCTTTATTAACTGGAGAAAGAGTTGCCTTAAATTTAGCTATGCGTTTGAGTGGAATTGCGACTTTAACCAGGAAATATACCGAAAAAATTGCTGATTTACCAACGAAATTGGTGGATACTCGGAAAACGACTCCAGGTTTAAGAATTTTAGAGAAATATGCTACTCAAGTTGGAGGTGCGGTTAATCATCGTTTGGGATTGGATGATGCGGTGATGATTAAAGATAATCATATCCAAGCAGCAGGAGGAATTGCTAACGCGATCGCACTTATACGGGAGAATATGCCCTATCCTTTAACCATTGAAGTAGAAACTAGCAATTTAGAGGAAGTGCAAGCAGCTTTAGAACACGGTGCAGATATTATCATGTTAGATAATATCTCACTGGCAATGATGACTCAAGCGGTTCAACTGATTCGTAATCAAAACAGTCAAATCAAAATTGAAGCATCGGGAAATATTACTTTAGCAAGAATTCGTGCAGTAGCAGAAACAGGAGTTGATTATATTTCTAGTAGTGCGCCGATTACAAGATCTTCTTGGTTAGATTTGAGTATGAGAATGATTTAGATTAGATAAAATGATGATTTTTAAGTAACTTGGTTGCTTCAGCAGCAGGTAAAGGTTTACTAAATAGGTAACCTTGAATGTATTCGCAACCCATATTTTTAAGTAAATTTTTTATTTCTTCTGTTTCTACTCCTTCAGCTACTACATGAAGATTAAGTCCTTTTCCTAAAGCTATAATCGCATTGACAATGGCTAAATCTTGAGAAGTAGGGCTTAAATCCTTAACAAAAGAGCGATCTATTTTAAGGGTATTAAAGGGAAATTGTTTAAGATAGCCTAGAGAAGAATAACCAGTACCAAAATCATCCATAGACAGAGCAATTCCTATTTCGTTTAATTCTTTAAGAATATAGTAATAGCTTCAGATAGTTGACAGGTTAAGATGCTGCGCTTAGGTAATTCTGTTAAAGTATCATAAAGAGTTTTCCTAAGCGCGATCGCTTGAGATTTTTCTCGTTCAGTAACATCTCGAAAACCCCAGACAAAACCAACCACTTCTTGTTCTAGTCGTTGAGTTTGAGAATAACATTCTAAGATTTTGCCCTTTTTTAGTTTCAAAAGCTCGTATTTTTGTGGTTGAAATTGAGAGTTTTGTTTAGTTAAATCGCAAGCATAAGGTGCTACTAGTTGTTGAAAAACTAAAGTAAGAATCTCATCACTATTTTTTTCGCCTAGATTAGAACCAAATCCCCAGATCTGAGCAAATTTTTGATTAAAAATGATCACTTTGCCTTGATTATCTAAAACCAAAATACCTTCATCAGTAGCTTCCAGAGTTGCAAGCAGCAGATCAAGAGATTTTTGCAGTTTTTGATTAGTTTGTTTTAGTAAAATATTTTGTTCGGCTAATTGTTGTTCTTGTCCGTAGCGTCGCAAGGCTTCCTTAACGGTTAAAATTAGATCGGTTTCATCCCAAGGTTTGGCAATATAGCGATAAAGAGCTGCTGCATTAACAATATTGCCCACAGAACTAGCCTGAGCTTGTCCAGTTAACAGAATTTTTAAGGTTTTAGGATAGGAAGCGTGAAGTTTAATTAAAAATTCATCTCCAGACATTGTTGGCATGGTTTGGTCGGAAATCACTAAAGCAACTGAAATTCCTTCGGCTTCAAGCTCTGCACAAAGAGAAAGTGCTTCCTGACCACTAGTAGCCAATTCAATCTCATAATCTTTCCCAATATTGCGTTTTAGCTGTTCTTCTAGGCTTGTCAGAATAATTTCTTGATCATCAACACAGATAATCGCTTTTTTATTCATTATTGCGATACTTCTCTCTATATCTCAGTTAAATATGATTTAGCTCAATTCACTATTTAATCTAATGCTGAAGTAATAATTTGAGTTAATTCTGTTTCTGTCCAAGGTTTGTATACACAAGCATAAAGATTCGCTTGCTTTTTAGCTCGCTCAATTGCACTTTCATCGGCTTGTCCAGTCAGCATTACAGTTATGATGTTGGGAAAACGTTGATGCACTTCAGACAAAAATTGATCTCCTTTGGTTTGGGGCATTAACCAATCAGAAACAATTAGGATAATGTTGATATTGTCAGCCTGTAATTCTTCGATAATTTCCCAGGCTTCGGCAGCACTTTCTGCTACTTCATAAATATAGCGATCGCCAAAACTTCGTTTCAACTGTTCTTTCAAACTTTCGAGAATAGTTACTTCATCATCGACACAGATAATGGCAGATTCAGGCATAGTTTTGTTTGGTTATTGATTTAGGTTTGATTGCTCATCGTTTACAGGTAACCAAATACTGAATTTAGTATGTCCTGGTTGACTCTCAACAGCAATATTACCTTGATGTTTATCAACAATTTTTTTACAGATATGCAAGCCTAAACCAGTTCCTTCTCCAGATGGTTTAGTGGTAAAAAAGGGTTCAAAAATCTTTGCTTGAATTTCAGGAGGAATACCAGAACCAGAATCGACAATCTCAATTTTGACTCCATCCTTTTCTGTGGTAGTACTAATAATTAATTTGCCTTGTTCTTTCATGGCATAAATTGCATTATGAATTAAGTTTGTCCAAACCTGAATCAACTCATCAGGATACCCCCAAATATCAAGTGCACTTTGATAATTACGAATTACCTCAATTTTGTGCTTAAGCTGGTTGCGATAAATCTCTAGCGCAGTTTCTAGTCCTTCTGTTATTTTTATGAGTTGCTTATCATCATTAACCCCAGAACGAGCATAGTTTTTGAGTGCAAAGACTACTTTAGAGGCTCTTTCTACAGAAGTAAGAATAGTCTGATTGTTACTTTCTAAACAAGTCAGGTTATAAGCAAGTTCCAAAATCCAATCTACTTGAGGATGTTTTAGTAGAGGCAACAATGACTCTATTCCTTGGTAAATCCCGATATCAAATAAAGTATCGGCAATTTTGCGACAATTACCGATCTCATGCTTTTGTAACTGTTGTTGTAGCTTTCTCTTCAGAGGACGTTTTTCACTAGAAGTCAAAAATTGTTGATTCGCAAAAGTTTGACTGAGTAAATTAAAAAAAGTTTCCTGTTCTTGGTAATTAAGTATCTGATTAAGATGAGGAAGTTGAGCTAGGGTTTTGTCTATAGCTTTATTGGCATTATCTGCTGAAGTTTTAATTGCACCTAAAGGAGTATTAATTTCGTGTGCTATTCCTGCTACTAATTGACCTAATGCTGCTAGTTTTTCTTGATGAATTAATTGTTTTTGGGTTATTTTAAGTTCTTTTAAAGCTCGCTTGAGTTTATTGACATATTCTGCCTGTTGGAGAGCTATAGCTAAGTGGTTAGCAATTTGGATCATCAACTCAATTTCCGATTCTTGCCAGACTCGCGCACCGTCGTTTTGATAGGCTCCCAGTAAACCCCAAAGTTTTTCTTTTTGAAAAATCGGTACGATTAAATAGGCTTTAACTTGATATTTTTCTAAAGACTCAATGTAACAGTCGGCAAAGTTTTTGAGATAGATGTCATCTACTGCTGTAAATTTTTGTCCGCGAGTGTATTTTCCTCCCTGAGTTTGTTTAAGAAAACTATCGGGTTCAACGATATCTGCTTGTTCTCCTTTCGACCAATCTCTGAGAATACAACGATCTAGTTTAATGCGATCGCCACTAAGAACTTCATGATTATTTTGCTCAATTAACAAAGAAACCCAACCACTACCTACCGATTCAGCAACTACTTGACCAGTCCAATCGGGATTAAATTGATAAACTATCAAGCGATCGCTGTGTAACACTCGGCGCATCTCTTCTGTAGTTACCTTAAAAATTGTATTAGTATCTTGGGAACGACGGACTTTATCAATAATAGTTGCTGTAGCTTTGGCTCGTTTGGCAACAATTGTTTCTAATTGGACTTGTTGTTGGTCTTTTGTCTGAGATTGTTGTAAAGCCAGATTTTGATTGGCAATTAGTTGACCGGCTTTTCTAACTATCACAAAAAGAACAAAATAGAGCGAATCTAAAATTAAGGTATTAAATAATATAACTAAAGATTGGTAACGATAAAATAAAACTAAAAACAGGATTGTAATTAGAAAAGCTACCGAACTTACCAGGGAGAAATATTGAAAAAGTTTAAATTGAGGTCGCTCTGGGGTCAAACTCAAAGTATTAATTGAATTGTTATAATTACTCATTTAAGTATTATTTAGATTAAACATGATTTACTTGTAGATCCTTAATATTCCCTTAGAATCAAAAAATTTAACAACAATCTTAAAATTTAATTAATTTTTTTTTAAAGTAATTGTAAACTCTAATAGTAGTACAGTAAATCTAATTATTTTTTTAAAGTTAAATATTTAAATATTTATATACTTATACTTAATTCAGATGGAAAACATCTGCTCGATTATTGTTGGAAGCAGAAAGCTGGTAATTAAAAAATTCAAAGATCGCAAATTTTGATGGAATTATCGTTATATAGTTAATAACAGAAGTGATTAATAACTGCTGTAAAAATAAACTACATCTTGGTATTAGTAATTAGTAATTACTAATCTAAGTTTTTCAGCAAGCCCTAATTAACTGTTTATCTACCACTAAGTTGAAACTGTCTTTTTTCTAAAACCTCTGCATAAAGCTGTTCTAGTCTTGTTAAATTTTGTCTAAGGGTATATTTGGCTAAAACTCTTTGTCTACCTTTTTGTCCTAATAAATTAGTCATTTCGGGATGATCTCGAAACAAAGGCAAGAGCGTTTTTAATTGAGTAGTTACTCCTTGAGTGTCAATCACAATCCCTGCACCACCACTTAAAACTTCACCATCAGCCCCTGCATCAGTAGCGATAGAGGCGATCGCGCAAGACATAGCTTCTAGCAGAGAAAGAGATAAACCTTCTACTAAAGAGGGCAAAATAAAGACATCCGCAGCGCGAAGGATATCAATGCGACGTTCTTCTTCAGGAACAAAACCAAACCAAACAATATTATATTCTTCGCCATAAGCTGGTTGCAGAGAGGCTCTTAGAGGTCCATCACCCACAATTAATAATTTACAATCCTCTCCCATCGGGCAGTATTTCCAAGCTTTAAGGAGGGCTTCGACGTTCTTTTCGGTAGCAATCCGCCCTTGATATAAAAACAGGTGTTTAGTTTTTAATTGATACTTGAGATTAGAATAACCAGGAGCATATTTTTGTTCGTCCACCCCATTAGGAATTACTGCTACTCGTTTGTCTGGTACTCCTAATTTAATCAGCAAATCTTTTTGAATCTCAGAAAAGACAATTACGCAATCGTAGCGAGCTAAAAACGGTGCATAAAGTTGATAAGTGAGGTATTGAGTACTCGATTTGAGGTTGCGAATTTTGCTATCAAAGGCGGGATGGAAAGTCGCCACTAAAGGTAAATTAAGTTCTTCACAAATTTCTGGTAATAAAAAATCCAGAGGCGAAAGAGTCAAAGAAGCATGAACTAAATCTGGTCTTAGTTCTTTAAGCGATCGCATTAAAACCTTACTCGATTTGAGTGTAGGAATAGTATAAACCTGTGATTTATAAATAAACGGTAAAAAAACTTCTGGACAATTGGGCCAGCTTTCTTGTTGACTTTCTTCTTGAGCAAAGTGCAGGAAACTGACCTGATGACCTCGGTCTAGCAGTGAGTTTGTGATTTCTCGACTATAAGTGACGTTGCCACAAAATGGTGATTTTTTTCCCAACCAAGCGATATGCATTCAGATGCTCTTTTGTAAAAAGCGACAAAAAATAAAGTTACTAAACATTAATAAATGACAATTTACTATGCTATTTGTCAACTCTATTAGGATTAATTTTGCCTGTATGGGAAATATACCAGGTTAAGACCCCTCCTACTAGAGCTAAAGCTGCTAGACCAAAAAATACTGACTCTAAACCGAATCTAGCTTCGGCTTCGGCAGCTAAAACTAAAGGAAGAGACAAAGCAATATTAACCGCATTGTTTTGCAGCCCAAACACTTTACCGCGCATATCTGGAGGAGTCTCTGACTGGATAGTAGTTTGCATCGGAATACCTACTAAAGCAGCAAACCCTCCTAACAAAGTTGTCATGATTAAAGCTAACCAGAGGTTTTGAGTCGACCAAGACAACCCCACCAAGGAAATAGCTACCCCAAAAGAACCAACTAGACTCAACTCAGCGTGGGTAAATTTTTGACCTCCATGACCTAAAATTGCAGCACTAGTAGCCATTCCTACTCCCGCAGCAGCAAGCAAAATACCAAACTGGGCTGCTTCAATTTGAGGGATTTTATCCGCCATGCTAACCGCTAAGACAGCCAAGGCAGCAAAAACTGAAAAAAGAATCACTAACTGAATTAAGGCATTGCGGACACGACTATTTTTGCCTAAATATTTGATTCCGTCCCAAATATCCTGAAATACGTGAGGACTTTCTGGGGAAAGATCTTGTTGTTTTTCTTCCGTTTTGAGGGCAATTAACAGAATTCCTGCGATCGCATAGGCACTGCCTACTAATAATTCCTTACCAATTTGCCAGGGCAATCCTAAATGCTGGGCTAAACTTTCAGTTAGTGCTAATAAAGGTTCTCCTACCGCAAATCCCACAATCAGTAACGCCATCATGGTTGTAGTATAAAGAGAATTAGCTGCTAGAAGATGATCTCGCTTGACAATCAGTGGAATTACCGCTTGTTCGGCTGGCGCAAAAAACTGAGTTAGAGTCGAGACTAAAAAAGTAATCCCCAACATCAGTACAAATCCTAAAGGCAATTGTCCCAAATTATAGTTTTGTTCTTGGGCTAACCATAACAAAGGTGGTAATAACAATACCAAAATTCCTCTCAGCAGATTAGAACTAACTAATACAGCTTTTTTTGACCAACGATCAACATACACTCCTGCTAAAGAACCAAATAAAACCGCAGGAATCGTAAAAGCTACCATAATTGGGGATACCCAACGACCAATTGGTTGATTTGGTGCTTGAAACTGACTGGAAACAATCGCAATCATCAAAACTAGATAAATTTTATCTGCCAGTTGGGAAAAGATTTGTCCACTCCACAAAGTTAAAAAACGTTTGTTTTTGAGGACAGGAATAAATCCTCGATTGGCATTTGATTCAGAAGAATATTGATAAGAATTTTCTGCTATTTGAGTTACAGTTTTTTCATTTTTTTGATTAGATTCCGATAGTCGCATTCTACTTTATTCAACTTAGTTAAACTACAGTTAGTAACTAACCATTGATTTTAAAAATCTACTAGATATAATTCATCTATTAATGAAGCAGAACGTATTGAACTGCCTAGATGATATTCGGCATATTCTCTTAAAATTCGCTCTATTCTAATCCAAGCTAAATTAAGAGAGTCAACTGAAAAGTTTGGATGATTAATTAGTTCTAGGGATGGTAAAATTTCACCACTAAGATTTTGAATTATATTTAGTTCTAATCCATTTATTTTATAGTTAATTGGGTTAGTAAAATAATTATTTCTACAAGATTTTTGGACAACAATATTAGTATTAGAAGATTTGTTTAAGCTGTTTTGTTGGGGCAAGTTTAAAGTTGATAAATCAACAATTCCACCACTTAAAAAACTAAAACCAACTTGCCAATTAGAACAATCAAAATTTGGTAAAAGTACTTTTTGAGTCAGACAACAAGTATAAACTTGAGGAGCAATTCCTGCTAGTGCTAAAAAATGAAAGACTGCTTGAGCTAGGTAAGCATAAATACTTAATTGATTGTTTAATTGTTCAATTCGTCGTAAATGTTCTTTGAGTAGTTCGTATAATTCGATTTGAGACTGCTCGCTCAACGCTAAACTCAGAACTAATTCTGCTAGATATTGGGCAGCAGTCAATTTACCAAGTTCCTGGCTTAAACCTGGATAAGTATAAATTGTGTCTGCTTGAATAATTTTATCTAAAGAGCGTCCTTTAACTATTAGTAATTCATTAATTACAAATAACTCACTTCTACCCCTTAAGCGAGATTTATATTTTCTTGCTCCAGGAGCGATCGCATTAATCAAACCAAATTCAGCAGTTAAAATTGTCACTAAGCGGTCCGTTTCTCCTAGTGGCATTCCTTTAAGATTGATTCCCGTTGCTTTATAGGTTTGATTCATGTTGGAGAATTATTAAATTCCTGCTCTTGTTGACGAACTAAATCAATCCCGCGAGATGTGCCTAGTCTGGTTGCTCCTGCTTGAATCAATTCAATTGCCTGTTGAATTGTTCTAATTCCTCCAGAAGCTTTAATCCCTACTTTGCCCTTGGAAACTTCCCGTAATAATTGCACATCAGCTACCGTTGCACCGCCAACCCATCCTGTACTAGTTTTGAGGTACGCTGCACCAGCATCCATACATATTTCGGCTGCTAATCTTATTTCTGTAGGAGTAAGTAAAGAAGTTTCCAGAATAGCTTTAACAACGCTTCCTGTCTCTTCACAAATTTGAGCAATTTCTTGATAAATTTTCTCTGATTCCCCCAATTTTAACCATCCCAAATTAATTACTACATCTAGCTCTGTCGCACCATTTTCTACTGCTTCTTGGGCTTCATAGAGCTTTGTAGCTGAAGTAGTTGCTCCTGTAGGAAAACCAATTACAGTACAGATATGAGTTTTTTTGCCATGAAGGATTTCGGCAGCTTGTCGAACCGCAATCGGATAAATACAAACCGCAGGAAAATTGAATTGCAAAGCTTCCTCACAACACTTGACTACTTCTGGGGTAGTCGCAGTCGGTTTAAGTAAGGCATGGTCGATGTAAGTGGCAATATCTATCTCTAAATCATTTACAGGCATTGCTGCAATGTCTAAAATTACTCTCTTTATTATTTTCGCAGAATTTTAAGAAAATTTAATTAATAAGAGAATTTAGAGCTAATTTGGTAACTGGTCACTGTAAGGGCAGT
>CAZLUP010000081.1:0-7521 GCA_964562685.1 uncultured bacterium
TGAGGTGTATCTCTGCCATTGAAATAATCAATCCAAACACTTGAATCTACCAAGAGCATCAATTAGTTCTCATAGCTTCAAGGTCGCCATCCCATTTTAATTTACCTTTGAGTTTTTTGATCTGTTTCTGTTGATTAAGTCTGACTAATGTCTTCAGTCCAAGTTCTACAACTTCTTTTTTGGTTTTTAAGCCAGTAGCTTTGAGAGCATCATTCATCAACTTTTCGTCAATTACTATATTAGTCCTCATTTTGCAGCTTCAATGTGTATTAATTGTTTATTTTATACACATTATATCTCTTTATGAATCTAAGTCAAATTCGTAATGAGGCGACAAACTATAGAGAGTCCATTTGAGATTTAATTGAGTACTAACATTAATCGATTCCCGTAATTTGCTGTCTCGGATTTCGCTCTAGCAACAGTCTTTCAAATTCACCCGTACCACAAGCAATATCTAAAACTCGATCTTGCGGTTCAATTTGCTCCCACTTATGCAGGAAAGTTAAAGTATTCAGGATATAATTACGCCAGCGTAAATCGTAGATATTAGCAAGGCGATCGTATTGAGTTCTGACTTTGACTTCATTAATATTCATTGTTTTTCGATAATTGTCGAACATTACCTAAGCAACAGCTTCCTTGAGGGTTATTTACTTCACAACCGCAGCGTTTAGCTTGGATGTGACTGCGAATATTAGTCTCGGCACTGCTTTTACCCGTCTTGATAATTTCCTGTTGGATGCGACTGCGACTCCAGCCAAAACAGTAACATACAGGTACATTTAAACCCCGATCTTTTTGAAATACGGGAACTTTTACCTGTTCGGTGCTAAATATCTGACCCTCTTCATTAAAGTAAACTATGGGACAATCTGGTGCAGCACAGAAATAATAAGCTGTATTTGCATTGAGGTTTTCTAAAGCTGAAGGGATGAGCAAACTTTTTAAGGTAATAGTTTGAATCGGTTTTCCTGTACTACCGTTACTTGGACAAATGGGATTTTTGATCGCAGAAGTATCTTGATGTTGAGAGGGGTGACAACAGTCATTCATAATTACTCCTTAATAAATATTTTGTAGAAAGAATATGGAAACTCGCACTATTACTCCTCAATTACAGACGATGGGTATCCTGCATTAGTAGTTGCCTCAATTAAATCGTTGATGGAAGCTTTTGTCGGTTCAAAAACAACTATTGCTTCTGGAGGATTAGCGGTGACGATAACGCTCTCAATACCTGCTAAAGCCATCAGACTCTTTTTGACAGTGATTGCACAAGTTGAGCAAGTCATGTTTTCAATCTTGAGTATTACTCGCTCTGTTGGTATTTCTTGCTGCAAAGTCTCATTGGCATAAATATAAGTAGTGGCATAGGGAAACGTTACTAAACCCAAAATCAAAACAGTTGATAAGGTAAAAATAATCTTAGTAATTTTGTTTGCTTGTGGTGTGGCGCAGATATTTCCTGTAGTGCATTCATTATCTATTGACTTGATTGACTTGCTATAAACACGGTAAAAAGCTAGTCCCAATAAAGATAATGAAATGGAAATAAAAATAGGGCGATAGGGTTCAAAAGCAGCTAAATTACTCACCCATGCACCACTAATACCAAGGGTTAGTAAGATTAGAGGTACTACACAGCAAACAGAAGCAGCGATCGCTGCACTGATCGCTCCAATGAGTTCCCAACTTACTTTTTTGGTTTTTCTCGTCATTCTCCAAGCTCCTCTAATACAATTAAACGCTGTCTTTTATTCAGCACAGCAAGATAATTTGGCAGGGTCTTTATAACGAGAAATAGCCACAATTTTTAGGGCTTCAGCCATGGTTGGGTATACATGAATCAGGTCAATAAAATCATGTAGCTTGGCATGGAAACGCATTCCCATCGCTGCCTCATGAATCACTTCGGCTGCGCTATTACCTACCATTGTTACGCCTAAAACTTCATCCGTTTCAGCATCAGCGACCATTTTGATCGTGCCTTTGGTATCTCGGATTGCCCCCGCACGGGGAACTAATGACATGGGGACAGTACGACACCAGCAACGATGTCCTGCGCTAATGGCTTCTTTCTCAGTCATGCCGACAATACCAATTTGAGGATCGCTAAAGATGGCGCGAGGAATAACCCGATGATTTACAGCACGCAATTCTTGCTCTGAAAGGGCGTTAAACGTAGCAATACCACCATCTTGACTGCCTACAGGTGTTGCCATCTGGCTACTGATTTCACTACCAATGACATCTCCAGCAGCGAAGATATGAGCAACATTAGTCTTTAAATATTCATCTACTTGTACCTGTCCTTTTTCCCCCAGCAGTACCCCTGCTTTTTCAATCCCAATGCGATCTGTATTGGGACGGCGACCAGTAGCAACTAGCAGCTTTTCGGCTGGAAACTCTCGTGTAGAACCATTTATTGACACTGTGGCTACAACCCTATTGGCTTCTTGGCGAACTGAGTGGATAGATACATTTGTCACAATTTCGATCCCTTCATCCTGAAAAATTTTACCGATGGTTTGACCTGTTTCTGGTTCATAGCCATGAGCTAACACTTGCTTGCTACGTTCCAGAATTGTGACTTTGGTGCCAAAGCGATGAAACATTTGTCCTAATTCCAAAGCGATATAACCACCGCCGATAATCAGGAGCGATTGGGGGCATTCGGTTAACTCCATTGATTCATTACTGGTCAGTAGATCGCTGGTTAGATAGGGTACATTTTCCAATCCATCAATTGAAGGCACGCTAGGGCGCGAACCTGTCGCAATTAAGATATTTTTACCTGATAGTTGCTTATCTCCAACCTTGATAGTATGGGCATCAAGAAATTCAGCGTGTCCTGCTTCGATGTAAAATCCTGTGCCGAGTAAGCTTTCGTATTTCTTGTTGCGATAACCAGCGATGACTTGATCTTTCTGTTGAATGAGTGCTGAAAAATCTAGTTCTAATTTAGTAGGAGTAATCCCTGGATAACGGGGGTTCTGAGCATCATAAAGAAGCTTGGCTGCTTCAATGAGGTTTTTAGAAGGAAGACAACCGCGATTGACACAAGTTCCACCAGTTGTTCGTTCTTCCGTCATCACTGCCGTTTTTCCTAGCTCTTGCGCTCGTAAAGCAGCAGCGAAGGCAGTTGAGCCAGAACCTAGAATTACTAAATCGAAGTGAGTTTGAGTTTTCATGGAATTTTTATTTATTTAGTAATCAATAATTAATTGCTAACTAACGCCTACAACAGGAACGGCGATAACGACGGTAGGAAAGAACAGTTAAAGCAAGCATGATGAACAATGCTGGTAATAAAACGTAGTCAAGATAACCTACTAGCGCACTCAAACCAATCGCTCCTAAAAGAATAACTAGGATTGGCGTAAAGCAACAAAGAGCGACAAGAATTGTGCCGCTTATACTAGCGATAAGAGCAGTTTTAGGTTTCATTTTTTCTAGCTGAATCACTCAATAGATTCGATTAACCCGCAGATTTTACCCTGACAGATTTCTTCAGTCGGGAGAGTAGATACATCGGGTAATGACTGATCGATCTCTTCGTAACGACTGGCTAATTCTCGACGTAGAGACATCATTTCCTCAATTTGGCAGTCTAAATCATCGAGGTGTTGCTTGACCATTGTTTTGAGACTAGCACAAGGAGGTGTTCCTTCAGTCCTAATGGCAATTAGTTGTTTAATTTCATCTAGGGAAAGTCCAAATTTCTTGGCTTTCTGAATGAAGCGCAAACGTTCTTCATTTTCTTCCCCATAGATACGATATTGTGATTCGGTGCGTCTGAGAGGTTCTAGTAATCCCAAGCGTTCGTAATAACGGATGGTATGAGCCGATATACCCAGGCGATCGCTCAATTCGCCAATCAACCAACCCTCTTTACCCGTCATCTTCTTCTATCCTTGTCCAATACCAGCAGCTACAAGCATCTCGCGAGATACAGGCTGTAGAGATGAACAACATTCTGTTAGCTTGCCATTTACTACTACCACAGGAACGCGATGAATTCCATATTGTTTGATTTTTTCCTTTTCTGTTGCACTTTCCTGATGTAGATCGTAGATTTTCACTTCACAATTAGAACAAGCTAATTCGCGCACCAGCTTGACAGTTTCATCACATAGAGGACAACCAGCTACAAATACTTCTACCAATCGTTTTGTCATCTCTTTTTCCTCTTGAAATTGGAGTTCTAGATTTAGCTTAAACCTTAGAGTCAACTCTAAAGTCAAGAGGAAATTTTAAATAATCGACTACCTGAGTACATAGCCAACCCCTCGAACTGTATGTAACAAACGTTTGGGGTTATTTGCCTCTAATTTAATTCGTAAAGCCCGAATATAAACTTCAATGATATTAGACTCCCCCATAAAATCATAGCCCCAAACCAGTTCCAGAATGCGATCGCGTGTGAGTACCTGACGGGGATGGCGGAGTAACAGTTCGAGCAAATCGAATTCTTTGGCAGTTAATTCGATCGATTGGTCATTGCGATAGACTTCGCGGGTGAGAGGATTCAAAGTCAAGTCTTCAAAAATCAACTTATTTATCTCTTCAGGGTGAGTGCGACGCAAACGAGCTTTCACTCTGGCTAAAAGTTCTTCGATACTGAAGGGTTTGGTTACATAATCATCCGCTCCAGCATTTAATCCAGCAACGCGGTCTGGGATTTCATCTTTCGCCGTTAACATAATAATGGGAACTTCAATCCCCGTTTTTCTCAGCCGCAAACACAAATCTAATCCAGAAATGCGGGGCAGCATCCAATCTAAAATTAATAAATCGGGTTGAAGATCGCGAGCCATACTCAACCCATCCATTCCATTAGCAGCAATGGCAACATCATAACCTTCCAGACCGAGTTCTGTGGCGATGAATTCAGCGAGTTTGGGGTCATCTTCTACCAAGAGGATACGATCTCGAAGAGATCCGCGTTGCGGGTCGCTCATAACTACTTTTGCCAAAGTGGTAAGGTAATTGTAAATATACTACCTTCCCCTGGTTTAGAGCGGAGAGTAATTCGACCATCCATTCCTTCAATCAGGCTTTTAGCGATCGCCAACCCCAATCCCGTACCTTCTTGAGAACGGTTTCTCGATTCATCTACTCGATAAAACCTTTCAAAGATACGTTTCTGATGAGTTAGGGGAATGCCCATACCGCGATCGCGCACGTGGATGATGGCAGACTGAGCGGTTTTTTCTAAAACGAGATCTACTGGTAGAGTTGGAGGAGAATATTTAATCGCATTATCTACTAGGTTAATTAACACTTGTTGTAAGCGGTCTTGGTCGGCACAGGCAACCACATCTTCATCGGTTGCCAGTAAAGTAATTTGGCGATCGCTCACTTTTTGGCTCATGGCTGCTACTTCTGCTACCAAGGTATTCAACATCATTGGAGCGCAGCGAAAGTGCAGATGACCGCTATCTGCCCGTGCCAAATCGAGTAAATCCTGTAGCATTCGGATGGTACGTTCGGTTTCTGCCGTAGCTATTTCTAATGCCTGTTGTTGATAAGCACTCAAGTTGGTGCTACGTCGCAGTAGGCTTTGCAAATAACCCACTACCACCGTCAGAGGTGTGCGTAATTCGTGGGAAACATTACCGACAAATTGACGTTGTTGATCCCAAGCCCCTGATAGGCGAAATAACATTTCATTGAAGGCTTGTGCCAGTCCTAAAATTTCATCTGGTGCTTGACGGAGTTCGAGTTTGGCAGCTTGCAAATCATCGGCAGAAACAGCAGTAGCAACCTGGCTCATCTTCTTCAGAGGATACATGGCTTTGCCAATGCGTTTTTGAATCACCACAATTAAAATGACAATAGTTAAAATACTGATCCCTAACAATCGCCACAATCCAGCAGTTAATTTTTGTAGATCTGCCGTAATATCTTGAGACAGGTACAATTTGCCAAAAGTCTTGCCCTTGAAAACCAGAGGAGTCCCACACAAAACAATATCGCGACCACCAAAGTGAATTATCTGGGGTTTTTGGGGTACTTCGTTAAGAGACTCAACAGCACCAATCTCAGCCAGAGAGCGATCGCTATTAGTAGACTGTGCTAAAACTTGACCATCAGAATTTTTGACCCACACTACCAATCCTGGTATGGAAACTTTATTAATCGTCTGTTCTAATCCTGTTTCAAGAGAACCAACCTGAGAGTAAACTTCAAATTGTTCGGGAAAGCGCATGGCAATATATTCTAGAGTTTGCTTGTGGGCAGCTACGAGATTTTGCTCCATTTGCCAGCCAGCCCAAACCGCTATACTACCCAATCCTAAAACCGAAAGTATCACCAATTCCAGAGTTAAGCGAAACTGAAGCGAGGAGGTAGAAATTCTCTTGCCTGAAAAAGAATTAATAATAGCTCGAACATGGTGAGTTAGTTTCATCGATTGATTAACAGATTAAAAGTTTTTGGCTGTGCCTTGTACCGAGTCAAATTCAAACCTTTGGTTATAGTTAGTTTCACCATACAAATTAAAGCTAATGGTTGGTTCATCCCCCATCGCTTCGACATGGTGAATGGCATCAGGCATCAAACAGAGAATATCTCCAGGAGTCAGCAAGCGATCGCTATTAGGAGAAATGCGATCTCGGCTGCGCTGAGGCGCGGAGCGATCGCCCTTATCACAAGATCGCTGCCAAAAGGTGTTTTTTTCTTCTCCACTCAGCAATGCCACTAATCCCCAACAGCCATGATTATGAATTGCTGAAGTCATACCAGGTTTCCAGGCGACTAATTGTACTGTTAGGGGAAAAAATGGTTCGTCATACAAAGTTAATACCTCCCAGCCAGTTTCGGGGTTAGGCTCAAGAGCAGGGATTTGCAGCCAGTCTGAACTAGTCAACAGTTTACGCACCAAAGGACGAATTACCTCAAGTCGCCAACGATCCTCTCTAATGCGGTCTAAAATATCCTCTAAATCCGTTAAAAAGCGGTAAAGCCGATAGGGACGAGATAATTCTTCAGTTTGAGGAACAACATCACAAGGCAAACATTGCCCATCATTGCTCACGAACCAGTCTTTGCCTGTCATACTTACTCAATAGATTACTTAAATCAACCCACAACCAAAACATAGCTAAAAGTTAAATTCAGCTTTGATGAAATTGGATGGTACTGTGTAATTTTTATTGTATGGGAAAGGTCTTTTGTAAAAATGATTCGTTGCTGATGCCCAGATGAATTTTTGCTGAAAAAAAGACATGATAAATCAATTGAGCCATACTTCCTTGACTAGACAACTAGATTAACTCATCTAGACAAATCGAGCATCAACTGCATTTTCTGCACAGCCGTGTCCTTTCCGAAGGGGGACTTTATCATCCTCAACTCGCTTCTTTAGCGATTAAACAAAGTGCTGGAGATACTTTAGAAGCTGCTTTTTATCTGCGGGCATATCGTTCAACTCGTCCCCGTTTAGTAGAAACTCCCTGTCATCAGGGGCAAAATATGCGCTTAATTCGGCGTATTTCTGCTGCTTTTAAAGATATT
>CAZLUP010000081.1:7621-14575 GCA_964562685.1 uncultured bacterium
TCAGGGGCAAAATATGCGCTTAATTCGGCGTATTTCTGCTGCTTTTAAAGATATTCCAGGAGGACAAATGTTGGGAGCTACTTCTGATTATTTACAGCGTTTATTTCGTTTTGAACTGTTAGATGAATCTCCCGAACAGTTTCAGAATATTGCTCGTAATTGGCTCAAAAATCGCCCTGATGAGACATTACCTACCACTTTCCCCAAAGTGCTGGATAGTTTGCGTGTCGAAGGGCTACTGCCACCTCTACCAAAACAAAGAGAAAATCCTTTTGATATTACTCGCGAACCCCTAGTTTTTCCCGTTCCTCGTTCGGCAGCTTTAGCAACTATGGCACGGGGAGAAACAGGCTCTTTACTGGCGATCGCCTATTCTAATATGCGGGGTTATGGAGATGTCCATCCTACCGTAGCTGAATTGCGAGTCGGTTATTTACCCGTACAGTTACCCCATCCCATTACTGGAGAATTAACGGAAGTGGGAGAGGTGTTGATGACTGAGTGTGAAGTGGTTGCCATGTACGAACCAGAAAGTAAGGATAGTAAACCCACTTTTACCTTGGGTTACGGTGCTTGTTTCGGACATAACGAAGTCAAAGCGATCGCCATGGCAATTTTAGACCGTGCTTTGCAAAAAGGTAGTCAACAAGGAGTAGATAATCCTTCTGAAGATCCAGAATTTGTCCTGCTGCACGTGGATGGAATTGAATCAATGGGTTTTGCCTCCCATTACAAAATGCCCCACTACGTTACTTTCCAATCAGATCTAGATCGTCTACGGAATACTCAGAAACAACAGCAACAAAATCATGACTAAACTGACACTTTCTCCGACACCGTCATCAACCAATGGTAAGTTTAACAGTCAAGTAACTGCCAATCGTCAATATGGCTATCAATTTGGTTTTCTCGATGAAGATGCCAAAAAAGAAATCCGCCGTACTCTTCTTAAAGCCGTTGCCATTCCTGGCTATCAAGTTCCCTATGCTTCTCGTGAAATGCTGATTGCTAGGGGGTTTGGTACGGGAGGATTACAAATTACCCTCTCCCTCCTAGGTACAAATGACATTCTCAAGGTAATCGATCAAGGTAGTGATGATTCAGTCAATGCCGTCAATATTCGCCAATTTGTCGCTCAAACCTGCTCTGGGGTACAACTGACCAAACAAACCGCAGCAGCTACGATTATTCAAACCCGCCACCGCATTCCCGAACACCTTCTCCAGTTAGGGCAAATTCTGGTGCTGCAAGTTCCCTATCCCGATCCTCTAGTGGTAGTAGAACCCAGGGAACAAAAGCGCAAAATCATGCATGGAGAAGGAGATTATGGACGGTTGTGGGTAAAACTTTACGAAGACATGGTTAAGTTTTCCGAAATCACCATTTCTCACCGTTATCCTACCCGTATCAATGGATTTTATGTCATCGATCCATCCCCCATTCCTCGCTTCGACGTGCCAAAATTACACAATTCCTCAGCCTTGTATCTTTTTGGGGCGGGAAGAGAAAAGAAAATCTATGCCGTTCCTCCTTATACTACTGCTGAACCCTTGACTTTTAGAGATGTCGGTTTTCGGGTAGAAGATTTTACCGACGAACAAGGGAAGCGTCGCGCCTGCGCACGTTGTGGTGCGACTACCAGTTTCCTTGATGAATTTATCGATGATGCAGGGAAAAAAGTCTATCAATGTTCCGATAGCGATTACTGCAACAGTCAACTAGCTTTACAGGAGAAACAATATGGATAAAATTTTAACCGTCAGAGGTTTAACCAAAATCTATGGTGCGGGTTGTCCTCATTGTGCTACGGCAACTGGGGCAGAGGCAAATACTAATATTTGTCCCCACTGTGGCAGTATTGTTGCCTGTTTTCAGGTTGATTTTGAGCTTTACCCAGGGGAAATCCTCGGCATTATGGGGGAATCGGGCAGTGGCAAGTCCACTCTAGTCAAGATGCTGTATTTTGACGAAACTCCTACCTCTGGTAGCGCACAATTTATCGATAATAATCAAATTTTCGATCTGTTTAAGCTCAATGCTGCCCAAGCACGATGGTTGAGAAATCATAAATTGGGTATGGTGTATCAAAACCCACACTTAGGACTTAATTTTCGCGTCTCAGCAGGAGGAAATATTGCCGAAAGATTGTTGATGAGTGACTGGTTAAATTATCAACCGATCCGCGATCGCGCCTCTGGACTTCTCGCCCGTACTGAATTTCTCATCGAACGCATGGATGAATTTCCCAGTCAGTTTTCGGGAGGGATGCAACAACGGGTTCAAATTGCCCGCGCCTTGGCCACAGAACCACCTTTATTATTTCTCGATGAAGTAACCACAGGGTTGGATTTATCCGTACAGGCTAAAATCCTCGATTTAATTTTGGAACTACAACAACAATTAAACGTAGCGATGGTTGTTGTCACCCACGATCTCGGCGTAATTAGATTGTTAGCCTCCCGCACTTTGGTGATGAAGTATGGACGGGTGGTAGAGTCGGGTTTAACCGATCAAATTCTAGAAGATCCCCAACATCAATATACTCAGCAGTTGGTTGCTTCGGCTTTGTAATTTAAGAGGATTAAAACCATGTCAGAAAATACCATTTTAGAAATCAACAATTTAAGTAAAATCTTTTTCCTCCACGAACAGAGAAAATCGCTTCCTTCGGCTCAAGATATCTCTTTCCCAGTTTATGCTGGTAAACTCACCACTTTAACAGGGGCTTCAGGTGTCGGGAAATCTAGTATCCTCAAATGTATCTACCGTACTTACTTACCTACTCGCGGCGCAATTTATTATTACACCGAAGAGGGAGAGAAATTAGATTTGGCTTTGATAAGCGAACAAGAAATTCTCCAGTTACGGCGGGGAGATATCAGTTTTGTTACCCAATTTTTACATTGTTTACCGCGACAATCCACTATCGACGTAGTAGCTAAACCTTTATTCGATTTAGGTATTGAAAGGGAAGAAGCCCGCGATCGCGCCAAGAATTTGTTACGAGAAATTCAATTACCCGAACGATTATGGATGCTTTCTCCTACTACCTTTTCGGGAGGGGAAAAACAGCGTGTCAATCTAGCTCGTGCTACCATCTTCAATCCCCGTTTACTGTTACTCGACGAACCCACCGCTAGTTTAGATTCTGCTTCTGTCGAACGAGTTGTCAAAATGATTCAACGCATTAAGCAAGCAGGTACAGCTATCTTAGCTATTCTCCACGACCTGGATCTAGTTAAGGAAATTGCCGATTTTGAAGTGAAACTATCCACCCCAACTCAAAAATTAATTGCTAGTTGAGAATCTATGAAAACCTATTTTATTAACGCTCAAATTATCTTACCCGATGAAGTCGCAGAGAACGCTGCTTTGTTAATCGAAGATGGTGTAATTGCAGCGATTAACCCAGAAATTACCTCTAAGATCCCAACGGTAGATCTTCAAGGGCAAACTTTAATGCCAGGGGCGATCGATTTACATTGTGATGCCATTGAAAAGGAAATCGAACCCCGTCCCCAAACTTTTTTCCCCAGAGATTTTGCGATCGCCCAAATCGACAAACGCAATGCTATGGCGAGAATTACCACTCCCTTCCATGCCCTTTCTTTTGCCCATGAGGAATTGGGGGTGAGAAACAACAAAATGGCAGCAGCAATTGTTCGTGCTATTCATGACTATCAACCCCATGCTTTGGTGGATAATCGGGTTCACTGTCGCTATGAAATTACCGATCCGACGGGTTTACCGATTCTACTGGATTTATTGGCTGAAGACTCGGTACATCTGTTCTCTCTGATGGATCATACTCCAGGACAAGGGCAATTTAAAGACCTCGAAGCCTATCAGAATTATCTCTCTCGCACCTATCAAAAAACTACTGCCCAAGCCCAAGCTACCATTGAACGCAAGTTAGCCAATGCACTGGGAGCAAAAGAGCGGATTGAAACTTTAATCGCCAAAGCTTTATCAACAAATGTTGCTATTGCCAGTCATGATGATGATACCCCAGAACGAGTAGAAACTATGGCAGGGATGGGAGTAAAATTAAGCGAGTTTCCCGTTAATTTAGCCACCGCTCAAACAGCGCGATCGCACAATTTAGCAACTATCTTTGGTGCGCCGAATATTTTGCGGGGTAAAAGTCAAAGTGGTTCGATGAAGGCAATTGAAGCCATTCACGAGGGAGTAGCTAGTTGCTTGTGTTCTGATTATGCTCCCAGTGCTTTACTGGCAGCCGTGTTTCAACTTCCTCAGCTTGCGGATCTCAGTTTCCCCGAAGCGATCGCCCTGGTAACTACCAATCCAGCCCAGGCTTTAAATTTAAGCGATCGCGGTGAAATTACTGTGGGTAAACGCGCCGATCTCGTTGTCGTGCAACATATTCAAGGACAAGCCCAAGTAACTCAGACTTGGGTAGCAGGTAAAAATATTTACTCCTGTAATTATGGTTAAGCTAGGTATTGCCTTTATTCCTGATGCTGAAACCATAAACACTATTATCGAGTTTCAGCAACAAATTTCCCTATTTTATCCTCTTAAACCTCTCTTGGGGACAGATACCAATCTACCTCATATTACTCTGCTACAAGGAAGATTTAAAGAACCAATTAATTGGCTGGAATTGCTATCTGAACTGAGGGATTATTGTCACAATCAATTATTTCCTCTCCAAGTTCAATTAACCGAATTAAAATATCAGTCTCCTAATTGGTTATTTCTCAATTTCAGTCCAAATTTATTATTAACAGAAACTCATAAATTTACTTTTGATCGACTTAAATCTAGGATGCTATTAACAGAATTAGACCGACAAAAAGACACTACAGGCTATACTCAATTAGAAAAAATAAACTACGACCAGTATGGTTATCGTTATATCGAAACTGCCTTTTGCCCCCATATTACCTTGGGTACAATATCTTCACGATTTTCAACCAAAGATAGGCAAAAAATAAATTATTTATTTCAATCATTATTACGAAATTTGATTGCTACAATTACTCGTGTTACTGTGTATCAATTAGGAGAGTATGGCAATCATGCTCGCAGCTTATACGATCTATATCTTTAAAACTTAAACAATGAGTGATCGCCAAAAAACTAAATTTATTTATCAACAAATTGCTCAAGATTTAATCGATCAAATAAAGCAAAATAACTACCAAGAAGGTCAACAACTACCTTCGGAAAACCAATTAGCAAGTGAATATGACGTTCATCGTTTAACTATTCGTCAGGCGATCACAATTTTAATTGAAAAAGATTTAGTTTATCGCAAGCAAGGCAGCGGTACTTTTATTAAAGAAAAAAAGCTGGATTATTCTCTAGATTCTAAAACAAACTTTACTGAAAGTTTATTTAATTTAGGCTATCTTCCTAGTTTAAAAATTATCAGTAGTAAAGTTATTCCCGCTCCTCCTGAAATTGCTAAATGCCTCAAAATTAATCCTAACGATCCTATTTTTAAACTCAAATTATTGCGAACAGCAATTACTCGGAATAATTCAATAATTTTGAAGGAATTTCAACCTTTATGTTGGAGTACTTCCTATCTAATTGCTAAAAATTTTCCCGATCTATCGGTATTAATTTATCAAGCCAAATCTCTCTATAGTTTGTTACAAAAAAACTATCAGGTTCAACCCAATCGAACCAGAACTAAAATTGAAACTGAAATTGCTTCGAGAGAAGATGTCCAACTGTTACACATCGCTCCAGGAATTCCTGTGATAATTACCAAAAGTTTTGTTTGCGATCGCCACGAGTGTTTATTTGAATACACAATCAGTCGTTTTCGTGGCGATATTTTTTCTTTAGAAATTACTTTTTGATTGCTTGACACCTTTACGAAAAAAATTTCAGGAAAGGGTTGTATGGCAGCCTTAGAAGCCGAACGGTGGTTATCAGAGCAGCGATCGCTTCCCCTTGTCTCTGTAGCATAAACAAATATATCAATTAAATCAAAGGAGAAACAACCATGTCAGAATTAAGCGATCAAATTTTTGTTGAAGAAGGTAATTAGAGCAAAGTAATTAAATTTTACATTATTTCCCATAATTAGGAGGTTTTCAATGAATTTAACTGAAGGAAGATTTAGTCAACCTATCGGTTGAGATGGAATCAAAGATACCAGAAGATGTCAAAATCTTGATGGAACAAGCTGCCATTGAGTTAATCAAGTCCAGTATAAGCGATCGCGCTTTACAAGCAGGAGACATTATACCCAATTTTGTTTTACCCAATGCGACTGGTCAATCTGTTGAGATTCAAGATATTTTAAGTTCTGGTTTGGTGATTATTTCCTTTTATCGTGGAGGATGGTGTCCCTATTGTAATCTAGAACTGCGGGCTTTACAGCAATGGCTGCCAGAAATCCAGGCTTACGGTGGAACATTAGTCGCAATTTCACCTCAAACCCCCGATAATTCACTCTCTACTATTGAGAAAAATGAATTGACCTTTGAAGTATTGAGTGATGTAGGCAATCAGATTGCCCATAAATTTGGGTTGGTATTTACAGTACCCGAAGCACTCCGTCCCATCTATCAAGAGTTTGGTATCGATCTGCCTAAGACCAATGGAGATCGAACCTTTGAGTTACCCATCCCAGCAACTTATGTAGTTAATAGTAATGGTGTAATTATTGATGCCTTTGTTAATGCCGATTATACCCAGCGACAAGACCCAGAAGAAATTATCAACATTTTAAAAGAAAAGGCACAATCATGAAACCCAACTATCGAGTAGCCATTTTTGGTTCGGCACGAATCAAACCAGAAGATGCAGAATACATCGATGTGTTTAACATTGCCCGTGGACTAGCAGAATCGGGATTTGACATCGTAACTGGAGGAGGACCTGGATTAATGGAAGCAGCTAACGCTGGGCATAAAAGCATTAGACCTCCTGCAAAAATATTAATTAATTGAGCAATTGTTTTTCAAAGAAAGT
>CAZLUP010000082.1:0-14213 GCA_964562685.1 uncultured bacterium
ATGACTTGCTAGCATGGCGATTGCATCGGTTAAGGGAACTTGCTCGAAATGCTGGTAAAAACGACTAACACTAAAAAAAGGATCGGGAGTAGCTAAAACTAAAACGCGATTGCTCCATAATTCTAATTGAGGAATCAAATCTGGAGGTGCAACAGGAGCGCAAAGCCAAATTTCAGCTACTTGTTGTTCTCTTAAATATTGAGCAGCAACTCCCATCGTCATACCTGTAGCAATGCCATCGTCGACAATAATAGCGATTTTTCCTTGAGGATTAAGAGGCAAACGGTAAGAAGCAAATTCTAAGGCTTGGGTTTTTGCCTGTTCCTCAGCTTGTAATACAGCTTCTTTCAGTCCACGTAAATTAGCATCTCTCCATAATTGTGGCTTAGTCCAAAGAATATTACCTTCACTAGTAACTGCTCCAATTGCCAATTCTCGATTAGTAGGAGTAGTAATTTTTTTAGCTACAATGACATCTAAAGGACAATTTAATTGTTTAGCTATTGGTATCGCTACAGGAATCCCTCCACGGGGTAGAGCGTAGACAATCATCTGACGACTATTTTCCAATTCTAATAATTGCTGATGAACTAATTGAGCTAGTTCACCTCCTGCGGTGGAGCGGTTGTGAAATAACATAATTGAATTCATAAACCCCTCTTTTTCTTGACATCTTTATATTTTCATGATACTTGTTTTTCACTGCATAATATTTGAATAGCAAATAAAGAATTTTTTCGTTAGTGAGTAACTAGAGTACAAAATCAATGGAAATTTCCGAACTTAAACGAGAAATCGAAACCGTATCGTTACGCCTGGGTAAAACCCAGGACTATCTTTGACGTTCCTGCCCTTAATGCTAAAATTCAAGATTTAGAGCAATTAGCAGCCCAACCAGAATTTTGGGATAATCGTCAACAAGCACAGCAGACTCTGCAACAGTTAAACGATCTCAAATATAATCTAGAGCAATATCACTCATGGCAAACCAGGTTAGAAGACACTAAAGCGATCGCAGAGCTACTAGAATTAGAAGAAGACGAAGCTTTAGCTACAGAAGCCCAAACCAATTTGAGTCAACTGCAACAAGAGTTAGACCGCTGGGAGCTTCAGCAATTACTTTCAGAACCTTATGACCATGAAGGAGCAGTTTTAACCATTAATGCTGGTGCAGGTGGTACAGATGCTCAAGACTGGGTGGAAATGCTGTTGCGAATGTACACTCGTTGGGCTGAAAAACAAGGATATAAAGTTCATTTGGCTGAATTATCTCCAGGCGATGAAGCGGGAATTAAATCAGTTACCTTAGAAATTGAAGGGCGTTATGCCTATGGCTATCTTAAGGCAGAAAAGGGAACTCATCGATTGGTGAGAATTTCTCCTTTTAATGCAAACGGTAAACGCCAAACAAGTTTTGCTGGGATAGAAGTGATGCCAGCTTTAGATGAGTCGGCTATTAATTTAGAGATTCCCGAAAAAGATTTAGATATCAGCACTTCTCGTTCGGGAGGAAAAGGCGGACAAAACGTCAACAAGGTAGAAACTGCGGTTAGAGTGGTTCATATTCCCACAGGGATTGCCGTACGCTGTACTCAAGAACGTTCTCAATTACAAAATAAAGAAAAAGCTTTAGCTTTACTTAAGGCAAAATTGTTAGTGATTGCTCAAGAACAACGAGCGAAAGAAATTGCTGAAATTAGAGGAGATATGGTAGAAGCAGCTTGGGGGAATCAAATCCGCAACTATGTGTTTCATCCTTATCAATTGGTTAAAGATTTACGTACGGAAGTCGAAACCGGAGATATTAATGATGTTATGGACGGGAATTTAGATTTTTTGATTGAAGCTTATTTGCGTCAAGAAAATCAATTGATTTAGTCAACATAACTCATAATTTTGGTAGTGCGATTTTCCCAAGTAAACTGACGAGCAAATTCAATATTGGTTTGATATCCTTCGCTTTGATAAGGATAATTTTGTAAACTTTGTTCAATTGCTTGAGCAAAAGCACCAGGATTGTCTGGTGGACACCAGGTAGCTACCAAGGGAGATGATTTGAAAGGCAGCAAGGGAGGAATTTCTGTTACTACCATTGGAGTTCCTGAAGCAATATACTGAAAGAATTTAACAGGATTAGTAAAATCAGCTTCTTTGCCTGATAAATGAGGATGAGCTAATAAATCGGCTGCTTGTAAAAGACTGATAAGCCGAGAACGAGGTAAAATCCAACCTAAAAAATTAATATTATGAACTTGTTTGGCTTGGGCTAACTGACGATAATCTTGGATTTGAGTATCTGTCCCTCCTGTGATGGCAAATTGAATGTGTGGTAATAAACGCGCTACCTCAATGAGGAGATCGATTCCTTTAAAGCGATATAATGCTCCAGAATAAACTACTAGATATTGATAATTTTCTGATAACAATTGTTGTCGCCAAGCTTGAGCTTCTGCTGGTTGTCTGGTTAAAAAAGATTGACCGAAACCATTGTGTAACCAAATAGCTTTTTGTTCGGGTACTCCAGCTTTAATTAAACTTTGACGGGTTAATTCTGATTGAGTAACAGCTATTCTGAAATAGGGGCTGTTAACGATCTTGGTTTCAAGTGGTTTTGATTGAAAATAATGACTTTCATAAATAGTAGGAATTTTGTTTTGGACTGCTGCTTTGGCGCAATTCCAATCTCTTGTATGTAAAACTTTGGTTTTCGGAAAAATATGCAGAGGAAAATAATATTTACAGATAATAGTACTAGGATGAGTAAATTTATTTTGGAGAGGAAAAAATTGTCCAGGCAGTGGCAGCGGTGCAGTTTTTAAATTGCTTTGAATATCATAAAATTCAACTATTTTTGGGTCAGGAAGTTGAGGGCGAAACGGAAAAAGAAAATCAAATAAATTAAAATTTTTTTGTTGTTGATTTGGATAAACTAATACTGTAGAATAGCGAAGATTTGCTGCTGCGTCAGCACACTGAACATCATGAATCTCATGAGCAGTATTAGGTTGCAAAGATATTTGATGACTATAAATAATATAATATTTAGACATAGATTGGTTTACTTATTCGAGATGCTTGCTGATTCAAAATATTCAAGATGTTTTAAAATAGATAATCCTGATTGATAACTTTCTTCAATCAATTTTTCTTTTTCCTCTTGATTATCAACTAAATGATCGATTACTAATCTTAAAGAACCAAGCATAGAATGAAGATTAGTTCGCATATTATGAGAAACATCATTGAACTTTTCGTAAGATAATTTGGTACTGATATCTTCTGTAATCACTGATAAATTATTGCGGTCTTTGTCACGAAATTGCATTTCATAAAGATGAGCATAATACTTATTGGCTGCGAGTAATTCTTCATGATTACCAATTTCCACTACTTGTCCACCATCTAAAACCACTATTTGATGAGCTTTTTGAACAGTGGAAAGTCGATGGGCAATAACTAAAGTAGTACGATCGCGACAGAGTTCATCAATTGCCTCTTGAACCAATCTTTCTGATACCGTATCTAAGGCACTTGTTGCTTCATCCAAGATTAAAATATCTGGATTGCGTAGTAAGGCACGAGCGATCGCAATTCTTTGTCTTTGTCCTCCTGAGAGCATGACCCCGCGATCTCCTACTTCTGTTTCTAATCCTTGGGGTAATTGGAGAATAAATTCATGAGCGTTAGCTCTACGGGCTGCTGTAATAATCTCTTCTTCAGATACATGCTCTAGTCCGTAAGCGATATTGTAGCGAATCGTATGATTAAACAAAAAGGTATCTTGACTAACTATACCCATTCTTCTTCTGAAGGATTTGATCTCGTAGTCTTTTAAATCAACTCCATCAATAGTGATCCGTCCAGCAATAGGATCGTAAAATCGGGGTAAAAGATCGGCTATGGTTGATTTTCCTGCACCCGAAGAACCAACTAAAGCGATCGTTTTTCCTTTAGGTATCCATAAGTTTAGTTGTTTAAGAACTAATTTTTCATGACCTGGATAAGCAAAATTGACTCCTTCAAATTTAATTCCTTCAGTTAAACGTTCAAAAGGTTTAATCCCTCTAGTCAGAAAGGGTTTGTTATCTTTTCGTAAAAAATCTTCTACTATATCTATGCTATGAATACTATTAGCAAAATGAGTACGAGCATTATTTAATTGACCGATAAATGGTAATAAACGAAAGAGAATAACTAAATAAGTTAATAAAATAGGCGCAAATTCTTGTAGCTGTTGAGTAAATAAATAGCGACCTAACCCAACTAAAAGTAAAATAATTATAATACCTAATATTTCATTAATTGGTCCAATAATTGATGAAATTGCCTGTGATTTTAGTTGAGCATCTTCTCTGGCTAGAATTAATTGTTCGAGTTGTTGATATTCTACTTCTTCATTACTAACGCTTTTAACTAACCGAATTCCTGTTAGTATTTCTATAATTTTGCGAGAATATTCACGAGATTTAACTGCTAAAACTTGACCTAATTCTTTAGATTTTATAACAAAATATTGATTAGAAAAGGCAATTAAAGTTAATAGTACTGTAGTTAATAAAGTAAGTCGCCAAGAAATCAAAATTAATAAATAAACAAAAGTTATAATAGTCAAAACAGTAATTAATATTCTAATTACAGTTCTAACTGCACTAGCAGTTTTTTCAACTTCTCCATTGATTCGATTGACAATGTCACCAATTCTAATTTTAGAATAAAAATCTAAGTCTACATCTAGAAGAATTCTAATTCCTGAAGTCCTCATATTTCGGACAAGATTTTTAGCAGAATAATTACCGAGCAAACTACTAATAAAATTTGTCAAATTTTTAAGAATAATTGTCATAACTACTACTACAATCATAACAATTAACTTTTCTTGCCCTTCAAAGCGATCAAATAAAGCAAAAAACTTTTCTAGTAAAGGTGGTTGTCCAGGAAATTCTAGACTACTTTTCTCCCCTAAAAAAACTATCAAAATTGGAATTATTAAAGCAGTACCTACACCATTAAATACGGCACTAGCTAAACTAAAAACAACTGTAGCAACAATTAATAAGGGTTGTTCTCTGGCAATACTTAGAATAAATTTACGAGAAGACATATTAAAATCGCACGTATCATCAAGAATTAAATTATCGAAAACTTAGCCAATATTGGTTTTAATATTTCTGCCATAGCGGAAATGCTATAGTGCTTAATACATCTTTTTCTGGCTGCGATTCCTTTATTATTAGCGGTAGAAAAATTATCTAAAATCAGATCAAGGGTAGTAGCAATTTGCTCAGGCGAATTAGGTCTGACTAAATAACCTGTTTCTCCCAAAATTTGAGGAATATCGCCAACACAACTAGCTAAAATTGGTTTAGCCATTGCCATTCCATCGGTTAACTTTAATGGAAATTGAGCTTGAGTCGCAGGAGAATCTCTTTGAGGAACTACAATTATATGAGCAGCAGCAATAATCTCTGGCATATTTTCTACAGGAGATTTAGGCAGTTGAATAATCCATTTTCCCCATTTTTGCTGTAGTTGAAGGTCATAATCATCGTAAGGACTACCACCAACAATCACCAATCTCAAATCCGAACGGTTCAGTTTTTCTAGAGCAATGAGAACATCTTCTACTCCTTTATAAGGTCTTGGTGCGCCTGGAAACATCAAAATTTTATAGTTACTTAAGCCATACTTAGCACGGCTAGCTTCTGGTTCATATTGAGCGGGATTAAATAAAGAGGTATCTTTGCCATTAGGAAGATAAATTCCGCCAAAGCGTTTTTGCAAAAATCGATTATGAATCGTAATAACATCCGCTCTATTGGCTAATTTTTCTAACCATTTGAGGTATAAAGGATGATCGGGATGTTTTAATTCACCTTTAGGTTGTAAAAGATCGCGAGCAATTTGTTTGGGATTAAAATCATATTTCCATTTGTCTCCACCATGCCAACTTAATTCCCAATCATCAATATCTAAAATTAAAGGACGACCAGTAAAAATTTTTTTGATCAGTGCAAGACCAAAACTACTAGGTTTTAATTTGACAGCATAAATTATCTTGCCATTGATATGATTAATTAATTTTGATGCTGCCCGAAAAAATCCTGAATGAGATTGACAAGGAAAAGAAATAATGGGAAATTCTGAATTTGCGATCGCAGAAGATTCTTCACCAAAAGCTACTCCCAACATTTCTACCTCATAGTTAAGTTGACGAAGAGCTTGCGCCAGAAGAAAAGGACGTATTGCACCACCCCATCTACCAGCACCACTACTAGATAGATCGCTGACAACTATGGAGATTTTGGGTTTTCGGTTTTGTGCAGGGAAAGTCAAGATATTTATCTCACTTGTAACCGATTAATGTTAACTGTCTCCCTAACATAATGGAATATACTTACCAGAAACGTCGAGAGGAAACTTACTGAAAGGAGATAAAATGCAGATTAAAAGAATTCCTGCTTTGTCAGATAATTATATTTTTTTGCTTTACGATCTAGAACAAAGAATTGCAGCAGTAGTAGATCCAGCCGAAGCTGAACCTGTTTTACAAGCTTTACAAAAACTGAAGGTTGAATTAATAGCTATTTTTAATACTCATCATCATTTCGATCATGTGGGTGGAAATCGACAATTAATCAAACACTTTCCTAATCTCTGCGTTTATGGAGGAAAAGAAGACCAAGGTAGGATTCCCGGACAACAAGTTTTTTTGGAAGCGGGCGATACAGTTGAATTTGCTGATAGATTAGCTCAAATCTTTTTTGTTCCAGGTCATACCCGCGCTCATATTGCTTATTATTTTCCTCCTGTAAATCTGGAAGATACGGGAGAGTTATTTTGTGGCGATACTTTATTTGCTGGTGGTTGTGGTCGTTTGTTTGAAGGTACTCCCGAACAAATGGTTGCTTCTCTTAGTCAATTGAGACAATTACCAGATACTACTCGCATCTGGTGCGCTCATGAATATACACTCAAAAATCTTCAATTTGCTTTAACTGTTGATAGTAATAATCTTGATTTACAAAAACGATTTACAGAAATTCAAGAGGCTCGTCGTCGCCAAGAAGCTACAGTTCCTTCTAGTTTAGGAATAGAAAAATTGACTAATCCTTTTTTACGGTGGGATTATTCAGCTTTACAAGCAGCTACGGGTATGAAACAACCAGCTAGAGTGTTTGGCAAGTTGAGAGGAATGAAAGATAGATTTTAAATTTTAGCAATAGTTTATATGCCACTTAGGTAATTGACACTAGGGCTAATAATTAAAGTTTTGTAAAGGGAGGTCAAAAGCTTTTTGTCAAAGTCCTTATTTGGCAAGTATTTGAGGATTGGTTTTTAATTTATTTACATAAATAGCCCAATATATAACACGATATCAGATTTTGTTGTATATGTTTTTGTATTATGAACGTAAAAGCATTAAAGCTACGTAGCCAAAAAAGAGAGATTTATATAACTAAATATACACAATTTAAAATATAGTTTTGAAAACTATTAGCTTAAGTTATAAAAAAATCTTTTTATTTAAGCTTTTCGGTTGTGGAAATAGTCAAAAAAAATTGAGCTATTAATTCTCAGCTTGAAAATTTTTGAGCATCTTAATTGAGTAATTTTTATTAATTTAATTGCAGAAAAAACAAGATTATTTTGTTTGAGAAATTTTGATTTATTTAAGTTGAGCTTATTTTCGTTAATGATTAATTTGAGCTAAAAATTAGTTGAGGTCTAAGCTGTAATTTTGATGATTAATTCTTGAGAAGCTAGTTTAATCAGTATGATATGATATATAGTTCTGTCATATTTAATTTTGTTATTTAGAGGACAATGGGCAAGCGCGTACAAGTAGTTTTAAATCAAAATATTAGTAAACTGGGCAAAAACGGAGATTTAGTCGAAGTTGCTCCTGGTTATGCTCGCAATTATCTTCTGCCACAAGGTTTAGCTGTAGTAGCAAGTGCTGGAATTCTCAAGCAAGTAGAACAGAGAAGAGAAAAAGAAAGACAACAAAAGTTAGCCGAAAAACAGGAAGCAGAATCTCGGAAAACTGCGTTAAAAACTATTGGTCGCTTAGTAATTCGTAAGCAAGTTGGGGAAAAAGACGCTATTTTTGGTACTGTTACAGCACAAGAAGTAGCCGATGTAATTAAAGAACAAGCTGGCTTGGAAGTGGATAAAAGAGGTATTAGTGTACCAGAAATTGGTAAGATTGGTCATTATCCAGTTGAGGTTAAACTACACCCAGAAGTTACTGCAACTGTTGAGATCGAAGTTGCTTCTCTCTAAGTTGAGATTTTGCAAATTTTATTAGTTAAAACAGGAGTTGCCAACTAACTCGTATGATCAGCAACTCCTTTGTTATTAATTAAGATATTTTTTCCTTAATAAAAATTCAGTCTAGAAATATTAGGAGTAGTAGAGCTTACTCTTGCTTGATAAGATTTAAAGTATGTAATCTCCGCAGTTTGGGAAAAATAATAACTAGGTTAAGCTATTTTCTTCAAAGCTGCGATCGCGTGTAGTTTAACTATTTGTTCTGGATCTGCTGCCAATTCTTTTAACATCACAAAAGCCTGCTCATTTCTCAATTCTCCTAAAGAAGTAGCGAGATTTTTTTTGAGTTGATTAGAAATCTTTTGATTACTATTGGCTTGCCAAAAATTAAGCAGAATTTGAACGGCTTGAGGTTTCAAACTAGGTTTAGTGATTCTGCCTAAATGATTAATAATTTCTGCTTGAATTGATTGATTTTCTCTTAATAATACTCGTTCTAAATAGATTAAAGCGAGTAAAGTTTCACTCCAACTCAAAGCTTTAACTAAATCTAATTTTAAAGTTGTTGGCGTAGCTTCAGAAGTCAGTACTTGATTTAAAGCTTCAACGGCGCGATCGCTTTGGCTGGTCATTTTGGCTAAACTTAAAGCAGCATAACGACAAACTTCTAAATTAAAGTCATATAGTAAGGGAGTAATGATTTCAACTAAATTTAATTCCTGACATAAATCGGAACGAAATCCCAAACCAATCACCGCTTCTTTTCTGACAGTGACATTAGTATCATGTAAAGCTTCAATTAAAACAGGAGGGATGCGTTGATCGTGAAAACTACTAAGAGCTTCAATTGCGATCGCACGAATAGCTGGTTGCGGATCTTTAACTACTTGAAGTAAAGCAGAAATAGTTTCTGGATGACGGATTTGTGCTAAAGCAGTAACTACTAATAAACGATATTCTGGATGGTTTAATAAACTAGTTAAACTTTCAATTGCCTCTACCCCAATCTGAGCTAAAGTTTCTGTCGCGATCAAAGCTAATTCTTCTTCTGAATGTTGAAGCAATTTAACTAAAGCAACAATGATTTGAGGGTGCTTAAACTCAGCCAAAATTCGACAGACAAACCAACGTATTTCTATGTTATTGTTTTCATCTTCTAAAACATTAATCAAAGGCTCAATGACACTAGTTCCGATCCCAACAAAAATTTTAGTAACTTCCCAACGTAGTTGAAAATCACCATAAAATAAAACTTCTAAAGCCAGTTGAATAATTTTGTCTTCAAACTGCTTTTCTAAACAGACACCTTGATTTTGTCGTAAAAGAAGTTGTTGTAAATAATAATTAACTTGTAACCAATTTTTAGTTTCGGCTGCGAGGTAGGCATGATCAAGTAATTGCTCGATTGATAAATTCTGGTCATTACTCATAGTTTTTAAATTATACATATATACATAAAAAAATGCGATCGCGGATGCGCCTCGTCGCTAATCGCGAATCTCTCGCGGATGCACCACAGGCTAACCGAGACTACATAATTAAGATTAAAAATCTTGGTAAACTATCGTCTGGTTGCAATTGTGAGAGTAAAAATAAATTGTTATTTAACTAATATTTTTATTTAATTTCTAGTGTTCACGATTATGACTATTTGGTGCAAATCAATATGCATTAAACCAATCAAATTTATGTAATATTTACATTTAGTTATGTCTGAATCACAAACTATCGTCATTAAAATCGGTACATCTAGTTTGACACAACCAACAGGACAAATTGCCGTAGCTACCATAGCTTCTTTAGTAGAAACCCTCACCTCTTTACGTTCTGATGGTCATCGAGTCGTTTTAGTTTCTTCTGGTGCAGTGGGAGTAGGATGTGCCAGATTAAATCTCAAAGAAAGACCCCGAAAAATAGCCGTTAAACAAGCTGTTGCTGCTGTTGGTCAAGGTCGTCTAATGCGTATTTATGATGACCTTTTTTCCAGTTTACAACAACCAATTGCTCAAGTTCTTCTAACTCGCCGAGAATTAATGGAAAGAACTTCTTATGTAAATGCTTTTAATACTTTTATTGCTTTATTAGAATTAGGAGTCATCCCAATTGTTAATGAAAACGATACTGTCGCCATAGACGAATTAAAATTTGGTGATAACGATACTTTATCCGCTTTAGTTGCCAGTTTAATTGAAGCAGATTGGCTATTTATTTTGACTGATGTAGACCGTCTATATTCAGCAGATCCTCGTCTCAATCCTGATGCTGAACCGATTGAATTAGTAAGAAGTGCCGAATTTAAACAATTACAGGTAGAAGCAGGAGACAACGGTAGTCAATGGGGAACTGGTGGTATGGCAACCAAACTCGCTGCTGCACGCATTGCTACTTCTTCAGGAGTTAGAACAGTCATTACCCAAGGGAAACAACCACAAAATATTCTTAAAATTATTCAAGGAGAACTTTTAGGAACACAATTTGAACCACAATCAAGAGCAGATAATGCTCGTAAACGTTGGATTAATTATGGTTTAATTCCTATGGGTAAATTGTATCTAGATCGTGGTGCTGTTAAAGCTATTTGTCAACAAGGAAAATCATTGTTACCTGCGGGAATTATCAAAATAGAAGGAGATTTTGTTGCTTCTGATGCAGTGCAATTGTGTGATGGAGAAGGTAGAGAAATTGGCAGAGGCTTAGTTAATTATAGCAGTACAGAAATAACTCAAATAAAAGGACACCATTCCGAGAAAATTGCCCAAATTTTAGGTTACGAAGGAGCAGATACTGTAGTTCATCGCAATAATTTAATCATTAAAGATTAAAAATTATAAAAGTATCTCAACAATTGCTTAAACTAACCTCGAACAAAATGAGCTTTTAGCAAGAATTACTAACTTCCTTGAACAGCGTGAACTTTAGTTATTGTGAATTGAAAAAGGAGAAAGAAGAAACAAATAATTTTTCTTCTCTCTCTATTGATTGGGACAATGAAATTAAAAAATTTACTAACAAACCAACTGAAATTAAACAGAATAATAACAGTTTGCCACCTTTAAGTTTATAAATATTAAGCGATTGCCATATCTGAATCTAGATCAAATCAATTAACAATTATCTTGAATAATTTGACAACATTCTACTACTGAAGCTCTTTGTTCCATCGCAGTTACTAACGCTTGATAGGCATTTTGATGTCTTTCGATGATGCTTGTTGCTTGTAGCTGCGCCCAACGTTGTTTTTGAGCATAGCCTATTTCTGGTAACCCTGCTAAACTCAAAGCTAAGCGTAATTGTTCACAATCTTCTTGTCCGCCTTCTGCATTTCCATAAACTAGCCTTTCAGCAGCAATTCCCGCCATCCACACTGTACAAAATCGGTCAAGAGTTAAACGCATCTCCTCAAAATTAATTGGTTTGGTTGTTAACTCCTGAGTATCAAAAGCTACTCCACCTCTACCTGGTTGTCCGTGTTTTAAAGCCTCCCAAGCAGTCAAACTATAACCAGTCACAGGAATACCTAGAAAGTAAGCCGTTAAAAAATGACCTGCTTCATGATGAATAACTCGTTGACGTTGCTGAGGTGTCGAAAAAACGTCTAATAGTAGAGTAACTCCGCGATTATTCCAACTAAAAGTGTCCACGGTTGCTAAACCCATAATACCGAGGGTAGCCATAGCAGGAATAGTAGGGGAAATGTTAAATATAGGGCCAAGTAAACAAGAAAGGGTCATTGTAAACACCCCGATCGCAATAATGTTTAAAGCAGTTTGTTGCATTTTTATAGGTAATTATTAAAAAAGTTTGAGCTATGTAAAGTAAATATATAAATCTTAGCTAAATTTCTGTTGTTTAGTGATGGTTATTTCCACGACAATCAAGACCAAACCAAACTAAAACTGGCTCGATCAGCTACGAATAAGTCGCAATTCTGATTAAGCCAGTTGAAGAAATAATAAAATCTTTAAAGCTTCAAAAGCCTAACTGTAAGTCAGATTAATTTAATTATGCTCCAACAGCTTCTTTAGCTGCGTACATTACCTCAAGGGTAATTTCCGCTAACCCTCTTTCACGGGCAAATTTTTCGGTGTTACGCTTAACTTTACCCCGTACAAAACCAGGAACTTTATTCAATTCTGCTTGCGCTTCTTTATTCCAATTGAGATCGGAATCAGCAGAAATACCCTTAGTAATTACTTCTTTAGTATCGTGTCCGCCAAAAATTTCTAAGAGGTGATCTTCCATTCCTAAAGTAAAGGAATTGTAGACTAAATCAGCAATTTGATTCGTACCTTCGTAACCCAAGAAAGGTTTATAACCAATCGGGAAGTTTTGAATATGAATTGGTGCTGCAATGACACCGCAGGGAATATTAAGCCGTTTACCTACGTGACGTTCCATTTGTGTACCAAAAATCGCAGCAGGTTCAAGACGTGCGATCGCGTCCCCTATTTCCCCATTATCATCACTAATTAAAATTTCATCACAGTATTCACTCACTTGTTCTCTAAACCAATCGGCATCATACTTACAATAAGTACCAGCTAAAACAACGTGAATACCCATTTCCCTAGCCAAAATCTTAGTCATTGCTGCTGCATGGGTATTATCACCAAAAACAACTGCTTTCTTACCAGTCAAATTTTGACAGTCAATCGAACGAGAAAACCAAGCTGCTTGAGAAACATAAAGAGTTTGTTCATTAATATACTCTTCATAATCTACTTCTGCGCCTTGAGCATTAATAATCTGTTGAATTTTCCGCAAACAACGAGCCGTTTCTACTACTCCCATCGGCGTAATATCTACATAGGGCATCCCAAATTCTGCCTCTAAATATTTAGCCGTCATTAAACCCAATTCCCGATAAGGAACTAGATTAAACCAAGCGCAAGGTAAATTTTTCAAATTATGAACCGAAGCACCTTCGGGAATGATTTCATTAACTTCAATTCCCAAATCAGTCATCAGACGTTTTAACTCAGTACAATCATGCTGATTATGAAAACCTAGGGTAGAGATACCGATGATGTTAACCGAAGGTTTAGCAGTTTTTCCTGCTGGTAATTCCTCTTTCTTGCGAGCTTTATTAAGATAAAATTCTACTACCTGTTGTAAAGTGCGATCGGCTGCTTGCAATTCATTAACCCGATAGTGATTAACATCGGCTAACATTACGTCGCCTTGAGCATCGATTTGAGCGCGATCTACGAAGTTTTGTAAATCCTCTTGGAGAATACTAGATGTACACGTAGGAGTAAGAATAATTAAATCAGGATGTTCTTCTCGATCTTTACGAGTAATATTATCAACAACTTTTTCTTGCGAACCTCTAGCTAAAACGTTGCGATCAACAATACTAGCTGTTACAGGAGTAAAATTTCTTTCTCGTTCTAACATCGATCGCATCACATTAAAATAATCGTCTCCCAGGGGTGCGTGCATGATCGCGTGAACATTTTTAAAAGAGCTAGCAATCCGTAGTGTACCAATGTGAGCAGGTCCTGCATACATCCAGTAGGCTAATTTCATCAATTTCTCCCTTATTTATCTCCGTTTCAAGGCAAACGTTTAAAAGTTTAATTACTCATCTTTTATTAAGGGCTGCTAACCAATCGAGATTGATTCAAATTGAAGCGCATCAAATACGGAAAAACCATTAACATTTCTTTCCTCCGCTTCTTTGCCCCTCTGCTCCTTTATTTTCTCAGTCATGAAATTTGGTTATAAACTTTCAAGCCCTGGTTATGAATATAAGTCAGTCTGTTACCTCGACCATGATAATCCTGTTTAAGTGCAACAAATATTTATCTATGTTTAACTTTCCTTATCAACAGCTATATCTTAAGACTGATGCTAACGTAGGGGAAAATTACCAAGCATAGCCAAAAAAAAACGCCCCCCAAGAATGGAGAGCGTTTTTAATTATTGATTAACCTTCGTCT
>CAZLUP010000083.1:0-2188 GCA_964562685.1 uncultured bacterium
CTTCATGGCTTCAGATTCAGTTGGAAGTTTACCAAAATTATCTGTTCTATCTTTGACTGTTTTGATAAACAATCTAATTTTTTTAATGACTTATCTTAAATTAAGCGTCAATTATTCAGATCATTTGTCTAGAGACAAGTTGTTCTTTAGATTCTTCGTTGCCTCAGAATGACACTAAAATACGCAATTTAATTTGAATTGCCAAAAGAGGCTACATCGAAAATTATTACCTCTCAGGTAAATTTTCAAATACTTGTCTGACTGATTTTTGTGCTTTGGCTTCGAGAAATTGCCAATCAACTTCACCTGTATCATCAATTAAACGAGTGTCTATTTCTACTTCATGGCTACTTTGATCGTAGAAACTAAAAATATTATGGGGCAAGGAAAGATAATTCTGGAAACAAACTTGATAGCACAGTTCCCAAATATCAATTTCAATAGATTTTCCTTGACTAGTTAAACAAAGATGATAACCAGGGATAGGGTCAACCACTTCTTTGTATTCTCCCTTCCATGGTGAATTATCGAGTTGTTTACGAATATTATCCAGAATTCTAATTAAGGCTGGTTGCATCAGCATTTGTGCTTGTTCCCAAGCCTTTACTGTTTTAAATTTTGGTTTCATCAGTCTTAAATTATTATCTCTAAAAGTTAAGCATAGTACATTGCTACGCTATATTTTTGCGGGTTCTATTTCCCGATGCAAAATCGACTAAAAATACGATCTAGAACTGATTCAGTTACGTCTTCTCCTGTAATCTCGCCTAGAGCTTGAATTGCTCCTCTTAAATCAATTGTCCAAAAATCTAAAGGCAATTGTGCTTTGATGGTTTCTTGAACTTGTTCTAAGGATTGTTTGGCTTGAGTTAACGCTGCTGCTTGTCTTTGATTGATGGCTAGATCTAAATTAGCTGCGGTAGTTTTGCCTGTTTGCACAGATGCTAAAATTGCAGTTTCTAATTGATCGATTCCTTCCTGATTAGCAGCAGAAGTAGTTACTACCCAATTAATTTCTTGAGGATAAATAATTGTATCTGGGGAAGCCAAATCAACTTTATTAATAACTAAAATTAGGGGACGATGTTTTACTTGAAGATAAATCTTTTGATCTTCTTCCGTCCACCCTGCTTGAGCATCAATAGTAAGTAAAACTAAATCGGCTGATTGGGCTGCTTTTTGCGATCGCTCTACGCCAATCTTTTCCACTGTATCAAAAGTATCTCTGATTCCTGCGGTATCTAAGACTTGAATTGGTATTCCGCCAGCTACTAAACTTGATTCAATCACATCACGGGTAGTTCCAGGCAAATCAGTCACAATAGCGCGATCGCATTTACTCCAAGCATTGAGTAAACTTGATTTTCCCACATTAGGACGACCAACAATTGCTACTTTAATTCCATTCCTGAGTAATTCTCCTTGATTAGCAGTAGCAAGGATATCTTGGACTTGTTGTAAAACATCTTTGAGTTGTTGCCGAATTACTTCTTCATTCAGAGGTGGTAAGTCGTCTTCAAAGTCAATTCTGGCTTCTACTTCTGCCAAAATATCTAAACAGGTAGCTCGTAACTGACGGATTGGATGGGCGAGTTTGCCTTGTAATCCTGCTAAAGCGACTACTGAAGCAGCTTGAGATTGCGCTCCCACTAATTCAGCAATACTTTCTGCTTGAGTAAGGTCAATTCGACCGTTTAAAAATGCCCTAAGTGTAAATTCTCCTGGTTGAGCTAATCTTGCTCCCTGTTCTAAACAAAGTTTTAACACTTCTTGCACTGGGATAATCCCACCATGACAATGGAATTCAACTACATCTTCACGGGTAAAAGAACGAGGCGCAAGCATCAATAACAACAAAGCTTCATCGACTAATTCCTTAGTTTCAGGATGACGAATATAACCATAGAGAAGACGATGACTTTCCCACAACTGTTTACCAGGTGCATCAAATAAATTTCGGGCAATATTTACCGCTTGTTCCCCCGAAAGACGCACAATACCAATGCTACCCTGTTGAGGCACAACGGCTGTAGCGATCGCAACAATAGTTTCTCCTGTTGTAATTGTCATAAGTTATCAAGGCAGAAGTAAAAAGTAAAAAGTAAAAAGTAAAAAGGCAGAAGACTTAATTTGGTTCTTTTCACTGGTAACTGATAACTGGTAACTGGTAACTGGTAACTGGTAACTG
>CAZLUP010000083.1:2288-14178 GCA_964562685.1 uncultured bacterium
ACTGGTAACTGGTAACTGGTAACTGGTAACTGATAACTGATAACTGATCACTGGTAACTGGTAACTGATAACTGATAACTGATAACTGGTCACTGGTCACTGATAACTGATAACTGCTCATTCTTCTTCGCTAACCTGTTTCATCCCCCTTTCCGAGGGAATTGCTGCAATAATCGCATCAATTACTTTACCAATCGGAACAATTTCTAAACCCACATCATCGGGAAAACTCTGTCCTTTCGGCACAATTGCCCGTTTAAACCCTAATTTAGCAGCTTCTTTAAGTCTTAGTTCCATTTGCGATACTAAACGAACTTGACCACCTAAACCTACTTCCCCAATTAAAACAGTACGAGGGTCAACAATGCGATCGCGAAAACTGGCTACTAGAGCGATCGCAATACCTAAATCGGCTGCTGGTTCGCCTACATTTAAGCCTCCTGCCGAAGCGACATAGGCATCGAGTTTAGAAAGAGGAATACCTACTCTTTTTTCTAAGACCGCTAAAATTTGCTGCAAACGATTGTAATCTACGCCTGTAGTCGAACGACGGGGAGAAGTGTAGCTAGTCGGACTAACTAACGCCTGTAACTCTACTACAATGGGACGAGTTCCTTCACAAGCGACAATGGTAGAAGTACCAGGAGCTAATTCATCGCGGTTGCCTAAAAACAGTTCCGAAGGATTATCTACCTCAACTAAACCCTTATCTGCCATTTCAAAGATACCAATTTCATGCGTTGCGCCAAAACGATTTTTCACTGAACGCAATAGGCGATGAGAAGCATAACGATCTCCTTCAAAATACAACACAGTATCAACTAAATGTTCTAATACTCGTGGCCCTGCGATCGCTCCTTCTTTGGTAACATGACCAACAATTAATAAGGTAATATTCTCTCTTTTCCCTACCTGCATCAAAGCGGACGTACATTCTCTCACTTGGGCGACTGAACCAGGTGCAGAAGTAAGGGAGGCAAAATGAAGAGTTTGAATACTATCAATTACAGCGACTTGAGGTTTTAATGATTCTAATTCCCGTAAAATTTCCTCTAAATCTGTTTCTGGCATCACATAAAGATTATTTTCATTGACATCTTCCCTAGGTTTTGCCTTGTTTACTGTTTTATTATGACCATTCTGATGCACTAAAGGTTCATCTTCTTCGATTACTCCTACCCCCAAACGAGAAGCTCGTAATTTAACCTGTTGTCCTGACTCTTCGGCAGAAACATACAGAATACGGGGTAAGCTTACCGATAACTGATTAGCTACTTGTAATAATAAAGTCGATTTACCAATACCAGGATCGCCTCCAATCAACACCAATGAACCAGGAACAATTCCCCCACCCAAAACTCGGTCTAACTCGCCATATCCTGAAGGAAAGCGAGCTTGATTATTGTTATTGATCTGAGAAAATTTCAGTGATACTCTTGGTTGGGCTGGAGTATCCGCTCTACCCTGAGAACGAGTTCCAGATTGCCAACCTCCACGATTTCCCGTCGTAGGGCTAATTTCAATCGGTTCTTCAGAAATAGTTCCGTAAGAATCGCACTCTTTACAATAACCATACCATTGAGTATATTCTGCACCACACTCACTACAAACGTAAATTTGTCGGGATTTAGCCATGAGGATTTTTAAAAAAAATATTAAGAAAACTACAAACAATAGTCAATTAATGTTTAAAACTGTCACAGAATCCTCAACGGACTCAAAAATAAAGTAAATCTGAAAAAAGCCAAAAATTGGCATAATAAAATGCACACTCAGACTAATTAAATAACGTGAAAGCGATATTCTAGAAACACAGGTACTCAAAATTTAACTTAAAGATCAGATCGGTAATCTAATTTAAAGAAGGAGTGTGGAGTAACTTGGAAACACATAAAGAAAAAATTCTAGTTGTTGATGATGAAGCTAGCATCCGTCGTATCTTGGAAACTCGTTTGTCCATGATTGGTTACGACGTGGTAACTGCTGCTGATGGAGAAGAAGCTCTAGAAACTTTTCGCGTTGCTGAACCAGATCTCGTCGTTTTGGATGTTATGATGCCCAAATTAGACGGTTATGGTGTATGTCAAGAATTGCGGAAAGAATCTGATATTCCTATTATCATGTTAACCGCTTTAGGAGATGTCGCCGATCGCATTACTGGTTTAGAACTGGGTGCGGATGATTATGTTGTCAAACCTTTTTCTCCCAAAGAGTTAGAAGCCAGAATTCGTTCTGTTTTGCGTCGAGTTGAAAAAAATGGTGCGCCAGGTATTCCTAGTTCGGGTGTAATTCATATCGGTTCGATCAAAATTGATACCAACAAACGGCAGGTATATAAAGGAGATGAAAGAATTCGTTTGACGGGAATGGAGTTTAGTTTGCTAGAATTACTAGTCAGTCGTTCTGGTGAACCGTTTTCGCGTTCGGAAATTTTACAGGAAGTTTGGGGTTATACTCCCGAACGTCATGTAGATACTCGTGTAGTTGATGTGCATATTTCCCGTCTTAGAGCTAAATTAGAAGACGATCCGAGCAATCCCGAACTAATTCTCACTGCTAGGGGAACAGGCTATCTGTTTCAAAGAATTCTCGAACCAGGAGAAGACTGAATCAACCTTTCATAATACCAGTCATAGGTAAAGGATGAGTAAATCCGATCCAAATCGAGTATTACGGTTGTTACCGATCTTTGCTGGCGCGTTGGCGGGGATACTGTTGCTAGTCAACCGCTTACTAACTGTACAGTTAACTGACTCTCAGGCAAGATCTGATGCTTTGGGAATCATTGAAGGTGCTGTACTAATTTTGGTTGGTTTAATTTGGCAGCAGATTCAACCGCGATCGCCAGATGCCGTTACTTTAATTGGACCAGAAGGTTTTGAATTAGCCCAGCATTTGCCATCAGAAGTTAAAACTGAATTGGCATGGGCTTCTCATTTATTATTGACTAATACAGTTACGCGATCGCTGGTAGTTTATTATCAAGGACAAACTTTGTTAAGGAGAGGTATTCTGGGGCAGAATTCTCAAGTTAAACCAGGCGCAATTGTACAAAGAGTGTTAGATACCCAAAAATCGATTTATTTGGTCAATTTGAATCTTTATCCTGGCAAAATTGAATTTGATTATTTACCAGAAAATACCCAAGGGGTTATTTGTCAACCAATTGGCGATCGCGGGGTGTTAATTTTGGGGGCGAATGTTCCTCGTAGTTATACTAAACAAGATGAAAAATGGATTGAAGGCATTGCGGATAAATTGGCAGAAACCTTAAGATCATTTTCTGTTGAATAGAGGAGGCAGGAGGCAGAAAGCAGAAGGCAAAAGTAAAAAGTAAAAAGTAAAAAGTAAAAAGTAAAAAAGAAAGAATATTTATTTCTGTTCCCTGTTCCTTAATAATTAATACTGGTAACTGATAACTGGTAACTGATAACTGGTAACTGCTTTAATTACCACAACAACGATCTATCCCTAAACTATCTAAAATCAGATCGCTCACTGCATTAGCGATCGCAAACTCGCCATAAAAACTTTGACTAAAATCAAATGCTTGCATTTCAGTAACAATGGCAATAACTAGCGAACCGAGATCGTTTTCTCCTTCTAAACGTTGCCGAACAAAGATTTGAGATGCTCTTTGGGCTATTTTTTCATTAACTGCTTCGGGGATAAATTCTCGATCTAGCCAAGTATGTAAAGAGCTTTTTAACCATTCTCCTTCTTTATCGGGATCTTCAATCGGCGGTAAAACTATTGGTGGAATTGGTTGAGGTTCTTCTCTCATTGGTGATTGATTTAATAACTGAGAAATTTTAAAAATATGATATTAGATATTTCCTCAATTATAGAAGGATATAGCCAAGGCTATTTTCTGATGGCGGATGACGAGGAGGGGCTAAATTGGTATTCGAGTCGTCAACGTACTTTAATTCCTCTTGATGATCGTTTTCGGTATCCCAAATCTTTGCAACGAGTACTCAATCAGGACAAGTTTTCTGTTGCAATTAATCGAGATTTTGAAGCTGTTTGTCAAGGATGTGCCAATCGAGAAAGAACTTGGATTTCTTCTGAGTTAAAAGAAATCTATTTAGCTTTGTATCAAGCTGGTTGGGCGCATAGCTTTGAAACTTGGCAAGGCAACGAATTGGCTGGAGGAATTTTAGGTATAGCTATTCGAGGAATGTTTATTGGTGAGTCTATGTTTTATCGCATTGATGACGGGTCAAAAGTAGCAATGGTAAAATTAGTTGAACATCTTCGGCGAAGAGGTTATCTGTTTTTTGATGCTCAATTACAAAATTCTCATTTAGAACGGTTTGGTTCTTATGTAATTAGTCAGAAACAATATCAAAGTTTATTAAGGAAAGCTTTAACTTTATCTTGTCGGTTTAATTAATTAAATTACTCCATCCCCAAGCTAATAAAATTGCTGCGGTCGCGCCAATTAAGGTATTAATAATATTAACCATTTCATTCGTTAACCATGACCAATTAGATTGCCAAGTTGCTCCGATCAAACTTTCAATCGTAGTAGCCAGGAAAGCTGCGATCGCACACCAGACAATTCCCAACCCATCAATTGTACCAACTAACCAAGCAATAGTCGCGATCGCTAATGAACCAACTATACCAGCTACAGTTCCTTCTAAACTTACCGCACCTTCTGTTCCTTTGGGTACGGGGTTTAAGGTAGTAATTAAGAAAGTGTGTTTGCCATAAGCTTTACCTACCTCGCTAGCAGTAGTATCGGAAAGTTTGGTACTAAAACTAGCCACATAACCTAATAAAAAAAGTTCTCTGAGAGGAGAATCACAAAATAAGGTGGCAACAGCGCAAATTGTAGCGATTAAAGCCGAACCCCAAACATTTTCTGGTCCTCGCATTCCCGAACGCTTTTCTGCTATTCCTGCTGCTTCTTTTTGAGCCATGCCGATCTTAGTAACTGCCGAACCAACCAGGAAATAAAACATGACAATTACATACCCTTGCCATCCTAAAGTTCCCCAAACCAACACGCCTAAAATCCAAGCATGAAGATAACCCATTGGCGTAAGTAATTTTTTAGGACTAATCCAAGCAAAACTGAGTAAAAAACTATTTAATCCTACTGCTATTAACCAAGGATTGAACCAATTAATTGTAGAAAACATTAGTACTCTGGCTTAAATGTGTTTATATATTGCTCTGAAGTAAATTTCAATATCATTTGAAAATACGCACATTATTCTGACTAATTACGAGAAATACTAAATGTTACTCATTCATGTTTTTAAAAGTAGCAACGGCTGAGGGCGAAATACGATTGAGATATCTAAAAATCCAATATTTAAAAATAGTATCGAGAATAACTGGAAAAGTAGCAATAAATAAAAATATAGCACTACGATTAGGCTCAATTCCTAAATGATTAGCAACACCTTCCATTATTACTTCCCAACCATGAGGCGAGTGAAAACCGACAAATATATCGGTCAACATAATAATAATAAATGCCTTAGCACTGTCACTTAAATTGTCCATGATACTATCAAGAAAAATTTTGATAGCTGTAATTCCTGAGCGATTGGTTAAGACAACTCCTACAAAGGCGATTATGCCTAATAAATCAGCAAAAACATTACTAATAGCAACATTACTTTTATAACGAAATTCTTCAGCTATTTCACTAGCTTTTTCTTTGACTTTTATTTCTAGAGCTTCAGGCGAAATATCTGGAGTTTTCCCCAAAAGACTTTGGAATTTTAATCCTTCTTCAAAGATTTGTAATTCTTTGAAAGCTTCTTCTCTCATTTGATTATTAATAAATATTGCTGGATTATGATTACTGCGGAACTCTTCTACTAAAGGTAATAACAAAAATTCTTTAGATAATTGTTGAGTTAGTAATGGAATAATTACTAATAAAAGCATACATCGAATTGCAGTTTGAGTTACCCAACGAGAACGACGAAAATTTTGTAAGACTTCTGTTTCACTATTGTTATTAAAATCGGCTTTAATTCTTTGAAAGGTTCTTAAAAGCGATCGCGGTAAAACTCCAGTTTTATCCGTGGTTGATTGAGTATTAATAAACTCATCTTGAACAGAAGAATAATTAACTTGAGAATTATTGGGTTTTTCGATTGATTGATCTGGTTCTACTACTGACGTTTCAATAATATCTGTGCGATATTTTTTAAGAACTTCATCAATAACAACTAACTTCTCCCAAGAGTTAGCATTTTGGGAATTAAGTAAGAAACGACTAACTTTAAATTCAGCTAAATTAATTTTGATAATTGCTAAATATTTCTCTAGGTCCGATTGTAAACATTCTATGATTGTAGATTTAAAATTATTATTAGCTTGGGCTTGTTGCTGTGCTACTATAAAATTTGCTTCTAAAGATTTGATTTTTAAAGCTGCTTGATAAGCTTTATCTAATGCTCTTCCAGGAGTAGCAATCAACCAACGATAGCTAGATTGAGAATAATTAGATATTTTTTGGAGGAAAATTTCTTTATTTGACTTTGATAAAGAGTTTTTCATTATTCAGTTTGAAATTTTTTTTATCAAAAAAAGCAAAGGAAAAGAATAGCCTAACTATTAAGTCAAATCAGATCATTCTTTCCCAAGAGAGAGCAAAATTTAATATAGCGTTTCTCATAGTTAAAAGGTACAGTTAACAATCTGGTTTTTGTTAATAGTTAATCGAGATGTATCTTATGAGTCTAAGAATTGCAAGAGATAACCATGAAAACTGTAAGTTTATTGGTGATGAATAATCGATAAAGGATTAGGAACAGGAAATGGACCAGAACTAAGTAATGCAAATTCGCCTTTATTAGCATCATAAGCATAAATTTTGCCAGTTTCTATGGTGTAAACCCAAGCATGAAGAGAAATTTGACCACTGTGCATTTTGGAACGAATGACGGGATAAGTTTCTAAATTTTCGATTTGAGTTAAAACATTTTCTTGAATAGCAATTTTCAATAATTGTTCTTCGCTACAATTGGCATAATTTTCTTTTAATAAACGACGCACAGGTTCGCCATGATGTTTTAACCAATCATAAACTAAAGGCATTTCTTCATTTAGTTTATTAAGTTGTAACAAGGCTTTCATACTTCCACAATGAGAATGCCCACAGACTACAATGTGTTTAACATCTAAAGCTGCTACTGCATATTCAATTCCTGCACCTTCGCTACTATTAAGAGTGCCATGAGGAGGAACAATGTTGCCGATATTGCGAATAATAAATAATTCTCCAGGTTGAGTTTGAGTTAATAAATTAGGATCGATCCTAGAATCAGAACACGTAATTAACAGAATGTCAGGAGTTTGTCCTTGAGAAAGCTGCTGAAACAATTCTTGATGAGTATTAAAATAGTTAGTCTGAAATTCACTCAATCCCTGAATAATGCGACTAAGAGGCATAGACAACTCCCCAGTTTGTAAATCGAAGTCTCTTTTTGACATGATAGTCTTCAATTTTAGTTGTCGAAAAGAATAACTTGAACTGTTTAATGATTTACTCACTTATTTTTATAAAATTACTGTGACGAAGTTCAGAAGCTAGAAATATAAAAACTAAAATCTGCACCACCTGTATTTCTAGAGCGATCGCCTTCAATGCGATAAAATCTTTCAAATAGAAAGGGTAGATGTTTGTCAGCAATTCCTGTTCCTGTATTACTAATTGTTACTAAAATTTGGGTTTGATTTTGATCAGCTTTCAATTTTACTTGTCCTTGAGAAGGAGTATATTTAACGGCATTATCTAAAAGATTTAAAAATAAACTTGTAAGTAAATCGCAATTTCCCATTACCAACAATTGTGGACTAATTTTAGCAACAATATTAATCTGACAGTCTTCTGCTAAAGGTTGAATCTGTTCGATTAATACCTCTAATAAATTGCTTAAATCTACTTCAAAAAAAGTTCCTTTTCCTTGTAATTCTTCTTGTTCTAAACGAGCTAAAAATAATAATCCATTAGTCAAACGAATCAAGCGATCTGTTTCTCGTTCCAAATCTAATAAAGTAGTTTCATATTCAGCAGTTGTGCGTCGACGATTAAGAGCAACATCAATTCTTCCTTTGATCACAGTCAATGGTGTACGTAACTCATGAGAAGCATCAGCAATAAAACGTCGTTCGTGTTCAAAAGCTAATTCAATCCGATCTAGCATTCGATCCAAAGTAATCGCCAAACGCCCTACTTCGTCTTTGACTCCTTGGTAATCAATTCTTCGACTCAAATCATCAGGGCTAATTGCTTCGGCAGTTTGAATAATGCTATTAATTGGACGTAAAGCTCGGTCTGCTAAAAATAATCCACCTAAACCAGCTAGTAACAAAACAATCGGAAAGCCAAATACAATTAACAAGAAAAGACGATCTAAAGCTTGAGAAACAGGTTGTAAAGATTGAGCCACTTGTAATAAAATTCGCTTTGATCGCTCGTTAGTTTTCAGCCAATTTGCTTCAGAAAGTCTATCACCAGAGATCGCTAAAGGTAAATTATATACTCGCCAAATGGTTGCGCGAACCGTTAGGTTAATGTAACCTTTTCTAGTCGTTAATAACAGTGGAATTGATGGATAATTACCAAAACCATCCCAAATTTGTCCATTATTCCCCACAATTCTCACGGCATAGCCTGCATTAGTTAATTGTTTTTGACTTAATTTAAACTGCTCTGTATCTTTGAAATGTATGCGACCATTCTTAGCACTTAAGTTAGTTAAAATTTCCGATGTAGTTATTTCTAAAGCAGTATCTACTTGGCTGAGTAAACTATATTTCAACTGAAGATACAAATAACCACTAAACACTAAAACAGTGCTACCAAACAACAACATATACCAAGCAGTCAAACGCACTCGCAGAGTTTTTTTAGTCCGCCAAAACAGTTTGAGCATCAAAAGAATTATGGTTAATGGTTAACTAAAGGAAATCAATTGATTCAGTCCTCAAACAATAACCCACACCTCGAATAGTATGAATTAAAGGTTGAGCATAACCCCGATCGATTTTTCTTCTTAGATAACCGATATAAACATCCACTACATTAGAATTGTTATAAAAATCTAGATTCCAAACTCGTTCGCCAATTTGAGTTCGAGTCAAAACGCGATCGCTATTTCTCATTAAATATTCTAAAAGATTATATTCTAAAGGACTTAAAACAATAGTTTGTCCTTCTCTGCGTACTTCCCGTTTGGCAGTATCCATAATTAAATCCCCTACTTGTAGCACTGCCTCAAACTGTAAAGGAGGACGACGTTGCAAAGCTCGCAAACGAGCCAATAATTCTGAAAAAGCAAAGGGTTTAACTAAATAATCATCCGCGCCTCGATCTAATCCTTGCACTCTATCTTCTACTGCATCTCTAGCAGTTAATAACAAAACAGGAGTTAAAATTTTCTGAGAACGAATTTCTTCTAATAATCGTAAGCCATCTATTTTTGGTAACAGAATATCAAGAATAAGAATGTCGTAATCATAAGTAAGAATAAAATCTTTACCTTTTTCGCCATCGACGGCGAGATCGACAATGTAACCTGCTTCTTTGAGTCCTTGATTGATAAATTGAGCGATTCCAGGCTCATCTTCTACTAGCAAAATTCGCATACATTAGCCAGATACATTGAAGTTAATCACTCTATTCAATTTACACCTAATATAAGCTCAAAGTCAGGCGATCGCTTGTCAGTCTTATTGATTAAATTACAACTTTAAATAATTGAAACAGCGCAGCCAAAAGCTTTATTGATTTGAGCTAGCTAAATGCTTTAGTAACGTATCAGTTGTCCAAGTTGCTATACCATATCCGAGAAAGTCATTGTCTCAGGTTTCCTTGACTATATCAAATCTTTATAAATAAGTAAAAATAGCTTTAACGATGATTAACTTAAACTTTATTTTTTGACAAACATTCTTTCGATTAATATGTACAAAATTAATATTGTAATTAGTTAGGACGAAAAATCTTGTCAAGGCGATACTTCGTAACTGGAGTCTAACATTGCGGAATTAGATTCCGCAATCGCCCCTACGATCTATAATGATGTCCTAATCTTTCTTTGTAATGCTATAGAGCAAAAATTTTAAATTAATATCAGGAAAATAGCGATCTCAATCAAATTGCGATCGCTCTAATTCATAAAATAATTAATATAAATTTTGTTTAGGTTAAATTATCAAGTATTTTTAAACATGAATAGTTATGATTTCATCAATTTTTCCAATATAAATGGAATAACCTTGATAAAAAATTTGTCCGTCTCCTGGTTCTAAATCAAAATCAACTTCACCATTATCATCGGTCACACCACCGCCAAAAAAATCATTGAAGGCAACAGCAATTTTGATTTTTTTAGCAGGTTGAGCATTATTTTTCCACAAAGCTTTAACTGTAATCATTAATTAATCTCTTCAAAAATAATCTTATTTTTTTTATAACTTTCCTTTAAAGAAAATGAAAAGTTGCCTAAAATTTTTAAAAATTCAACTAGTTGAACAATTTTCTGGTTTAATGTATTACCTAAAAATACTTAAATAATTATTACAAGAAATTTTTATTTGCATAAAAATTAAGAGCAAACTATGAGTGAAATTGAACATAGTTGATTTTTCAACTTTTTGTAGTTGCTCAATTAACACAATTATTTATAGTGACAAAATTGCAAAATAGTTATTTGGCAGGCGAGATATTTAAACAATTACTTATGAAGAAAAATATCAATGCCTATCGACTTGCCCAAAAAGCTGGAATAGATAAAACTTATCTCAGTAAACTTACTAGTGGCGCAATCAAAAAACCAGGGCATGATAAATTAGCCAAGATTGCTCAAGTTTTAGAGCTTAAACCAAGTCAATTACTAGCTATTTTTACTCAACCTCAGATGGCAGCAGCAGAGTTAAATATAGGAGAAGTCAAACTCAGTCAACAGCAAACAGTTCAATATTTAGGACAAGATTGGGGAGAAGCACCTGATGGAATGGTTTGTTATGGAAGACTAGCCGAAATTGAAACTTTACAGCAATGGCTAATTCAAGAACGCTGTCGAGTGATTATATTATATGGTTTGGGTGGTATCGGAAAAACTACGCTTGCCGTACATCTAGCTAAACAGTTTCAAAAAGGATTTGATTATATTTTTTGGCGCAGTCTTTGGTATGCACCGTCGGTAGAAATCATTTTAAATGAGGCTTTAAGTTTGATTGCACGCAGACAAACTTCTGAAGCTATAATTGCTCAAAAAATCTCTCAATTGTTATTTCAATTGCGTCAGAGTCGTTGTTTGTTGATCTTAGACCAAACAGAATCAATTTTGGCAACGGGGAATGCTACTCAACAGTATCAAGATGGCTATCAAGTTTATGGTGAATTGTTTCGCCAGATTGCTCAATTAGAACATAAAAGCTGTTTATTATTAATTGGTAACGAAAAGCCCAAGGATTTGGCAATTTTGGAAAGTGCTTCGGCATCAATTCGTTCTCTGCAACTTCAAGGTTTATCTACCGCAGCACGTCAGTTACTTGAAGACAAGCAATTACCAGAAGTAGAACGTTGGGATGAGTTGATTAAAACGTATCGAGGTCATCCCCTTGCTTTAAAAATAGTTGCTACAACGATCAAAGAAGTTTTTAATGGCAGCATATCCGAATTTTTACGTCAAAATACTTTATTTTTGGGAGATTTGGAATTTGTAATCGATCAACAATATCGTCGTTTATCAGATGCAGAAAAAACCTTGATTTGTACAATCGCAGAGGAAAATCAATTAGTCTCAATCTCTCAGTTGACGGCAAAACCAACTTTACAAATGCGCTGTTCAGAAATCATCAGAAAATTGGGTAGAAACCCCGTCCTTATAGGACGGCTTGACAAGAGCGG
>CAZLUP010000084.1:0-13640 GCA_964562685.1 uncultured bacterium
AAATTAGCATTTTGTAATTGAGCTTTAATTAACTGCGATCGCTCTAAATTGGCTTGATAAAAATTAGTATAGTTTAAATTAGCTGCTTCAAATATGGCTCCATATAAATTAGCTTGACATAAATTGGCATAACTGAGATTAGCCTGACTTAAATTAGAATTTTGTAAATTAGTTTGATTTAGATTAGCTAAGAAAAGATTTGCTTGACTAAGATTGACTGGACGCAGATTTTTGCCTACTAAATTAAGCCCAGTCAGATTCATTTGTTGAAATTCTCTGAGTCCATTTTCATACAAATACCAAAATTCTTGACTAGATAAACCCTCTTTTTTTGATTGAAATGTTTTATGAAAAAGTAACCAAAATAGTAAGCGTTCTAGTTTAGTTGACTCTGTTTCTAAGTTATTATGAATTGGTAATTCTTGTTTAATATTTGGATTGATTTGATTTGCTAAATATTGATTGGTTATTTGCTGTTCTAGCCAGTTAAGTAAGTTATTTAAATCGCCTCGTTCTTCAAAATCATCTACGCCTTGTTCAATGAAAGGTTGATGAAATGAATTTAATTGGTCTTGATGAAAAGATATTTGTTCTAGCTGTTGTTGAAGATGATCGAGATATTGGTCTAATCGGTTATCAACTTTATTATTACTGAGAAAAAATTCTCCTAACTGTTGTTGTAAGCAATCAATTTTTTGTTCTATTGCTGAAATAATACTTAAAACTTCTTCTAACTCATTAATATTAACTAAAGAGTTCAAAATTTCCTGAATTTGAGTTTCAAGCAGTTCAATTTTATGAATAATAAAAGCGATCGCATTATCTGGTTCGATCATAATCAATAAGTTGTAAGTCAAATATAAAAATTGTTTTTTGAATAACTAGCAAGAAAAGTCACCATTTTAGCAAATAAGTTACTTAACTAGAAGCTTCCAGTTTAAAATTGGTAAGATAAAACACTGCAAGACTAACCTTATGCCAATTGACACAAGACTCTTGTTTAGCATAGTTGCCTCAAAATAAATAAGTAATTTATCTTTTCGTAATGTCAAAAAAAATATTTGTTAGGGATTGCCGAGACTAGATTTAAAAATATTCAAATTAAGCGTTAGTAAACGCTATCAGACGTAGGATAATAAAAAATCACTAAACCAATCTTCTATCTAGAGATACAAACATCTATTTAAATTATAAAAGGAGACGGTATTTGGTTAGCACAACTTCCTTTAAAACTACTAAATCAGAAGAAATTTTTGCTTCTGCTCAAAATTTAATGCCTGGCGGTGTTAGTTCTCCTGTTAGAGCGTTTAAATCTGTTGGTGGACAACCAATTGTTTTTGACCGCGTTAAAGGAGCTTATATTTGGGATGTAGACGGTAATAAATATATCGATTATGTCGGAACTTGGGGACCAGCTATTTGCGGTCATGCTCATCCCGAAGTAATTGAGGCTCTTCATCAAGCTTTAGAAAAAGGTACTAGCTTTGGTGCGCCTTCTGTACAAGAGAATATTTTGGCAGAAATGGTTATTGATGCAGTTCCTTCTATTGAGGTGGTTCGTTTCGTTAATTCGGGAACCGAAGCCTGTATGTCAGTATTGCGTCTAATGCGCGCATTTACTGGTAGAGATAAAATTATTAAATTTGAAGGATGTTACCACGGACACGCAGATATGTTCTTGGTTAAAGCGGGATCTGGAGTAGCTACCCTAGGGTTACCAGATTCTCCTGGTGTACCCAAATCAACTACAGCCAGTACTTTGACTGCTCCTTATAATGATTTGGAAGCGGTTAAAGCTTTATTTGCAGAAAATCAAGACCAAATTGCTGGGGTAATTTTAGAACCAGTAGTAGGAAATTCTGGCTTTATTATTCCTGATGCTGGATTTTTAGAAGGATTACGCGAAATAACTCAAGATAATGGCTCATTACTCGTTTTTGATGAAGTCATGACTGGATTTAGGATTGCTTATGGTGGCGCACAAGAAAAATTTGGTGTCACTCCTGATTTAACTACTTTAGGGAAAGTGATTGGTGGCGGTTTGCCAGTGGGTGCGTATGGTGGACGTAAGGATATTATGTCTATGGTTGCACCAGCAGGACCAATGTATCAAGCAGGAACTCTCTCTGGTAATCCTTTGGCAATGACGGCAGGAATTAAAACTCTAGAATTGTTGCAAAGACCTGGAACTTACGAACAATTAGAGCAAATTACCAAAAAATTAGCTGATGGCTTACTCCAGATAGCTCAAGAAACAGGACATGAAGTCTATGGTGGTAGTATCAGTGCCATGTTTGGAATGTTCTTTACTGGTAATTCGGTTCATAACTACGATGATGCAAAAAAATCTGACCTGAATAAATTTGCTCGTTTTCATCGTGGTATGTTGGAAAAAGGAATTTATCTTGCTCCTTCTCAATTTGAAGCAGGATTTACTTCCTTAGCTCATACAGACAATGATATTGAGCAAACTTTGGCAGCAGCTAAAGAGGTTTTAGCGGATTTATAAATAAAAAGTTTTTGGGTTTCTAGAATAAGGTAGGCTTGTGCCTGCCTTTTTTTGTTTTTTCGTTTGACAAGAGGTTGTTGTACGATAGATTCGGTCTATTTCTAATCTCAATGCTTTCTATGAATCAAATTAATATTGCTGCTCTAATCGACCAAATGCAACAGCCATCATTCTATCCTCATGCTGTCACAGAACCGATAGAATTGGTTCAAACTCACGTCTCTTATGTTTTGTTGACAGGAGATTACGCTTACAAACTTAAAAAAGCTGTTAATTTTGGTTTTTTGGATTACTCGACTTTGGCTAAAAGAAAGCATTTTCTTGAAGAAGAGATTAGTATGAATCGTGTAATTGCGCCTGAACTTTATTTAGAAGTTGTCCCTATTACTAAGGCTGGAGATACCTTTAGTTTGGGTGGAGAAGGAGAAGCAGTTGAATACGCTTTGAAGATGCGTCAGTTTCCTCAAGAAAATCTTTTTATTAATCTGTTTGAAGCGGGTAAATTATCGATTGAACAGATGGAAGAGTTGGGCAAAATTGTGGCTCAATTTCATGCTCAAGCTGCTGCCAATGATTATATTAGTAGTTTTGGTACAGTAGCAAAAGTTAGGGAAGCTTTTGATGAAAATTATCAACAAACTGAGCAATATGTAGGTAGAGTTCAAACTCAACAACAATTGGTAGAGACTCAAGCTTTTACTGATAGTTTTTTTGCTCAAAGAGAAGCTTTATTTCAAACGAGAATTGCCAATCATAAAATTAAAGAATGTCACGGAGATTTACATTTAAAAAATATCTGTTTGTGGCAAGATAAAATTCAACTTTTTGACCGCATTGAATTTAACGAACCTTTCCGCTTTGTCGATGTTATGTATGATGTTGCCTTTGCGGTGATGGATTTGGATGCCAGAGGCAGAAAGGATTTTGGGAATGCTTTTTTAAATACTTATCTCGAACAAACTGGTGATTGGGAAGGTTTACAACTATTGCCTTTATATTTGAGTAGACAAGCTTATGTTCGGGCAAAAGTCACTTCTTTTTTACTCAACGATCCTGCTATTGATGACAAGGTTAAACAAGAAGCAAGTCAAACCGCAGCAGATTATTACAAACAAGCTTGGGAATACACGCAACCAACTCAAGGAAAATTGATCCTGATGTCTGGTTTATCGGGTTCGGGAAAAAGTACCGTAGCTAAAGCGATAGCGAGGAAAACAGGTGCGATTCAAATTCGTTCTGATGCTGTACGCAAACATCTGGCAGGCATAGCTTTAGATGCCAAGGGTAGCGATGAGATTTACAGTTCCGAAATGAGTCAAAAAACTTACGATCGCTTGTTAGAATTAGGTATTCTTTTAGTTAAAGTAGGTTTTACTGTAATTTTAGATGCTAAATACGACCTTATTTCCTCAAGAGAACCTGTAATTACAGCAGCTAAGGCTAATCAAATTCCTCTACAGATAATTAATTGTACTGCACCGTTAGACGTAATAAGCGATCGCCTTAATAGTCGTAGTGGTGATATTTCTGATGCAACTGCTGATTTATTAGCTAGTCAACAAGCAGCAGCAGAAGATTTCACCGAGGCAGAAAAAGCTTATGTTACTACGGTGGATACTAGTAAGGCAGATTGGGAAAAATCTTTGAAGATCTAATTTCAGGCATGATGAATAGAAAAAAAGCTTTTGATAAAATTGAAGCAAATCCAGAAGGGTATTAAAGTCAAAAGAAAACGAGTGAAAACTATCAGTAAATATAACAGCGACTATTATGAATGGTCGCAAGAACAATCACGTCTATTAAGAGAATGTCGGTTCGATCTCTTAGACGTGGAAAATCTGGCAGAGGAGATAGAAAGCTTGGGAAAAAGCGATCGCCGTAAGGTAAGAAGTTTGTTTGTCAGATTATTAGAACATTTTCTAAAAAGACGTTATGTCGGGATACAGGAGTGTTATAGGGGATGGGATATAGAAATTAGGAATTTTTCACGAGCTATCTTCCGCATACTTGAAGATTCTCCTTCACTGAAAAACTATCTCAAAGAAGTAGCTGATCAATGTTACCAGGAAGCAATTAGTTCGGTTGAGGAAGAATATGAATTGTATGACTTTTCTGGTGGTTTAAATCTTGAAGATGTAATAGAAGATTTATTCAAGCACTGACATCCTCCCGACGCTAATTTCTGACGAAATATTCCGATTCGTTTCAACAGTTAAGATGACGGGGAGACTCGGAGAAATTTAATTTAAAGTCATCATCCGAACTTGATATTAGAAGGCAGAGATAGAAAGATATAAAATTTTTAAGTCTGAAGGAATTGGTGCAGGAAAATAAACTGATAACTAATAACTGTTATCCCTCTGCCTTATTCAAACTCAATTTGAGGATAAATTAGTTGTAAACCTGCTGTTTTAATTTTTTGATTGACTAACCTAACGTTAAAAGAAGGGGATGAAGATACATTTCCGTCCCAATCAAGAGATGGTAGATTATGGATGGTAAATAAACGATGATAAAATTCTTGTTTAGTAAGTGGCTCATCACTACTAAGATGATAAACTCCCTGTAGTTGTTGTTGACAAGCTAAAGCGATCGCTTGAACGATATCATCTAAATGAACCCAGTTGGTATAATCTTGACCATTTCCAGGACGAGTTGTACCTGCCCAAGTACGAAAAATCTTAATTAATTCTCTTCCTTGCCCATAAATACCTGCTAATCGCAAAATACAAGCATTTAATTGATCATTTTGGGCTGATAAGATTGTTTCTTCAGTTTTACAAAGAATTTCGCCATTTTGATTGAGAGGGTTGTATGGACATTTTTCATCTACCCATTCTCCTTGTTGGTTACCCAAAACTGCATGAGTTCCCGTGTAGATTAATTGTCTGACAGTATTGGTTTGTTGGATAGCTGCTACTAAATTTTTAGCTGTTTCTAAATACGCTTGTCGGTAAGTATCGGGATCTCGTTGTTTTGCACCAACAGTAAATAAAATTACCTCTCGATCCTGAACTACTTGAGTCAAAGTATCAAAATCGTTGCCTTGAAGAATCACAACTTCTGAAGCAATAGTTGATAGTTGCGATATTTTTCCTGGTGTAGTAGTAGTTAAAGTAAGATGATGACCAGCTTTCGACCAAAGTTTAGCGATCTCGCCAAAGGCGAGGCGCTGCGCGATCGCAGTACCGACATAACCACAACCAATAATAGTAATTTTCATGAAAGTTATTGCTTATCTTTATTGCGATCCTTTATTAGATTTACCAGAAAGTGACTACAGTTGGGAATTAATTCCAGATCGAGTGTATCAAGATTTGGGTCAACGGCAGCAATGGGAACAATTAATTTTAGATTGTAAGGTGCAACCTCCACAATATTTATTAATTCATCGTTTAGAAGAATTAGGAGATACGCTGCAAGAAATATGCGATCGCATCAAAGAATTACAAGCTTTAAATTTAGAAATTATTATTTCTGATCCAAAACAAAATCACTTTCAATTATCACAAATAAACTTGAACAATTTACCCAATTTATTAACTCAAATTCAAGCCAATCAATCCCGTCGCCGTCTACAAAAAGGACACGCTCGTAATCGGCTGAAAGCTCTTCCTCCTCCTGGAAAAGCTCCTTATGGTTATCGTCGCGGTCAAGATAAATATTTAATTGATAAAAGTACTTCTCCTATTGTTAAAGATTTTTTTGAAAGGTTTTTATTGTTTGGTTCTTTACGTAGTGCAGTAAGATATTTGGAAAAAAGATACGGCAAAAAAATATCTCCTTCGACTGGTCACCAATGGTTAATTAATCCTGTTTATCGAGGAGATTTAAAATATAAAAATGGTGAAATTATTTCTGATACTCATGCTGCAATTATTTCTCGTGAAGAAGCAGCCCAAATAGATCGTTTATTAAGAAGAAATAGTCGTTTACCTAATCGTACAGCTAGCGCGCCTCGTTCTCTAGCTGGTTTAGTAGTTTGTCAGCAATGTCAAACTCGAATGAAAATTACTCGCGTTACTAGAAAAAATAAACCACAAGAATATCTTTATTTGCGCCCGATTAATTGCCCACTTCAACCAAAATGTTCAGCTATTTCTTATCAAGAAGTCTTTCAACAAACCATTGAATCTATTTGTCAAGAATTACCTAGTGCTGTTGCTCAAGTAAATCTTACTAATTTAGAAGCAACTAAAAAATCTTTAACCGCAATTATTGCTCAAAAAAAAGATATTTTAAAACAACTACCCCATTTAATTGAACGAAAAATATTAGACGAAGAAACAGCCCAATTACGTATTTATAAATTAAAAACAGAGATAGCTCAATTAAATCAAAAAATTTCTCAATTCCCACCTGTTAATTTATTTGCGATCGCGAAGACTGTTTCTTTGCCTCAATTTTGGTTAGATTTATCAGAATCAGAACGCAGATTTTATTTACGTGAGTTTATTAAGCAAATCGAAATTATTCGCTTTGGAACTAAACAATGGCATTTAAAATTAATTTTTATTTTTTAATTATTGTATTCTCTCTCTTCAGTATTTGAAGTTTTTTGACTTAAAAATTCATTGACCAATTGATAATAAGTTGTGTAAGTTTTAGTAGTTCCATCTTGATAAATAATCAAAAAAAAGGGAATATTTTCTACTTGATATTGAGTAGCCAAAGCAAATCCTTCACTATGAATATCTCGCTCATCAGCAAAAATAATGCGGTCTATTTGGGCTAACAAGCCAGATTTTTGCAGTTTTTTGAGGATAAAAGCAGATTTTGAGCATATTTTACCATCTAAGCCAATTTTTTCCACTAAAGTAATTCTCATTCAGTTGACTCATCAGTGGTATTACTGAACTTTTTAGGGTGATTATACTTAGTGTAAATAAACTTAGTAATTATTCCTACTAACTTCAAGAAAACTTGAAAAAAAATCTTGGCTATTTAAAGATTAGATGAAGAGAATTAAGTAGGGGGAATTTATGAATTCCCCCTACTATTATTGATTAAGATAGTAATCCCATGAATAAGTAGGTCAACCTAATTATTTGTAAGACGGGAATTAGGAAAATTTTATTTAAACTGCTTATCCGTACCTGATCTAAAAACTTTCGTAATTAACCCAACTTACTTTTGACAATTTCTTGAATTTTTTTACCCTCTGCCTTCCCTTTTAATTGTTTCATGGCTACCCCCATGACTTTACCTAAGTCTTTAGGAGAATTAGCTCCTACAGAAGCGATAATCTCTTCTAAAACCGTTGTTAATTCTTCTTCATCTAATTGTTTGGGTAAGTAGGTTTCGATAATTGCTAATTCTTGGGTTTCTTTGGTAACTAGATCTTCTCTTCCTGCTTGCTGAAATTGCTCAATTGAGTCGCGACGTTGTTTAGCTTGTTGAGCTAAAAGTTCGATTTCTTGTTCTTCCGTAAGGCTATCTTGTCCTTGAGGACGTAGGGCAACTTCTTTTTCTAGGATAGCTTTTTTGATACTACGTACCGTTTCTAAGCGAATTTTATCTTTCGCTTTCATGGCAGTTTTGATATCTTCTCCGATTCTGTCTTTTAAACTCATCGTTATTAATTGCTTGATTAATCGGTAATTAATTTATAGCGTTTCTATCGTTTTGAGGCACAATCGACATCCTGATTTTTGTTAACAGTCGATTGCACCTTCTAAATTAAAAAACTACTATCTACCGCAAATTTTAACGCGGTTTTCTTTTTGTATTATATGCGTAATCCAATAAAAATTTGGCGCATCTGCGGTCTCAGCGAAGCTGAGACACTTCGTGATCGCATTTTATCAAGAAAGAATGTTACTCTTGTGCCATCGCAACACTACAACCGTTGTAAAGACTCATTGCCTTTTCCACTCCCCCTTTGAGACTGAGATTGACAGCTTTGGCAGTGAGTTCTAAAACTTCAGTAACAATTTTAGTTTCTGTAGGCGCAAACTTACCTAAAACATGACTAACCGTTTCTTTGCTGCCATCAGACTTACCAATGCCAATTCGTAAGCGAGGAAAATTTTGACTACCAAGATGGGAAATAATTGATTTCATCCCATTATGTCCCCCAGCAGAACCAGATAGTCGCATCCGTAATTTTCCTACTGGTAAATCCATATCATCGTAAATGACTAACACCGACTCAGGAGCAAGTTTATACCAATCTATCACCGCTCGAACAGCTTGTCCTGAACGATTCATGTAGGTAAGAGGTTTAAGCAAGCGAATTTTACTCCGATTGGGTGCTAGTCCTTCAGCAATAAATCCTTGAAAGCGTTGATTTTTTTCCCAGTTTAATCCCCAAGAGTCAACTAAAGCATCAACCGCTTCAAAACCAATATTATGTCTCGTGCGATCATATTTCGGTTCAGGATTACCTAAACCAACGATCAATTGCGGAATAATTAACTTTGCCGTCTTGTCTTGGGTCATGCGTATTTTAGCTATTGTTGAAATAAGGTTTCTAAATAAACTCTCGCACAAGCGCGATAATTCTGGGAAGCTTTACTATTCTCCCCGCCACTATTTTGTAGCAAAAAGAGGGATAAAGCAGCAGCAAATACGCGGTCTTGATCCCAAGTGGGATGGGTTTCTAGATAATTTTTGAGAGATTTGTGTAACTCTTCAGGAATTTCTGCCAAAATGCTGACTTCAGCTTTCATATTTACCTCGTACTCCTGTACTTTGAAGTTTTTCTCCGTCAATAATAAATTAGCTAGTTAAACTAGCTCTAGAAGATACTTCCCCTATGACCACGAAAAAAATATAGGTCTCAATCGAACTATTTTCTGCTGAGAGGGGGTGGGTTTGTCAATGCTACAAAATGTTAATAAAGTCTCAGTAATACCAAAAATAGCACGAAACAATCAGAGTTTTAATCACTTTTTTGTTACTTTACTTAACGTAAACTCAGTGGGATTTGGCTTGCGATCGCAATTAAATAATAATCCCCTGTTTATCTTTTTAAGGTTGATTATCTCGTCAGAGCTTGTGGAAAACTCTGGGTAAAATGTGGAAAACTAGCAAAAAGTTTGTGGAATTAGTGGGGAATCTGTGGGGTAAATCAAGGACAAAAAATAAGAATTAATAATTTTAGAAAATTGTTACTAATCATTGACTTTTTTCAGAAAATATTGAAATTTTGTGAAGGTTTGACTAGTTGATTGTCCCACCATTGTTGGGCTAGGGAACTAATTGTTGCTAATTCTTCTGGAGAAATGCGTTTCAGGTTAGCTAAGACTAAATTCATCCGTCCTAAAGACTTTAATTGTTCTTGATGACGATTGAGAAAATCCCAGTAGAAAAAATTAAATGGACAAGCATTTTCAGTGCTGCGATCATTCTTACTATAGATACAATTACCACAGTAATCGCTCATTTTGTTGATATAGTTAGCTGAGGCAGCATAGGGTTTAGATGCAAGAATTCCTCCGTCAGCAAATTGTCCCATCCCAATAACATTAGTTTGCATTACCCAGTCATAAGCATCGATAAAAGCGGAATAAAACCATGCTTCTATTTCTTGAGGAGAAATTCCAGCAATCAAAGCAAAATTACTCAAAACCATTAATCTTTGAATATGATGAGCATAACCAGTATTTTCTACTTGAGTTAAAGTTTGCTGAAGACAATTCATATTAGTTTGCTTAGCATCCCAAAAAAATTGCGGTAAAGGATGGCTATGATTAAACCAATTTTGATTAGGATAATCTTCATCTAAATAATGATAAAGTCCGTGCATATATTCGCGCCAACCTAATACTTGGCGGATAAAACCTTCGACACTATTAATAGGTAAATTTTGAGTGTAATAGGCTTTTTCTACAGCTTGAATTACTTCCTGGGGAGTCAATAAACCTAGGTTGAGATAAGGAGAAATTAAACTGTGCCACATGGTTGTTTCTCCTGTTAACATTGCATCCTGATAAGTACCAAAATTTGGTAAACACTGATCGATAAAATGGTTTAATACTTGTTGAGCTTGCTGTCTAGTTACTCCCCAATAAAACGGTTCAATTTTGCCATAACTAGAAAAATTTTTCTGCTTAACCCAGTGAATTACTTCGGTAGTAATTGCATCTGTTTTAAACCATAATGGTGTTGGAGTTTTTAAATTATTTTTTGGCGGTTGGCGGTTTTGTTTATCAAAATTCCATTGACCACCGATAGGTTGATTTCCTGCCATTAAAACTTGAAATTTTTTTCTACCTTCGCGATAAAAATCTTCTAAAATCAATCTTTTACGAGATTTTGCCCAATGATAAAAATCTGACTGACTCCAAAGAAAATGATTGTTAGAAATAAATTTTATTTGACAAGATAAATCTAAACTTTTTATATAATTACTAAAAAAGCGATCGCTTGGAGTCATGATACGTAATTCAGTAACTTGATTTTTTTTGATCCAAGCTTGAAGTGGTGTAATAAAATCTTCAGCAATTTCATAACTAACTTGCCAACCATTCAACTTTAATTCTTCAGCAAAATGTCGCATGGCTGACCAAACTAAAACTAACTTTTGTTGATGATAAAGTCGTTGTTTGGCGTAGTTACTAGATTCAATCAAAATTACTGGAGTTTGAGTTTTATTTTGATAACAACTTGCTAAAGCAGATTGTTTTTGCCACAGTTGATCGCCTAAAATCCAGATGCCAATCATAGTTATTTTATTAGTTAGAAAGTAAGATTTATTATAAGTAATAGGTGAGAGATAATTTTAAAAAACAATAGAGACAATTAATGAATTGTCTTTACTTCAAAATACAATATTTTAACTATGATCAAAATCTTATATAGCAGTTCTCAGATTAATGAGATACAGTTCATTATCTCTCATAATTACTAATTACTAATGGTGTACCTCACCTATTTGAGAAAGGCTATATTTATTGTTGCCAAACAGGAATTAAATACTGAGATAAAGTATGAGCATCTACCCCTAATTCGGTGCGTTGTTTAGCTGCTAAAATACCTGCTTGAGCGTGCCACCAGGCAGCAGTAGCTACTATTGAATATAATAATTCTTTGTTTTTATTTCCGTTTTCTCCTGCTTCTATTTGCGTCATCAAACCACCAATTAAACCTGTTAACACATCTCCGCTACCTCCCCTAGCTAAGGCAGGAGTACTTTTGGGAACAATCCAAACTGAACCATTGGGATGAGCGATCGCAGTTCTAGCACCTTTTAATAATACAATTGCACCACTTTGTTGGGCTGCGGTTTGGACTGCTGTAATTCTGTCACCATGAGTAATTTCTATGTCTGGAAAGAGGCGTTTAAATTCTCCCAGATGAGGAGTGAGAACGGTGGTTGCTTTTCTTTTGGCTAAACTTGATAAAGTTCCGAGTTGTGCCAAGATATTTAACCCATCTGCATCCAATACTATAGGGCATTCGGCTTCTAATACTGCTTCAACAATTGGTTTGGCTTCAGGAGTTAAACCAGGGCCACAGGCAATTAGATCATAATTACTAAATCTAGCTAAATCGGGGAGAGATGCGATCGCGCCTGATTCGGTTTCGGGACAACCAATGGTTAAAGCATCCGGTAAATGGCTTACTAGAATTGGTTTTAAAGATTCTGGCACAGCTATCGATAACATTCCTACTCCCGAACTTCTAGCACCCAGGGCAGTTAAAAGTGTACCTCCTGCATAACGATAAGAACCACAGATCAATAAGAGATGTCCTTGTTTATATTTGTGAGTTACTGGTGGACGAGGTATAGGTAATAATTGTTGGGCAATATTTCTAGTAATTTGTTGAATAGGCGCAGGTTGGGGAATAACTTGCCAAACAATATGAGGAGGAATGCCAAAATCTAATCGTGCTACTTTACCAAGATAAGCCAAAGCTTGGTCTTGAAAAAAGGCTCGCTTCCACAAACCCAAACACAAAGTATGAGTAGCAACCACTGCCGTACCTAAAACTTCTCCTGTATCGGTGTGAATTCCTGAAGGGAGATCGATACTAACTACAGATTTTGACCAGCTATTTAACTGATTGACTATTGCTACCAGTTTACCTTCAAGCGATCGCTCGTTACCAAAACCAAACAACCCATCAATAATTAATTCACAATCTTGTAAAGATTCAATCTCTTCAAAAAAAGGAATTTTTAAGCTAGCAGCATAATTAGCATGAGTATTCGTTAAATCTTTTAATTTATTTAGAGGACGACAAATTTTAACTTGATAACCAGCTAAATATAATTCCCTAGCAACTACCAAAGCATCGCCACCATTATGACCGGGACCAATCAAAATCCCTACTTGTTGAACGTCCGATAAAGGATAAAGACTTTTCACTCTATTAGCACATAATCCTGCTGCTTTTTCCATCAATGCTGCGACAGGCATTCCTGCGCTAAAAATTTGTTCTTCAATCTGGCGCATCTGTTGGGCAGAGACTATGATTTGTTCAAGCATCTTGGTTATTTAGACTAAAACGGCTTATATAGCGATCCTATCTAAATCTTAGGAATTAAATGCTGATACTTTAGTTAAATTGCTGCGATTTTTTCACCCGATTAATCCAACCTTGAGAAAGATGTAATACTTCTGAATAAGGTAAGGTTGTTTCAAAAATCAGATCGAAAACAAAAGGTTGAAATTGCTTAGAGAAAAGCTTATGCAACCATCTGCTGATTGTAAGCCTTAAGAAAAATTCTAGAATTAAAATTTTACTACTAGGAAAAGAGTAATCTGATAATTCTCTCAGTGCATGAAGATCAGGAATACGCTGGTTGCTAAACTCTGGTAAAACTTGCGCCCAGTCATCTTGATGTTGATCTAGCAATCGATCTAAAACTTGGACATCTTCTAGAGAACAATTACATCCTTGTCCAAGGGAAGGAGATACAGTATGGGCAGCATCACCAAGAATCATAATACTATCACCGTAATGCAAGCGATCGCATGATACGGTTAATACTCTAGCTACAGGGCGTTGATTTAAAGCTTCTGCTGCTTCAAGAGACATTAATTGCCCAATAGTAGGGAAATTTTGACGGAAAAATGCTTGTACTTGTTCTTTAGTAGAAAGCTTTTCAAAAGGATTATTTTCAGCATGAAGCCTCCAGCGACTAAACCCTGCGGGTTGTAGTCGTGGTATCTTGGTCAAT
>CAZLUP010000085.1:0-13576 GCA_964562685.1 uncultured bacterium
ATAGTTTGTATCTTTTGCCTCAACTGTACCTCATAGCTGTGAGAAACGCTATAAATAGTTAATTCAACTAGTTAGATCTTCAATTTTCCAGAATAATAACCTAAAAATAACCAAAAGTTAAATTAAAAGATATGTAATAGCAAGTTGCGATCAAAAATGTAATTTGTCATCCTGAGTGAAGCGAGGGATCAGTGGAATGAAATAAAACGAAGCATCTATCTAAATTCTTCCTTGCGCTACTAATGACATAAAATACAAAAAAATGCAGTATAAAAACTACTGCATTTTGGAACTAATAATGAAGTCGCAAACACTTGAATTAATTAATTAACCAAGGTTAACTTTAACAACTTTGTGTTTTTCCTCTTCTATTTTTGGTAAATCAAGATTCAAAATGCCATCTTTGTACTCTGCTTTGACATTTTGATTATCAATGCGAACTGGTAGAGGAATTACTCGACGAAATTGACCATAATAAAACTCAGAGCGAGTCATTCCTTTCTCTTCAGTTTTAGTTTCAGATTTGCGTTCGCCAGTAATGGTAACTGAATCAGGAGTGACTTCAATATCTATATCTTTTGCTTCCATGCCTGGAACTTCTAATTTGAGATGAATAGCATCATCTTTTTCAGTTATTTCGACTGGAGGAATAAATCCTAAACCCATTTTTTCGCCATCAAAATGAGGTGTCAGTTGATCGAATAAACGATTCATTTCTTTTTGAATAGAATCAATTTCTCGGAAAGGCTGCCAACGAATGATCGACATACTAAGACCTCCTTCAGGGATTTACATCCTTAACTTTTAGTTAACTTTTTTATATCCCTCTACTTGGATCTTAATCAAATTTATAAAATTGGAGATACGGTTTTAACTACTAAAAAATAGGTAAATCACCCTATTGATTCTCATTCCTTAAAGTAATTTGCTTAATATCTATGTACAGATAGCATTAAAAAACAAAAGTAGTTTCTACCATAGGGAAGATGTTTTAATTATTGGATTTATTTGATAATGAAGGAACTATTTTCTGGCTTTTGAGTCAAATTATTGACCCAAAATACTGTCAAAGGCTGAGGCAAGAAAAGTTTAACTAAATACTCTTGTAAACACTTTTATTAAAAGTAGATAAACCTTTGACTAAAAAAAATACAAGTCAGCGAGATGATCTATAAATCATTCACTCAACTAAACGCTGCTATTATCACACTTCTCAGCATTTCTACTCTGATTGCTCATCCAGTGATTGCAGATACTTCTAACTCAGAATATTTTTTTCTAATTACACAAGATTGGCGTAGCTGTGAACATATTGGTACAAAATATCAAGAAGTTTATGCTTTTGAAACCCCAAGTTTTTATGTCAATATTTGTCGCCAAGGAGAAAATTATTTTTATTTAGGAGAAGCCAAAAGTACCAATGTTGGTTCAATTTTTCTGACGGCAGAATCTTTAGATGAAGGAACAATATATAGAGCCGATAATGGTAACGTTTCTTATTATGTTGCAATTAATGAGACTGAATCAAAAGTGAGTACAGAAAATAGAGGAACTTTAATAATAGAAAGAAATGGTAATCAAGTTTTAACTGAAAATTCTGTTACCCAACAGTGTCGTCTAGTCGAGTTTCGTGCTAGTTTAAATGTCAGGAATAAGCCTAACGAACAAGCTAGTCCGATTGGAACTGTTCCAGCTCGCTTCCAAGTTACTTTAGCTAATCTCGATCCACAAGGTAATCCCCAAATCAAACAAGGTTTAAACGGTAGTTTGTGGGTAGAAATATCTAATCCCTACGAGGGATTAATTCTTTATGGTAATGAAGAAAAATCTAGTTTAGATACTTGTCAGTGATCTGAAAAACTTGCTGGAATTTAGTTTAGATTATTAATTTGAGAGATTGTTAACTAATTCCAGCATTTTATGATTTATGTCAATTATTACGGTCGAACGTCTTAGTAAAATTTATCCAGTCGCAATTAAACAACCTGGAATTAAAGGGACTTTTAATCATTTTTTTCACCGTACCTATCGAGAAATTAAAGCAGTACAAGATGTTAGTTTTTATCTTGAGCCTGGTGAAATCGTTGGTTTTCTAGGCGCAAATGGTGCTGGAAAAACCACTACCCTCAAAATGTTAACAGGATTAATTCATCCTTCTAGTGGTAATGTCAGAGTTGCGGGTTATATTCCTTTTCGTCGTCAACCAGAGTTTTTACGGCAAACTAGTCTAGTAATGGGACAAAAACAACAATTATTGTGGGATTTACCTGCTTTAGATTCATTAAGAATTAACGCTGCGGTTTATAATATTAGCGATCGCATTTTTACGGAAAGATTGAATGAGTTAGCTTCAATGCTTGCTTTAGAAAACAAGTTGACTCAACCAGTACGAAAGCTATCTCTAGGCGAAAGGATGAAAGCGGAATTACTCGCAGCTTTATTGCATCATCCCAAAGTTTTATTTTTGGATGAACCCACTTTAGGTTTAGATGTCAATGCTCAAGTAGCCGTAAGAGAATTTCTTCAGGAATATAATCAACGTTATCAGGCGACTATTCTTCTGACTAGTCACTACATGGCAGATATTACCGCTTTATGCGATCGCGTTTTATTAATTCATCAGGGAAAATTGATTTATGATGGTAGTTTAGATGGATTATTGCAACGTTTTGCTCCGTATCGAGAAGTAAAAGTCGAACTCGCTCAAACTGTATCACCAGAAAAATTAAAACAATTTGGAGAAATAGAAACTATTGAAGGGCAAGAAGTTCGTTTTATTGTGCAAAGGGAAAATTTAACTACTACTATCTCTCAAATACTTGCTCAATTTGAAGTTATTGATTTAAATATTAACGATCCACCTATTGAAGAGGTAATTGGTCGTTTATTTGAAGCAGGATCGATTGCAGAAAGTTGATAGTTATTTAATAAATTGATGACTTTTGCGATCAATTTCTGTTTGCCAAATTTTGAGTAAATTTTTAACAGCTTGCTCCCAATTAAGTTCAGCAACAAAATTTTTACCTTGATTACCCATTACTTTTCTTAAATTTGCATCGTTAATTAATAGCTTCAGCTTATTACCAAAATCATCAATATTTCCAGGTTCAAATAAAAAGCCATTTGTTCCATCAATAATATTATCGATCACACCACCAGCACGAGGAGCAATAATTGGAATTCCCGCAGCCGAAGCTTCTAAAACTGTCAAACCAGTAGTTTCTTTCTCTGAAGCAGTTAGATAAATATCGCTATTGACTAACAATGCTGGTATATCATCGGGAGATACTCTTCCTAATAAATAAAAATTAGTAGCTAATTGACTTAGTTTTTCAGTAATTTTTTCCTTTAAATTCCCTTCACCGATAATAATAAGAGCTAAATAATTTAGCTCTATTTCTTGAACTAAATCAACTAAAGAATTTAGGATAAAATTCCAACCTTTATCTGGGGTGAGGCGACCAATAAAAATTAGTTTAATTTTATTATCTATATTAGAAAGATTATATCGATCTTGCCAAAAATTATTTTGCTTGATGATTGAGTTAAATTTATCTAAATCTATTCCCAATAATTGATCTTTAACTATATTTTTAATGCCCATTTGCAAAAGTTTTTTTTGAGTAACTTCAGTTGCTACTAAAGTTAAACTGTAAGAATTATAAATACGAGCAAAAATCAACTTAAGGATTGATTGAAGAAATCTAATTACTAATTTTGGTAAATGAAAATAATCTTCTGCGTACTCAATATAATTAGTGTGGAAAAAACTCACACAAGGAATACCAGCTTGTTTAGCAAAAGCTACTCCAGGAAGACGTAAAAATCCGGTAGCTAATCTTTCGGGTTCATCAACATGAATAATGTCTGGTTGAAACTGTTGTAATTGATGTAAAACTATTTGATAAGATTTTTCAGTTGGATCGCGTTCAAAATCTAAAGCGATAGCAGGAACACTAGGCAGACTAATAACTTTTATTCCAGGTACAATATTGCCAGTATAATTTTGCCAACCAGGATAAATTTCTTGCAGAGAACTGTAATCAGGACAAAACAATAACACTTGATGTCCCCATTTACTCAGTTTAATTAATCTATTAAAAACCGCAACAGATACTCCATCCACAACAGGTAAAAATCCAGAACTAATAATAGCAATTTTCATGATAAGTAACAATTTTTTAGATAATTAGAGAAAATAATTATAAAAGCATTTTTGGAATGGGTTTTTATCAAAATGCCAAAGATTAACTCTGCCTTGCTAAAAATTGGAGTTACGCTCATTTCAATCGTAACCTTAGAATTATCGGTCATTCCTACGCCTATTTCAGCCCAAACAGCAATTGCTCAATCTCAAACGTCATCTTTCTTTCGCAAATCTCCACATTTATTAGATGCATATCCTACTCATAGTGGTGTCAGGATGTGGAGTGCCACTTATTATTTCGATCTTGCCATACCAGCAGATGCAGGAGCTTCTTTACAAACAATAACTATTAATCAACGGCGAGGTATGGACGAAATTAATTTCGATCTAGAAGACACTGTTGCATATCTTGGTGATCATCGTCATAAAGAAGAAAAACTAGCTATTCAAAATGTTAGTCAAAATGAGAATACCAAAGCAATTACAATAGTTCTTTCTAATCCTATTTCTCCAGGAAACAATTTTACCGTAGGATTGAAACCAAAAAGGAATCCTGATTACGAAGGAGAGTATTTATTTGGTGTTACAGTTTTTCCCACGGGTAATAATCCTCGTGGTTTATATTTAGGTCCAGGAAGATTACATTTTTATCGAGGTAACGACAGTTTATTTGACCATTAAATTTTGATGACAATGGGAACTAACTATTTTAAAATGCGTCTATCTCAAGGACAGCTTAATTTATTGGCAACTTGTCCGCCTAGATTTCAGCAAGTGTATTTAGACCGGCTTACTTCTCTTCCTGATCCAGAACAACAAGCGACCCAAACTTGGGGTAAATGTTTTCACTTGCTGATGCAGCAAAGGGAGTTGGGATTACCAATCGCATCTTTATTGACAGAAAATGAAGAGCTAAATCGAGCTTATCAAGCTTTGGTTGAAGCTGCACCCGAAATTTTACTTCACAACCCTAATCAATGGCGAGAGGCAGAACATACTCGCACTTTAAGCTTAAATGTTTATTTGTTGACAGTAATTTATGACCTTTTGATTGCAGACCGAAAACAAGCAAGAATTTTTGATTGGAAAACCTATTTAAAACCTCAAAATAAGACTAAATTGGCTCAAAATTGGCAAACTCGTCTTTATCTTTATTTGTTAGCCGAAACTTCGTCATATTTACCCGAACAAATTTCAATGACTTATTGGTTTGTCAAATTGCCTAATCAACCCCAAAGTTTAACATTTAATTATAGTCAAAAACAGCATCAAAAAACTCAGCAAGATTTAATCAGCCTTCTAACTAAGTTGGATGACTGGTTGGTAGATTATTGGGAGCAAAATAGCTCTTTTCCTCATAACATTAACTGTCAAGAAAGCTGTCCTTATTCTAAATACTTTTTTACTGAAGAAATCTTTAGTAAACAGCAGCGAACAGAAAATCTAATTTCAGCGATCGCCGAAATTGAAGAAATACCGCTTTAAGGTAATATCAAAAAATAACTATCTACCGAAAGACAGTAGACATTATTATTTTAATAATTAAGAGTAGCAGAGCAAAATATTTTATTATTACAGTATAAATAAGAATAATTTGCGCTAACAGTTCTTTGAGGTATTCAGATAGCCGAACTATTGATTTTTTTTAGACCCCTCAAACTTAGAAATCATTATCTTTCAAGCCAAGTAACTCTTGCTTAAAACTTTGAATTTTATTACCGAGATTTTTACTAATTTATTTCCTTAGTATATTCACCAATTTTTTACTCATTTCTATTATTGTTAAAAAATAAAATTTAAAAACTCTAAAACTAGCTGTAATTCAGCGATCATTAAAAATCGCTAAAACAAGCAGCTAAAAACTCGAATCGATAGGATTTTTTTTTATAAAAAAGTAGTGAATTAATAGCTACTAAATTAATTAAACTTTTCGAGAGTAAATCAAAAAATGCTAACAAATATACCACAAACACAAATCAATCCTACTAGCACTACTCTTACCAATCAAATTGAAGTTTCAATTGTGATGCCTTGTTTAAATGAAGCAGAAACAATTGCTACTTGTATCAAAAAGGCTCAATGGTCGTTAAAAGAAAATAATATTTCTGGAGAAATTATTATAGCTGACAATGGTAGCACCGATGGTTCTCAAGAAATTGCTAGAAATTTAGGGGCGCGGGTTGTCCATATATACGAAAAAGGTTATGGCAGTGCGTTAAGAGGCGGAATCTTAAACTCTCTTGGGGAATACATCATCATGGGTGATGCCGATGATAGTTACGATTTTACTAATTTAATGCCTTTTATCAGCAAGCTTCGTGAAGGCTACGATTTAGTCATGGGTAATCGTTTCAAAGGTGGAATTGCACCAGGAGCAATGCCCTTACACCATAAATACTTAGGTAACCCTGTTTTAACCTGGATCGGTAAGATTTTATTTGCTAGCCCTTGTAATGATTTCCACTGTGGTTTAAGGGGTTTTAGAAAAGATGCGATTGATAAATTAGATCTACGCACTACAGGCATGGAATTTGCTAGTGAAATGGTAGTTAAAGCTACTTTACACAAAATGCGAATTACCGAAGTACCAACCACTTTATCTCCCGATGGGCGTAGTCGCCCTCCTCATTTACGTAGCTGGCGTGATGGTTGGAGACATTTACGCTTTTTATTAATGTACAGTCCTCGTTGGTTGTTTTTGTATCCAGGAATTCTTTTAATGGTAATGGGTGTACTAGCTAATTTATGGCTATTACCAACTGAGAAAATTCATACTTTACTTTATTCTTCAATAGCAACTATTATTGGGTTTCAGATCGTTACTTTTGCTTTATTTTCTAAAGTTTTTGCGATTCGAGAAGGTTTATTACCAGAGGATCGCCGTTTGAAGAGATTGATGCGTCATATCAACCTTGAATCTGGATTGATTTGTGGTGGACTACTCCTTGTAGCAGGAGTGACTGGTTCAGTATATGCTTTTGGTATTTGGGAACAAAATTTATTTGGCTCGTTAGATCCTGCTCAAGTAATGAAAATTGTGATTCCTGCAATTACTTGTTTAGCATTGGGAGTTCAAGTTGTCTTCTCTAGTTTCTTTTTAAGTATTTTGGGATTAAAGCATAGTTAAAACCAAATCAATTTTTTACTCTGAAAATATTGGCTTAGTTGTTCTATGAATCAACCTTGGTTATCAGTTATCATCCCTACTTATAATGGTGCAGATTATTTATCTGCTGCACTCGATTCAATTGTGATGCAACAGGAATCTGGAATTGAATGTATTGTGGTAGATGATGGCTCTACTGATACCACCCTCTCAATTTTGGATTCTTATCAAGACAAACTACCTCTCCAAATTGTCAAAAGAAATCGGATCGGCAATTGGGTTACCAATACTAATTACGGATTATCTTTAGCTCAAGGTGAGTACGTTTGTTTCTTGCATCAAGATGATATTTGGCTTAAAGATCGTTTGAAAAATATCAAAGAAGCGATCGCTTTCTATCCTCAAGCTAATTTATATTTGCACTCTTCTCTATTTATCGATACTCAAGGCAAGCCTTTAGGGATTTGGCGATGTCCCTTATCTTCTTATCCTACGGTAATTAAACCTGAATTGATGATGGAGAGGTTGTTAGTTCAAAATTTTATTGCTATTCCTGCACCTGTATTTAGCAGGAAAGTAGCTCTCGATGTAGGTGGTTTAAATGAGGAACTATGGTATACGGCTGATTGGGATTTTTGGTTAAAATTGGCTGCTAGCGGTGATACCATCTATCATCCTCAACCCCTGGCTGCTTTTCGAGTTCATCCTAATTCTCAAACAATTCGTCGAAGTTCTAGTTTAAGTGAATTTCAGCAGCAAATGCGATCGGTATTTGAACAACATTTGACTAAATGGGAAACTAATATTAATAACAAACTCAAAATTAGAAGAGTAGCTTTGTTTTCTACTCAAGTAAATACAGCTTTAGCTGCGATGGTGCATGGTGAAAAGACGAATTTCTGGAAACTAGGAGGAGAATTTGTTTCTTTAACACCGAGAGGATGGTATCGTTATTGGCGCGATTCTCGTATTGTAGAAAGAGTCTCGGCTCGATTAAAAGCTCGTTTACAAACAACGTCTAGTTGAGGTTATCTTAAAATTACAACATCAATGATGAAAAAACCTAATCTTCTGCTCGTCGGACAACCAAAATCTGGAACAACAGCTTTACATCAATTTCTCGGACAACATCCAGAAATTTATATGACGAGTATTAAAGAGCCACATTTTTTTTGTCACGATTTTCATCAAGAAAGCGATCGCTATCATCAAACTCGTTTATTTTTTGATTTTAGAGAAGAAGAAGATTATTTAAAACTTTTTGCTCAAGCTGAGAGTGCGAAAATAGCGGGTGAATCTTCAACTAATTATTTATATTCTCAAGTTGCTGCTCAAGCAATTTATAATTTTAATCCTGAAGCCAAAATTATTATTATTCTTAGAGAACCAGCTACATTTTTGTATTCTTTACATAGCCACTACGTCAAGTTTACCGAAGAGAATGAAGAGGATTTTGTTCAAGCTTTAGCATTGGAATCAGTCAGAAAAGCAGGCAAATCTCTAAGTCCAAGAGTGACTTCCCCTTCTTATCTTTATTATTCAGAACGGGTTAAATATTACGAGCAAGTTAAACGTTATTACGATCTGTTTGATGCTTCACAAATTAAAGTAATTCTTTTTGAGGATTTTAAAGATAACAACGAGGCGGTATATCAAGAAATTTTAAAATTTTTAGGTGTAGATCCTAATTTCTCTCCTGAGTATGATGTTGTTAATGTCAACAAAGAAGTGAAATTTAAAGCTTTAAATAATTTAGCTAATAATCAAGTTATTAAAAATATTACTAAGACTATTTTCTCTCAAGAGTTCAATGAATTTGTCCGAGACAAAATTGTAGAAAGATTTTTTTGGAGTGAAGCTCCTAAGTCTTCGATGCCGAGAGAAATTAAAGCTCAACTCATGCAAAAATTTCAACCTGAAGTGATTAAAATATCTGAATTACTGGGCATAGATTTAATTAAAAAATGGGGCTACGATAAAATTTAATTTAATTTAATTAAACTATTTTAAAAATGATCTCTACTAAAAATTTAGTTTATGCTATTTTATCTTCTAGTCTTGGTATATTTCTAGTTTGGTTACTACTAAGGCTAACCCCACTTGAGCTAGAACAGATTGTTAATAATTTACAAAATCTCAATATTATTTATGTTGTTTTAGTATTAATTACAACTTTTGTTCATTTATGGTTTACTTCCTATAAATGGCAGATTATTGCTCAAAAATTAACTACTAATCATCATACTCCACAAAAATTTTATCTTTATTATATTGTTTTTGCTAATCTAATTGCTCAGTTTGTACCTTATCAAATTGGTCTAACTGTTGTGCAGGGTTTGGCAATTAAACTGCATAAAGTTGGTACTTTATCTCAAGGCTTTTTTTCGCTGCTTTACGACCAGTTTTTTAATTTATTAATCCCGATTTTACTTTTACCACCAACCATCCTCCTCTTCTTAAATAAAGTATCTTTATCGCTAGCAATTTTACTTTCACTCGGTATTTTGCTTGGGACTCATATAATTATTTTAAATTGGCACAAACCGTTAGCAATTTTATTATTTAAATGGTATAAACGCCTCAAACATAAAGCTGCGAAAAAACCTGAAATCAACCTAGATTTATCAACTGAAGAAATTCCCATTTTATCAACTAGATTTACCCTCAAAGTATTTTGGATTTCAGTCATTAGACACTTCAATTGGATGTTGCGTAGTTTCTTCGTGGTACTAGCAGGAAAATTTGCGATTAGTTTTTGGGCGATCGCGTTTACAATTAATTTAGTTCAAACTGCGATGATTATTAGTATTACTCCTGCCAATTTAGGTTTTATGGAATGGAGTTGGATTGGAGGATTAGAATTATTAGGAGTTCCTTCTGTAGTCGCCAGTAATTTTGCAGTTGTGCAGAGAATTTTGGGGGTATTTGCAGTTATTATTATTGCCCTTGGTTGTTGGTTTAGTTTTGGGTTAGACCGATTTTATTTCAAAAAAAATGAACTTAGTCAAAAGAAATCTTGGCGTTGAAACTTGCTTAAAGTTAGTAGCACTTATTATTTTTAGTTCGATCTTTCTCAAAGCCATTATTGATATCGATACCAACTACGATACTTGGTGGTATCATCTCCCTTTTGCAGCGCGAATTTGGGGGATAGTGCCATCGGAGATGTATCTGGCAGAAGATAATCTTGAATATCGGTTTGAAGGATTTCCCCTACTAGCCAACTTTCTTCAAGGTTTTTTTTGGCGAATTACCCAACGAATACAAAGTGCGAATTTAGTTTGCTTTGGCAGTCTAATTTTATATCTTTACTTTCTCAAAAGCTATTTTCGAGTTCCGCTTTATTTATCTGCGATCGCACTACTAGCGATTCCAGCCGTTATCACTCATGCTACCAGTTGTTTTGTCGACTTGCCAGGAAACATCGCCGTTTCTATAGTGGTGATGATGACTTACTTGCTTTATCAAAGAAAGCAATTACCAACTAAAAAAGATTTACTGATCATTTTTCTCGCTGCTGCTGTTGCGGTAAATACCAAACCACAACTACAAATCCTAACTTTCTTTATTCTCTTTTTTACAGGCTTAAGAATTGTCTGGCTACATTTCAAACTAACACCAAACTTTAAGCCATGGTTAATCAAAGCAATTCCGATTAGTTTAATTGCTTCTCTATTGATTTTCGCTACACCAATCAAAAATATTGCTCTTTATGGTAATCCGTTTTATCCAATTAAAGTTCAAGTTGCAGGCATCGTTCTCAATCACAAATTAACCCCAGCTACCTATCAAGAAGGTTCTCGTCCCCAAAAATGGCTAAATTCGGTCTTGGAAATTAATACACCCCCTTGGTGGTCAGCAGACCAATGGAATGGAGGAGATGACAGATATATGGATCGAGGAGGAGGTTTTTTTGGAGCTTATGTAGTTTTTAACCTAATCTTACTTATATTTTTATTTTTGCACCAAAAGTTTAATCAAACTGTTTCAGAAAAGAATCTCACTCGCGAAACTACTACCGCAATTATTTTCGTAGTAGTCATGTCCATCATTCCTGCCAATTTTCCTCAATCTCATGAGTTGCGCTACTTCATGTTTTGGATGATTTCTTTGGTATCGCTTAATTTATACTTAATTTCTCTTTATGAACAAAAATCTGCCCAACTCAAATGGTTAAAAACTAAATACTTAGGCTTAATTTATGCGGTATTTTTAACTATCGTATTAGTTAAAGTAGGGAACTTTTATGCTTTACCACAATTCTTTAGTCTAAAACAACAAATACAAATAGGAGTTAAACCCGAACTTCTAAAGCAAATTCAACCAAACGACCGCATTTGTTTGATTGGTAAACCAGGATTAATTGACCCTTCACAAGTTCCTTTTACAGCCATCCAACATACTTTTTTATATTCTGCTTACTTTCATCCCGAATTAAATTATTCTTATTCGATCAAAGCTACTGTTAATCCCAACAATTGTGGAGATAGAAAAATAGTACCCAAAATATAAACAAGAATAACTTACTAATTAACGAACAAACCCCATAAATATTAAATAATCATCTGTCCCTTCGTTTTACTCAGGACAAGGTTCATCTGTGGACAAACAATTAACATAAGCGAAGCGCACTACCGTAGGTCTCAACAAAAAAAACACTACCAACCGATAACTCCATCTGCGTTTATCCGTGTTTATCTGTGGACAAAACTTTTATAATAAACCTTAATTTAAAAATATAAATTATGTCAAAACTCTAGACAAACATAACCAACTAAAATAAAACAATTTAACTAATGACAACCAATTATAAAAAAATCTTTTCTAAACAAAATCAATTAACACTTTTGTTACAAATAATTGCTTTAATTATTATAATTTCAATGTTTTGTAAGGCAATTATTGATGTAGATAAATCTTGGGACACCTGGTTTTACCATATTCCCTTTGCAGCTAGATTGTGGGGTATCATTCCCGAAGAGGCTCATTTTTTCTATGAAAAACTAGAAGTTCGCTACGATGGCTTTCCCTTATTAGCATCCTTTTTTCAAGGAATGTTTTGGTATCTCAGCAAACACATCCAAGCAGCAAACTTGTTTGACTTCTTTAGTTTAATTTTAATTTGCGTTTATCTGAAAAGCTATTTTCAAGTTCCGCTTTATGCTTCTGCGATCGCATTTTTGGCAATTCCCTTAGTACAAATTCATGCTACTTCTTGCTATGTCGATTTACCAGGAGCAGTATGTTTTTCTATTCTGACTTTAACTACCTTTTTACTCTATATTAAATCAGACAAAGAAGCAGATAACTGGCGTAATATTTTAACTATTTTATTATCCGCTGCTGCTGCTGCTAACATCAAACTACAATTAGTTCCTTTAGTCGTTTTTGTCCTCTTCTTTGCTTTAATTAGAATTGTTTGGCTACGGTGGCAAGCCATCAGAGCAGGAAATGCTGGTTATTCTCGCTTATTAGTGCTAATTCCACTGATTTTTTGTAGCAGTATTCTAATTTTTGCTACTCCTCTCAAAAATGTTGCTTTTTATGGCAATCCCTTTTACCCAATTAGAATGGAAATATTTGGTCATGTCCTCAATCATAAAGTAGATTTCTACAGCTATGCAGGGGATGCGATCAAAGATATGCCACAGGCACTCAAATGGCTGCGTTCTATTTTTGAAATTAACAGTGCCGAATGGGAAATTGCTCAATGGAGTGCCGATCCCAATAAAAGTCGTCTTGGTGGTTTTTTTGGTGCTTATGTGGTGTTTAATTTATTGCTGTTAGGATATTTAGTTTTACAAAAACGCAGTCGTGAAACTATAGGCGCAGTAGCAACTTTAATCATTATGTCAGTAGTAACAGCTAATGCCCCCCAATCCCATGAACTGCGTTATTATCTTTATTGGATGATCATTTTAGTCTCGTTAAATTTATTTTTAGTTACTCGTTTGGAAAGATTCTCCCAAATTCCTAAAGCGATCAAAGTTCAGCATTTAACTTTAGTTTGTTTAATATTTTTTGCTATTGTCGTTACTAAAACCAATTTTCAATATATTAAACCTAATTTTTATACTCTTGATAAGCATCTTCAAACCTTTGTTGCTCCTGCTGCTCTTCGTCTCATTCAGCCAGGAGAAACGGTTTGTTTGGTCAATAAAAGTTGGGAATATCGCAAAACTTATATGTATTCTTCTTACTTTCATCCCGAACTAAATTATGATTATTCAATCAAATCGGTGATCAGAAATCCTCAAGAATGTGGAGATCTAAGAGTAATTAAAATTTATTAGAAAAGTTATGTCCACAGCCTTTACGCAGAT
>CAZLUP010000086.1:0-13113 GCA_964562685.1 uncultured bacterium
CCACGAAAACTTTGAATTCCCAGAGGAGGTTCTACCACGTGGTAACGCTCTCTAAACAAGTTTTCAGGACTCAATTTCATAGCCTTTTAGGCTAAGATTTACAATTGCCCCTTCCATAGGGGCAAATTGCTTTGTATGATTAAACAAAAAATTTAAAATAATTAAACCATTAATCAGGATAGATAGTTAATTGTGGGAAAGCCAAAAGCAGGCATCGTCTACAACGATATTAAACCCATAGCTTGTAAAGTTGCTTCAGATTTGGAAAAAACGCTGATTGCCAAAGGTTGGGAGGTTTGTGTAGCTTCCGGTATCGGTGGAATTCTTGAATATTCTACTCCAGGCAGTCCTGTATGTCATACGCGGATTGAACAGTTAATACCAGCTAATTTTGACCGAGATGTTGTTTTTGCTATAGTTCTAGGAGGAGATGGCACGGTTCTTTCAGCTTTTCGGCAACTTGCCCCATCTGGAATTCCGATACTTTCTGTCAATACAGGTCACATGGGTTTTTTGACTGAGACTTATCTCAATCACCTACCTCAAGCCTTGGAAAAACTCTTAACACAAGATTACCAAGTTGAAGAACGTTCCATGTTAGCTGTAAGAGTATTTCGCCATGAAGCCTTATTATGGGAAGCTCTCTGTTTAAATGAAATGGTGCTGCATCGTGAACCTTTGACTAGTATGTGTCATTTTGAGATTCAAATAGGTAGGCACGCACCTGTAGATATTGCAGCAGATGGGATTATTATTTCTACTCCTACAGGTTCTACTGCTTATTCTCTCAGTGCTGGTGGTCCTGTAGTAACTCCAGAAGTTCCTGTGTTGCAATTAGCTCCAATTTGTCCTCATTCCTTAGCATCAAGAGCGTTAGTTTTTTCAGATCGAGAAGTAGTAAATGTTTTTCCTGCTACCCCCAATCGAATGGTAATGGTAGTTGATGGCAATGGTGGTTGTTATATTTTGCCAGATGATCGCATTTGTATTGAGAAATCAGTATATTCGGCTCGATTTATTCGTTTACAATCACCAGAATTTTTCCGCATCCTCAGAGAAAAGTTAGGTTGGGGATTACCTCACATTGCTAAACCTACTTCTGTGGAACTTCCTTAATTGATTAATGGTCATCAAAATAACTTTCTGGATCAGCACTTTATGGTTACCAGCAACATCATTACAGCTTCTAATTCCTGCGTTTTAATTCTTGCTGATGATGCTCTTGCTCAACAAATTAATGTGGATTTGCAGGCAGCAGGTTACTGTTCAGAAATAGAATTAAATCCTACACAATTGTTGTCCCGATTTCAAGAATTAGCTCCTGCTATGGTTGTGATCGATCAAAGTTGGGCTGATAATTCTGGCTTGCGTTGTTGTCGTCAACTAAGAAATTTGGGTAGTCGAATTCCAATTTTGGTCTTGATAGAAGAAGAAATTGTTGAAGAAAGAGTTGCTATTTTAGAAGCTGGTGCAGACGACTATCTTTTGAAACCATATAATCGAGAGAGTTTATTAGATTTAATTTCTCTGTATTTAAAAACAGAAGTTAATTTACAAGAACAGCTACGTTTTGCAGATTTAGTTTTAGATTTAACTACACGCCGAGTCTTTAAAGGCGGTCAGTCCGAAGGGCTGGCGCAGAGCGAGGGGATCGCTCCTAAAGAGACCCTTCGGGTAGAAAAACGCGATCGCACTATTGATTTAACGATGAAAGAGTTTGAGTTACTCAAGTATTTGATGTCTAATCCTCGTAAAGTACTTACTAGAGAGGAAATTATTGAAAATGTTTGGGGTTACGATTATCGCGGTGAATCAAATGTCATTGAGGTTTATATTCGTTATTTACGACTCAAAATTGAAACTGAAGGACAAAAACGTTTGATTCAAACTGTTAGAGGTGTAGGTTATGTTTTGAGAGAGCCATAACCAATGATTAAATCCTTAAATCTGAATGGTATTGTCATCAAAATCAAATGAACAAAAAAAATAGTTGGGTAGCTCTTTTAATAGTTGGCGTTTTGTTAAATTTTTGTGCTGTTATTTTACCTAACAGCTTACCAAAACCAACCTATGCTTCTGAATCCCGACCGCAAGGACAAATTCTACCTATTGCAGCTAAAACTAACATCAAAGGACAAATTATTGAATTAGAAGTTGCTCAAACTCCGGAACAACAAGCTACAGGATTGATGTTTCGTGATTCTTTACCCGATAATCGGGGAATGCTTTTTTCTTTTGATACCCCACAAGTTACCAGTTTTTGGATGAAAAATGTCAACATTTCTTTGGATATGATTTTTTTATATCAAGGCAAAGTTAAAGCGATCGCTTCTGATGTTCCCCCTTGTACTACTAATCCTTGTCCTGTTTATGGTCCAAATACTGTGATCGATCAAGTTATTGAATTACGAGGCGGTCGAGCTAAAGAATTAGGTTTAAAAGTAGACGATTTAGTAAATATAAAATTTTTAGATCAATCTTTGCAGCGGTAGATAATTTTATTAACTATCAACCATTTAATTTAATCTTTAATCTTCTACTTCTTTATAAATATCTTCTAACGATTGATTTTGGTATAATTCTTGAAGGTTTTGATGTTTTTGTTTGCGAGAAGAACGACGATATTTTTTGGTTTCTAATTTAGGTTCGTATTGACGCTTACCATCTCGTTTAACTTTTAACTTTAAACTTGATTCTTCGTCAGGCGTTTGTTGTATTTCGGTTTGGTGAGCGATCGCTTCTTCTAAAAATTTGAGATAATATTCATAACGTTCCCAATCTCCTCTTACTGCACAGTTAGGTTCATCTCGATGCAAACAATTACTAAACTGACAACTTTTTTGAGCTAATCTAACTTTAGCTTCAGGAAAATAGTTAATTAAATCCGATGGTTGACAATTTAAAGATGGTTGATTAAATCCTGGACTATCTGCCAATAAACCACCTCCAGGAAGATCAAATAATTCGACATGACGAGTCGTGTGACGACCTCGTTGCAATTTACCCGATACTTCCCCTACTCTCAAATCAATCGACGGGATTAAATAGTTAATTAAACTGGATTTACCTACTCCACTAGGACCTGCTAACACCGTAATTTTATTCTGTAAATGATGGTTAAGAAGCTCAATTCCTTGTTGCTTCAGTACACTGATAAACAAGGGAGCATAACCCCATTTTTGCAAACGAGTTTGCCATTGTTGTTGTTCTTCTAGAGAAATCAAATCGCTTTTATTCAAACATAAACATAAGTCTAAGCCTGTCGACTCTGCTTTGACTAAAAAACGACTTAATTGCCAAGGGTCTAAACCAGGTTCTTCTAATGCAAAAACTAACAGAATTTGGTTGACATTAGCAACTGGCGGACGTTGTAATTCAGTTTTTCGAGGTAAAACTTCAGCGATCGCTCCTCGTCGGTCTAACCAATCAGGTTCTTCCACCACAACGCGATCGCCTACCATCACCTTTTGACCAATTTTCTTAAGACGAGTTCTACGAGTACAGAGAAGATATAAACCATCAGTTGGTAAGAATTTAAGTTCAGCCATTTCTACTGGTTGTTGTAACCGTACTTGATAAAAATTAGCTTGTACGGCGACTACTGTTCCCAGTAGTTCTGAATTTATCATGTTCTTCTTTCCTTGCTGATACTTATCTCTCCATTGTTTAAAGCGATATTGGACGACGAATTAACAAAGAGAAAAATTCTTGACGGGTTGCGCTCTGCGCCCCTTCAGGGACACAAGCCGAGGGGCTGTGTGCTGAAGTAAATTCAGCACCGTGTACGCCCCGTCCCGAGTTCGACTCGGGAGAATACCCCTTACGCTCTTCAATACACTCTATTTGATAGCCTTCCATCACCAAACTATCTGGTACTTGTTCTACTGGTTCACCTGGATCTAACCACACCTCTAACAAAGAATTAGCAGGCATTTGTTCTAATTTCAATTTAGTACGAACAAAATTAATTGGACAAGGTGTACCACGTAAATCAAGATGAGCATCGGCTATCAGGGGGTCATGATCATTACTATTATGCTGAATAGATGAAGAGTCAATCATTTGTGAAACAATCCTCCTAAAAACCCTTCTATGCCACCTTTGCCAGTATTTTCCCCTTTGATCTTAGCTAGCTTTTCGAGTAACTCTCTTTCTTCGACACTAATTCTAGTAGGAATGCCTACTTTAACCGTAATGAGATGGTCGCCTCGACTAACGGAATTACCTAATTTAGGTACTCCTTTATTTTCCAAAGTTAAAACTGTATCTGGTTGTGTTCCAGCAGGAATTATTAATTCTTCTTTGCCATCGACTGTATTAACTTCCAGGCGACATCCCAAAATTGCTTGTAGATAACTAATCGTAATCGTAGATTTAATATTAATTCCTTCTCGGGTGAACTCTCGATCCGATTCTACAAATAAATAGACATATAAATCTCCAGGAGTTCCCCCTCTGACTCCCGCATCTCCTTCTCCAGATACTCGAAGTCGCGTTCCATTATCTACACCTGGAGGAATCGTAATTTTAAGCTTTTTAGTTTCTTGTTTACGACCAGCACCACCACAAGCCTCGCATTTTTCCTCAATTACTTCACCTGTACCGTTACAAGTAGGACAAACAGAAACTTGAGCAAAAGAACCAAATGGAGTTCTGGTGGCACGACGAACCTGACCACTACCATTACAAGTACTACAAGTATGAGCTCCAGTACCAGGTTTTGCACCAGTTCCCTCACAAACTTGACAACTTTCTAAGTGAGGAATGCGAATCTGTTTTTCACCGCCAAAAACTGCTTCTCGAAATTCAAGTTTTAAATCTAGTCTAAGATCATCTCCTCGTACAGGTCCACTGCGACGACGGGAAGTAGTACCACCGCCCATGCCACCAAAACCACTGAAAATTGTCTCAAAGATATCTGCAAAACCACCTATATCACCATAGTCAAACCCTACTCCTCCAGCACCGGAAGCAACTCCCGCTTCACCAAAGCGATCGTATCTAGAGCGAGTTTCTGGCTCTGATAAGACTTCATAAGCGCGATTAATTTCTTTAAATCGTTCCTCCGCTCCTGGTTCTTTATTAACATCTGGATGATACTTCCGAGCGAGGCGACGATAAGCACGCTTTATTTCTTCTTTGCTTGCATCGCGGGATATGCCAAGAATTTGATAATAGTCGCCTGCCATAAATTTCTAGATTTTAATTCTTTATTTGAGTTTTGAAGTTAATTAATCGTACTTTAGCAAAATCAGGAAAAGAAAACACTATTTAATCCTAAAACCTAATAGTTTAATCGACCGATTCAAAATCTTCTATGCTAGATTCGATCCCGTATTCTATGTCATCAAGATTAGCAAGTTTGGCATTTTGATCGGCACTTACTACTAAAGCTTTATTGTGTTCTTCTTCTAACACATCAATTTGCGTTTCTGCACTAGCTATTTGAGGTTCTTTAGGTAATTCTGCATTATATTGTTGACCTTGATTAACGTTGCTTTGTTGATAAACATCAGTACCAACTTCTAGAAGAGTTTGTTGTAACAATTCTAATAAATTCTTGACTTCGTCAATACTAGAGGTTGAACTCTTAAATGCTATTGCTAATTGCGCTTTCTGTTGCTGAATTTTGGCTTTTAGTTCGGAACGAATTACATTGCCTCTATCTTTGAGAGTTAATTCGTAGTTATAGAGTAAATTGTCTGCTTGATTTTTTAACTCAATTAACTCCATGCGACGAAGGTCTTGCTCGGCGTATTTTTCTGCATCGCGACGCATCCGTTCTACTTCATCTGAACTTAATCCACCTGTATTGGTAATTGTAATGCTTTGTTGTCTCTTAGTACCTTTGTCTTCAGCAGATACATTCAAAATTCCATTCACATCAATTTCAAAACTGACTTCGATTTGTGGTAAACCTCGTGGAGCTACGGGAATACCTGTTAACAAAAATTTTCCCAAGCTAATATTGTCTTTGGCTAAAGCCCTTTCTCCCTGCAAAACATGGATTTCTACTGAAGTTTGTCCATCTGTAGCCGTGGAAAAAATTTGTGATTTACTGGTTGGTACAGTTGTATTTCTATCGATAATTTTAGTGAAGACTTCTCCCAAAGTTTCAATTCCTAAAGACAAAGGAGTAACATCTAATAGCAGAACATCTTCAATTTCTCCTCCTAAAACTCCACCCTGAATTGCTGCTCCTAAAGCAACTGCTTCATCAGGGTTAATTGAACGATCTATTTGAATTTGTTTAAAAATAGTTTGAATTGCTTTTTGAACCGCAGGAATTCGAGTTGAACCGCCTACTAAAATCACTCGGTCAACTTCATCGGGAGATAGCTCTGAATCTTTAAGAGCTTGTTGGACTGGTTCAATTGTTTTATCGATTAAAGAGCGAGCTAGTTCTTCAAATTGAGCGCGACTTAGCTCCATTTCTAAATGTTTAGGACCACTTTCGTTAGCAGTAATAAAAGGAAGATTAATCGAAGTGGTTAGAGTAGAAGAAAGTTCGATTTTTGCTTTTTCTGCTGCTTCGCGTAGACGCTGCAAAGCCATTTTATCTGTTCTTAGGTCGATTTTTTCTTGAGCATAAAAAGCTTTGATCATCCAACGTACAATGACATTATCAAAATCATCACCACCTAAATGGTTATTGCCATGAGTTGCTTTTACTTCAAAAACACCATTGCCTAATTGCAAAATAGAAACATCAAACGTGCCACCACCAAGGTCAAATACCAAGATATTTTGTTCTTGGCTCTGTTTTTCCAATCCATAGGCTAAAGCAGCAGCAGTAGGCTCATTAATAATCCTCAATACTTCCAAGCCAGCAATAGTTCCTGCGTCTTTGGTTGCTTGTCGCTGAGCATCTGTAAAATAGGCAGGTACAGTAATTACTACTTGAGTAACTTTTTCGCCCAAAAAGCTTTCTGCATCGGCCTTAAGCTTTTGTAAAATCATTGCTGATAATTCTTGGGGCGTGTATTGACGACCTTGTAGTTCTACATCGACTGTATTATCACGACCTTTAACGCATTTGTAAGCAACTCGAGAACGCTCTACTTCTGTGTCATCCCAACGTCTGCCAATAAACCTTTTAATACTATTGACAGTATTAATAGCATTTGTGACTGATTGTCGTTTAGCTAATTGACCAACTAAACGAGTATTTCCTTTGGCAAAGGCGACCATACTGGGAGTAGTGCGTCCGCCTTCTGAATTAGTTACTACTATTGGTTTGCCTCCCTCAAGAACAGCAACACAACTGTTGGTAGTTCCTAGGTCAATACCGATAACTTTTGCCATAGTGTTTGGGCAGTAAAATTGTCCATAGCAGTTAGTTAGATGATTTTAACAGTAGCCTTAAATTTGATTATTTCATTGGCTAATGCCCTTGTAATTAACAAATTAATTAGAGAGCAAAGATTGTCATACAAATAAGTATTTATCCATACTCATTTTGATTAATCTTCTACTTTTGCTGTTTCCTCTTCCGAGGTTATCATGGGTTCTTTAGGAACAGCAACCTTGACCATCGCATGACGTAATACTTGATCTCCGAGAAGATAGCCTCGCATCAATTGTTCAATTACAGTTCCTTCAGGATGTTCATCGGTAGCTTCTCGTAACATTGCTTCATGAAAATTAGGATCGAATTGTTCTCCTTCTGGGCGCATAGCAGCAACTCCCATACGTTTCAGACAATCTACCAATGTTTTATAAACTCCTTGATAACTATTGTGAATTGTTTGTTCTCCTTCATTATTGGGCTTGATTTGGGTTCTAGCGCGTTCAAAGTTATCTATAACAGGCAATAGCTCGGTAATGATGCTTTTTTTGGTTTGTTGTTCGAGATTTTCTTTTTCTTTGCTTGTTCTTCGGCGAAAATTGTCAAAATCGGCTGCTAGTCGGGCATATTGAGCTTTAGTGTTGTTGTTTTGCTCAGTTTGCTCATCTAATAATTTTTTGAGGTTGGCATTTTCTTGTTGCAGCACACTAATAATCTCTTCGGCTTCGGTAAGATAGCTATTTTCTGTTTCTAGAGAATTTTCTACAGTTGATGTTTCAGGTTGGACTTCCTCAATTACGCTAGATTCTGCGGAGGTAGCTGTTGACACTGAAGAGTTTAGCGAGGAAAGATCGTTGGGGTTAATCGAGTCATGCTGGTCTGATTTCTCAGATTGGGTGGAAATAGATTCTTGATTATCTAATGTATTCTCTAGAGGATTTTGCTCGTCAATCATAGTAATTAATCAAGGTTTTGCTTATCAAATACAACTCAGCTATTATTTGCGTTGCTGATTAAGAAAGACTAGTTGGTTTTTAATTAGTTTTATCACTCATGCTCAACGAGCAGAGCAATAGCAAGAGATTGGGAATTTTAGAAATGCAGATTAAGATACTGCTTTCTAACTGTAACATTTGCCGTGACTAAATTGATGATAGCGCAAGGAATAAATCCCGATTAGCAACTATATTTTGGCTGTTAATTCAGTGTAGTAGAGATTTTTTTGTTCAAGAGAATTAAATTTTAACAATCTTTTCGGGAACACTAATCACAGTCAGGAGATATTTTATGTGACCTTGTTTATTTTATGACTTATTCTTCATCTTCAAAACGAACTAGAGCGATCGCATTACGCAATTATTTTTCTCCTTTTGGTAATAAGTTAATTCAAGTCGGCTTTGTCAATGGAGACCAGATGCAACAGGCTTTATCACAAAGTCGCACTTCTGGACAATCGCTAATTGATGTGCTGGAATCGCTTACTGGTCAACAATTACCTCCTGATTTAGTACGTCAATATAAAAAACACCAATTATTTGAACTAAAAATTTTATATGGGGTTGAATCTCTAGACCCTGAACTTAACCCCATCAATAACAATCAGATGGGTCATTTAATTGATACTCTGATTCCGATTGATATTTGTCGTCGCTACCAATTAGTACCTTTACAAAAGGAGGATAAACAACCTCCTGTTTTATTGGTTGCAATGGTCGATCCTGAAAACCTAGAAGCTCAAGATGATCTCAATCGGATATTGCGTCCTAAAGGAATTGAACTGCAACGGATGGTCATTACCTCGGCAGATTATCAAAGGCTGCTCGATCAATATTTAGATGAGCAAGTTAAAAAAGAAGAAACTAAAAAATCTGAAGCTAAAGTTGATGTTTCCATCAATTTAGAAAATTTAGATTTTAATTTGGAAGAAGCAACCGATGAAGTAGAAGATGATTTAGGGGCTGCTAATGATGCTCAAGGAGCGCCAATCATTAGTTTGGTTAATAAAATTCTCGCTAGAGCTTTACAAGATGGTATTTCTGATATTCATGTTGAGCCTCAAGAAGAAGTTTTACGGGTTCGCTATCGCAAAGATGGTGTATTACAGCAACCATTCGATCCTCTTCCCAAAAAAATTACGCCCGCAGTAGTTGCTCGTTTCAAAATCATGGCAGATTTAGATATTGCTGAAAAGCGTTTGCCTCAAGATGGTAAGATTCGGCGAATGTTTCAAGGACGTAAAGTAGATTTTCGGGTTAGTACTCTGCCTAGTCGATATGGAGAAAAAGTTTGTTTACGGATTCTCGATAACTCTGCCACCCAGTTAGGTCTAGATAAATTAATTAGTGATGAATCTACTCTAGCAATAGTTAGGGAGTTAGCTGCTCGTCCTTTTGGATTAATTTTAGTAACTGGTCCTACTGGTTCGGGTAAATCTACCACACTTTATTCAATTCTGGCAGAACGAAATAATCCTGGTGTTAATATTAGTACGGCAGAAGACCCCATTGAATATTCTCTCGATGGCATTACGCAGGTACAGGTAATTCGTGAGAAAGGGATGGATTTTGCTTCGATCTTACGGGCTTTCCTTCGGCAAGACCCTGATGTCATTCTGGTAGGCGAGACTAGAGACCCAGAAACAGCCAAAACAGCCATTGAAGCAGCGTTGACTGGTCACTTAGTTATTACAACTCTTCACACTAATGACGCAGCAGGTGCGATCGCTCGTTTGGATGAAATGGGTATTGAACCTTTTATGATTTCTGGCGGTTTATTGGGAGTAGTCGCTCAAAGGTTAATGCGTCGAGTTTGTGGTGAATGTCGGATTGCTTACAATCCTACTCATGAAGAATTAGCCAGATTTGGTTTATCTGCCAGCAATGAAGAAGAAATAACTTTTTATAAAGCCAATACTTTAAACCCAGAACAAATAAACGAAGCAAGAGCTAATGGCACTCTTTGTCCTAAGTGTAGTGGCATTGGTTACAAAGGAAGGGTTGGTGTTTACGAAGTAATGCGTAATTCTGAGCGCTTAGAGAATTTAATTAACACTGGAGCAACAACCGACCGCATCAAGGAAGTTGCTGTTGAAGATGGCATGGTTACCTTACTGGCATATAGTCTAAATTTAGTTCGTCAAGGTCATACAACTCTAGAAGAAGTCGAACGCGTAACCTTCACTGATTCTGGTTTGGAAGCAGAGTTAAAAGCCAAACGTAAGAGCGGTTTAATTTGTCGTACTTGTAATGCAGAGTTAAAACCAGAGTGGTTAGATTGTCCCTACTGTACAACGTCTAGATTTGGGGACTAAAACTGATTTATTTGGCAAATTTTACTGATTTTTAGGAGAAAAATTATGGATTTAATGATTGAAGATCTGATGGAACGGTTAGTGGAAATGGGTGGCTCAGATATGCACATCCAGGCTACCGCGCCAGTTTATTTTCGCATTAGTGGCAAACTCACTCCGATTGGTGATGAGTTAAGTCCTCAAGAATGTCAAAAACTAATTTTTAGTATGCTCAATAACAATCAACGTAAGGATTTAGAGCAGAATTGGGAATTGGATTGTTCTTATGGCGTAAAAGGATTAGCTCGTTTTCGAGTCAATGTTTACAAAGAACGCGGTTGTTATGCTGCTTGTTTGCGAGCCTTATCTTCTAAAATTCCTAATTTCGATCAATTGGGTTTACCAGATGTAGTTAGGGATATGACCCATCGACCGAGGGGTTTAATTTTAGTAACAGGTCCAACGGGTTCAGGAAAGACTACTACTTTAGCAGCCATGCTGGATCTGATTAATCGCACCCGAGCAGAACATATTTTAACGGTAGAAGACCCAATTGAATACGTTTTCCCGAATGTTAAAAGTTTATTTCACCAAAGACAAAAAGGGGAAGATACCAAAAGTTTTGCCAACGCTCTCAAAGCTGCTTTACGGGAAGACCCAGATATTATTCTGGTGGGAGAAATGCGGGATTTGGAAACAATTTCTTTGGCTATCTCGGCAGCAGAAACAGGTCACTTAGTGTTTGGCACACTTCATACTAGTTCGGCTGCTAGTACGGTAGACCGGATGATTGATGTTTTTCCTTCAGGACAACAAGCACAAATTAGAGCCATGCTTTCTAATTCCTTAGTGGCTGTGTTTAGTCAAACTTTAGTCAAAAAGAAAAATCCCAAACCAGGAGAGTTTGGACGAGCAATGGTACAAGAAATCATGATTGTCACTCCAGCGATCGCAAATTTAATTCGAGAAGGAAAAGCGTCTCAAGTTTATTCAGCTATTCAAACAGGTGGCAAATTAGGGATGCAAACGATGGAACAGGCTCTTGCTCATCTGGTTAACAGTAACATGATTGATATTGAGGAAGCCTTGGCTAAAAGTAGTAAACCTGATGAATTACAGCGTTTGGTAACGGGTTTAGCAGCCACAGCGAAGAAGTAAGTAGAGATGTATCATATTACGTCTGTACAAAAGTCAAACATTTTCTTGAGATCCAATTCACAATTAACCATCAACAGATTTATGTCTATATACGTAGCTAAAGTTAAAGACCATTCAGGCAAAATTTTTAAAGAAAAAATTGAAGCTAATTCTCCCGAACAAGCTTATAGTATGCTGAAAAATAGATATCTAGCAGTAGGAAAAATTAATAAAGCTGCTTTAGATCTAGATTTATCCCAGTTAGAATTAGCTCTTAGTAAAGTTTCAATTAAAGATAAAGCAGTCTTTTCGCGTCAATTTTCAGTCATGGTTAATGCAGGAGTTGCGATCGTTCGTGCTTTAGCAATCTTAGCCGATCAAGCTCCTAATCCAAAATTAAAAAAGGCTTTGCTCGCAATTAGTGCGGAAGTGCAACAGGGAAACAATTTGTCTGAAGCCATGAGTAAACATCCTGAATGTTTTGACGATCTTTACGTCAGCATGGTAGAAGCGGGAGAAACAGGTGGTGTTTTAGACGAAGTTATGGAACGTCTTGCCAAGCTACTGGAAGATGTTGCCAAATTGAGAAATCAGATCAAATCAGCAATGGCTTATCCAGTTGTAGTTGGTCTCTTTGCTGTCATTGCTTTTTTGGGGATGACTATTTTCCTGATTCCAGTATTCGCTGGAATTTTTGAGCAATTAGGAGCAGAATTACCAGCTTTAACTAAGTTTATGTTGTTTTTAAGTGCAACTCTCCGAAGTTGGAAAGCTATTATTCCTGTTGGATTTATTATGGGAGCAAGTTTTCTGTTCAGAATGTACTATAAAACTCCTGCTGGACGGTTACAAATTGATGCTTTTTTCCTAAAAATGCCTTTGTTTGGCGATCTGAATGAAAAATCTGCGGTAGCTCGTTTTTGTCGGGTATTTGGAACTCTAACTCGTTCTGGTGTACCTGTATTAAATTGTTTTGATATTGTTTGTAATACTATCGGCAATCAAGTTATTGTCAATGCGGTTACTTCGGCTAAAAAGGAAATTCAACAAGGAGGCATGATTTCTTTAGCAATTCAAAAAGAAAAGATTTTCCCTCCTCTGGCAATTCAAATGATTAGTATTGGCGAAGAAACTGGGGAATTAGACGAAATGATGTCAAAAGTGGCTGATTTTTATGAAGATGAAGTAGAACAAGCCGTCAAAGCTTTAACTAGCATTATTGAACCTTTAATGATGGTTGGTATTGCAGGGATGGTTGGTACTATTTTGCTGTCGATGTATTTGCCAATGTTCTCGATCTTCGATCAATTAGGTTAGTGTGACTTTTTATGTCTGTTAAACAATCTGATTTTGACATCCTCCCCGCCCTAGAAGGGCGAGGATTCCTAAGACTCACGAC
>CAZLUP010000087.1:0-12314 GCA_964562685.1 uncultured bacterium
CGCTCTTGTCAAGCCGTCCTATAAGGACGGGGTTTCTACCCAATTTTCTGATGAAGACAATCGAGTCTATCAAGAACTCGCCAAAGTTTTGGAAATTCGCCGAAAAAACATCGTATTGCGTCGCGGTCGCCAATATCTGCGCTCCATTTCTGCACCCAATGATGGAGTCAACTTTAGCTTACCAGAGATGATTGGCAGAAAAATTCGTTATGTGATTCCCTGGTCGCGGATTTTCAGCACGCAGGAGATACTGCTGGCGATTAACACCGATTATGACAGCCCCAGAACTGCTTGGGTGACAATTGACAACGAACTGCATAAAGCAGGAGATGTTTTGAAGTGTATTTATTCAACTGATCAAGCACAGATCGATCAATCAGTGACGGTGGAAGCGCGGAATGGAAAAGCGGTGTTGCTTACCGTTCCCGCAGCAGGTTTTGTAATTTTTGAATAGTCAAGAAGGAAGACTGAACAAGCACCGCACGATTACATAAAACAGGAGGAGGTGAAATTCCCTTGAGCTACTCAACTTGACAAGAATGCGATGTATGTTACTTATTCCAAAGACTAAATAAACAGGAGAAATTTCATGGCAACAGGTATTGCAATTACGATTGGTCTTAATGCAGTAGACCCTATTCATTACAGTGGTTGGAGTGGAGAGCTGCGTGCCTGCGAGTTTGACGCAAACGATATGGCTGCGATCGCTAAAGCTCAGGGATTCACTGTCTCAACGCTATTAACACAGGCAGCGACAAGACAGGCGGTACTTGATCACATCAGCGATGCAGCCCAAAAACTTCAGCCAGACGATATTCTCATGCTTTTCTACTCAGGGCATGGGTAGGGCTGTTTCATTCTGGCAAAAGAAAAAGCAATAGAGAGAAAATAAACATATAGATTTCATTAATAGCAAAAATATTTGATTAAATCTAAATTATGACTCAAAGCAGCTATAGCTTCCGATACTGAATCATAGCCATGAATTCTCATGTCAGTCAACTGAGCGATCTTCCTAATTAATAAGTCAATTAAAAAACTCTTCAATAAAATATTTCAAATATATTTGATATTGAGAAACTTCAACTAAAATGAATTTTTCAGTCTATACTTAAAGAAATTTTAAGCAATAAAAATTCAAGCCATCTCTAATTATCTCTATTAATTTAGTAATAACTATAAATGTGGCTTTCTTAAAGTATCTCACTACAACAATTGTGAAGTAATGACTAAATCCACTACAAGGCTATTGATCGTGATTTTAGAAATAATTTTAGCCTTGTTTTTGGGAATTGCGATCGCTCAAGTGGGTTTAGGTAGCATCGTTTGGATTTTTGGTGGGATGGTTGCTGGAGTAATAGTTTTAAGAAGCTACCAAAGGCTTTTTCATCAAACTCTCAAACCCAATTCAATGGGAAGAAAAATCGGACAAGCAATGGTAGGTTTATCGATTGGATTTGCCATCGCAGATAGTAATTTGATGGCTGCTTCTTCTCAGTTGCCACTGTTTGTATTTTTAACTTTCTTTATGCTGCTTTGTGGTAGTGGCATTGGCTATTTTTACTCTCGTATTAGTCAAACTAATTTACTCAACTCGATGTTAGCAACAGTACCTGGTGGAGTTGCCACGATGTCTAGTCTTGCTGCTGAGTATGGGAGAAATGTTTCATTGGTAGCGATGGTACAAACTCTTCGTATCACCTGCGTTGTTGTCATTATTCCCCTCATAGCTGGAACTTTCGGTAGTGTTACCAATCAAACTTCATTTTCTCTGAATAACTATTTAATTAAGCACGATCCTGTTTATTTATTTCTATTAATAATTGCGCTTTTTTCAACCTGTTTGGGAGTTAAACTAGCCGAACAAATACGTATTCCTGCTGCTTCTTTTTTTGGTCCTTTGATAGTTGGGATAGTATTTAACTATGGAATTCACTATCTTCCCTGGTTGAACGATTTTAATTTTACTCCTCCTTTAGCGATTAGTTTAATCGGTCAAATATTACTCGGAATTACGGTTGGTGAAGCTTGGAGTGAGAAAGTAAATCTTAAAAGAAAAAATATTACTTATGCTTTGATTTCAGTAACCATGACTATTGCCAGTGGATTTATGGCTGCTGCGATCGCAATAATGGTTACCTCTTGGGATTGGCTTACTTGTATTTTAGTAACAGCACCAGGCGGTTCGACAGAAATGATTTTGGTTGCTTTAGCTTTAAACCATAACCCAGAAATTGTTACTGTAGCTCATTCAGTTCGCCTGATGGCTCTCAATTTATCTTTACCACTGTGGCTCTTTTTGTTTCGTTATTGGGAAAAACAAATGCCTGTTTTCGGTAAAAACTCTCCGTAGCGTAAGCAATTTTTTTTATATTAAATAAAATCAATCAAAAAGATCAAAGATAAACCAATAATGACGACTAATCTCAACCCTTGTCAAGCGATCGCTCAAGAACTTGAAGGCATTGAAATTATTACTGAATCTAATCAAATTACCAAGTTATCCCTTGATTATTATCACTTTAGTCCAATTCTCTACGAACAACTTAAAGATAAACGAGGGGACTTAGTAGTTCGTCCTAGTAATGAAGCAGAGGTAATCGAAATTACTAAACTGTGCTATCGTCATCAAGTTCCTTTGACAGTTCGCGGTGCAGGAACAGGTAACTACGGACAATGTATTCCTCTACAAGGTGGAATCATTCTTGACACAACCAAAATGAATAAAATTCACTGGCTTAAACCAGGAATAGCTGCGGTTGAACCAGGGGTTAAAATGGCAGTTTTTGATAAACAGGCGAGAGAAATAGGTTGGGAACTGAGAATCGCGCCTTCTACCTATCGTACAGCTACGATTGGTGGTTTTATCGGTGGTGGTAGTGTTGGGATGGGTTCGATTACTTACGGACAACTCAAAGAAAGAGGCAATTTGCAGCGCGTGCGGTTGGTAACCATGACTGAAACACCAGAAATAATTGAGTTATCAGGAGATGAGGTTCAACAAGTCATTCACGGTTATGGCACTACAGGCATTATTACTCAATTAGAAATTCCCCTTGCACCTGCCTATCCTTGGACAGAAGTTATTGTGATTTTTGATGAATTCATGAGTGCAGCTAGATTTGGACAGGCTTTGAGTGATAGTGATGGAATTGTCAAAAAATTAGTTAGTATTCATGCTGCACCGATTCCTTCCTACTTTACAGCTTTGCAAAATTATTTACCTTCAGGAAAACATTGTGCCTTACTAATGATCTCGGAATATGATTTGGTAGCTTTTGAAGCTTTAGTGGCAGAATTTCAAGGAGAAATCACCTATTGTAAAAAGACAAAGGAAATTTCAGGTACAAGTTTATTAGAATTTGCTTGGAATCATACTACACTTCATGCTCGCAGTGTTGACCCTAATTTGACTTATCTACAAACTTTTTATTTCACTCTAGAGCGAGTTGAACAAATGTATCAACATTTTGGTGATGAAGTGACAATTCATCTAGAGTTTTTTAAGGCTGGTGGTAAAGCTGTTCCCGCAGGTTTGCAATTAGTTCGTTATACCACAGCAACCAGACTCAACGAAATCATTGACTATCACGAAGCTAACGGTGCTTTTATTGCCAATCCTCATGTTTACACAATTGAAGAGGGAGGGAATAAAACTATTGATCGCCATAAAGTAGAATTTAAGCAAAAAATAGACCCTTGTGGCTTATTGAATCCAGGTAAAATGAGCGGTTTTAGTAAATTAAATCTTAGGAAATGAATCTAACTATTCAACTTGTTCGATAATTGATGTTTAAGAGACTGTCGTAATAGTTTCAAATTAATTTCCAGACAGGTCTATTGTTAAACAAAACCTAAATTTTTGCTCACTGAGATTATCTTTAAGTTTTCCTTAATGTAGTAAGGATAACTTCAATTGATGATGCTTACTCTATTTTTTTATTTTTAGGAATTAACCTGAAATTATGCCCACAAATAGTCAAATTAAAGTTCTGTTCCTTATTTTGTCATTTGCCATAGTTGTAGCTTACGTTGTCTGGGCATGAGTGCCGAAGAAATCTTAGCACTCAATCGTGATCCTCTGCCTGAAAGTGAAGCTGACTTAACCGAAGATTTTGAACATTTAATTCAACCAGCTAATGAGCATTGCACTTGGCAAACCAACTCTGAAATAGAAAACAGCTTGTTGCGTTGTGCCGTCTTACTTTTTGTCCAATCATCTCAAGCAAAAACTTGTCTTCAAACAGTGCGTCAATTTTTAGGCTTGGGAATGTATAATTATCTAATTACGTTACTTAGTTACATTAAGTTCATTCATCAGTGGGTAGAATCCTATCCCCAAATTTCCTACGAGACGGATCGACGCGCCCAATTACATTTAGCTCCTTTATTATTAGAAGAGATCGAACTAGCAGAATATTTTCAGCCTAACCAGGCTTTTTCTGCCAATATTTTAGAACCAAATCAGCTTAATTCTCATTTTCTTAAAGAATCACCTACTCAGACCAATCTTTGCCAAGAAAGATTTCGTCTCTGCTTTACTAATGCACCGTTTCCGATGATGATTTATCATTCTGATGGCAAAGTTTTGCATATTAACAAAAGTTGGCAAGAAACCACAGGCTATGGATTAGAAGAAATTCCTACTCTTACCGAATGGATTAGAAGAGCCAATCTCAAACATCAAGAGATAGTGCGATCGCTAAATTCCAACCTCGATCATGAAACTACTTTTCAACGGGTAGTTAATTCTTTACTCAATTTACCCGACAAAATCGAACTGAATCCTGAATTCGAAGAAACCACTGTTACGACTCGTAGTGAAGTTACGGTAACTACTCGCCACGGAGAGAAACGCTTTTGGGATCTATTTTCTGCTCCTGTAGCACAACTTAATGATGGAACTGAGTTAATGATTTCGATGGCAAAAGATATTACTAATTTAATCGTTACCGAAACCGAACTGGTTGAAACAAATAGACAATTAGAATTGGTTTTAGGAGCTAGTCAAAGCGGAATTTGGCATTGGAATCTTCAAACTAACTTAGTCAAACTAGACTCGCGCGCCTTAACTATTTTGTCTTTATCTGAGCATAATTTTGATGGCAGTTATGCTAGTTTTTTGCAAACTATTCATCATGAAGAAAGACAATCAATTGATTTAGCTGCGATTAAAGCAGTCAAGGCTCAACGGGATTTAGAAATAGAATATCGAGTAGTGGATCACAAACACAAGATTCGTTGGGTAAAAACTGTTGCCAAACCTGTAAAAGATCTAGCTAATCGAGTAGTGGCAATGATTGGTGTAGTAATTGATATTACTAAAGCCAAACAAAGTGAAACCCAAATCCAACAATTAGACCGCTATCGTGAACAGGATTTAGTTCAATCTCTCGATGAATTAGAAACTATTTTTAATGCTTTACCTCATTATCTGCTAGTGATGAAACGGGAGAATTTAAGGATATCTTATTGCAATCAAATTTTTGCTCGCAGTCTTGGTTTTGATTCTCCTGAACAATTGCTAGGGAAAAAGATTGAAGAGTGTTTTACCTCAGAATATCGAGAACAATTTCTTCAAGAAAGCGAGCAAGTTTTTCGCACAGGGAAAATTATCCATCGACTAGAAAGTAGAATTTTATGTGAAGAATTCTATCAATTTGATACTTATAAAATACCTTTAACTAAACCAACAAGAGAAATCTATGCCATTCTCTATCTTGCTTGCGACTTACCCGATTTAATTGCTGTCAAACAAGCTTTATCAGAACGTACTATTCAACTCGAAGCTGCTAACCGAGAATTAGAATCTTTTTCTTACTCTGTCTCTCACGACTTACAAGCACCTTTAAGAGCTATTAGTGGTTTTAGTCAAGTAATGTGGGAACGTTATCAAGAACAACTAGACGATCAAGGTAAACATTATTTGCAACGAATTAGAGCCAATAGTCAAAGAATGGGGGAATTGATTGAAGCTCTATTACAATTGTCTCGTGTTACACGTTTTCAAATGCATTGTGTCACTGTAGATCTTAGTGCGATCGCGACAGAAATTATTGCAGAATTAAAAGCCCGTCAATCTCATCGTCAGTTGGAAGCGATCATTGAACCAAATTTAGTAGTAAAAGGTGACCCCCGATTATTACGAATTGTCTTGAATAACCTGTTAGATAATGCCTGGAAATATACTACTCATCAAGCTAAAGCCAAAATTGAGTTTAAAGCTATTCCTCAAAATGACGGTAATTTCGCCTACTGTATCCAAGATAACGGGGCTGGTTTTGAATCTCATCTAGTTGATAAGCTGTTTATTCCTTTTCAAAGACTTCATTCAGAAACCCAATTTCCAGGTACAGGTATTGGTTTAGCTACTGTGGGACGGATAATTTATCGTCACGGGGGTAAAGTTTGGGCGCAAGCAAGTCCCAATGATGGGGCAAAATTCTACTTTTCTTTGTAATTTTTGGCTGTTTCCCAATGAGGCATACAAATCAGGTTATCCTCTTGAATTGAAATCAAACCTTGGCGACGCAGTTTTCCCATTAAACGGGTCACAGTTACTCTAGTTGAACCGATCGCACTACCAATTTGAGCATGAGTCAAAAGATAAGGTAGACAATAGCCATTGTCACAAGGTTCTCCATATTCTTCTATCAATAAAGTCAGAAAATTCATCAGTCGTTCGATGGTTCGTCTTTGCCCTAAAGCACTGAGCCACAATAATTTACGTTGATGCTGATAACGAAATGATTCATAAACCTCTTTACGAAAATGAGGCCAATTATCTAAGTCATGCCAGTACATCCAAACTACTTCAGTTCGGTCTACGTGAGCATAAGCTTGGAGATTAAAAGGGGATTGTGCCACAATTTCAAAAGGTTGACCGGCATCAACAAATCCTAAAAAAGCCTCTTCTGGTAAATCAGATGGAGGTTCGGAGGATTCGCCTTCATCAAAGTGAACTATGCTACTTTGGGCAGCACCTACTAGACGAATAGCACCCTTGTTTACTAGATATAGTAATCCAGGACGTGCCGGAACACGTTCATCTTTTCTAAAAATGCGATCGCGGTAATGGGTATGACCCCAATCGATGATCCTCTGCCAAGTTAAAAATGGGCGTGATGCCTCTGCGGAATTGTCGGAGAAGTGCATAGTGAGGAGGCAATTTGATTATATCGATGCATATTTGATTCTACATGGATAACAATGTATCAAGAAATACCTTTTTCGATAAGTTTTTTAAACTACATCTCGAGTTTGATTCCATTGCTATAAAAAATTTTCTGCAACAGCAGCTTTGGTATGCGATTCAGTCATACCAACAACAACATAATGGTTATGTTCTATCACAATCTTTAGTTACCTTAATTCCAGAAAAAATTATTTTATCTCGATCCCAAAAAACTAAATCAAACAATATTAAGTATCGTTGTGCCATTTGTTTTCCTCTAGCTAGTCAGTGGCAATTGTCACCTCTCGAGTTGGCAAGAGAGCTAATGCAAATTTTTACGAGTATTCAAAATTCTTCTCAAGAAAGCAGTCTGGAGTTTGAGCTTGAACTAATAACTTCAGGTTGGATTGATTTCTCTTTGAAAGAATCGGGTTTGATAATTTGGTTAGATCGACTGATTGCATTTCTAGAGACAACAGCCACAATCTGTCGAAGTTACTCTACCCTGCCAGGGCGGAATCTGCTTCGACTTGGTGAAAATAACCCTTTATTTAATCATAATAGTTTGTTTTCTTTGCAATACGTTCATGCGCGTTGTTGTTCTTTATTACGTCTTGGAGAAAGAGAAAGTCTGATTAAACTAAAATCTCCTAATTTTTCTGTTGACAGTTGGAATGTGAGCGATTCCCGTTGTTTTTCCTGGTTAAACAGTCAAGGAAATTTTTTACTTAACCATCAAAGCGATCGCACTTTGCTGATTGAACTAGTTAACCTGGTTGATGTTTTTGCTAGTGCTGAATCTTTTAACGGTTTAAAATTAGCAGAAAATTTAAGTCAAGCAATAATCGATTTTGAAGCTAATTGCCGTATTTTTGGGGAAATTAGCCCCCAACTAGCCCAAGCAAGATTGGGATTAATCGCATTGGGACAATATTTTTTAGCCTTATTAATACAACAATTAGGAGCGATACCCTTGAGTGAACTATAGCGAGTCGCATGAAAGTAGTTCAAACTCTAGTCTTGGCATTGAGCAAATTAACAATAAATCAGCTTAATTAATCTTTAACTTAAGGCAAAAAAACTTTACACAAAAAAAACTTTAATTTGGTTGACAAATAGACCAAGCTTATTTAGTATAGCAAGCGTGTGAGGAGCGAACCAGTTGGAGAGTCGAGACGAAACACGGCAAGTCGTCGACTCTCTTTCTGTTTTCATCAACTATAAAGAATTTTGTTGTTTCTGAAGAAAAGCTTCTACTTCCATAGCTGTGGGTTGAGCAGCGATCGCACCTGGTTTAGTGGTAGTTAAACCGCCAACCGCACAAGCATAAGCAACAATTTCGCGGGCAACATCAGGCTCACTCAGACTACTAAGTTGATATTGACACAACTTATAAATAAATCCAGCCAGAAAAGCATCCCCCGCTCCAGTTGTATCTTGAACCTCAACCGCAAAAGGAGTCACTTTACCTGCATTATCACTTAGGCAATAACTCACTTGGGCATCGCCTCCACTCACCAACACTCCTTCTACCGAATTTAGTTTATGTGCGATCGCTGCTGCATCGGTTGTATTAAACAACCACTGAGCTTCTTCTTCTGCCAATTTGACAAAATCAACGTATTGCCAAAGCTGTTGAATCAAAGGTAAAGCTTCTTGTTCATCTTGCCAAAACATTGGTCGCCAATTAACATCTAAAACTATTTTAAGATAATGCTCATCAGCTAATTCTAAAGCACGGAAAACCGCTGCTCTAGTTTCAGGATAAGCCAACTCTAGAGTTCCGATTACTAAATATTCTGCTTCAACAAACAGTTCTCTAGGTAATTCGGCAGCTTGAAGATAAGCATCAGCAAAACCGTCCACGGGATTGTCTCCAAATCCAGCAAATTGACGATCTCCTGTAGAGGAACGTAATACATAAACTTGTCTAGTCGGCTCGGTTTCATGACGTTGTACGCCCGTTCTATTTACCCCTACTGAATCTAAAAGTTGGATTAATTCTTCTCCTGCTTGGTCTTTCCCCACACAACCAATAAAAGCAGCAGGAATACCTAATTTAACTAAAGCACAAGCGACATTGGCAGGTGCGCCTCCAGGATAGGCTGTCCAAGAAGTAACTTCTGGAAAAGAAAGTCCAATTTGGTCAGCTAGACAATCAAACAAGATTTCTCCCAAACAGATAACGCGAGTATGGCGATGATTGGTCACGGTAGTTGTTGCATCTTACTTACTTTTTTTAGATTACAGTTTAGGGCAAACAACAAACATAAAAAAAGAAGGCAATGTTATTCCTTCTCTTTAAATGTGTTTATTTCAGCAGTCTATAGTTCTCCGCGAATTTCTTCAACCACGCCATCTCTTAACACTACTTCAACATTAAGTTTCTTAACAAGATTGTCTCCTTTTTCAATTCTAAAGAAACTTTCCATCTGCGCTTGAACTACTTCTTGGTCTAATTCTAGTAACTGTACTTGTTGTAGTTGCTGTAGCAATTGATTTTTTTTGTTGAGCAACTCACTTTTTTTCTGGTTAACTTGAGACTGAATATTTTCAACTTGTTTGCTTACTTGAGGGTTCTTAGCACCTTTTTTCTGAATTTCTTCAATGGTTCTTTGTCCTTGCATTTCCAATTGCTGCATCTGTTCGTCAAGCTGTTGAATTTGACCTTGCAGTTGTGCTTGTACTTCTTCTTTCCAACGGGTAGTGACAATAGCTTTGACCGTCACAGGTCTTTTGAGCATTAAACTAGAGCTTACATAATCCATAATTTTTACTCCTCAATACCTTATACGTTATAACCTCAATTTTTTAATTTGCTGATTTTTATTTATCTGCAAACATACTATCTATAAGTTGTTGATAACGTTGTTGCACTACAGGACGTTTGATTTTAAGAGTCTGGGTCATCATTCCGTTTTCTTGAGAAAAAGGCTCTAAAATTAACTTAAAAGTTCCTATTCGGTCATCGGCACGATAACCGGGTCGATTTTGCACTTGAGCAGTTAATTCTTGGCGAAATAAGTTTTGAACGGGTTTGCTATATAAGTCACTTTGGTTAATTTCTTCTAAAGAAGCATTAGGACTAGGTAGATTAAGATTTAATTGTTGATTAGTTGCCCATTTTTCTAGTGCATCTAAATTAGGAACAATTAAAGCCCCTAAAGCACGCTGATCCTGTCCAACTAGCATGATTTGATCGATATAAGGACTACGAACACAAGCATCTTCAATCGGTTGTGGTTCAATATTTTCCCCATTACTTAAGACAATTGTATCTTTTGCCCTTCCTGTTAAAATTAGATCGTTATCTGGGGTTACCCAACCGAGATCGCCACTGTCAAACCAACCTTCAGGATCGATCGCTTTTGCTGTTGCTTCAGGATTTTTATAGTATCCTTGCATTACTTGAGGTCCCCGAATTAGAACTAATCCTTGTTGCCCTTGAGGAAGAGTTTGACGGGTTTGGGGATCGACTATTTTAATTTCTGTTTGAGGAATGGGTTTTCCTGCTGTGCCTCGAAAATTATGTTTCAAAGTACGGGCGTTAGTCACAGGAGAAGTTTCTGTCAGTCCATAACCAACCAGAAGGGGTATTTTAACTATTTCATAAAAGTCATCTAAATGTTTAGCTAAAGAACCACCACCATTAACTAAGGTTTTGACGTTACTGCCTACTGCTTGCCGAACTTTTTTGAAAACTATTTTATCGGCTAAATTGTAGAGAGGAGATAATAAGCTGGCTTTAGTTTGAGCTAGTAATTTTTCGCCAGTAGAAGGATTAAGATGTTCTAAACTCATTCCCTGAGCAATTCGTCGTGCTTCAATATATTCTTGTGAGATTTTAAAGAAAAAGTTGATTAGTTTTTGTTTATTAGGTGATTGTTCTCGGAATTGTTTTTGAACTCCTTCATAAATTGATTCCCATAAACGGGGAACGGCAACCATGTAATGAGGTTGATATTTTTGCAGATCAGTCTTGAGCGATCGCAAGTTGGTATAATACAAAGTACAGCCTTGAGCAAACAGAAAATATTCTGCACTACGTTCATAAGCGTGCCAACTAGGCAGAATACTTAAAACGCGATCGCCTACCTCAGCTTTAATAATTGACGTGAGATTATTTACCTGATGTAATAAATTACCGTGGGTAAGCATTGCACCTTTGGGTTTGCCCGTTGTTCCAGAAGTATATATTAGAGTAGCTAAATTTTCTTTCTGTTGTGGTACTGCTTGAAGGGTTTTATTTGAACCCGTTTCTATTAATTGCTGAAAATTAACTATCTTAATTGCTAAATCGCTTTCGGGAGTTTCATCACTCAGCAACACAATTAATTCAATCGGTAAATCTGCAACACGAGAACCTAATTTATGTAAAGTTTTAAGATTTTCTACAACTAAAGCGCTACTATCACTATGTTCAAGAATATAAAGTAATTCTTGTTGCTCCGCATTCGCAGAACGTACTACATTGGCAGCCCCTGCCATCATAATTCCTTGATCGGCAATCAACCAACGAGGACTATTATCAGCAAACAGAGCAACTTTCGCAGCAGGTTGAACTCCTAATGCTTGTAAACCAGCAGCAAATTGATTAATTTTTCCCGATAACTCTCGATAGGTTATTTTTACTTCAGGTTTGGCATGAGGATCGTCTAAAGCAATCGTATTACCAAACTTGATTGCTGCGATCGCCCAAATTTCAGGAAGAGATTTAATTGAAGTATAGTCCAAAGGTGATTTATTCATAGTGATTCAAAGATCTTTCTCAACAAAGTATCTCTTCTTTAAGATAATCTGCTCTCAGTGGAATCAACTTGAATTTCAGACGGATTTATTTTTGTCTCTAAGGAAAAATTAAAAGTAGAGCGATCGCTTCTTGACAGAGCTGATTTAGTAAAAACACTCAAATATTGTAAATTTTTATAAAGAAAAAATTATATTTTGCGTAAAAAATAAAATTTGAACATGAGTAATTTACCATTTCAAGATTAATTAATTACACTTGTAAATTCATTAAGTGATAAGCAATGTCGTTTATGTAAATTTACTGTTTAAGTATTGACTTTTCAAGAATAATTTCAGTATTAAGTAGCTCCACTTAATTAAACATCAAACGTTCAACAGTATAATTTCCCTG
>CAZLUP010000088.1:0-12202 GCA_964562685.1 uncultured bacterium
CAAGCTAGATTTCTTCCGTTTTTATTTTACGTTTTTTTAGGTGGAGCTACTTATCGAACCAGCAGTTTGAAACTAGATTTGAGCGATCGCTTTAAATTGAATCCTTTGAATAGTCTTTGTTTCTGCCAAGATACATTTGCATTAGCATCAAGCTGGAATAAATCTTGTGCGACTATTTCTAAGCAAACTAAAGTATCTCCTAAATTGACTATTGCTTCTAAATTCCATTGATAACCATAGCGATCGCAAGTTGGAGTTTTGATTATAAACTATGTATTTTATTTAACTTAGAATAGCTATATAAAAAAGTTAAAGTAAATTTTGTTGTTATCTAAACAAAAAATTTATCAGGAGCATAATTTAAATTAAAATTTAATCAACCATTAACAAAGTATTTCAATTAATAAAGTTATGGAATCATGGTTTAATTTATTAATTCAAATTGCTAAACCAATTTTGACTAATTTAGCTTATTCTGGTGCCAATATCTTTTTAAATACTCTTCAAACAGAAATTCAAGCCCAACAGATAGAACAAAAAAAACTAGCTTTAAAATCTTTTGGTATTCAAGAAAAACATATTGATCGTATTCAAAATTATCTTAACGAAAATGATTTTATTTTTAATCTAGATAATCATCAAGCTACCGACACAGATAACCAACAAATTGCGCCAAACTATAGTTGTAATTTATCGCAAGCTGAATTAATTTTACAATTAAATCAGCAAATTCAAGAAAATCAAATTAAAAGACCAGAACTAGATAAAATTCTCGAACAATGGCCCCTAAAATTACTTCCTAGTCAATTAATAACAACTAAAGATCGGAATAGTTTAATTCCTTTAAAGATTTTGATTGCACCTCCGCAAAGACTAAAACAAAAATTTTCATCTATAACTATTGATAATCAAGAAATTGAGCAAATTATTTCTCAATATCTCCGTGAGTTTCTTAATCAAAATTATTCTCTATATCACCAAGTAAAACCTACGGAATTTTTAGGAGAAGCTTGGCAAAATAAACATTATAAAAGTGAAGCTAGCATTAAAAGTATATTTGATGTTCTCAAAAGCGAACCTATTTTAATTTTAGAAACGGAGTTAGAAGGACAAGATCTAGTTTTTCGTTTGGCTTACTGGGGAGCATTACAAAAACAATATTTTTATGGCACAATTTTTAAATTGCCTTATCAAGAAATTATCCAAGCCTCAATTAAAACACGTGCTTTAAAGTGGCGAGAAACTAGGAAAAAATTGCTTCAGTTAGGAAAAACTATTGAAGAAATTCAATATTTAGGTGGCAGCAATGAAAAACATTTTAATTTACTAGAAGAAATAGAAAAATTACAAACTGCGGGAATTGACACTAAACAATTAAATTTTTATTATCAAATTGAGCAATCAGACTTAGATTATCTTTGTCGATTTTTGGGTATTTGCCACTGTATTATAGCAGGTTGGATTACAGATATTCACTATCTTATTTATAAAAATCTTGCTCCTAGTTTATCAGACTGGTTAAATTCATTGACTGACAATCTTCCTCATTCTGAATTAACAGAATCTTTAATTAGAACAACTATTTCTCTCTATCAATTAGTAATTTTATCTCTAGACGAACCAAGACATTTTTCTTTGCCTAAACTTACCCTTCAATTAGCCGAAAGTTTAATCAAATTATCTCATTTTTCTCTAGCTCAAGAACAACTAGAATATTCCTTTCAGCTTTGGCTTCGACAACATCAATTGTTGGCAATTAAAGATTTAGAAAATATTTGTGCAAATTTTACTGCTAAAGATTGGGATTATTTAATTAGTTTAAAAGTTTGTTGTTCAATTTTAGAAAAAAACTTAATTAAGACAAGCCTACAACAAATTGTAATTGATTTAACTGAAAAAATATCTAATCCGATTTCTTCAAATAATAACCGAGAAACTTATTTTGCTTTAGACCACAGCTTGACCGAAATTTCTGGTCAAGTTTTTTCTGTATTTATTAAACAGAATAGCTATCAATTAATTAGCAAAAGCAATAATAATAATCTTGATGTATGGCAGCTTAAACCTCGTCAAGTTTCCTTATCTCCAAGCTTAAGTTTAAAAATAAATTCTAGCAAAATTATTGCTATTGCTCTTAGTCAGAATGGCAAAATATTAGCTAGTACTAATAACACTAATAACAGAAGCTATATTAAAATTTGGAATTTAGAAACAGGTAACTTAGAACAAACTCTATTCGGTCATAAACAAATTATTCATTCTTTAGTAATTCATTTCAGCGATCGCGGTAATTGGTTGGCAAGTGGTAGCCATAAAATTAAACTATGGGATTTAAAAACAGGAGAATCATTTTTAACTTTATTTGGACATAAACAAGGAGTTTATTGTTTAGCAATTAGTCCAGATGGTCAAACTTTAATTAGTGGTAGTAAAGACTGCACTTTACGAATTTGGAATTTAAAGAATGGGAATTTATTAAAAACCTTAACAGGACATCAAGGAGTAGTAAAAGTTGTCGCTATTACACCTGATGGTAATACTGTTGTTAGTGGTAGTAGCGATCGCACTATTAAAGTTTGGGATTTAAAAACAGGAAAAATCTTACATAATTTAACAGAACATTCAGCAGAAATTTGTACTCTAGTTATTAGTCCTGATAGTAAATATTTATTTAGTGGAAGTCAGGATCAAACTATTAAAATTTGGCAGCTTGAAACGGGACAAATCAAACAAACTCTATTTGGTCATGAACAAGCTGTTAATAACCTTGCTCTTAGTCCTAATGGAAAATTACTAGTTAGCAGTAGTGCCGATCAAACTATTAAATTCTGGCAGATGCAGTAATCTAAAATAATATCAAGATCGATCTTTATCTTTATAATGTATGAGAAACAGTATAATTTAACGCGATCGCTTATTATTGACAAACTTTTCTTTACACCTTAGAATCAATGCTCTGACCTGAAGTTTGATTTAGTTTAATAAAACTATCAAAGGCGTACCAGGCTAAAACATACCAAGGAATAAATTCTAATTGTAATCCTCTTACTTTTAACTGTCGTAGAGCTAAAATTCCTAAGAAAAAAGGAAGGAGAAAACGCAAATCAATTGAACCTTGAGTAGCTTGTTTAACTCTACGATTTAAATCTAAAGCTGCTTGATTAATGGCAACAGAGACTTCAGAATGGTTGCTATTTAACGAAAAAGGTTTTTCGATTGTTTCTGAGAGAATTATGCCTAAATCGCTTAATATTTTCCATAAATCTTTGAAATCAAGTAGTTCACGTCCGTGAAATACAGTAATACTGCCACTAGCCACATTACTTCTAACCCGATAAATTTCTAACCTGCTTCGGAGTGCCTCGGTAATTGGCTCAATAACCTTTTGATGACGATGAGAATGGTCAAGGCGAAAACGAACCCTTCCAGGAGTTTGGCTGACAATCTGGGCATTAATCGGAGCTAAGTTATGACGTTCTTCAGTTTTGTTTTGATGATGTTTTTTTTTCCCCATTTTGACCCAAAGCTGTAGAAATAAAATTTTATTGAGATGAATCTTCAACTGAATTTAAGGCTAAATTCTCTTTATCTTCAGCTAATTCAGCTTTAACTTCTGCTACTAAGTCTTCTAAGACTTCTCCTGTTTCAGCAATTACACCCCTACTTTTTTCGTAAGCAACAATTCCCCCTTTAATCACAGCTTTAGCTAGAGGTTTACCAGCTTTGGCGACAGCAGGAATTAGTAGAGGGGCAAGAGCAATTGCAGCTATTCCAGGAACTCCTAAATCTTCAAACAAATCTTCTAATTTTAATGCCATCTTGATTTCTCCTTGTTGCGATGATGTGGTACAAGACGATCTATTTCTATTATCGGTTGATCATTAAAGTTCGGAGATTGTTGCTTAGAAAAATAAACAATTTAACTTTTCTGAACTTCAAGTTTAGAGGCAAAGAATTCCAACCTTATCAGTTTCTTCCCAAGGGACTAAACCCAAATCCATTCTACCGACATGACCGTAAGCTGCCAGTTTGCGATAAAATCCTCCTTTAAATAGGGCTGGTAAAAATCTGAGATTGAATTGCTTGATAATTCCTGCTAACCGAAAGTCAAAATGTTGCTCTAACAGAGAGCAAATTTTTTCATCGGGTACTTTACCCGTACCAAAGGTTTCTACTTGAATACTAACTGGGCGAGCAAGTCCAATAGAATAACTTAGTTGAACTTCGCATTCATCAGCTAAACCCGCAGCAACAACATTTTTGGCTGCATAACGGGCTGCATAAGCACCGACTCGATCTATTCTAGTGGGATCTTTACCACTTAAAGCCGCACCACCATGACGGGAATATTCGCCGTAAGTATCGATCGCATTTTTTCTGCCAGTCAAACCAGAATGGGCAGCAGGACCACCGATAATTAATAATCCATCAGGGTTAATAAAGATGCGAGTATCCTTGTCTGGTTTAATTTTTTCGTTAGCAAAAACGGGATTAATTACTGTCTCGCGCAAATCTTGTTGTAATTGCTTCAAATCGGGACTATGGGCATTAGAACGGGGATACTGACTAGCAATAATTGTAATACTGTGGATACGGGCTGGTTGGCGATCGCGATATTCGACTCCGACTTGGGTTTTACCGTCGGGAGTGAGGTAGGGCAGGATATTTTCGACTCGAACTTGAGTTAGTCTTTTGGCTAATTGGTGCGCCAACCAAATTGGCAAGGGCAAAAAGACAGGAGTTTGATTGCAAGCAAAACCAAAAACAGTGGCTTGATTTTTTACGGCAATTGCTTCGATTTCTGCATCGGAGAGATTTTTTTCATCAATATAGCGATCGCCATTGGCAGGTAATTCTTTGAGGCTGGTAACGATACTGCAAGTTTTAGCACTAAAAGACGATTGTTCGTAACCCACCTGTTTAATAACTTGTCGGGCAATTTTGGTAAAGTCGACTAAGGTATCGGCTTCAAATCTGGCTGCAATAAAAACGATCGCAGTAGCAACGGCACATTCAGTGATTACTCTAGCATAGGGGTCGCGACTGAGAAAGCGATCGACGATCGCATCACTAATTTGATCGCAGAGTTTGTCTGGATGCCCTTCAGTAACAGATTCGGAGGTAAACATAAATTCTTGTTTCATTACTCTGTTCCTCCTTTAATAGTTTTAGTACTTTCATTAATCAGTAGAGGAGCGATCGCACTACCGGCAATTACGGCACTATCGAGGAGATTAACGGGGGTAACTTTCAAGAGATTACCCAAACCAGGAATAGCCAGGCAGAGGAATTGTAGGGTTAACGAGCCTCCTAAAGCAACGGTTAGGTAATGATTGGTAGGAGACTTAAAAATACGGAAAGGTCGATGGGAACGACAACTTAAGGAATGTAATAATTGTCCTGTCACCAAACTCATAAAAGCAATAGTACTGGCATGAGGACCAACACCATAACGGGCAAGACTGTAGCCATAAGCTCCCATCGTACTGAGGGAAAGAACACTCGATTCGACGGCAATCCGTTGAAAATCTTGGGGACGAATAATCGCTTCATCAGGGGAACGGGGTGGAACTTGAAGAACGTCTGGTTCGGGTGCTTCTAAAGCTAATGCCAATCCTGGGAAAATATCAGTTACTAAATTGAGCCACAATAATTGCATGGCGTTGAGGGGTTGACCAATTCCCCCTACATTTGCTAAGAAAACTACGATAATCTCGCTGAGATTGGTAGAGAGAAGAAAGTGAACTGATTTTCTGATGTTGTGATAGATCGTCCGTCCCTGACTGACGGCAATAATCATGGTTTCCAAGTTATCGTCTTCTAAAACCACGTCAGCGACTTCCCTGGCTGCATCTGTGCCTCCATGTCCCATCGCAATTCCTACTTCCGCAGCTTTTAAGGCAGGGGCATCGTTGATGCCATCCCCAGTCATCGCCACGATTTTACCTGCTCGCTGTAAGGCTTGAACGATTTCTAATTTGTGAGCAGGACTAATCCTGGCAAAGACATGAACTCTTTGACAAAGTGTTTTCATCACATCAGGATCGAGATCGGCTAAATCGGTAGAATCAAGAATTTCTAATTCTCCTGTTGAAGAAAGATTTAATTCTTTCCCAATGGCATAGGCAGTTGAACTTTGATCGCCTGTAATCATGACCGTCTCAATTCCTGCTTGATGGAAAGAACCGATTAATTGCTTAACTCCTTGGCGAATCGGATCTTTCATGCCAATTAATCCTAGCCAAATTAAATCTTTTACTCCATTGCCATTATTATTCTCAACCCAAGCATAGGCTGTTCCTAAAACTCTGAGGGCATCACTCGCCATGCGTTCGTTTTCTGCGTCGATTTTCTGGCGGTCTATTTCTGTAAGGGGTTGTTTATGACCATTTTCTAGCTTCCACTGGCATAATTCTAAAACTTCGCTCGGATTACCTTTAACTGCTACTAACTGCTCCGTCTTCTGCCCTCGATGAATCGTGGTCATGAAATTTTTGCGTTCCGAACGGTGATTGATCTCAAGGCGAGGATATTGCTTTAAGAGCGATCGCACATCAATTCCTGTCGCGATCGCCATTTCGATTAAGGAGTTTTCGGTGGCAGAACCATTAACAATATACTTACCTTGAGAATCTTGACTTACTTTACTTTCATTACAAAGAACAGCTACTTGGATTAACTGTAATACCTGCTCGTAGCGATAGGGGTTAAATGGTTCACCTGCAAAGAACAATTCTCCCTGATGAACAGTAATATTTTTGTCTTCAACATAGAGTTCAACTACTGACATTTGATTAGCTGTCAGCGTTCCTGTTTTATCTAAACAAATTGTTTGTACCGAACCCAACGCTTCGACTGCTTCGAGGCGACGAACCAAAACTTTGTGCTGCCTCATCTTAGCAATTCCCAAAGCTAAGGTAGTAGTAGCAACGGTGGGTAAGCCTTCTGGTACAGCAGCAACAGCTAGAGAAACTGATGTTTTTAACATCTCTAACACACCGTAACCCCGAATCAAACCGATCGCAAAGACTAATCCACAAACAGCACTAGATAAGAAAACTAATTGTCCTCCCACTCGGTCTAGTTGGCGTTCCATCGGGGTTTGGGGTACAGTGGTTTCACCAACCAGGGTTTGAATGCGTCCCATTTCCGTTGCTTGTCCGATGGCAACGATAATTCCTAATCCCTGTCCTCCCGTGACAAATGTTCCCCGATAAACCATATTGACTCTTTCTGCTAAGGGAATCTCTTTACCCGTGAGAGTTTGAGCCGTTTTTAAGACAGGCAGACTTTCCCCTGTTAAGGCAGATTCATCCACGCTGAGGTTTTCTGCTTCAATTAAACGGGCATCGGCTGGAATATAACTACCAGGTTTAAGAACGACTAAATCTCCCATGACAATATCTTGGGAATTGATTTCGATTAATTTGCGCTCACGAATTACCCAAGCCGAAGGATTGACTAAACCTTGAAGCGAATGAATGATCCGTTCCGATTGAATTTCTGTCGTGTAGCCGAGAATTGCATTAATCGTTACTACTCCCATAATCACAACTGCATCAATTATCCCCCCCGTGACTAACGATAATCCTGCTGCCAAAGTTAGTAAAGCGACGGGAACAGATTTAAAATAATCAATAAAGATACTTAGTCCCGATCTTGGTTTAGTTTGGGCTAAAACATTCACCCCATATTTTTGAAGGTTTTTTTCTAGTGCTGTGGTTGATAATCCAGATGAAATTGAACTGTTGAGTTGAGTGGCAATTACTTCTGCTTCTTGAAGATGCCAAGTGGTTTGAGGAATATTTATGTCCCTCGTCTTAACCATACTTATTTGTGTCTCTGCTAATTGAGGCTGATATTGATAGTCTAAAACTATAGCTTCAATTAAAACAGCAATTTCCTGGTGACTAGACTTGTGGTTGAATATTACTAAAATATTACCCGTCCAACAATTAGCTCGAACACTTTCAATCGCAAGTTCGCTCTTTAGTCGAAATTCTAAATAATTTTGCAGCAAGCGCGATCGCAAAAGTCCCTGAACTTTATATCGACCTCTTCCTCTGACCGTATGATGAAGCAGTTTTACTAAAGTAGTTTTTTTGTTTGAGGAGATAATCTTAGTTTTGGTCATTCTTTCCCCCGATTTGAATGCTGCTAAATCATTGGGGATGACAACTCAGCACTATTAGTATTCTAGAGTCAGTCGACATCATCTTGATACCTTTACTTTGCAATTTTTATTATTCCCGAAACTTAATCATTTAATAACCTATTCTTAATATTGAAGTACTGAAAACCAGGAGCTAAGATTGTTAATTATTATTTAGTAAAAACTAATTTAAATTGATGCGATTGTTGATAGTATTTAGATCAGATCGACTCTAACGACAATTTTAATTTTTAATTAAATTAACCTCAACAAACAGATAAAACATAATAATAAAACTATGGATAGTAATAAAGAAGATTTTTTATATCCTCGCAGCAAATACTATGGTGAATTTACTCCTCAAAATTTAGTTTTTGATGCCAATCTCCAAGAATTTGCTCAAAAAGTTGTCTATATTTGTGGATTACAAACCAACGGTAAAATTAGCACAGAAGATGCCTATGAAGAAATTAAAAATCTTTGGCATCAGTTAAAAGAATCTAAACAAGAACTGCTTAATTGACGCTCAATACTTTCTATAGACTTGACTGAAGCTCATTCTGACTTTACTACCAATCAGTTAAACCCCCATCAAGAGTTAAGACAGCTAGTTTGCTCCCAGCTAAAGCTCTTACTCGAACAAAAAAACTGGGAAGGAGCTAAAGCTATTCTAGTTCCTGTTCAACCTGTAGACATTGCCGAAGCGATTGAAGAATTACCAGAACCAATGCAAGCGATCGCTTTTCGATTACTTGCCAAAGATGAAGCTATCACTGTCTATGAATATTTAGATGTATCGGTACAACAAGTTTTACTCGAAGACTTCACCCGCGAGGATGTTCTGGAAATTATCGACAAAATGTCACCAGATGATCGCGCTAAATTGTTTGATGAGTTACCAGCCAAAGTTGTCCGCAACCTCCTAATACATCTCAGTCACCAACAAAGGGAAGCAACTGCCATGTTGTTGGGTTATCAACCCGATACGGCAGGTAGGATCATGACTCCTGAATATATTTCTCTCAAACAAGACTGGACAGTAGCTGCAACTTTTGAATTGATTCGTCGCGTTGCACCCGATAAGGAAACTATCTATTCACTCTACGTTACCGATCAGGTTCATCATCTAACTGGACATCTTTCTTTAAGAAGTTTGGTAGCTGCCAACGAGGAACAAACCATTGGGGAAATTATGAATCCTCATATTATCTCAGTGCATACTAACACCCACCAAAAAAAAGTAGCAGATTTAATCCAACGCTATGACTTTATAGCCTTACCTGTAGTTGATGGCGAAAATCGCCTCGTCGGAATTGTAACTGTTGATGATGCGATCGATATCCTGGAAGCAGAAACTACTAAAGATATTCACACTATTATTGGTATTCAATCAGGAGAAAATAATTATTTTCAAACCAAACTCTACAATATTGTTCGTCGTCGCGCTCTTTGGTTAACAGTAGTTTTTATCATTACTACCTTGGCAAGTGTAATTATTCAAGCACAGGAACAACTTCTCAAGCAAGCTATTGTCTTAATCGCCTTTATTCCTTTACTAATCGATACAGGCGGTGACGTAGGAAGCCAATCTTCTACGGTTGTCATTAGAGGCTTAAATGTACAAGACCTTAATTCTCGCAATTTCTGGAGGATTGTTAAACGAGAAGCTTTGGTTGGAGTTTTATTAGGAGTAGCTTTAGGCTTAGGTACAATTGTTTGGGCTTATTTACTCCAAGGAAATCTTCTCATTGCAATGGTAGTAGGAATTAGTATGTTATTGATTTCTGTACTATCTAGTACAACGGGTGCTATGTTACCTTTTTTGTTTTCTGTTATGGGTTTAGATCCTGCTTTGATGTCTACCCCTTTTATTACGACTATAGCCGATGTTTTTGGTGTGTTGATTTATCTCTATGTAGCTCAGTTAGTTTTGAAATTTTGATTCCTGTTTACGAATAATTTTGTAATCAATCACAACTCGGTTGCCATCAGGTAACTCCAACCACTGCCACTCTACCTCCTCATCAAGATTAATTTTAATACTATAAATTGAAGGAATAATTTCTGAATTAGTCGGAGGAGGAGCAGCAATGACTTTCTTTTGGTTTCTTGAGTCAGATATATTGTTCATAATCTTTAACCCAAATAATATAGTAATCCTCAATAATAGCTCTGCTTTAGATAGATAAAATTTATAAATTTTATCTACTAGCTCAAACACATTTTCTTCACAAATTAAGTGTAATTACTATAGCAGTTTTTCACCTTCATTCTACAATTGATCACCTCAAAGATAACAAAAAAAATTGATAATTGTTGCTAATTATCAGTTAAAATCAGCCAGAAACATTGATAATTAAGGCTTACTCTTTAATCTCAAATAATCCACAAAGCATTTTCCAAAAATCCTCTTAACTTTTTCTTAAATATAATTTAACTTGATTTTAATTTTTTTTTATTCAAGAAAAACTTGGAGCTTAATTAATATTGAATCTTCATTTGTATAAATTAACTTTTGATACAAAAGATTATTTCTTAAATACTTTTTCTGATTTTTTTTCAAAACTAATCCTAAAAAAAGATAAATTAAAGATGGATAAAAGATAAAAAATTAACCGCAAAGTTAAAGGGGTTGGAAAAATGGCACTCAAACATTTTATGCCTAACCTTGAAGATGTAGTAGAAGATCTTGGTGTTTCTGGAATTGCAGCAATTGTTCTACTACCAGTGTTAATCCCTGTAGCTGCTGGAGTGGGTAAACCCATAGCCAAAGCAACTATCAAAGGTGGAATTGTTCTTTACAAAAAAGGCAAGGGTATAATTGCAGAAGTAGGAGAAACCTTTGAAGACATGGTTGCAGAAGCTAAAGCCGAACTAGCAGAAGCGAAAACTCCAGAAGTTGAAGCAACGACCGAGTAATTTACAGCTAAATTCCATCAGGATTCAATGATCGACTAAAAACGATGGGAAATAATACAGAGTCTCCGCCACCAAATCGACTCAAAGTAGTTCATCTAGTTAAAGGACGGATGCGATGTCAGCTTGTCGAGCGAGATGACTATGAAATTTTATTCAGGGTAGCTCATCATCTCCGTCAACAGCCAGGAGTTTCTTGTGTCCAAATTAAAGAAAAGACAGGTAATTTAGTAATTAACTTTAACTCCGAAATTCTTACTCAGGAAAAACTAATCGATTTATTACAACCCTTCGGTTTATCTCAAAGTGAAGAGCTAAAGGAAAGCGTAACCGAAGGTTCTCAAAATAATACTGTCAACATTAATCAATTCTTATCTCTCTTGCCTCCGATTTCAGGACTAATCTTGACGAGAAGGTTAGGAGTCACAGGTTGGAAATCTATCGCTACTTATATTCTGACTACAGGCATTATTCGTCAAGTTATTGAACAACTAACCCCAGAAAAGGAAAAATCAGCTTCAGACTCACAAAATCATCTGATTACTATGCCAAGAGAAGATATTTCTACTTTATTAGCAGCCATAGAAACTGACTACCAGATTGTCCATCAAATTCCAGGCAGAGTTCGCTTGCGTATTGACAAAATTGGTAAAGATTCTAACTATGCTCAAGCATTAAACCAGTTATTAAAACAAAATCCTATCATTAAAAATATACGCATCAATCAAAATAATAGTTCGGTTACTATTACCTATGATCGCAATCTAGCAGAGTCGAACGGCAAAGTTGCTAATATTATCCACACAGAAAAAAAACTGAAATTATAGAGTTAATCAAACTAATGAAGTTTTCGGGTTTTCTTTGTCTATTCAATTTATAAAAAATGAAGTGGTTAGGTTTCTTTTGTTAAGTCAATTTATCAAATATGCGATCGTGCCATTTCAATTTTTATCTTTTAATATTTAAAAAATATTTGGTGACACTTGATAACTCTCTTAATTAAATAGTTTGTAACTCAACAGTATTAATTTTTATTACTTTTTTTGTAAAATAGACTACAAGTTTTAAAATCCGATTTCATAAGTAGCTCCACTTAATTAAACATCAAACGTTCAACAGTATAATTTCCCTGTT
>CAZLUP010000089.1:0-12153 GCA_964562685.1 uncultured bacterium
AAAATAAACATCAACAAATTGAAAGCGAACATTTACTCAAAGCACTGATTGAAGAAGAAGGATTAGCCAATAGTATCTTCAACAAGGCTAATATTAGTGTCCAACGAGTGCGGGATAAAACCGATGAGTTTATCAATCGTCAACCGAAGGTATCTAATCTAGGAGAGTCTGTTTATTTGGGACGTAGTTTAGATACACTTTTAGATCGAGCGGAAAATCATCGTAAAGAATTCGGTGATGAATATATTTCTATCGAACATTTACTCTTAGCTTATGCCAAGGACGATCGCTTTGGAAGAAAGTTATTTCAAGAGTTTGGACTTACAGAAAATAAACTTCGAGAGATTATTCAAGAGGTAAGAGGTAGTCAAAAAGTTACCGATCAAAATCCTGAAGGTAAGTATCAATCTTTAGAAAAGTATGGTAGAGAGTTAACCCAACTGGCGAGAGAAGGTAAACTCGATCCTGTTATTGGTAGGGATGAAGAAATTCGTCGTACCATTCAAATCCTTTCCCGTCGTACCAAAAACAATCCCGTGTTAATTGGTGAACCAGGGGTAGGTAAAACTGCTATTGTCGAGGGATTGGCACAGCGAATTGTCAATCGTGATGTACCTGAATCATTACGCGATCGCAAATTAGTTGCTTTGGATATGGGTGCATTAATTGCGGGGGCGAAATATCGCGGTGAGTTTGAAGAAAGACTCAAAGCTGTGCTTAAGGAAGTTACCGAGTCAGAAGGTAATATCATCATGTTTATCGATGAAATCCATACGGTAGTAGGCGCGGGTGCGACTCAAGGGGCGATGGATGCAGGTAATTTACTCAAACCAATGTTAGCTAGAGGTGAATTGCGCTGTATTGGTGCGACTACTTTGGATGAGTATCGTAAGTATATTGAAAAGGATGCTGCTTTAGAAAGACGTTTTCAATCTGTACTGGTAGATGAACCCAATGTGATCGATACTATTTCGATCTTAAGAGGATTGAAAGAACGCTATGAAGTTCATCACGGGGTTAAAATTTCCGATACTTCCTTAGTTGCTGCTGCGACTCTTTCTAATCGTTACATCAGCGATCGCTTTTTACCTGATAAGGCGATTGACTTAGTAGACGAGGCTGCTGCTAAGTTAAAGATGGAAATAACTTCTAAACCAGAGGAATTAGACGAAATCGACCGTAAAATCCTTCAATTAGAAATGGAACGGTTGTCTTTACAAAAAGAAGATGACGTACTTTCTAGAGAAAGATTGGAAAAACTGGAAAAAGAATTAGCCAATCTTAAAGAGGAGCAATCGGAATTAAACGCGCAATGGCAGTCGGAAAAAGAAGTTATCGACCAAATTCGCACGCTTAAGGAAGAAATTGACAAGGTTAACCTCGAAATTCAACAAGCGGAACGGGATTACGACCTCAACCGCGCTGCGGAATTGCGCTATGGCAAACTCACTGACTTACAACGACAAATTAGAGAAATCGAAAGTAAGCTGGAAGAAAGACAAACTACTGGGCATAATATGCTCAGAGAAGAAGTAACTGAAGCGGATATTGCTGAAATCATTTCTAAATGGACTGGTATCCCGATTAGTAAGTTAGTCGAATCTGAAAAAGAAAAACTTCTTCATCTCGAAGACGAATTACACCAACGAGTCATCGGACAGGATGAAGCTGTCATTGCGGTAGCAGACGCGATTCAACGTTCTCGCGCTGGTTTGGCAGATCCTGAACGTCCTACTGCTAGCTTTATTTTCCTTGGTCCCACTGGGGTAGGTAAAACAGAACTAGCTAAAGCTTTAGCTGTTACTCTCTTTGATAGCGAAGAAGCTTTGGTGCGGATCGATATGTCTGAATATATGGAGAAACACACCGTTTCCCGTCTCATCGGCGCACCTCCTGGATATGTCGGTTATGAAGAAGGCGGACAATTAACCGAAGCAATTCGCCGTCGTCCCTACTCTGTCATTCTCTTTGATGAGATTGAAAAGGCACATAACGATGTCTTCAACATCATGCTACAAATACTCGATGATGGCAGATTAACTGATTCTCAAGGTCGCACGGTAGACTTCAAAAATACTATTATTATCATGACCAGTAATATCGGTTCTCAATACATCCTCGATGTAGCTGGCGATGATAACCGTTATGAAGAAATGCGATCGCGCGTAATGGATGCCATGCGGAATAACTTCCGTCCCGAATTCCTTAACCGTATCGACGAGATTATTATCTTCCACGGCTTACAAAAAGCTCAACTACGCAACATCGTCAAGATTCAAATCAAACGTCTCGAAGATCGTTTAGACGAACAAAAACTATCCCTCAAGATGTCCGAAGTAGCCTTAGACTTCTTAGCCGAACTCGGTTACGATCCAGTGTATGGTGCTAGACCATTAAAACGGGCAATTCAAAGATATTTAGAAACTGCGATCGCTAAATCGATTTTACGAGGTGAATTTAAAGGCGGAGATACTATCTTTGTGGATGTCGAAGATGAGCGTTTAAGCTTGAAACGTGTACCAGTTGAAATGCTAGCTTAATCTGCAACAACGGGTAATTTAGGTAGGGATAATTCATGTAATTATCCCTACTAAAATAAATCTCTTACCAACCACTGTCTGCTTGAGAAATTACATAAGCAGCAACATCTTCAATTTGTTGGTCGTTTAAACGTCCTTTAAAAGATGGCATGGCACCTTTTCCATTAGTTACTTGAGAAATAACTGCTTCAGCAGAATACATCCCATATTTTTCTAAAGCGTCTTTCTTTAAAGTTTTTGTAGCGTTAACTAGGTTGTTGCCTCCCGAATGACAAGCAGCGCAGTTGGCATTAAAAATTTTGGCACCGTTGCCGGCATCTCCAGCTAAAGCAGGATTAGCTAGAGCAAACCAAGTTATCAACAAGCTGATGCTTATTGACAGTAATTTCTTAAACATGATTTCTCCCCTCAAATAGTCAATTTAATCGAATATACATACTGAGCGATTACAGCACTTTAGTCAAAAGACAAGCTGTCAAAGTTTTACAAATTGTCAAACTTCTGTAGTAGTATGATTTGAGGGGGATAAATAGGCAAAAAACTGTTCAATCACTCAAAACTGGTCAGTTTGTTTCTATTCGCTCCTAAAAATACTAGATTGATCTAGGGAAAAAAATTATATTTGAGTGTTAAAAATGACCAAGAAGCTAGGTTTATTACTTTCGACAGTTTTGCTAGTGGTTACTAGCTTTTTCTTAACTGCAAATCCTGCTGCTGCTGAAACCTATGAAGTCAAAATGGGTTCAGATAATGGTATGTTACAGTTTGTTCCCAGTTCTTTAACTATTAAGTCAGGGGACACTGTTAAGTGGGTTAACAACAAAATGGCTCCTCATAATGTAGTCTTTGATAGCAGTAAAGTATCTGATGATATCGCTGCTAAAGCATCTCATAAAAGTCTTGCCTTTTCTCCTGGCGAATCTTTTACAACCACTTTCGATCAACCAGGTGAATATTCTTACTACTGCGAACCTCATCGTGGTGCAGGTATGGTTGGCAAGATTGTTGTTGAATAAATTGCATTTAACTTTAAATAGTTTATAGTAGGGGCAATTCATGAATTGCCCCTACTATGTTTTTTACTAGGTTATTTTTAACGCTGCTAATTGAGCTTCTGCCTTATTTAAAGACTCGTACCATTCTTTTTCAGGATCGCTGTCGGCTACAATTCCTGCTCCTACTTGTCCATAAACTAAAGCTTGATTAGGATTGAGGGGTTGATACAATAAGGTACGAATTAAAATATTTAAATCTAAATTGCCTCTGCGATCTAGATAACCACAAGAACCATAAAATAAATTACGACGCACTGGTTCTAATTCTTCGATAATTTCCATACAACGAACTTTCGGACATCCTGTAATCGTTCCTCCAGGAAACATTCCTTTGATCAGATCTACAGGATGGCAATCTGGTTTTAGTTTACCTCGGACATTACTAACCAGGTGCATAACGTGACTATAACGTTCGATTACCAATAATTCATCTACTTCAACTGAACCCCATTGACAGACTTTGCCCAAGTCGTTACGTTCTAAGTCAACTAACATGATATGTTCGGCTCTTTCTTTGACGTTAGCAAGTAATTCCTGAGCTAATTTTTGGTCTTGTTGGGGAGTCGTACCACGCGCTCTTGTTCCTGCAATTGGTCGAGTTTGGGCAAGATCTCCTTGTAATTGAATTAGTCTTTCTGGTGAACAACTAATAATTGTACCCCAAAGCGATCGCCAGTAACTAGCAAAGGGAGAAGGATTGATTGTTTGTAGGGTGCGATAAATCGACCAACTATCTTTGGTAGTTTCAGTTTGAAAGCGTAGAGAGAGATTGGTTTGAAATATGTCTCCTGCTTGAATATATTTTTTTGCCTGTCTGACGGAATCTTCATAGTCAAATTGATTGGTTAGGTAGGAAATATTAACAGATGTAGGGGCGAACTGGTGTTCGTCTGTACAAGAAGAAGTTTCTAATTGCTGTTGTAAGCTATCCAATTGTTGGGGTTGAGTTGCTGCTAACCAGAGAAGTTGTTCCTGATGATCTAAGACGGCAAGACAATCTGGTTCGTACCAATAAGCAACGGGAAAAGGTAAAGGATCTTGATTCAAATTAGGTAACTTTTCAATTTCCCAAGCCAAATCATAACCCAACCAACCCAACCAACCTCCTGTAAAGGGTAAATGTTGAACTTCTGAACTATCGGTTACTGGTTGTTCTAGTAAGGAACGCAAAAAAGGTAAAATATTGCCTACTGCTGGAGTCCAAACTTGAGCTTTGCCATTAACTACCCGAGGAGAACCCGCACAGATTGAATAACGAGATAGTTGGGGTTGATCTGTCGGTGTTGGGAAAGGACTTTCTAACAGAGTAGCGATTGTGTTTGATTGAAGAAATAATTGAGCAAAAACTTGTGAACCAGTGCGATAATTTAAAGGTAGCGATCGCCAATACCAAGGAGATAATTGTTTCATTTTCCCTAAGCTGCTCCCCCAATTAAGAAACGAGCTAACCAAAAAGGAATTAAAGTACCTAAAGCTAACCAATCTCGCCACCGCAAGCGTAATTGATGCCATTGCACCCGATGTTGATCGGGACTGGTAAAACCCCTGACATCCATTGCTGTAGCAATTTGTTCTGCTCTGAGCAAAAGGTTTTCGAGTAACTTTTCGACTACCATCAACCAAACTTTGAGACTACGTCGTAAACCTAATTTATTCCAATTAATGGCTCTAGTCCGTACGGAACGAACCAAATTTTGAACTTCTTCTAAAACTAAGGGAATAAAACGTAAAGAAAGAGTCAGAGTTAGAGCAATTTCGGTGATTGGTAGTTTAAAACGTCGCAAAGGCTCCATTAATTCTTCGATTCCTGCGGTTATTTCTTCAGGAGCGGTAGTCAGTAAGTAGAGATTGGTACTATAAATTAGGGTAAAGATTAAAGTACTAATTCTAACCGCCACATCCAAAGAACGACGAGTAATAGTAAATCTACCCTGTTCAAAAATTACGTATTGATAAGAACCTGGTTGAGGAAGTTCTAACCCACTCTCAGGTAATCTAGGTTGATAATTGACTGCTAAACCATCAGGCGCGATCGCAGTAATAATAAAGACTAAGATACATAAAGTTAGTAACCAACCCATCTGTTGTCGCCAGACTCTGAGGGGAATGGCAGCAGTTAAAGTTACTAAGACGAGTAAACCCGATAAAGCCAACCGCCAATAGGGATTAGCTAGTAACGGTGCAGCTAAAAATGTCATCAACCAAGCTAATTTAACTCGCGGATCGAGTCGGTGCAGCCAAGTTACAGGTTGTTCGAGATATAAACCAATGGGTAGCGATCGCAATAAGTCCATTATCAATTATCTTAGTGATCTGAAGGATCGGAGGGTTCTCAATCTGTACAATTATCTTCTAATATGCTCCTTTACCAAATAACACAATTCTGACTGTTTCGGTCAAAATATCTAGACTAAATTTTTCTTCACAACTTCCTCAAAAGATTGTTTTAATTTCAAAATGATTGAAAATAATAAGTAAGAGGTTGCAGCATGGATTTAACTACAACTTATCTAGGTTTAACATTGCGATCGCCTTTAGTAGTCGGTGCAGCTGCTCCTTTGACAGAAGACCTCGATAACCTGAAACGCATGGAAGATGCTGGTGCAGCAGCCGTAGTCTTACATTCTCTCTTTGAAGAACAATTAACCCAAGAAATTTACGGGATCCATCACGATACTACTGTTTACAATGAAAGCTTTGCCGAAGCATTAACTTATTTTCCCGAACCAGCTATCTTTCATATCGGTTCCGAAGAATATCTCAATCATATTCGCAGAGCCAAAGAGATGGTTAATATACCCATCATTGCTAGTTTGAATGGTTCTACTGTGGGTGGTTGGACTAAATATGCTCGCCAAATCGAACAGGCAGGGGCAGATGCTTTAGAATTAAATATCTACTCCATTCCCACTGATATTGAAATGACTGGGACAGCAGTAGAAAATATTTATTTAGATATAGTCAGCGCAGTTACATCCGAAGTAAATCTTCCTGTAGCAATTAAACTTAGTCCTTACTTCAGTAATATAGCGAATCTGGCAAAAAGACTAGCTGATGCTGGAGCCGATGGACTAGTTTTATTCAATCGTTTCTACCAACCAGACCTCGATTTAGATAATTTAGAAATCAAAACAAAAGTACTGCTTTCTACTCCTCAAGCCATGCGTTTACCTTTACGTTGGATTGCCATTTTGTATGGAGCAATTCCCGTTGATTTTGCTGCAACTAGTGGCATTCAAACGGCAACCGATGTTCTCAAAATGATTGCGGTAGGAGCTAACGTTAGTATGCTGGTTAGTGTTTTACTTCGTCATGGCATCGATTATCTTCAAACTATCGAGCAAGGATTACATCAGTGGTTAGAAGAACACGAATACGAATCTCTACAGCAACTACAAGGTGTAATGAGTCAAAGCAATTGTCCTGAACCAAGTACTTTTGAAAGAGTACAGTACATGAAAGCAATTCAAACTTATCAACCTAACTTATTAAAACTTTAATTACATAAAAGTTAAAAGTGCTGGTTAATTGGGAAACCTAAGTTTGAGTGAACATTAACCAGCACCAGTAATGATTAGTAGTAACTTCTGGGAAATTGCCAACGAATCAATTATTAATCCAGAAAGCATTTATCATAGTCCAGACACTAAGGAAATTTTTGTTGCCAATGTAGTCGGTGATGAATTAACTAAAGATGGTCAAGGTTGGCTCAGTAAAATCTCTCCCGAAGGTCAAATCCTAGAAGCTAAATGGGTTGAAGGCTTAAATGCTCCCCACGGTATGCGTGCTTTTCAAGGCAAGCTTTGGGTAGCAGATATTGATGAATTAGTGGTAATCGATCTTCAATCTGCTCAAATCATCGAAAAAATTTCCATTCCTGATTCGGTTTTTCTTAATGACGTAGCTATTGCCGAGGATGGTAGAGTTTTTGTTTCCGATACCCTTACTAATCGAATTTATCAAGTTAAAGACGGTCAGGTAAGCATTTTTGCCGAAGGAACTCAATTAGAATCACCCAACGGTCTTTTTATTAAGGAAAATCATCTTTTTGTAACGGGATGGGGCAATATTACAGATAGTGCAACTTTTGCTACTGATATCCCAGGAAATATCTTCAAGCTTGATTTAGCTTCTGGAGAAAAACAACTAATAACCCAGTCCCCGCTAGGTAATTTAGATGGACTTGAGCAAGATTTAGATGGAAATTTTATTGTTTCAGATTACATTCTCGGTGAATTATTTGTTGTTAATCCTACCGATAAAACATCTTATAGTTTGATTTCTGGTTTGGAAGGAACTGCCGATATTGGTTTAATTCCTGAGCAAGATTTAGTTTTAGTTCCGAGTCTTAGTCAAAGTAAAGTAATGGCGTATAAGTATACTCCAACGTTAAGTCTCAGTGAGGAAAATTCTCATGTACTTGAACTAGGTGGCGATATTAATCGAGCTAACTTACAATTTCATCTCAGCAGCAAAGATGTTAAAAAAACAAGTATTGATGCGCTTGGTGTTTTTGTTGTTGATGACTCAGAAGGTCGTATTGATGGTCTTTTACCTGGTCAAAATGGTTACTTAGAAGCTGCTTTAAGTCGAGGTAAGACTATTTTTTCCGTCCTTCCTGATAATTTTATTTCCAATCCCAACCGTATTCTTGAGAATCTTCAAGGTCAATTTTTAAGCTTCTATTTAATCCAAAACGGAACTACTGATGAAGTGTTAGCTAACCCTAATGCTCAAAGTAAAGTTCGTTTAAATACATTTTCAATTACTAATCTTGAAAACGATCAATTTCAGATTGCATTTGAAGATGACTTGGGAGGTAGTAATAACGATTTCGTGCTAACTTTGGGTTTAACTAAGGAAGATCTACCCATTGGGAGTCAACTTCAAGGACAGCAAGAAAGCGAATTAGCCGATTTGCGTGATTTTGTCGGACAACAAGTACAGATAGATATTCCCGTAATTGAGAGTGAAGCAGGCTACAACAATACGGTAGGCTTCTATCAGGTGGAAAATGAAAAAGGTAGAGTAATTGACCCAGTCACCGGACTAGCATTTAATCCTGGTGAAGTTGGTTACACTCAAGCTGCTTTACGTAATAGTCAGCAACTAGGTATAAGTTTTACTGATGAAGATCAAAATATCAAGGGTGTTTTACCAGGAGGACATTTATACGCACCTTTTTTGATTGCCGATCATAATTTGGCAGAAACTTTAGCTTCTTTTGATTCAAGTGAACTAAATACAGACAATGAGATATCTGTCTATTTTGCTTATTTAGAAGCTAACTGGGACAAAGTAGATCATGTCAGGTTGTTGAGCGATAACACTTGGGGTTTTGAAGATTTGCCTGATGGGGGAGATTTAGATTTTAACGATCTAGTAATTCAAGCTTCTTTCACAATTTAAAAAAATAGAAAAAAGGATCAAGGATGAGAAAAATTCCCGCTCCCTGATCCTGAAGATTTAGTGATGATTATTACCGTTTTGTTCGTGGTTGTTATAACGAGGTTGAATTACACCATAACCACCATGATTACGCATATAGATTACATTGATTTCGTTAGTGTCTTTGTTGAGAAACATATAGAAATCGTGATCGACTAATTGCAGTTGTTGTAAAGCTTCTTCAATAGTCATTGGTGGCATAGCGAAGTATTTCATCCTGACTACTTCATTTGGTAGTTCAGGAGAGCGAGCGCTAAATAAATCGTTGGCAACAGTTCCTTCTGTCACTAACTCACTAGTTTTAGTAGCAGTCTGGGTTTTTTGATCGAGTAATTTTTCTTTGTATTTACGTAATTGACGGGCGATTTTATCGGATACCATATCGATGCTGGCATACAGATTTTCACTTCCTTCTTGAGCGCGAATTACTGTTCCATTAGCATATACAGTTACTTCTGCTTTGTGTTTATTATTAACACGAGCGTTTTTAGCGACTGAAAGATGTACGTCGACTTTGGTAGTGATGTTTTGATAATGTTTAACCGCTTTTTCTAATTTGTTTTGAACATAGTCATTAATTGCATCGGTAACCGTAATGTTGTTGCCTTGGATCAAAAGCTTCATACTCGACACTCCATGCTACAGTTTTGAATTAAAATGGTTAAGCTAGTAAGCAGTTTTTTATGATGATGTCTGCTTCCAAAAATTTTGTTTAGCTCGATTTAGAATTTTAAGAAGATCAAAATCCCCCTTAAGCATAATTTTTTTTACTTAGTCGCTTAAGCAAAAAACTATTAATTTTTTCCTCGAAAATCGTGACTTTTGGACTAAGGAAGAAATCTGAAAAAAATAGATCCTGTAACTTAATTAGCCTTGATAATTTTTGGATTTTCTTAATTTTATCCACTTTATTGGCAATAAAATTCAAGTGGTTAATAGCTTCTTACTCCTCTGGAAACTATGTTGAGTAACACCTTTATTTCTGATATCTTATATCCATAGATTAGCACTTTGTATTTTCCCAAACATCGATTTTTTTAATTCTTTTAAATTTCCTTTACATATTTTTATATTTTTTAAATTGACACAGCAACTGAATTTAGATAAAACTCAACACACCAGAACTTGTTTACTTGATAATCAAGATTTAGTTCCCTACACTGTCGCTTGGGAGTATCAACATTCTTTAGTTGAAGCTAGGATTAATAATCCTAATTTGTCAGATGTGTTGATTTTACTAGAGCATCCACCTGTCTATACTTTAGGCAAAGGAGCGAGTCTAAAGTTTTTAAATTTTGACCCAAAACAAACTAATTGGGAATTATATAGAATTGAAAGAGGTGGAGAAGTAACTTATCATTGTCCTGGTCAATTAGTAGCTTATCCAATTTTAAATTTGCGCTTTTATCAACCAGATTTGCATTGGTATCTTCGACAATTAGAAGAAGTAGTGATTCGGGTCTTAAATCAACATCAACTAGAAGGATACCGTGTTCCTGGATTAACTGGAGTTTGGTTGGAAGGAGCAAAAGTTGCAGCTATCGGTATTAAAGTCCGTCGTTGGATTACCATGCATGGTTTCTCCCTTAATGTTTGTCCAGATTTGACTGGTTTCCACAATATTGTTCCTTGTGGAATTGACAATAAACCTGTAGGCAGTTTGACTCAGTTTATTCCTAATCTTACTGTAGAACAAATTAAGCTAGACCTAATCAAAACTTTTGCTGAAGTTTTTCAAGTCAAAATAATTAATTAGTTTTTTTATGTCTTTGTCACCAATTTCTCAAGCAGTTCACAACAATCAACTGTGTGATGTTCGTTTGTTAGCAACCGACATGGATGGTACTCTAACTTCACAAGGCAAATTTACATCTAATTTTTTACACACTTTAGAAGCATTAGCTGAGGCACAGATTGATATAGTAATTGTAACTGGACGTTCCGCAGGTTGGGTAAATGGAATTGCTCATTATTTACCAATTCGAGGAGCGATCTCAGAAAATGGGGGCTTATTTTATGATAACCAAACTTTACGCAGTGAGTTACTAATTAATTTAAATAATCTTGCTCAACATCGTCAACACGGTGATGAGAGATGGCGAGGAAACCTCGCCCTCTCTCACCGTCAAAAGTTAGCTGAAATCTTTCAATTTTTACAAAATAAATTTAATCACATTCAAGAATCAGCAGATAATTGTTTTCGCTTAACTGATTGGACTTTTGATCTAAACCAATTAACTCTTGTAGAATTAAAAGAGATGGCAACTATTTGTCAAGCAAACGGTTGGAGTTTTACTTATAGTAATGTCCAGTGTCATATTAAGCCTTTACTACAAGATAAATCTCTTGGTTTACAACAGATTTTAAAACAATATTTTCCTGAGATAACTAATCAACAAGTTATAACTGTTGGTGATAGTCCTAATGACGAATCTCTATTTAATCGAGAATTATTTCCTCTATCTGTAGGTGTGGCAAATATTTTAGATTATTGTGATGTTCTTCAAGAGCAACCCACCTATATTACTAGTAAATCTGAAGGTGAAGGTTTTGTAGAATTAGCAGAATTAGTATTAAAGCAAAAGAAAAAATTTAAAATATAAAATTTAGGATTTTTTGAGAGTAATGACAAATAAAAAAGTTTTAGTAATTGGTGGTGGCAGAATTGGCAGTAGCGTTGCTCAAGACCTTCTTAATTATACTGATGCAGAAGTAATTGTTACTTCTCGTCAACCAAAAATATTACAACCTCCTTTAAAATTTTTCCAATTAGAACTGGATAATTTAGAACAATTAAAAAAAGCAATTGATCCTGTAGATTTAGTAATTCATTGTGCGGGACCTTTTCATTATCGAGATGGTAGAGTTTTAAAAACTTGCATAGAAAAAGGAATAAATTATCTTGATGTTAGCGATCATCGTTCTTTTTATGAAAAAGTGATTTCTTATCAAGATGAAGCGAAAGCAGCAGGAGTGACTGCTATTTTAAATACGGGTATTTTTCCAGGTATTTCTAATAGTATGGTACGCCAAGGAGTTGAAGAATTCGATCAACCAGAAAAAATTCATTTAAGTTATGTTGTCGCTGGTTCTGGTGGTGCTGGTATTAC
>CAZLUP010000090.1:0-12080 GCA_964562685.1 uncultured bacterium
ATCTGACGATGCTGGATTGTTAGAGATGTTCAAAAACAACATAGATTATTTCAAATCTAAACCAGTTAAGATTCCCAAAATAACAATTCTTCTGGACAATGGATACCATCCAGAAAATCTAACTCAAGAGCTAAAAAAGATTTATCCAGCCATTATGACCAAGATTAAGTTTGAGTTGTCTCCCAAACCATCGAAGTCTCAGAAAAAAGCAGAGGGAAAATCAGGGTTCGTCCCCCTTTTAGCTCGGTGGGTCATAGAAAGGTCAAATTCTTGGATGGAAAGATGTAAGAGTCTAGTCAAGAATTTTGAGCGCACTTTAAATCATGCTACAGCTAAGATTAATCTTTGTTTTATTAGACTTTTACTCAAAAGACTTGCGCTCAATTAGCTCTCAAATGGGTTCTATATGATGGATTAACCTCAAAAGCCTTAAAAAGGCAACACCATTCATGTGCAGCTTGTGGGTTAAAACTTACAAGCAAAGAGAGAGTACATCTGCATCATGTAGACGGAAATCATGAGAACAATCGGACGCAGAATCTTGTTGCAATACATGAATCCTGCCATGACTATCTCCACATGAGCAAGTCGAAAGACTAGAGTTTCGGAAGCCGTATGCGGGGAAATCCTGCACGTACGGATTTAAAAGAGAGGGGCGAGACATAATAGTCTACCTCGACTCTACCCAACGATTTGACTCAAGCTTGGGTAACATTGGTTAATTTCTTATACAAGACACGATATACAGGTAAATTATCTGCAAGCACGTATAATTCTCGTTCCGTTGGTACAGGTAAAGGATTATAATCCAACCAAGTTGTTTGATGTTGTTGAACTAAAACAGAACTTGAATCAAAGCGATTCCGCATTTCTAAGGCAACTTCTTCAATATCAGATTGTAAAAAGATCATGCCATCCTCAACTAATGAATCTACTAAAATTTTTACTAATTCTGGTTGAACAACTCGACGTTTATTGTGTTTTTTCTTAAACCAAGGATCGGGGAATTGAATAGTAATAGATTTCAAAGTATTAGTTGGGAAAGAGTTAAGTATTAACGAAGCAGAACTATTAATATTTCCAAACAGGTAATGAAGATTAGTTAAACCTAATTTGTCTTTGATTTGGTTAGCATCCTTGACTAACGATTGACGAATTTCAATCCCCAGAAAATTATTTTCTGGTTGAAGTTGTGCCATTTGAAGCAAAAATTTTCCTCTAGCACAACCGATATCTAAATGTAGAGGAAGATTAGAATTTCGATAAATTTTATTCCAGTCTGGCAGTTGAATTGGTTGTTGAAATTTGCGACTAAGGGGATTGACGTGTTGACGAATGCGAACTTTAGGCAATTTTATTTCCTCTATTGATGAAAGAAACTTTATTTTGATGATGAGCTTTACTAAAATTAGCTAGAGTTAATTTACCAGTTACAGGAAAAAGATAATTATTCTTCAAGCCTGATAACAAAAAACTATTTTATCTAGTCAAATCAAAATTAGTCTAGCCAATCAGCAACAATAACTAATTAAAATATTACTGGAATGAAAAAAAAATGATCGGCTCAGTCTTAATAGCGATCGCATTTTGATAAAAACTTGGTTTTTGAGCAATTAAAAACTAAACTAATTAGCCTCAAAAAATATGACTGAAGAAATTAAATGCCCTGCTTGTCGTCAACCTTTATATCTTCCTAATTCATTGATTTGTAATGAAGATCGGGTGATAGTTATTTGTCGCAGTTGTCATTATCAATATGCGGTTAGTTACGCGATCGCTCAAGCTTGTAGTTCTGAATTAATTACTCTTGCTCAAACTAAACTTTTTAATAAAACTAAACAACAAAGATTATATAAACTCAAGGTCTATTTTAAATCTCAACTTCAAAAAAAAGTTCAATTTACTAGTTTTGATTTATCAGAAAAATTTACTGCTACTGAAGGTGATTTATTGCTATTACTCTACACAATAAAAAAGAAAAATAACTTGGATTTGATTTGGTTGAAAAATCTAAATCAGAACTGTGATTGTCAACTATTTTTTCCACGCAGACAGCAATTAATTCAAGGAACAACAACTACTTCTTTGACCATCCTAGGTGGCTCAACTCTAGCTTTAATAGATTCGCTTTATCCTATTATTGCTGATCATTTTATTGTGTTAGGAACTATTCCTTTAGCTATAACTACTGGTTTTTATAGTTCAATTAAATATCGCAGAAAATATCAGGAACTAACTGCTAACAATATAGCTAGATTAACTTCTGAACAAAATATTTTAGCCAAACTCAAAACTTTAACAGCTAGATTAAAACAATTAAATCAAAATAAAATTGCTGAAGAACATTTATTAAATCGGTTTAAACTTTTGCAAGCCAAAATGAATCAAACAGATCCTAATTTATATCGCGATCGATTGACCACTATTCATCGAGGAATATCTGCTTTAGAACAACAATTAAATATCAGTCAAAATTTAATTAATGGCTATTCTCAATTGATTAATATTTGGGAAATAGAATACGAAACTTCTCAACTTGCCGAACAATTACCAGGACAAGAAAAAGTCGAAGCACAAGTCTTACCTCGTCTAGAAGAATTGCAAGCCTTAGAACAACAAAAAGAAGAATTGTCTTTACTAATTCAACCAGCAGCATTTTTAAGTAATTAATTGTCATTTGTCATTTGTCATTTGTCATTTGTCATTAGTCATTTGTCATTGCTAACTGCCTTCAAATCGTTCCCCATTTCGCGATCGCTTGATATAATGCTCCTGAAGGGATACTATCAAGTTCAAAAAATTGGTTATGTTTGACTCTAGCTAACGCCTCAAAAAAAGCTTTAACTCCTGCTGCTGCACCATCGGGATGATCCATAATTCCCGTACCAGCATTGAGAATGACATCATTACCATAATCAGCTAATGCCTTGGGAACGACACCAGGATGAATTCCAGCAGAGGGAACGGGAAAACAGCCACGCGATCGCAAAATATCTCGGATTTTATTTTCTTCTTGAGGATCAAAAGGTAAACTACCATAGTGAGCGGGGTACAAAACAGCATCAGCACCACTATGTGCCATCAGAGTTCCTAAAACTACAGAATAGTTTAAACCAGTATCTGTCCCCGCACAAAGTGCGCCAGCAAAAGCAGGATGAACAAAAATCGGGACATTAATAGTAGGATCGTCAGCTAGAGCTTCTAAAATAGAAAAACCATAAGTAAGAACGTTAAATAAAAGCGCATTTGCTCCCGATTGGACTAATAAGCGAGCTTTTTGCAATAATTGATCCGCTCTTCCAGTTAGATTGACAGCATACAAAACAGTTTTACCTGTCTTCTCTTGAACTTCCGTTAAAACTCGACGACAAGCAGTTAATCTTTCTAAAGTAGGGGCAGTTGGTAAATCGCCTAAAATTTCGTCATCCTTAATAATATCCAAACCAGCAAAAGCTACCTGTTTTAAAATTTCTGCATGATCCTCAGCAGATAATCCCAAAGCAGGCTTAAAAATTGCCATAATTAAAGGGCGATCGCTTACACTTAATTTAGCTCTAATTCCTTTAATCCCTAATTTTGGTAGTCTGCCATAGCTTTCAGGCAGTCTCAGATCGACAATTTTGGCAGCACCAGCTAAAGAATATTTGCCAAAAATCATGGTTAACAAGCTAGGGATGTCATTTTCGACGTTTATTTCAGGAAAACTAATGGTAGCGATACCATAACCAGCCTCATCTTGAGTAACCTTAATTACTTGTCCAAGATGTTTTTGTAGTTGAGTTTCTCGATGAGCAAAATTATTATTCCAAGTTCCCGCCGTTTGTCCGACAGCAATAGTTTTCGCTTGACGGTTAGCATCAATTCCAGGTGGAAAACGGTAATCTACTTCTATCGCCATATTTCATTAAAAATTAGATTTACTAAAGAAGCATTTCCTAGCACCGTAAAACGACGGATGCCTATCGTCAATCTTATCTGTGTTTATCAGTGTTTATCTGTGGATAATATTAAAACCAATTACTCACACCAAAAATCTATCACCCAATGTCTTCCAACCCCTATAACTGGTTAGAAAAATCTTTAGCAACTATTCATCGTGCCAACTGGTATCGTGCCGTTAAAACTATCAATAGTCTTCCTGATGCCATAGTTGAGTTAGAAGGAAAAAAAGTAATTAATTTTGCCAGTAACGATTATTTAGGATTAGCAGGAGATGAGCGATTAATTCAAGCAGCCATTCAAGCTACCCAACAATATGGTACAGGTAGTACAGGTTCTCGCCTACTCAGCGGACATCGAGAATTACATCAACAATTAGAAAATGCGATCGCATCTTTGAAACAAACGGAATCTGCTTTAGTTTTTAGTTCGGGTTATTTGGCAAACTTAGGTACTATTACCGCTTTAGTCGGACAAAAAGATTTAATTCTCGGAGACAAATATAACCATTCCAGTTTAAAAAATGGCTCAAAATTAAGTAGTGCAAAAATGATTGAATACAATCACTGCGATCTTGCCGATTTAACCTCAAAACTTCAACAAAACCGTAATCTATACCGTCGCTGTCTCATTATTACTGACAGTGTTTTTAGTATGGATGGTGATTTGTGTCCCTTACCGCAATTAATCTCTTTAGCAGAGCAATTTGATTGTATGTTACTAATTGATGAAGCACACGCAACTGGAGTCATGGGTAAAACTGGGGCTGGTTGTGTCGAACACTTCAATTGTACTGGTAAACAATTAATTCAAATCGGAACTCTTAGTAAAGCATTAGGTAGCTTAGGCGGTTACGTTGCAGGTAGTGCCACTTTAATTGATTTTCTCCGTAATCGCGCCCCTAGCTGGATTTATACTACCGCCTTATCACCAGCAGATACCGCAGCAGCCTTAAGTGCGATCGCAATTATTCAAACTGAACCTTCTCGACGAGAACAATTATGGCGTAATGTCAATTATCTTCAACAGCAGCTATCTCAATTCAACTTATTACCTTCAGCATCACCTATTATTTGTTTGGGTTTAACTACTCCAGAACAAGCTCTCAAATTAGCCCAACAGTTAACTGAAGCTGGTATCTTTGCACCTGCTATTCGCCCTCCTACCGTTCCTACCAGTCGTCTTCGCTTCTCGGTAATGGCAACACATCAAACCGAACATCTACAGCAATTGGTAACTGGATTAAAAAGCAACTACTATTTAAGTTGACAACTGATTGATAATAAATGCAAAGATGTCTTATCACTAGGAATTAATTCAACATTCCCTTTTTGATTAACAATCCAATTACTTGCTTCAACAATCGGTTGAAATGATGACGTTGTCTCAATTTTTGATGGTTGATAAGATTGTAAGCGATCAGCTTTTGGCGATGCCTCACTGCCAAGATCTGCTAAAGAATCTTCCACTACAGTTACTCCCATGGGATTTGGTGGTAATCCTCCTCGACCAATGTAACGAAACTGATCCTCAGCAAAATCCCCCCCCAAGCCACAACCAGTATAAATTAAATCTTCCGCTTTCAGGGGTGATTGTTCACTAGAAATGGTGTTAATCGCAGAATCGACATCAGGAGTGATTATCTCTATGACTCCATCCGCACCAAAATTTGAACTTGCCGTAATTAAACTTGTAGGACTAAAGAATAAACCATGTGTATTAATTAAAATATTACCGCCACTTCCTTCTTGAGCATTAGCATTAATTTGAGTTTGCGGAAATAAAACCAGATTATCGGAAGTAATCTCAATATTGCCACCATCACCATTTCTAGCAGCAGTAGTAGTAATTTTTCCTTCTGGTTGCAAAATAATATTATTAGCTCTTAACTCAATCAAGCCTCCAGTTCCAGAAGCATTATTAGCAATAATTTTACCTTGAGTCGCTAGCGATAAATCATCAACATTAATATTAATATTTCCTGCATTTTCTTGCCCAAAATTACTAACCGATATTTGTCCTCCTTTTTCAATATTAAGCTCAGGAGTATTAATAATTAAATTACCACTTTTACCAAAAGGTTGTAACTCAAAAGCTACATTTTCCAAGCCGGCAGAAGCAAAAAAACCACTTCTAAATAATCTCCCTTGATTATTTACTTCTGTACCAGATATTTTAATTGATTCTGTGCCATTAACAGTAATAGTTCCAGCTTGTCCTTGACCAAAACTAGCTGCTTGGATTTGTCCACCGTCTTTTAATAATAACCTCGCTGTATTAAGAGTAATTTCTCCGCCCATTCCTGTTTCTGCTGTAGAAGTTGAGATAAAAGAAGTAACAAAATCATTTTTACCAGATATTTCAATTAAATTTTTTGCTTCAATGTTGATATTTCCACCCTCACCTAAACTAAGAGTTTCCGCAGAAACACCAGAACCATTAGTTAATTGAAATTGACTGGCTTTAATAAAAATATCTCCGCCCTTACCAGGAATTTGTAAGCCAAATTGTTCTCCTACAGAAGTAGAAATAAAGCTATTAGATAACTCAACTATATTAGTAGCAATTAAATTAGTATTACCACCGTTAATTTCCTTAGTAGTTAGATTAAATATCGCAGCATTATCTAAATAAATGCCTTTACCTCGAAATTGAATTACTCCACCATTAGCAGATTGAATAAAAGTTTGTTTGGTTAATTTTATTTGTCCAAATTCTTGTACTAAGCTATAATCTATAATCCATCCCTGAATGCCAGGCTTAATTGTTACTAATTGGTTTTTAGCTACACTACCAAGTTCTATTCTTCCTTGAGGATTATTAATTAAAGTATTTTCTAAAAAAATGTCACCTCCTAATAAAGCTATAGTATTACCAGGATTAACATTTAAATAAGTCGATTGATTCAGATCAGAACTTTGACTAATAATCGCACCTGATGTGTCGCCAAATTGTAAACCCATGGGAAGATTAACTGTTAATAAGGGTTTAATTAGCTGAGAAGTAGCCGAAAATTTAATGCCATCTGTAAAAAAAACTGCATCTGCTGTAGTAGCAATAAAAGAACCACCTAAATTTAATTGTGCATTAGGCCCTAAAATAATTCCTGCTGGGTTCATTAAGAATAAACTAGCAGTACCATTAGCTTTAATTACACCATCAAGATTAGAAACTATTCCTCCGGTCACACGACTAAAAATATTTTTGATGGCTAAGTTATTCTTAAAATAAGCGCTAAAATTAGTGGGAATTGAAAATTGAGTAAAACTATGAAATAAGTTCGTTCCTGCTTGCTTTCCTCCAGTAATAATTACTTGTTGACTTTGTGTAGAATCAACTTGACTATCTAGAGTATCATCACTAAGAATTTGCGCTTGTAGAGGAAGCGATAAAACGTAATAAATAAAACTACAACTAATTAAAGCTAAAAAAATTTTATCCACATTAAAAAAAGTTAGCACCATCTCAGTGTTATTGCTGAAGACTATGCTAACCTATGATTGTACTTTTGTTGAGAAATTGAATAATAACAGCTTAATTTAACTCTAATTTACTTAATTGATAATTTAAAATTTCTTTGATTAAAAACAAATTTTTATTCCCATTGCAATCCAGAAACAATATCTATACGGATAGTTACTATTAGTCCCTAATTGAATTTGATTTTTACTAGATTCAGCTTGATTTATCAAATCCTGGTCTAAGTTAGATTCTAAAGCTTGAGAAGGTAAAATATTTAATCCTAAAAGAGCTAGAGAAGTAACTAAGCTGTAAAACATTTTTTTCATAATTTTATCCTCAGTGTTTAGATTAACTTTGCTAAAAAAACGTAAACAAATAATTATTGATTATTAAATTTTGTTGTGTTTTCTATAACTAAAGTATAAAGTAATTAAAAAGTTACATCTTGTGATAATCATCACGTTTAATGTTGATTACGATCCTAATCAAGTAAAAGTTGTACCCGAACCAAGCTACGAACGTTGGTTAGCTTAAATCAGGTTATAATTTTAGTCAAACTTTTAGTATTTTTACCCAAAAAGCTTTGAGGTAAATTACATTGGTAAGTCCTACAAATAGCAGATAATTTTTGATAACTTCTTTCCGTAATTACAACACTACCCGTTTTAACATATAAATTTTTATAAGTACGAAATTTTAACTAAGTAATCTTAAGATAATACAAAATTACGTTTTAATAAAAAACTTTCTCCAGGAGATAATTGTTTAATTTGCTCAGTTAAATCTAGCCAAGGTTGCAATTGTCCTAGTTGAAAAGTGCGACTCATCACTACATAAATAGAAGTTTGATCGCAACTAATTCCAGCAGAAATAAGGTGATCCCAAGTATTAGCAAATAGTTCATCTTTTACTTGCCAAGAGCCATTTTTCCATTGCAATTGGCGTTGAAAACGAAACGGTGCAGTTTGTTTACCTGTTATCAAAATTTTCTGTAAAATCTGACGAATTAAATTAGGAAAGAAACGTCCAAAAGATAACATCACTATTCTTAAAATAATTAAATTTAGAGGATTCATTTGTTTTTGTTTTGCCCAACCCAATGAACCTTTAATTACAATTTCGTCTGCTTCTACAACTGTTTGATAATTACTAACTAAATGACCTACGGCATTTTTAATTTGATTCCCTACTTGTACTTGTAAGGAAAATTGCGTATCTGAAGCAATTAATTTTCCATTATGAAATAATTTAAATACTCCTCCTTTATTTAAAGCTAAGTATAATTCTGTATCCTCACGACGATCAATTAAAATTCCTCCTTCTGGTAACCAAAAACGTCCTTGAGGACGAGGTTTTAAATTTGGTCTATTAACAATAAAGTCTCGCCAGGCTAGTAGATAATTCCAGGTATGATGACCAATAATATGATCATCTGCATAACAAGGAGCTAAACCATTAGCTAATCCTTGTAGAAATCTATCATTTATATTTAAAGCTTCTGGTAACCACTTTCCTACCAATTCAAAACCATGAGGAAAGAAATTATAGGTATTGCGACTAGTATATTCTCCTCCATAGGAACCGTCAGGATGGATAAATTGAGCAGCGAGAATAACTGCTTTAGCTAAGGCATCTTTTAATCGATTTGAGGGATTTAATTCATGGATGCGAGCTAAACAGGAAATTGTGAGAGTATGATAGCCTGGATCGCAACCTTCATATTCTTGAAACCAACCTTCAGGATTTTGCCAAGCTAATACTTGTTCTAAACGTTCTTGTTTGCTTTGATTCCAGCGATCGCTTTTAAGAAGTTTGGAGAGTAATTCTAAACAAAGTACGATTAAGGCTTGATGATTAGTGAGTCTACCGCTTTCTTGATGATGAGCTAACCAATCTGCACGTTTGACAAAGAAACTTAACAATTGAGGATTGTCTAATTCCATTAAAGTATAACTTTCAATACCAGCAAGTAAAGAAAAAGCTGCTGCACCTGCTGCTCTTTCATAGGGAAAATAATCGTCACAAGAGCCGTTTGAATGAGAAGTTTTTGCTGCGTAAATAATTCCTGCTTCTACCCAATTTTTAATAGTTGGTTGTTGATAAAAAGGATTATTATCAATTTTGGTATGGTATGCCAAAGCTAGAGGATAGACAAATTCTTGAGACATTCCGCTAGGAAAATCAATAATTTTATACTGCCAAAAATTACGGTCAAAACAGCCATAAGTTGGACTATGAGGATTACGATCTAGAAGAGTAAGGATTTTAGGTATTTGGGCTAAAGCTTCTTGAGCTAAAAGATTTTTATTCATGTATTTCTACGCATTCATTCAAATTCATAGTCTAAACTACAGTAAAAATAAAATATAAATATTTTCAGTTTGGTTAAATTATGGACTGGTGGCGGAAACTCAAACATAATCCCCTTGCTCGTTTTGGAGCAATTTTATTAATAATTTTTTATCTAGTTGTAATTTTTGCTGATTTTGTTGCGCCTTACGATCCTTATGATTTCCAAACTGATGGCTCTTTACTGCCACCCACAACCATTTATTGGCGTACTTCTGAAGGACAATTCCTTGGTCCTCACGTTTATCCTACCACCTTGGGACCCACAGACTTAGAAACAGGTGATCGCGAGTTAAAAGTAGATTGGCAACAACCTTCACCACTTCGGTTATTTGTTAAAGGTGAGCCATATAATTTATTTCAAATCAAATTACCATTACCGCCTCAATTTGAAGAAGTCACTATCTTCCTAGGTATTCCTTTTGATCGTCATTTATTTGGTGCAATTGGTTCGGGAAAAATCAATCTTTTAGGTACTGATGAACAAGGCAGAGATGAATTTAGTCGTATTATTTTTGGTGGCAGAATTAGTTTATTTATTGGTTTGGTAGGAATTATTATTTCTTTTCCTTTGGGAATGTTGATTGGTGGAATTTCTGGTTATTTTGGTGGTTGGAGTGATGCTATTTTAATGCGTTTGGTAGAAGTATTAATGACTATACCAGGTATATATTTATTAGTAGCCTTAGCAGCAGTTTTACCTGCTGGATTAAGTAGCGCACAGCGTTTTTTATTAATAGTTTTAATTACTTCTTTTATTAGTTGGTCGGGACTAGCTAGAGTAATTCGAGGACAAGTATTATCGTTAAAAGAACAGGAATTTGTTCAAGCAGCTAAAGCAATGGGTGCAAATCCTTTTTATATTATCGTTCGCCACGTTCTTCCCCAAACCGCTACTTATATTATTATTTCTGCTACCTTAGCCGTACCTGGTTTTATTGTCGCTGAATCAGTGCTTAGTTTAATTGGCTTAGGAATTCAACAACCAGATCCGAGTTGGGGCAATTTACTTTCTTTAGCTACTAATGCTTCTATTTTGGTTCTTCAACCTTGGTTAATTTGGACTCCTGCTCTATTAATTATTTTGACAGTATTAGCGTTTAATTTATTAGGAGATGGTTTAAGAGATGCTCTCGATCCTCGCAATTTACAAAGATAAAAATTAATTTTCAGTAATTCTTAGACTAATGAATTATGCTTCAATTAATTATCAACGATCTTAATTAATTTTCTTAAATCTTTTTAGCAAATAACGCTCTATTAATTATTAAAAAAGAGTTATTATAACACAAAAATATTTCATTGTATAGCGATCGCGTATGATTACTTCTGACTTATAATGAAAAGTTAAATTTCTTAAATCTAATAATTATAGTCTATGACCATTGAAATTGACGCAGTTAAGACAGAAACAAATCTGTCCAACTTAGATTCAGTCAATCTAAATTTATTTACTAAGGTAAGCGATCGTCTCCGAAATGAGTCTGAGTCTTTTGCTAAGATATATTCTCAAGGTCAACCTTATCCGCATTTAGTTATTGATGATCTCTTTGCTCCTGAAATACTTGATCGAGTTGTAGCTGGATTTCCCCAAGCTGAACAAAGAAAAGATTGGCTTGTTTGGGACACAGAACATGAACTAAAGACAACTTCCCGAGGAATTAATGGTTTGTCTACCTTCACCCAACTCTTTTGTTTGTGGTTAAGTTCAAGCGAATTTATTAATGAATTGCAAAAAATTGTTGGTTTGGACAACCTTGTCGGTGACCCCGTATTTCATGGGGCTGGTTTACATGAAATGTATCAAGGTGGTTGGCTAGGAATGCACGCCGACTATACTAGACACTTTACATTACCCTTAATGCGTCGGATTAATCTGCTCATCTATTTGAACAGAGACTGGGATTCTAGTTGGGGAGGTGAGTTGGTTTTGGAAGATCACAAAAACTCAGACAATAAAGTTAGTTATCCTCCTTATTTTAACCGCACTGTAATTTTCCCAACCACGATAGAAACAATGCACGGCGCACCTAATAAGCTATCTTGCCCAAAAGATCGTAGTCGTAAATTGCTCTCAATTTACTATTGGACTCCGATACCTATGCCTTTATTTGCTAAAGCTGGTACACCATTAGTATGGGCATCCGAACGAAAAAAGGCTCTTAAAAACATCTTAAAAAAATGGAGTGGGAGTAATCCACCCTAATCTCTAGTTGCACATTGACGACTCCCGCCACTAAAGTGGGGGATTCTCAGTTCAATCACCCTTGCTAAACGAAGTTAGTCTTACAGTGCGTCCCTGAGCAGTATCGATGCGTCCCACCGATAAT
>CAZLUP010000091.1:0-11932 GCA_964562685.1 uncultured bacterium
AATCAGCTTATTTTTACTGGAAATACGGTGGTAAGTTCTTGGTCAAGGGGGGAAAGGAAATTATTGTCGATCCCATTTCCGACCTAGAAGAAGACTATATTATCCGTCAGCCGATTTTAGGTCCTTTGTTGGGGATGATTCTTCATCAAAGGAACTATTTAATTCTTCATGCTAGCGGAGTTAAAATTGGCGATCGCGCTTGTTTATTTTTGGGTGTCAAAGGACAAGGCAAATCGACAATGGCAGCCACTTTGTATGGACGGGGACATCAAATGATGGTAGATGATGTTGCTGCGATCGCTTTTGATGGGAGTGGTAATCCTATATTACTTCCTGGTTTTCCTCAGATCAAGTTGTGGCCAGATTCGGTTAAATCAGCACTAGGCGACCAGCCTGAAAGCTTTAGCAAGATACATCCTTTAGTTGAAAAACGCGCTCGTCCTACATTTGATGGTTTTTTCTCAAAACCTCTACCCCTGCAACGCATCTATATTTTACAGATAGGTTCTAATTTTGATATTAAACAGTTAAATCCTCAAGCAGCAATCAAAGAGTTAATTGGTAATTCTTATATTCCTATGACTTTAGGAGATAAGTTTTCTCAGCTTAATAATGTTGCTCAACATTTTCGCCACTGTGCTGCACTAGTTAATACAATTTCTATTTGCAGTTTAGCTAGACCGCGAGCGCTAGATTTACTTCCTGAAGTAGCACGTTTAGTAGAAGCAGATCTCAATCAAGAACCTTCTCTAACAATGGCTAGTTAGTAATATTAGCTCTAGAGGACAGAAATAAGTAAATGATAAGGCAGAAGTACAGACAAAAAATCTTATTATCTGTATTGCTGTTTTTGCTCACAATACTAACTTTAACCTGCGAAACTTTAAACCAAGAACATCATAATCATAATGCCGTAGTTAGATTAGGAAATCCATCACTTAATGATGGTAAAGTAGACCGCGCTCTTAACGTTTGGGATTTGCAAGTTTTTGACGGCAAAATATATATTGCTGGTGGAAGTACTGTTAATAATGCAGGACCGATAAATGTCTGGGCATATAATCCTGCAACTCAAAGTTTTATAAAAGAATATACAGTTAACGAAGAAGCGATCGAACATTATAAAGTGTTTAACAATCAGCTTTATATACCAGCAGCAGATCCGCGAGGTAATGATGCCAATAAATTTTATTGTAAAGCAAGGGATGGAGAATGGACTAAATATGCTTCTAATGCTGTAAAGTTAGCACACGTTCGCGATTTAATCGAAACTAAAAGTAATGATTTACTGTTAGTTGGTAATAATCGTAATCCTAATAATAAAAATCAAGATGCTCCTGGAACGGCAATTACTACAGATAATGGTGTTTCTTTTCAAGGAGCAGGAGTAAATAATTCCCCGTCTATAGGAAATGTAGTTTTAGCTGACTATAACTGGTTTTTTTCAGTTTTTTCCTATCAAAATACAATTTATGCTCCTACTTCGATGTTAAAAGATGCTTGGAACTCACCAGGCACTATTGCTGTATATGAACCTCAAGAAGAAAGTTTTATTTTAACTCCCCAATTAGATAATAGTGAGTTTATACCTCAAAAGCAGATAAAAGAAAACAAGGGTAAATATGGATTTGAAACTATTTATCGAATTTGGCATCCAGTAGAATTTAATCATAGTTTAATTTATCCTGTACGTTCTTATTCCAATAGCAGTAATAAGCAAAAATACGAAGAAAATTACATGAATTCTTTGGGAATGTATCTAAAAAAAGGTATGGGGAAAACTCCTGAAGTAGTCCATTTACCTCACCATGCTATAGGGGAAGATATTTTAGTAATTAATAACGAATTATATGTTTTAGCTAATAGAAAACGATTTCGCGATCGCTTTACAATTTATATATATAAAACTAGCAACCCTAGTAACAAAAGAGGATGGCAAAAAGTCTTGAGTTTTAAAAGTAGTAACAAAGCTCGTTCTTTTGAATATTGGAATGGCAAATTTTATTTTGGTTTAGGACAAGATTACGGCGAGCCGATTAATAATTCAGGAGAAATTTTAAGCTATACACCTACCTAAACAAAGTGATAAATAATGAAAGCGGGAAAAATAATCAAAAGTAAAATTAAACAAGCTACACGCTTTGTGCCTGCACTACGTTTGGTTTGGCAAAGTAGCCCTGGTTGGACGATCGCGCGAATCGTTTTAGTCTCAATCCAAGGTATATTACCTTTAGCTGCCATTTATCTTGCTAAATTAATCATCGATACAGTGACTAGCAATTTAAAAGCAGCTAATCCTACCGCAGCTTTTGAGCAAATTTTACCGTTGTTAATTATCGCTGGCATAGTCACCATTATTATCAGTTTGTGTCAGTCTCTAACCGAATTAGTTAATACGGCTCATTCACAGAAAGTGACTGATTATATGCAGGGAATTATCCATGCTAAATCAATTGAAGCAGATCTAGAATACTATGAAAACGCCAAGTATCACGATGCTCTACAAAGAGCGCAGCAAGAAGCACCTTATCGACCTCCCCAGATTCTCAATCGTTTAGCTGAAGCTGGTCAGAATGGAATTTCTTTAGTGGCAATGATAGGGTTATTACTCTCCCTGCACTGGGGAATTATTGGCATTCTTTTAGTTGCTTCTATTCCTGCTGTTTTAGTGCGCATGAAATATTCTCGCGTTATGTATTATTGGCAACGCAGACGTACTCAATTAGAGCGACAATCAATGTATTTAGGTTGGATGATTACAGCAGATCAGTATGCTAAAGAAATCCGTTTATTTGATCTAGGTTCTTGGTTTAGTAAAGAATATTTAAATATTAGAGATAAACTTTATCAAGAAAGATTGAATATCGCAACTAAACGCTCAATTGCTTATTTTTTAGCTCAAGCCACTGCTGGGATTTTTGTTTTTGGTGTTTTTGCTTTTATTATTTACCAAACTATTCAAGGAATATTACTTTTAGGAGATTTAGTTCTTTATTATCAAGCTCTGCAAAGAGGTCAACATAATCTTAAAGCTCTGTTAACCAGTCTTTCAGGATTGTATGAAGATAACTTATTTCTAGCAAATTTGTATGAATTCTTAGATTTAAAACCCAAAATTATTGAACCTGAATATCCAAAACTACTGCCTCAACCATTTCAAAAAGGTATCGTTTTTAATAATGTAAGTTTTCAATATACTGATTCTGCACGTCAAGCATTAAAAAATATTAATTTAATAGTCAAACCTGGAGAAACGATCGCCTTAGTTGGAGAGAATGGTTCTGGTAAAACTACCTTAATTAAATTATTATGTCGCTTATACGATCCTACATCAGGGAATATTACAATCGATGGTGTCGATCTTCGCGATTTTAAAATAGCTGATCTGCGTAAACAAATCGGCGTAATATTTCAAGATTATGCTAAATATCATTTTACGGCAGAAGAAAATATTCGTCTGGGAAATATTGATATTTTACCAGGCGATCGTCAAATTTGGGCTGCTGCTTGTCGTTCTGGTGCAGATGAGGTAATTCAAAGACTACCTCAAAAATACGATACTATTTTGGGCAAATTATTTGATCAAGGAGAAGAATTAAGTATTGGTCAATGGCAAAAAGTAGCTTTAGCAAGAGCATTTTTACGAGACTCTCAAGTAATTGTTTTAGACGAACCCACAAGCGCAATGGATCCAAAAGCGGAATACGAGGTATTTAGTAGATTTCGCGAATTAATTAAAGACCAAGCTGCAATTTTAATTACTCATCGTTTATCTACAGTCCGAATGGCAGATCGAATTTATGTCATGGAACGAGGTTCAATTGTTGAGAATGGTACTCACAGCGAGTTAATCAGACAACAAGGAAAATACGCTTATTTATTTGAAACTCAAGCACAAAATTATCGTTAATCAAAATTATGACAACAACTTTAACTAAACAAGATATTAATTCACCTTTAATAATAAATAAACCAGAAATTGAACTACTTTTATGTTGCACTCGCAGTCAAGTAGATGAACAAACTCAAGTTAAAATTAAAAATTTAGTCAATGAAGATTTAAATTGGAAATTACTATTAGAAATAGGCAAACGGCACGGCTTAATACCTTTATTATTTTATAACCTCAATAAATTTTGTCCTCAAGATCTACCTGACAATATATTTTCTTATTTAGAACAATATTTTCAAACTCATGTTTGGCGTAATTTACTTTTGACTGCGGAATTAATAAAAATATTAGATATATTTAAAAGTAATAACATTCAAGCAATTCCTTTTAAAGGACCAACTCTAGCCAATTATGCCTATAAAAATTTAGCTTTAAGACAGTTTTGCGATTTAGATTTATTAGTTCGAGAACAAGATGTTCCAAAAATAACAAATCTCCTAACTTCTCTAGGTTATGAATTACCTCGTCCTCTTGCAGAAATAGAACAAAAACCTTATTTACAATATAAAAATTTTTTAGAGTCAAAAGAAATTCAACAAAAATATAATTTTATCCACTCCCAAAAACAAATTGCTATAGACCTTCAATGGTCTATTACTGAAAAAAGACTTAATGATTTCTTCAAACTCGATCTCGAATATTTAATAAATAATTCTCAGTTAACTCCTCTCGCTGGCGCTAAAGTTGCTCAATTTTCTTTAGAAGATTTACTTTTATATTTATGCTTTCATGGTTCAAAACATTGTTGGTCTGAATTAAAATGGCTCTGCGATATTGCTGAATTAATTAACAATAATCCAGAGATTGATTGGCAAAAAGTGGAAGCACAAGCTCAAAAAATTGATTGTAAAAAAATACTAGATCTTGGTCTTTGGCTGGCTTATGATTTGCTACAAGCTAATATTCCAGAATTTATGATAGCTTCGCTTGAAAAAAATCTAAGAGTTCGGTGGCTAGCTCAACAATCTTACATATCTATCTTTGAAAGACCTCTAACAGAATTAAATAAATATATTTTTATCAGTAGTCTTAAAAGTAATATCTCAACTCAACTTGTTTATTTTTTTACTATGTTAACAACTCCCACTGCGAAAGAATGGAATTATTTAAAACTACCCAAATCTTTAGCGTTTTTGTATTCTTTAGTAAGACCTTATCGATTATTTGTAGAATATTTGAATAGTAGAAATAATTTAAAAGTTCCTTCTGAACTAAATTCAGCACACAGTCCCTGATAATAGCGAACTCCACAATAGCATTAACCCAAGCGAATGCTTATGCCAATCTGTCAAAGATAAAACGCGTCTACCATAATAAAAAAAGTAGACGCGCCATCATTTATTTATTTTTTTTAAATCTAGCAGAAGCTTAATTTTTAGTAAGTTTCTACGTGCCAACGATGCTCTTTTTTCATCTGCTTACGGTATTCATCCCAATTAACACCGTGTTTAGCAGCAGCACCAGTCAGTGCTTCATCGATGCCACCTTCCATACCTTTGAGTCCACAAATATAAGTATGAGTTTTGGGATTTTGCATTAACTCCCAAAGTTGGTCAGCATATTCTGCAATTCTATGTTGAATGTACATTCTACCGCCTTCAGAATTTTTCTGTTCACGGCTAATAGCGTAAGTCAAACGGAAGTTATCAGGATATTTATTTTGTAACTCTTCTAAATCTTCTTTATAGAGAATATTAGGAGTAGTAGGAATACCGAAGAATAACCAAGCTAAACCTTTAAAGTTATAGTCTGGGTTGAGGTCGCCTTCTTTAAACATCCGCCATAAGTAAGCACGGAAAGGTGCAATACCAGTTCCAGTTGCCATCATAATAATATTGGCATCTTCATCATCTGGTAAAAGCATTTCTTTTCCAACAGGTCCAGTAATAGCTACATCGTCACCTGGTTTAAGATTGCAAAGATAACTAGAACAAACTCCTTCAACTAATTCTCCTGTTTCTGGATGCTGATATTCTAATTTACGAACGCAGAGAGAGACAGTTTTATCATCCATTGCGTCTCCATGACGAGTAGAGGCGATTGAATAAAGTCTCAGTTTGTGAGAATTACCTTTATCATCTGTTCCTGGAGGAATAATGCCAATACTTTGACCTTCGACATAGTACAAATCGCCACCAGAAAGATCAAAAGTCATGTGACGACAAGTACCGATTCCACCTTCCTCAACTAGATCGTAGATTTCAGTACATTTGCCGATATAGGGATTTTTGGGACGGTAGATGTTAACAGGTACATCTGTTTTTTTGGCTTTTGCTTGAGTCATCGATTTACTTTGCGCTTGTGGTTGCTGCTTTGGTTGATTCGACTGACTGGTACCATTAACTTCTGGAGTAACATCGCTATTAAGAGGTTTAATACTGATGATTTGTCCGCCCAAGTGAGTAATACGGCGCATTTCTTGATTCATGCGGTGATAAGGTACGGTAATAAAAACGCTACCACTCCGACGAATTGGGTAGTTAAGGCTATCAGTATTACCATTTTGTGAAAGACCTTTCACCTCATACACAAATAAACGATTTTTATATTGTGTGTTGTTATTGGAAGCTGTTGCTGCGCTATTGTGCATTATTTCAATAATCTCCTCCCCATGTCAGATTGATTATATTAAAAATCACCTCAATAAAACTATGCTAAAAAGCATTTTATCCATTTCTAGAGTTAATGCTGTCAGCAGATAATTTATTTAGGCTGCATTATTAGCCTATCATTGGGAGGCTATTACAACTGAATTTGGAAGGAGGCTTGGGTAGGTTAGAAGTTAGACCAGTTCATTCTCTAACGATAGCGAGATATTTGTGGTAAAACTGTTAGCTCTGCATCAGTTTTTGCTTTTTTTAAGCATATATAATTTTAAAGAAAAAATCTCTTCAAAAAAATCCTTAAACAAATTGCCGACTTCTCTCTTGTAGAGGAATATTCCTTCTGGTAAGATTGGTCAATGTTAGTAGTTAGTATTAAATACTCAATTATTAGCTCAGGATTAAGTCTAATTGAAAATAAATTGGTGTAATTAACAATATAAGTGTCATTAATATTAATACTTATAAATATTAAACTGACAGATTGAAATTACCAATTTGAGTTTAGACTTCACCTTGGGCTTGTTTAATACTATATATGGGTTAAATCAGTTTTATAAAAAGAGGGAAGCTATGACCACTGATCTAGACCGCGTGGTGCTTATCGGAGTAGCAGGAGACTCCGGTTGTGGTAAATCAACGTTTTTACGTCGTTTAACAGATTTATTTGGCGAAGAATTTATGACGGTCATTTGTTTGGATGACTATCATAGCTTAGACCGTCAAGGAAGAAAAAAAGCAGGAGTTACGGCCCTAAATCCTAAAGCAAATAACTTTGATTTGATGTACGAACAGATCAAAGCTCTCAAAGAAGGTAATGCGATCGATAAACCAATTTATAATCATGAAACTGGGATGATCGATCCTCCTGAAAGAATTGAACCCAACAAAGTGGTTGTGATTGAAGGACTTCATCCTTTGTTTGATGAGAGAGTTCGTTCTTTATTAGATTTCAGCGTTTATCTAGATATTAGTGACGAAGTAAAAATTCAGTGGAAAATCCAACGGGATATGGCGGAAAGAGGTCATAGCTATGATGATGTGATCGCTTCAATTAATGCCAGAAAGCCTGACTTTTCTGCCTATATCGAACCCCAAAGAGAATTTGCTGATGTAGTAATTCAAGTTTTACCAACTCAATTATTAGAAGATAGCGACCTTTTACGAGTACGTTTAATTCAAAAAGAAGGTGTGAAAAACTTTGAACCTGCTTATTTATTTGATGAAGGTTCAACTATTGATTGGAGACCTTGTGGTCGTAAGTTAACTTGTGCCTATCCTGGTATTAAAATGTATTATGGACCAGATAGTTTTTACGGCAATGAAGTGTCCATTTTAGAAGTAGATGGTCAATTCGATAATCTTGAAGAGATGATTTACATTGAAAGTCATCTGAGTAAAACAGGAACTCAACATTACGGCGAAATGACCGAACTCTTGCTTAAGCATAAAGATTATCCAGGTTCTAATAATGGTACTGGCTTGTTCCAGGTTTTAGTAGGTTTGAAAATGCGTGAAACTTACGAAAAATTAACTTCTGCTGCTACCAAACAACCTGCTCAAGTTTCTTCATAGACTTTTGAGAATTGAGAATTTAAAAGTTCATTAAAAATTAGTTCGCGGGAGATAGATCTGGCTATTAAGATTAGATAATTTAGCTCTCGCGATTTTGTTTGGATTAACATACAATTAAGTCCAGCCAGACCGAATGGATTGTTGTCACTATGAAAGTATGGTTAATTAGCGTTGCTCTTTTATTTGTAATAGCAGAATTTTTGCTGTGGGCAAAAAATTTTATTTTACCCTTACCAATTTATCTGTTAGGTGGTGCGTTTCTAGCGATCGCATCAAATTATGAGAAAGGTATTGTTGCTTTATTCCGTTCTCAAGGAGAAGTACCTCTAAATACGCTATCTCAAACAGCTACTCTAATTGAAACTGCTCCCAATCAAATCTCAGAGACTGAACTAACTGCTGTGACTTATCTTCCTCAACAGCAACCCCAACCCACAAAACAAAATTAGACTCAAAAATTCAAAAGTTAAAAATAGACCTCTTGCATAAGTCTAATTAAACTCGGTTGAATTTAGGGAATAGGGAATAGCAGTTATAGTTGTTTTAAATAAGAATGAAACATTTTTTGGACTGAGATTCTATCATAGCAAGACGAAATTGTCTCACTCTAAATTGAAATGACTATATTTTTTATTTCTGATTTATTTTTGCAGGAGGTCTAATGTGATTCAAACTTTATTTAGGTCATAAGTCGATTAATTACAATTTATTTGCCCAAATTTCGTTTCATTCGCTCGATTTCTTCATCTAATTCCCATTTTTGAAACTGAGCATCTAAAGGATCGGCTGCTCTACTATAGTGATTGGAATTAACGCCTTGATTCCAACCAATAGTATAACCATTGTTGCTACTCTTAGAGCTAGAAGTTGTTTTGACTTCAGCGTATTTAGCTGTAACTTCTTGTCGTCGCTGTTGAATTTGTTTGAGCAATTCTTTGGCTTGAACAATTCTTTGTTTGACTCCCTCCATTTGTCCCCAAACTTGATTGCCTTGGCGCAACAAAGCAGCTTCTCTTTCTTTAGCAGCTTCAGCCAAATCTTGTCTTCCTGCTGCTTGAGCTTTACTGACTCTACCGTGCCAGGTTTGAATATCTTGAGCCAAATTTAAAATCTCATCTTGAAGTCCTTTTTCTTTGAGTTGTAATTCGGCAATTAGTCTTTGTGTATCTTGTTGCTGTTCCCTAAGTTGTTCTTCAATCGCTTGCAATTCTAGATCGGGATTATTGGCTAAAAACTCATCCAGACGATCTTCAAGAAACTGATTAAAATCTTCAAATAAACCCATTGGCTCGATCTAAATTTAGTTTGGCGGTTATGTGTTTATGTTAGAACTTTTCGCCGATACTCAGAGAACGATTTTTACCTTGAAAACTAATAGTTGCTTGTTGATTAGATACTGATTTGAGTATCCAACCTGTATCTTCAATTGTTTCTCCCAAGCCAATTTTTTTAGTTGTACCATCAACTTTAAATAAAGCTACGGATTGCTCTCCTAATTCTAATATTCCGATCAAAACATAATCATGAAGAGTATTAGTAGAAGTAGCAGCAATTGGGGTTGGTGTGACAACTGGAGTAGTAGGTGGTGGCGGAGGTGGAAGCGGTTGAGGAGGTGGGGGTGGTTCAATCTGAGCTACAGGCGGTAACAAAGCTGGTTGAGTAGGAGTAGCAGGATAAGGAGAGGGAGTATAAACAGGAACATAAACTAAGGTAGAATGGTTGTTAGCTTCAGAATTTGCCTCAGTTGTTTGTTTAGCTTCAGTTTTACGTTCAATGACTTCAAGCGATCGCTCTAAATAATCAAGGAACTGAAGTTCTTCTGGTGATGCTTGATGAGTCAGTTGTGATGGTGCAAATAGCCAAGTAAGTTGTCCCTGAGTTCGATAAACAATCCATCCAGATACACCAATTACATAGAGACAGGAAAGAGCAAATAAAATCTTATCAACAGGAATTTTGCCCTTTTGAGACGAATTGTTAATTGCTGTTGAGAATTCTATGTCTTGAGCGAGATCAAAATTATAAGCTAAGTTTGGGAAGTTGTTACCAATCAAATTAGAATAAAGAGTTAAAGCTGGCAAACTAAAAGAATCAGAAGTTGATGCCAGATTGCCTGGCTGAGATTTTTTATGATTAATAGTTTCTGATGATTGATAATTAGTCTTTTGCCGAGCTTGAGTTTGATTTACTGAGCGGGAATAATTAATTTGCTCAATAAAAGAAAATTTTTTGGTTACAAGCTGATAACTGGCATCGGTTGACATCGATCATTCCAGTAGTAGTGTAGTTAACTAAGTGCAAACAAAATCTGTTTTTTAAAGCAGAGAAGTTTGCATCGATCAAGAATAAGCGTAGTTATCAGGTAAAGGCTATAGTAATTACTCAGAAATTTCTCTTAATCTAATAATTTTAAGCCAGTAAAATTACTTATACTAAATCCGCTTGATAAAAGTTACGCTCAAATTTCTTCAAGTCCCCCATTATTGGGGGAAACACGGGGGCAATAAAAAGTAACCTATACGAACAGGATTTAGTATTACTTGAATTTCTAGATGCGTTTTAGTTGTACTGGATCGAATTGCTTTGGCAAAAGTAAACTTTGCTATAGAAAATAATTGCAAAAACTAAAATTCTTGATATTCTCTAAGTAATATCACGGTTCGGAAAGTGTCGCGATGAGTATACAAAAACTTTACAAATTTTGGCTCACAACTAGTTTAGCCTTTACAAGCTTTTATTGCCTAGTTGGTACAGATTTAGCTCAAGCACAATCCATTACTCCAGATGCGACACTCCCTACCCCGACAGAAGTGACTCCGACAGCTACAGGAGTTGAAATCACTGGCGGAACAGCAAGAGGCATTAATTTATTTCATAGTTTTCAGGAATTTTCTCTTCTTAATGGGAACGAAGCTTTTTTTAACAATGCCAATACAATTTCTAATATTATTACCAGAGTCACTGGTGGTAAAATTTCTACCATTGATGGCTTAATTAGTGCTAATAACGCTAATTTATTCTTTCTCAATCCTGCGGGCATTCTTTTCGGGCCTAATGCTAGCTTAGATATTGGTGGTTCTTTTTATGGTAGTACGGCTGATAGTTTAATTTTTCCCGAAGGAGAGTTCAGCGCAACCAATCCCCAAGCTCCTCCAGTGTTAACAATTAATGCGCCAATTGGCTTAGGTTTTCGAGATAATCCTGGAAATATTACTGTCAATGGAAGTTTCCTGAGTGTAGATACAGGCGAAACTCTAGCTTTACTTGGTGGTAATGTTACTGGAGATTTTGGTTTATTAGATGCATCAGGCGGAAGAGTTGAATTAGGTGGATTAACAGCTACAGGAACAGTAAGTTTTAATGATGATGGTAGTCTCAGTTTTCCTGATGCAGTACCTAGAGGAAATGTATCCTTAACTAATGAAACTTTTGTTTTAGTTGATGGCGAACAGGGTGGTAGTATTGCGATCAACGCTAATAACCTAGAAGTTATTGAAAATAGTATTTTACGAGGAGGCACATTTGCTAGTGTTGGTTTAGCTAATTCTCAATCAGGAGATATTGTTCTCAACGCTACAGGAGACATTACTATCGATTCAAGTAGAGTAAATAATACGGTAGAAATAGGTGATGCGGGAGATATAAAGATTACAGGACAATCTTTAGCCGTAAATAACGGAGGAGTTTTAACTAATAGTACTTTTGGAGAAGGCAATGCAGGCAATATTACTATCGATATTGATAGTGCTGTAAATATTACTGATGCAATTATTTTTAATAATGTTGAAGCAGGAGCAGTAGG
>CAZLUP010000092.1:0-11626 GCA_964562685.1 uncultured bacterium
GTGAACAGTACCCTGGCTTGAAAAGCCAGGGCTTGCGTTCACTTCGTCAAAATTGAAAAGTAGAAACGTAACATAATTACGTCTCTACAAAAGTAAAAAATTTAAACTTAACTTTTATTTAACCAACAGTTTCTTATCCTGTGGCTAATTGAAGCAATCAATTATGGAATTAGAACAACAATTACAAACTTTAATTAAAGATGCTACTGAATTTGGTATTGCTCCGATAGTATTACAACAAGCAGTTGTACCAGTTTTAAAATTATTAGCTCAACAATTAAATCATTTAGAGTATTTTGTTTTACAAAATTTCTCTCAAGATTGGGTGATAATTACGATTAATAATCTTCAGGAAACTAATCAAGAAAAACAAGTAATTTATGCTTTTACTACTGTCAAAGATGCTGCAACTTTTCAAGGTAGTGACGATCCTGATATTTTAGCCGTTCCGATACCCGTAACTCATCTTTTATTTGAATTATTTTCTGTACAACAAATAGATAGTATTATTTTTTTTGATACTCCTGGTAATTTAAGTCAAGGAGTAGAAGTAAAACGCGATCGCCTTGAGGCTTTAATTTTTCAACAAATTCAACAACTTAAACAAATTCCACCCGATCTTGCTTAACTATAATTTAATAACTTTTAAAAAACTGATTTTTTAAAAAATTAATTGAAAAAATAATCTTTGACTGTAAAGAAGTGCAAAAAAATCACCGTTCTAATTAATATTTATATCAAATTTCAATTGAGTAGTTTGAGTTTGAGTAAATCTAACTATAATAAAATTCAATCTTCAATATTCGACTCAACTAAGTTTAACCACTTACTCAGTCTATGCTCAAAGCACATTCACATAGTGATCGCTTTCATGACAAAGGTACTTATCCTTGTCCAGTATGCCGTCACGGGGAAATTTCTTCCATGTTGTTAATGGAAACGTTTGCTTGTAACTTCTGTCAACACATTTTTACCACTAATTTTGATAAGCAATTATTGAAAATGGCAGATAGTCAGCTTCCTTTGAGTTGGTATTGGAATGGTAAAAACTGGAAAGGAATTCAACGCGAAGGTACAGAATTCGGTTGGGGTTATTTAGTTGCAGGATTAATTTTCGTTTTATTCCCGACAGGAATTATTGGCATAGGTGCTTATTTATTTCCGCCTTTGCCAGATAGTCCTCTTTCTTGGTTGCCTTTAGTTTGGCTAATCTTAACCTTCTTTTCTCACCTATTCTGTTTAGTTTGGTTGGTTATTGAATATTATCAATTTCCGATTTTTCTTTATATCAGAGCAATCAAAAGAAGATTATTTGCTAATGATTATTAGTACAACGATGTTAATTTTCAGGTATCAAGGGGTAATCCTGTTTCAAAAGAGGGGCTGTAGCGTGAAATGAATTCACGCTACAGCCCCGTTGCTGTCTAGCTTTTCCACCCACGCTTAAAAGACCTGGGCTATCAAGCTGCGCCTTATTTTGTATTTCCCACGTGCAAACTAAATTAACTGAAAATACTTTAGCTACGAGCGATGGGCAAAACTCTTCCTTCAACTCTTTGACGATAAGGCTCAACTGCTTCGCTATAATCAATCGGTAAAACTGCAACTACGTTTTCATGAGGACGGGGGATAATCACCCAAGATTCTAAAGTAGCACCTTCAGTTCTTTTTACTGCTTCGATTCCAGCATCCATCGCAGTTTTGACTTCCGAAACATCACCACGAATGTTTACGGTAAAGCGCGCACTACCAACTCTAATGTAGCCTACCAGAGTAACTCGACCAGCTTTAACCATCGCATCTGCTGCTGCTAAAATACCTGGAAAACCTTTTGTTTCGATCGCTCCAACTGCCTGTTGCGCTGGCATAGATTATCTCCTTTATTAGTTATGAATAAATTAAATCAAGAGTAACATTTACAGTTATCAGGTATAAATTAACAATTATCAGACAATCTTATGTTTAAGAATAGAGTTGCTAATTAATTTTTGACTGACTTCTGTAGAATAACTTTGAATATGAGCGGTTACGAACCTTAATTTTAACTGTTCTTGGGTTTTTTGAATATAGTTGTGATTAGGAGCGAAATTCTTGAACTTTGTCAGTATATTCAATCGGCAAAACGGCGACGACGTTATCTGGTGGGTTAGGTACTGTATAATGACTCATAACTTGACCACCAAAAGTTTCTTCTGCTGCTTTTAATCCTGCTGCCATTGCTGGTGCAACTTCAGAAATTCCGCCACGAATAGCAACAATAAAATTACCTTTTTCTGCCTTATCAAAATAAACTAAAGTAACACGACCACCTTTAACCATCGCATCTGCTGCTGCTAAGATCGAAGGAAAACCCAAAGTTTCGATCACGCCCACTGCCTCTTGTTGGGACATAGTTTTGCTCCTAAAATTTTGGTAGAAAAAGAATAATAATAATTCATTAGACTCAATGGTGAATTATAAATTTAAAATTCCCAAATTACTATATTTTGATCGAACTTGGTTCAGTATCGGCTGCAATAATGCGATCGCATCCTGATTTAGGTTTTGCCCATTGATAGCGATATTCTAAAGGATTACCCCAACATAAACCCAAATAAACTTCGGTAAGCGAAGCATCAATTTCTGCCCATTCTGCTTGTCGTACTATTTTGTTGGCATATTCAGAACTAATTTGCTGATGGATATTGTTGTGATTTTTATCAGAAATTTTTTGCTGATTTATTTTTTCATCTGTTTCTAAGCTGAAGTGATTACTTCTTGCTGGTACATTAGCCAGCCAAAAATTCATTCCTGCTGTAACTTCGTACCAAAAAGAGAGAATTGATTCTTTGGCACACATCAAAATTTCTTTATCTCCTTCTACAGGAATAAGTTGATTGTAAATTTCAGGATAGTTAATCGTTTTTCCTCTAAAAGTGCAATTACGCCAAATAATCCCCGAAACTTGGTGTTTTTGCTGGTATTCGTGGACTTGACGACGAAAATCTTGATAAGCAAAGACTTTACTCACTCGATCCATATTGAGAAATTTAGCTACAACTGGATTATTAATTCTTTCTTCCGATGACAAGACAATGCGTTCACCTTTCCAGTTGGCTTTTAATTCGCGATCGAGTATTTCGATTAATTCTTGAGTTGTGTATGTCATCAATCCAGCGCGATCAAGTTTTTTGCCTATCACTTATCTGAATTGTAGCTCTACTGGCGATTTGAGTATTTTAATTTAGTATATATTCTTCTTAAAAAAAATTTATTTAAAAATCTTGTTTGTTTCTCGATTTGATTTAATTTCACCACGACGCATTCTTAACTGAATATCTTCTAATAATTTGCGATTAACAGCCAATAAATCAGCTATTAAGCCAAAAATCCACAATTGCACCCCAATTAAGATTAAAATTGCTGCTAAAATTAAACTAGGAACGCGAGACTTAGTAGGATCGTTGCCCACAATTCCCCAAAATAAAATTAACCAACGTAAACATAAAAGAAAACCTAAACTAAAAGGTACACTACCCAACATCATAAAGAATTGAAGAGGACGATAAGTCATAAAAATCCGAACTATCGTAATAATCGACCGCTGAACGTAGGCAGGGATACTTTTGACTAATCTTGATGGACGCAAATAACTATTGGTTCTAATTGGAACATAGGTAATCGCAATCCCTTTTTGTCCAGCTTGGATGATTGTTTCTAAAGTATAAGTATATTCATTAAAGACATTCAATCTTAAAGCTGCTTCGCGACTAATGGCACGAAAACCACTAGGTGCATCGGGAATATCAGTTTTACTTGCGAGACGAACCACCCAACTACCAAATTGTTGTAATAATTTTTTGAGAGGAGAAAAATCTTTAATTTCTGTAATTGGTCTTGCACCAATCACTATTTCTGCCCGACCATCTAGAATAGGTTGGATTAGTTTGGGAATATCTTCCGCACAATATTGATTATCCGCATCAGTATTCACAATCAGATCTGCCCCTGCTTGTAAACAAGCTTCTAAGCCTGCCATAAAGCCCTTTGCCAAACCTTGATTGTGTTGAAAATCCACAATATGATCGACACCACAAGCTTGGGCTACTTCGATAGTGCGATCGCGACTGCCATCATTAATGATTAACCACTCTATTTCATCTACACCAGGTAAGTGACGAGGTAATTGAGAAAGAGTTAATCCCAAAGTTGCTTCTTCGTTATAACAAGGAATTTGAATAATTAGTTTCGTCATCTGTGTTGAAGATTAAATGCTCAGATTCAACATTCATAAATTAGATGTCCAATATAGATTAACTTGTATTTCGATGCCGAGAGCGTCACAATAATAGTAAATATATATATCTTTTTCTTAAAATTTACTAAAAAATGGCATTAAAACAGCAAATTAGTAGTACTGACACAGAACCTAATGCTCTTGATTGCGATTTAATTATTGTTGGTGGTGGTATCGTTGGTGCAACCCTAGCTTCCGCTTTAAAAGACTCTGGACTGAAAATTTTGATTGTTGAAGCAAACCCATTAGAAATAGTAGCTTCTAGAAGACAGGCTTATGCTTTATCGCTTCTTTCTGGGCGTATTTACGAAGGAATAGGAGTTTGGAAGAATATTTTACCCAAAATAGCTAAATTCCGTAATATCAGACTATCTGACGCTGATTATCCACAAATAGTAAAATTTAACCGAGCAGAATTAGATACAGAATTTCTTGGCTATGTCGCCGAGCATAAAGTTGTTTTGACTGCTTTACAAGAATTTATTGCTCAGTGTCCTAATGTTGATTGGTTGTGTCCCGCGGAAGTAATCGAAGTTGCTCAACACAATTCTTTTACAGAAATAAAAATTAACCTTAATGGTACAACCAAAACAATTAAAACTAAATTATTAATAGGAGCAGATGGAGCGCGATCGCGTATCCGTAGTTTAGCAGGAATTAAAACTCGCGGTTGGAAATATTGGCAGTCTTGTGTCGCTTTTACCATCAAACACACTGCACCAGAAAACGATATTGCTTTTGAAAGATTTTGGTCGACAGGACCAATGGGAATCTTACCTCTACCAGGAAATCGCTGTCAAATTGTCTGGACTCATCCCCATGCGGAAGCTAAAGCGATACAAGAGTTGGACGAACAAGGCTTTATTCAAAAACTTAGTTATTATACAGGCGGTTTATTAGGTGAAATTGAATTAGTTAGTGATCGCGCTGTTTTTCCTGTACAATTGATGCAATGCGATCGCTATGTGCAATCGAGACTAGCCTTAGTAGGAGATGCTGCTCATTGTTGTCATCCTGTAGGTGGACAAGGATTAAACTTAGGTATTAGAGATGCAGCAGCTTTGGCTCAGATTTTACGAGAAGCTTATCAACAAGATGAAGATATTGGGGAACTTCAAGTTTTAAAACGTTATGAAAATTGGCGTAAACGAGAAAATCTAACTATCTTAGGATTTACTGACTTTTTAGACCGAACTTTCTCCAATAGTTTTCTTCCCATCGTAGTAATTCGTCGTTTTGGTTTATGGTTAATGAATAACTGTCAACCTCTGAAAATATTTGCCCTCAAATTAATGACAGGTTTAAAAGGTCGCACCCCGCAACTAGCGCAACGCTAAGTGTTAATATCAAAGATTGTAATTAACTGAGAGATTGAGATAGTTATTAGTGATTGGTCATTGGTCATTGGTCATTAGTCATTAGTCATTAGGTTAATCGATAACTAAAGATACTAGTGCAACTTACAAAAGACAAATAACAAAGGACAAAGGACAAAGGACAAATAACTAATAACTAAAGACTACACTTATTGTTTTTTTATTAAAAGAGAAAAAGACTACTGCTATGATTCACGATATATTTATGCCGGCTCTTAGCTCCACCATGACTGAAGGAAAAATTGTTGAATGGACAAAATCGCCAGGAGACAAAGTAGCCAAGGGTGAAACTGTGGTAGTGGTAGAGTCGGATAAAGCCGACATGGATGTAGAATCCTTTAATGAAGGTTATTTAGCGGTTATTTTAGTTGAAGCAGGACAAGAAGCACCCGTAGGAAACGCGATCGCTCTTCTCGCAGAAACTGAAGCAGAAATCGAAGAAGCCAAACAAAAAGCTGCTTCCTATCAAGGAGGTTCTAGCACTTCTGCTGCGCCTAAATCAGAACCTACTCCTGTAGCTACTCCTGGTGCTGTTGCTGACAATGCCACCTCTACATCCAAAACTTCTGGCAATGGCAGAATTGTCGCTTCTCCACGAGCGAAAAAACTAGCTAAAGAATTTGGTATCGACATCAAAACAATTCAAGGCAGTGGTCCCTACGGTAGAATTGTTGCTCAAGATATCGAACAAGCAGCAGGTAAAACCCCCGCTCCTACTCCAGTAGCATCTCAACCAGTAACTGCATCTGTAGCACCTCCTCCCGTATCTCGTCCCGTTACACCTCCTCCAGCACCCTTCAGCGTTACTCCTGGTGAAACTGTACCCCTCAATACCCTCCAAAAAGCTGTGGTACAGAATATGATAGTTAGTCTGCAAGTACCTACCTTCCACGTCAACTACACCATTACTACCGATGCTTTAGACCAACTCTACAAACAAATTAAGTCTAAAGGTGTAACTATGACAGCTTTACTTGCTAAAGCAGTAGCGGTTACTCTTGCAAAACACCCGATAGTTAATGCTAGCTATAGTGAAGGAGCAATTAAATACAATTCCGAAATCAATATTGCTGTGGCAGTAGCAATGGAAGGTGGAGGTTTAATCACACCTGTTTTACGCAATGCAGACAAGCTTGATATTTATTCCCTGTCTCGTAGTTGGAAAGATTTAGTAGATCGTTCTAGGCTCAAACAACTACAACCAGATGAATATAGCGCTGGTACTTTCACCCTCTCTAATTTAGGAATGTTTGGTGTAGACCGCTTTGATGCCATTTTACCCCCAGGACAAGGTTCGATCCTAGCTATTGGTGCTGCTCGTCCCCAAGTAGTAGCTACTGAAGAAGGATTGTTCGGTGTTAAACGCCAAATGGTGGTTAATATGACTAGCGATCATCGTATTATTTATGGCTCACACGCTGCTTTATTCTTACAGGATTTGGCGAAGTTAATTGAAACAGAACCACAATCTTTAACTCTTTAATTTATTTATATTGAACAAGGTAGGGATGATTGATTAATTATCCCTACTTTTTTTTAGTTAGAAAAAGTAATTGATATGAAAAAAAAAGAATGCTATCAATATAGAAAGATTGATTGTAGATAAAAGGTAGGAACTATGCAAAATTATCATTTAACTTGAAGCAGATAATTTAACACAAATCTCTACCTATTACTTATTATCTATTACCTATTACTTAAAAAAATCGATCTAATTGACGGCAAAAATTTAGCTAATTCATATTACCTGACCCAACAATACAAACATAGGGTTGAGTTAAATAACGCTGGGCAACTTGCTGTACTTTTTCTGGGGTAATTTTTTCAATTTGTTCTTGAAATTCTTGATCATACTGTAAACCCAAACCCAGGCTTTCATACCAACCATAAATTTGAGCAATTTCACCATTGGTTTGCTTTCCTAAAGCATATTGACCTAATAACTTGTTTTTTGCTCCTTGTAGTTCTGCTTCCGTAAGTTGACTTTCACTTAAACGGTCAATTTCTGCTTTTAACCCTTCTAAAGCAATTTCCGTATTTTGGGGTGCAGTTCCCATATAAGCGATAAAAGAAGAAGATTCTAAACGAGTAGGATAAAAAGCGGAAACATCGTAAGCTAATCCACGTTTTTCTCTTAATTCCACAAACAGACGACTAGAAAGACCATTGCCCAGATAGGTACTGAGTAATTTTAAGACTGGATAATCTTCATTTTTTACGGCTGCACCCAAATAACCTAACATAATAATCGATTGTTGAGTATCTTGCTCGATTACTATTTGAGTAGGGGAAGAGTTTAATGGTGGTATAGTGGGCAAGACTAAAGGATAAGCAGGAACTTGCCAATCACCAAACACTTCTTCAACTAAAGCAAATGCTTTGTGAGGATTGATGCGACCTGAAATACTAATAATTAAATTATCAGGACGAAAATACGTTTGATGATATTGTTGCAGATGAAGGCGATTTAATTGAGTCACAGTCTCTTCTGTTCCCAAAACCGAGACTCCATAAGGATGCTCACCATACATCATTGTTCGTAATTGATTAAAAGCAACGTTGAAAGGCTGTTCTTGTTGAGAACGAATACTTTGAATGGTTAACTTTTTTTCTAATTCTACTTCTACTTCAGGAAAATCTGGCGATCGCATTATTTCTCCTAACAAGTGTAGCATTGAGGCAAAATCTGCTGCCACAGTTTTGAGAGAGAGTAAAAAATAATCAGTAGTTACATCCGCGCCAAGACTAGCCCCAACTGATTCTATTTGTTCGGCAATATCAAGGGCAGATAATTTTTCTGTGCCTTTGGTAATTACTGCTGCCACGAGATGAGATAAACCAGCTTGAGTGCGACTTTCCCAGATTGAACCAGCGTTTTTGAGGAATAAACGCCCAGCTACTACATCGGCAGCTTGATTTTCTACAGCAATTAAAGTGATTCCATTGGGTAAAACAATTGGCTGAATCTTGTCAGTTGCTTCTGTCTCAGACAAAAAAGACATCGTTTAATTAATTTTGAGGTTGAAGATCTATCTACAGATGACTATAAACTAACAAGGAACAAGAGTGGTAATCGCATAACGTTCAGGAGAAAGATATTGATTGGCAATCCTTTGCAATTCGTTCACCGTAAGTTGATTGATTGTTTTCGTGTAGCTTAAAGCTTGTTGTGCCGTAGCAATAGTGTTGTAATAACCATAGATTCCTGCCAGTTGTCCTGGAGTTTCGGTAGAGAAAATATAATCATTACAAAGAAGACGTTTAGCACGAGCTAATTCGATTTCAGAAAGAGGTTTAGTTTGTAATTGATAAATGCGATCGCATAAGATTTTTTCTACCTCTTCTAGATTATCCGATTCTAACCAAGCACTAATTGTAAATAAACTTGAATCTCGTTGCAGAGAAAACTCACTAGTAATATCTAAAACTAATTGTTCTTCTTCTCTCAATTCCCTAACTAAACGAGAACAGCGACTACCAGCCAAGATAACAGACAATAAATCTAAGCCAATTCCATCTACTAAACAATCAGAACCTGCTCCTAACCAAGCCATTGCTAAACGAGCTTGTTCTATTCTGGGTAGCTGAAGTTCTTGACGACGAATCTCAATTAAAGGTGGTTCAGCTTCTACGACATGAGCAGGACATTCAGAACGAACGCTAAATTCTGCAAAGGCTTCTTCTACTAAAAACAAAGCAACTTCCTCGGCGATCCCTCCAATCATTACCACAGTCATATTTTCTGGTTGATAGTGGGTGCGATGAAAACAGCGCATTTGATTGGGAGTATGTTGGAGCAATAATTCCTCCTCTCCCAAAATAGATCGCTTGTAGGGATGATGCTGATAAATATTTTGACACAAAGCTTGAAAACCAATCCAATCAGGATCGTCATAGCTAGAGCGAATTTCTTCTAAAACAACATCTCGCTCTCGGTTAAATTCCTCGTCGGGAATAGAAGCATGAAGCAAGATATCAGCTAGATAAGGTAAGGTTTCTGAGACATAAGGCTCTGCTGTAGTCAGAAAAAAATGGGCATAGTCATGACTTGTAGCTGCATTGGCTATTCCTCCATTTTGCTCAATTACCCAATCGAATTCTCCAGTTGCTACCCTAGGTGAACCTTTAAAAATCATATGCTCTAAAAAATGAGCCATTCCCGACCATTCCTCTGGTTCGGCACTTGCTCCAGCTTTAATCCAAATATCCGTCACTACCACTGGTGTAGCTGGTAAGTATTGATGAATTACTGTCAAGCCGTTATCTAATCTAAAAATATTAGCTGGAAATTCTAATTGGTCGAGGCGTTCCGATAATTGTTGCATTAACAAGCTACATTTTGTGCAATATAACAAACTATCGTAGCGTCTTTAAAAAGTGCTACTTGCTACATTTGATACAGAAATTAATTTGCTCTTGCTTAAGTAATAAATTATTAGTTACGCCAAAAACAAAACCCCCCTAGCCAAAGAGGGATTTTTTCTAAATAGTTAACCGCTACGCCGTCTTACCTCAGCTTATGACCTGGGAAAACCAGGTGGGTACTCACGCTGTCTGCATCCATTTCCGAGTACAAGCTCGGTCTACTTCTGCTGTCAATCTGTAAGCTCCCTCATAAGTCAAACATAGATCAACAAACTATATTGGCAGTCACCAACGTAGCAGTGTAACTTTCTATATGATTAATAATTTTTGAGTTTTTGGCAAGTGTTATTTTGCTTTCGCTTTCTTTTCGATCAGAACGATAGTATGAAGTATGTAGTCAAAGGCGAACTTTCAACTAAATCAAGGTGGAATTAAAACACGTAATCATTGCTTATAAAGCAGGAGACAGTGAAAGTAAAAAATGGGCTGAAAGATGTGCCAAAGAATTAGAAGCACGTCAATGTCAAGTATTATTGGGACCGAGTGGTTTTAAAGATAATCCTTATCCAGTGTTTTTAGCGTCCGCTAACACCATCAAAATCGATCTGGCAATAGTTTTAGGTGGTGATGGTAGTGTTTTAGCAGCAGCACGTCAGCTTGCCCCTGAAGGTATTCCGATTTTAGCGGTCAATGTCGGAGGTCATTTAGGTTTTTTAACCGAACCATTCGAGTTATTTAAAGACACAGAAAAAATTTGGCAACGTTTAGAATCGGATCTTTATGCGGTTGAAACAAGAATGATGCTAGAAGCCGGCTTATATGAAGGAAGTCGTACCGAACCCGAACTAGTCAGCGAAAAATTTTTTTGTCTCAATGAGATGTGTATTAAACCCGCCAGTATCGACCGAATGCCCACCTCAATTTTAGAAATGGAAGTAGATGGAGAAATAATTGATCAATACAATGGTGATGGTTTATTGGTTGCTACTCCCACAGGTTCGACAGGATACACTGCTTCTGCTAATGGTCCAATTTTACATCCAGGAATTCACGCGATCGCAGTTACTCCAATTTGCCCTCTCAGTCTTTCTGTACGACCGATTGTGTTGCCTCCAGGTAGTATCGTGAGCGTTTGGCCTTTAGGTGATTATGAGATTAATACCAAGCTTTGGACGGATGGTTCTTTGGCTACTACTATTTGGCCAGGACAAAGAGTAATCGTGCGAATGGCTAACTCTCAAGCTAAGTTTATTGTTTTACGAGAAAGTTATTCTTTCTACCAAACTTTACGAGAGAAATTACATTGGACGGGAACCAGAATTCACTACGAAAATAATGGTTCAGGCAAAATAACCAATTAGTCAACTAACAACTTAAACATTTATTAGATCACAGAAGTAGACAAGTGCGAAAAAAACAATTATTTAGATTCAAAAATTTATTTCATCATCTCAGCAAGATCATCTTGAGTTTTTTGTTCTGCTTATTGGTTTTTGCTGTCCCTAGTCAAGCTCAACCAAACTTTAATAACTGGTCTTCTGTTCCAATCGTTACTGATATAGCACTACGCAAATACATTAGGACAATTTTTGAAAGCAGCATCTACACA
>CAZLUP010000093.1:0-11599 GCA_964562685.1 uncultured bacterium
CAGGGAAATTATACTGTTGAACGTTTGATGTTTAATTAAGTGGAGCTACTTATCACCACCAGTAATAGTATTATCTTCAGTTCCAGAACAATCAGCCGAAAAAATGTTTTATTCTTATTTGAAACAACTATAAATTTATTTTGGCTAAAGTTTAAGTTAACTTTTAGCTGCTGTGCGATCGCAAACAAAACAAGATTGAGTCTATTAAAAAATGCCTACAAATTTAGAGCTAATTAATATTTTTCCGCTCCAAGCGATCGCCTTTGCGACAAACTAAGTCAAAAGCACAATATTGACAGGCTTTTTGTTCAATATCTGGGGCGACGGGATAATAACCTTGTTGTAAATTAAATTGAACTTTTTCGGCAAAAGCTGACAATTGTTCAGGATTTCGTTTAGCTGAAGATATTTTTTTGCGTTTAGTTAAAGAATAATAAATAGCATCAACTGATTGCTCAAGAAAAGACTGTTCAATTGCTGCTTGATATAAGGGAAGTTGTATATCTAAACTTGCTTTCCCCTCTTCATCTTTTATTCCTAAAGGAGTAGTACTACTAGTTTTATAATCTAAAATAACTAATCCAGTATCAGTGCGATCAATTCTATCTATTTTTCCTTTAGTTTGTAAGCCATGCCATTCTAAATTAAATTCGGTTTCACGAGCGACAACTTCTCTTTCTGCTGGTAAAAATTCTGGTGTAATAAGATTAAGATAAAGTAAGTCAAGATGTTCTTTTCTTCTGGTTTGCCAGGCTGGTAATTGTACTAAATTTAATTCTTGTTCAACTTGTACAAAGGCTTGTTCTAATTGTTGTAAATTAAACTCTTCTAAATCAGCAGCAGTTTTGATTTTTTCCAAAGATAATTCTAAACAGCGATGATATAAATTTCCTTTAGAAATAGTGCTTAAATCTAACTCTGCTTCTGGTAATTCTCTTAATTTTAATAATCGATAAGCAAACCATTTAAAAGGACATTGTCCTAATTGAGTAAGTTGAGAAGCACTAAAAACTAAATTATTAGAATCAAGAGGAATACCAATGAAACCATCGTATTCATCAGCTACAGTAGCAGTTTCTCTAGTTTGCTCTACTTGCCAAGCTTTAATTATATGTTTGATCGTCAAATCTTTTAACTTTGTTGGTTGATGTAAATAAACTTGACGTGCCTTTTCCAAACTAGCAACAGGTAGATTAGGCAAAGAAGTTAGTTTTAATCCCAAACGAGTCAGATAAGGACTTGGTAAGATAGATTCTTGTTTAATTGATTGGGGATAAGAAAAAATAATTTTGATTTGAGGTACTGCTAATAAACTATAAAAAGCAAGTGCTTCTCGATTATTTATTGTCACAGCAGTTTCGATGCGAAATCCTTGTTTTACTAATTGCTTGCGTTCAAAAAAATCTAAAATTGAATCATTCGTAATAGCAGTAGGAAAAATTCCTTCTCCCGTACCCAAAACAAAAACATAATTATATTTAGCTCCGAGTAAAGATAAAGGTGTGTGTAACTCAATACCACCTCTTCCTGGTTGAGCAGGTACAGTTAATAAAGCTAGAATATCTCGTATATCTTGGAAAAAATCCGCTTGAGTGAGTATTTCCGCTTCTGGTTGAGCAAGTTGGACTAAAGTCTCTTGAATCTTGTAAAAAGCAACTATTTCCCTAGCCCAACGTTTACCTTGCTGTCGTAATTGAAACTGTTCGAGGATATTTTGTAAAAGTTGCACCCATTCATCTCGACGGTTTCTTTTTGGTAACTTTAATAGAGATAAATCTACTCCTAACTCTTGCCAAGCTAAAAAATTTTGAGGATGTTTTAATTTTGCTTGTTGCCAAATACAATTAGGAAGTTTTCTGGCTAAAGGATGGGAAAGCAGTTTGGCTGTAGCTTCAAAGGAAAAATTAGTTTCAATTACTTCTAATAACAGTTTTAGCCATGCACCCATGCGAGTATGTTCTAAACCAATAGCATATAAAGCTCGTAGCGGTAAATTGTATTCCCAAGCAATATCTAATAAAGTTGTGCCATATAACTGTTCATCTCTAGCAACTAAAACAATTTCTTTTGCGCTAACTCCTTGATTTAATAAACTTTTGACTTGGGTTAAAATTCCTCTTACTTCTCCTTCCAAGTTGGGATAAACCTGTAAACTAACGTTTTCGGGTAAAGGTTGTGGATGAAGAAAACACTGTTGTAATTGTTTACCGATTGAATCGTTGTTGATTTGATAGTTGTTAGCTTCAGTGGTTTTAAAGATTGTATTTGTGTGTTTTTTGGACGAAATTTGGTTATTTACTTGATTTTTGGAAGTTAAGGTTTTATTTTCTAGTTCTTTGAGAGCAAGATTTATCTCTCTACAATCCCATCCTCTAGCAGTTAAAAACTTAATTCCCTGGCGATTTGACGCAAAAATATCTTCTTCTCCCGTAGGCAAAACCAAAATACTACTGTCTCCTGCGACTGCATCAATGAAAGCTAACTCGTCGTGAGAAGGATAAAAATAACCGTAAAATAAGTAAGATTTTTGATAATTATTAGTTTTAGCAGCTTGCCAAAATAATTCGGCGCAATCAATACATTTTTTGGCTCTTAATTTTTGTTGATAAACCGAGGTGATTGTAGCTAATTGTCTAACTCTGATAGAAGAATATTGGGCAAAAGTAGTTAAATCTAATTCTTTACTTAATAATTCTTTGATTGCAGGAAAAAATCTTTTAATTGTTCCCTCAATATCTCTCGGACGAAGAACTTCTTGTAGCGTTTGTCTTAATAACCGATAAGATAATAAAGATGAAGCAAGCCTGATTCCCTGTTGACAGACAATTGTTTCAGCTAAATTTTCTAAACTAAGATGAGCTACTCCTAATGTTTTCGCAGTTGTGCGATTCGGAGTAATCACTTGCAGGTAAGTAGGAATAACAAAATTAGCAGGTAAATCGAATAAGAGGGATCTTTGATTATTCATCCCTCCATTATGCTACTTTTGATTGGCTTTAGTATCTTGTACCGCAGCCCAAAATAAGATTCCTGTTAAAGGAATACTTCCAGCCAGGATTAACCCAGTAGTTAAACTGCCTAAGTCGGGTTCGCCAGAAGACAATTCAAATACCGATCCTACACCTGCGATCGCACTAATACAACATAACGCTAAGAAAATACCGCTTTTTACGGTAATTGGTGTCACTTTAGTTTTACTCCTAATTTTTTATTGAGCTTTATTATTATTTAACTGGTTTAACGGCACTTACAGCAAAACCTTTCTTTTTCAATTCTTCGGTTAAAGCAATTTCATTTTCTACCCGATCAACAAACATTACTCCATTGAGGTGATCCATTTCGTGTTGAATGGCACGGGCGAGTAAACCAGATGCTTGTAGTTTACGAGGTTTACCCTGTTCATCCTTAAAAGATACTTCTACTGCTTCTGGTCTAGTTACTTCTAAATATACACCAGGAATACTCAAACAACCTTCTTCAGAATTACACTGTTGACTACTAAAACGAGTAATTTTGGGATTAATCAAAACTAGAGGCGGATTATCGGGGTTATCAGGTTCGCAATCAATCACAATTAACTGCTTATTAATACCTACTTGGGGTGCTGCCAAACCAATCCCATCCGCACTATACATAGTTTGTAGCATCTCTTTAATTAACTGACGGATGCTGTCGTCTACTTTAGCAATACGTTTAGCTGGCTGACGCAAAACGCGATCGCCTAAATAGTGAATTTCTAAAGGTGGTTGCTTTAACTTTTTCTTTTCTACGGCAACTACTGAAGTCATAACTTAATAAAATTTCACGGGATTCTGTTTCTTTTTTTCATCTTATCGCATCCCACCAAGCCATTTTAAATTCCTAAACTACATCTAGATTTAGAAAGTTGTGGAAATAAAGAATATAATTGTCGATAATTCTTAAAAACCTGACTTTTTTAAAAAACTCAATTATTAATTACAAAAATAAAAAATTAATCAAATTATAAATTTTTAGATTTGTCTTTTCCTAATTTATAGTCAATAAAAAATTAAATGTAAAATTATTCTTGAAAATTTTTTGTTTGTTTTCTCTGTCTTTGCTTTTCTAGCTGACGAGCTTTTTTTTCTGGAGTTAGCTTATCGTAGCAATAAGGACAAGAAACAATTGGTTCATAATAAGAAGAAGTTTTATCTAATTCTGATATAGGATGTCCACAAGCATAACAAAGATCGTAACTTCCTGGTTCTAATCCTTGTTTAACTGCAACTCGTTTGTCAAAAACAAAACATTCTCCTTGCCATAAACTTTCTTCAGTAGGAATTTCTTCTAAATATTTTAATATGCCACCTTTAAGGTGATAAACTTCTTTAAATCCTTGAGAAAGCAGATAAGATGAAGCTTTTTCACAACGAATTCCTCCAGTACAAAACATAGCTACTTTTTGATGTTGTTGAGGATCAAGATTTTTGGCTACATATTCGGGAAATTCTCGAAAAGATTGGGTTTGAGGATTATGAGCGCGCTTAAAAGAGCCTATTTCTACTTCATAATCGTTTCTAGTATCAATTACCACTACTTCGGGATCTGAAATAATTGTATTCCATTCTTGAGGAGTAACATATGTTCCTACTTGTTGACTAGGAGCTACTTCAGATACACCAAAAGTGACAATTTCTGATTTGATTTTTACTTTTAGCCTTTCAAAAGGAAATACTTCGCTATAAGATTCTTTGTGTTCTAAATCTGCAAAATTAGGATCGCTACGAAGATAAGCCAAAACTTGATCAATATTTTCTCTACTACCTGCAACTGTTGCGTTAATTCCTTCGGTAGCTAAAAGAATAGTTCCTTTAATATTATTTTCTTGACAATATTCTCGTAAACATTGCCGTTTTTCTGATAAATTTTCGAGGGTAACAAATTTATAAAATGTAGCAATAACTATAGTCATTTTTGTTGCTAATAATTTTAATTGATCAAAAATTCAATGTTAAGCTTTTAGTATGATTATTAATTGTTTGCTTGTCCACAGATGCACACTGATACACACAGATAGATTGAGCGGTTGGTAGTGTTTTTTGTTGATTGTTGATTTGTAATAAAGTAAAAAGTAACTGGTAACTGATAACTGTTAATGGTTAATTATTAATTAAACAGTTAGTTGTATTCTCTTTGAATTTTTACCTAAAGCAATAAAATTGAAACACAAACTAAAAAGTAATCACACTACGAATAGATTCACCTTTATGCATTAAATCAAAAGCATCATTAATTTTATCTATCGGCATTACATGAGTCACTAAATCATCAATATTAATTTTCCCTTCCAGATACCAATCGACAATTTTGGGTACGTCAGTACGTCCTCTAGCACCGCCAAAAGCACTACCTTTCCAGACTCTTCCAGTCACTAATTGAAAAGGGCGAGTACTAATTTCTTCTCCTGCACCTGCTACTCCTATAATGACCGAAACACCCCAACCTTTATGACAACATTCTAAAGCTTGACGCATTACTTTAACATTGCCAATACATTCAAAACTATAATCAGCACCACCATCAGTTAACTCTACTAAATGAGCAACTAAATCCCCTTCTATTTCTTGAGGATTGACAAAATGAGTCATGCCGTATTTTTCTGCTAAGGCACGCTTGGCAGGATTGAGATCTACGCCAATAATTTTACTGGCACCTACCATCTTTGCCCCTTGAATCACATTTAAACCAATGCCACCTAAACCGAATACAACTACATTGGCACCAGGTTCAACTTTGGCTGTATTTACTACTGCCCCAATTCCCGTAGTTACGCCACAACCAATCAGACAAATTTTATCAAAGGGTGCATCTTGACGAATCTTAGCAACTGCAATTTCTGGTAAAACTGTATAGTTAGCAAAAGTAGAAGTTCCCATGTAGTGATAAAGTTTTTGTCCGTCGAGGCTAAAACGACTTGTTCCGTCTGGCATGAGTCCTTTTCCTTGAGTTGCTCTAATTGCCTGACAGAGATTTGTTTTCATACTCAGACAATAAGCACACTGACGACATTCGGGGGTATAAAGAGGAATAACGTGATCTCCTGGTGCAACACTTTTGACACCTTCTCCTACTTCAACTACTACTCCTGCTCCTTCATGTCCTAAAATAGAGGGAAATATTCCTTCTGGATCTGCCCCTGAAAGGGTATAAGCATCGGTATGACAGACACCAGTAGCTTTAATTTCAACCAAAACTTCTCCAGTTTTTGGTGGTTCTAACTGAACAGTTTCAATGGAAAGAGGTTTACCAACTTCTAAGGCTACTGCTGCTTTAACATCCATAACGAAATATTTAAATATTCCTAGATTATATTACTATATATTTTTATCAATATCATTTCTGCTTTGGTTAGCTTTAAGATCACTACAATTAATTTAATTTTGATTTTCGTCTAAAAAAAATAATTGGGAACTTAGCCCAAATTTGACCAAATTCCCAATTGACAACTTGAGAGTTGAATTTTGTGTTAGTTGTAAACTTTACCGCCACCCCACATAGTGCCACGAATTTTGGGTTGAATCAAAATGTGACCAGCTACAGCTTTTAGATCTTCATCAGTTAGATTTCTCATCATGGGATAGAGATCAGAGCGAGTAGTATTGGGATGTAATTCATAAATATTAGTTTCCCCGTCATAGGTAGTGGGGTTTTTCAAATATTCTACTATTCCCTCAATGTTATCTTTAGGAGGCTCGGCATTAGCTAGAGCGTTCAGTCCTAGTCCCACATTAGGATTAGTTTTGGTAGCTCCTGCTTTATGACAGTAGCTACAAGAATCAACAAAGATACGTTGTCCTCTTTTGACTTCTTGAAGAGAGAGAGTAACTTCATCTCCTGCTTCGTTTAATTTAACAGTACGAATATCATCGTCTAATTCCACCGCAGTTGCACTACTAATGGATTGAAACACAAAGAAAATAGTAACTACAGCAACTAAAAATAATCGCTTCAACATGTTTCTCCTCAAAAACTTTGTCTTAATTATTGAATTTTGTGAGAGGTTGTCACCTCTTGAAATATACCAATAGGATTGATTTATACCCCTGTAATTAAAATCTACAGATCTGCTTGATCGATTAAACCTAAGACACAGATAGTTGCTAACCATCTTGAGCATTTAGGTTTTTGGGTTTACTCGCTAAAATTTCGGCAATAACAGCCTTAGCATCTTCTAATGCTAGACAAGTATGTTGGTTTTTGTAGGCAATTTTAAACCGATCGCATAAATGAAATACTTTCTCTACAGAGAGATGATATTCTGCTGCTATGTCCGCAATTGATAAGTCTGCAAAACCCATATTAATGATTGTGATCTGTTGAATAATTAGGATTAATTAATCCATCATCATAAATATCATGCCATTCAACCGACCCAATTGCAGAAAATTGGGAAATTAAATCTTTTTGTTAAATTTAGTTGGGGCGATTAAATTTCTTTGACTGTCTGATTTCCAGCAGGAACACTGATAGCTAATTCTAAGTGGAGATTCACTACTTTGCCAATCACTGCGATCGCGGGAGCTTCAAATCCTGTCTCTGTAACTTGATCGACAATTGTGGCTAGAGTCCCAATCAATTCTTCTTGTTCTGGTCGAGTTCCCCACCGAATTAAAGCGATTGGCGTTTGCAGCGACAATCCTCCTGCTAATAACTCAAGAATAATATTACTCAGGTTGTGAACTCCCATATAAATTACAATGGTTTCCGAAGCTTCAGCGATCGCTTGCCAGTTAACTTGCGGGCGATATTTTCCTGCCATTTCATGTCCTGTCACAAAAGTTACCGAAGAACTATACCCCCGATGAGTTACAGGAATACCTGCATAGGCAGGAGCAGCAATACCTGCTGTAATACCTGGTACTACTTCTACGGGTACTCCAGCTTGAATTAAATCTGCCATTTCTTCACCACCGCGTCCAAAAACAAATGGATCTCCGCCTTTTAGTCGAACAACGATCGCATATTCTTGTGCTTTGGTAATGAGAAGCTGAGTTGTTTCTGCTTGTAGTTTAGAATGACGACCCCGCCGTTTACCTGCATCGATTTTTTCAGCTTTGGGGTTAACCATTGCCAAAATTGCAGGACTAACTAATGCATCATAAATGACTACTTCTGCATTTTCCAGCAGAGTTTTGCCTTTAATCGTCATTAAACCAGGATCGCCTGGTCCAGCACCGACAAGATAGACTTTACCTAGATAGGATTGTAGCTGTGGTTGATTCATTGTACCGCTCCTTCCAGGATTAAATTAGCTAGTTCTACGGTCGCTCCTAAAGGCTCATCAAGAATTAAATTTACCCCAGGAAAATCTTTTTGTAGTTGCTCTACTTGAGTTGCGATCGCATCAGTAATTTTTCCTGGAAACAAAAAATAGGGTAGGATGACCAAATTTTGCTTACCCTGTTGAACTAATTGTGTAACACTTTCAGCGAGATTTGGTAAGGGGTCGTCCCCGCTACCCTCGAAGGGCGGGACTTGTGAACCTCGTGAACCAGACCAATAAGCAGCCGTTGCTTGTAATTGATTTGCCAAGAGTTGACAAGATTGATTGCCTCCTTTCTGACGACTACCATGAGCAAGCAAAATTTTGCCGTCCTGTGCTTGAGTATTAAATTGGTCAAATTTGTAACGCAACAACTCGAACATTTTGGCATAACTACCGAGATAAGAACATAAGTTTAAATTGACCTCTTGACCCAAAATCTGTTGAGCTTGATTGACTTGAATAGGTAGATCAACAGTGACATGAATTCCTGGCAACAAAAACAGAGGCAAAAGCACTACTTGTCGATAACCTAACCGCTGGGAACGTCGAGCAAAATTAACAATACTTTCAGCCAAAGATAAGGGAGCAAATTCTAAACAAGCATAATCAACGAGTGGCAATTGAGGTTTTTCTAAAATAACAACTTTTTGCTTCCGTGTTATTACTGAATTAGATACTAAGTATTTTCCTCGATCTAAGATAGCATTAGTAGCTAATTGCTGACTTAATAAATCAGTGAGTTTAGTCAATGATAAAAGCTGCCGATGGTCGCGACTACCATGAGCTATTAATAAATAAGACCGATGCCAGAAAATAGTATTCAAAAGTTATTTAAATGTGAGGACGAAAAGAGGATCATATCTCAAAAAGTATATCTCAATAAATTTACAGTTTTGTAGCTAATGATATATCTTGATTTCTTACCGTAAAAATACGAACATAATAAAAAAAATACGGAAGAAAAAATACATAAAATAATCTCAGTAAAACAAACTCATAACTATGACAAATAATTATTCAGCCAACAACTCCAATAATTACAATTATCCCTCAGACGCATTATCAGCCTCAAGGGAAGCAATTGATGTAAATATAAGTGGATATTTAATTAAATTACGTCGACGCTGGAAATTAGCTCTAGCCGTATTTTTACTTACTACTGGTGTTACTACTACTTTAAGTTTATTTTTACAAAAAACCTATCAAGCTCAAGGAAAATTACTTTTTAAACAAAACTCTACTGCCTCTTTAACGGGAGTAGGAGAAAACGTAGGGGAATTAAAACCTCTTTTAGTAAATCAAAGTCCTTTAAGTACTCAAATTGAAGTAATTACTTCTACTCCTGTTTTACAACAAACTATCGATCAACTGAAATTAGAAGACGACGAAGGTAAACCAATTAAACCAAAAGATTTTGAAAAAAAATTAAATATCGAACTCGTTGGCGGAAGTGATGTTGTTGAAATTACTTATGCTCATCCCGATCCCAAAGTTGCTGCTGATGTTGTCAATACATTAATGAATACATACATCAACGAACAAATTAGAGCTAATCAATCTGAACCAGCTTCTGCGCGTGAATTTATTAATAAACAATTGCCACAAATAGAATCTCAAGTTAGTCAAGCCGAATCTGAATTACGGAATTTCAAAGAATCAAACCAGGTAGTTAATTTAAACAAAGAAGCAGAAAGCACTGTAGAACAACTGGCTACCCTTAATAGTGAAATATCTCAAGTAGCAGCCCAATTACAGGGAACAATGGCTCAATCAGAAGCCTTACAAAGTCAACTTAATTTAAATCTTAATCAAGCGATCGCTGCCAATCAATTAGGGGCTTCTCCAGTAGTTGATGGTCTATTAAAAGAAATGGCGACGGTAGAATCAGAATTAGCTAAAGAAAGACAACGTTTCTTAGATAATCATCCCAGTATTAAAAGTTTAGAAGAAAAGAAAGCTTCTCTAAATCAAGAATTACAAGATTTAATTAGTCAAAATGTTGGTCAAGGAGTAAAAATTTCTGAAGGCTTATTTAACAACGACGGTCTGAAAGAAAATCAATTAGAAAAATTTATTACTTTAGAAATAGATAAAATTAATCAACAAAGACAACTATCTTCTTTATATCAAACCCAAAAAAGCTATTTAGAACGCGCTCAAAAACTGCCTAGTCTAGAACAAAAAGAAAAAGATTTAATTCGTAAAGTTAAAGCAGCACAAACTACTTATGAAACTTTACTTACCAGTTTACAAGAAGTACAACTAGCTGAAAATCAACAAAATGGTAACGCTCAGATTATTGAGTTAGCTAAATTACCAGAACAAGGTAGTTCAGGCAGAATGGCGTTCATGCTCGTAGGTATATTACTAGGATTATTGTTATCTAACTTGTCAGTTCTTTTAGTAGAAATGCAAGACCGCAGCCTGAAAACCGTTGCAGAAATTAAAAACAAATTTGGCTACAATGTCTTGGGTTTAGTTCCAAAACACGCTGCCGAAGATAATCAAGGCATTATTGTTCAAAAACTACCCGACTCCTTTGCTAGTGAAGTTTATCGCATGATTCAGGCAAATTTAAAGTTTATGAGTCTGGAGAATTCGCCACAAGTAATTTTAGTAACTAGTTCTGTACCAGAAGAAGGTAAATCTACGGTTTCGGCGAACTTGGCTGCTGCGATCGCACAATTAGGTAAGCGAGTATTATTAATCGATGGAGATTTAAGAAAACCTTCTCAACATCATCTTTGGAATTTAGATAATTTTGTTGGTTTGAGAGACGTTATTTCCGCTCAAAAACCTCTTAGTTTAGCTGTATCAAAGCCTCTAGAGCAATTAGATTTATTGACGGCAGGAGAGGTTCAATCTAATCCTCTTGCCTTATTAGATTCAGAAGCTATGAGTGAATTAATTAATCAATCAAGACACAAATACGATTTAATTTTAATTGATGCACCACCTTTACCAGTAACGGCTGACGTTCTTACTCTAAGCAAATTAGTTGATGGGATAGTGTTTATTAGTCGACCAGGAGTAGTCGAACACGAAAGTGCAGAACTTGCTCAAGAGGCGTTAGCTAACAGCAAAAAGACAGTTTTAGGCATGGTGATTAATGGCATCAATTCTAAAGAATTTGACCGTTATTCTTACTACGCTAAATATGCCAAAGGTTATTTTCCCAGTCAAAGTAAGCAAAATAGCGAGGTCAATGGTAACCACAGTCAAGCTAGAGTCTAACTAAACAAGATAATTATTCTTACTCGGCTGGGAGCCTAAAAATCCATCAAAGTAACTATACATAATGAGGAAAAAAAA
>CAZLUP010000094.1:0-11208 GCA_964562685.1 uncultured bacterium
GTGAATCTTTAGGAATTTTATTAGAATTAGTTGGGGCTGAACCTGTTAAGGAAGGGACGGGAAGAATTGTTCGTTATGAATTAAAATCTTTAACCGAAGTTGGACATCCTCGGATTGATATTTTGGCTAATCTTTCAGGTATTTTCCGAGATACTTTTGTCAATATTATTGAGTTATTAGATGATCTATTTCAACGGGCAGCAGAAGCCGATGAATTTCCAGAAAATAATTTTATTCGCAAACATTATTTAGCTTTAAAATCTCAAGGAATTGAGAATGCTTCAGCGCGATTATTTTCTAATCCTGCTGGTGATTTTGGTTCCCTAGTAAATGACCAAGTTGTTGATGGAAATTGGGAATCTGGAGACGAACTTGCTAATACTTGGAAAAATCGTAATGTGTTTAGTTATGGACGCAAAGATAAAGGACAAGCGCGTCCAGAAATTTTAAATCAATTATTACAAACTAGCGAAAGAATTGTACAAGAAATTGATTCAGTTGAATATGGTTTAACTGATATTCAAGAATATTATGGCAATACAGGAGGATTAAAATTAGCTGCGGAAAAACAAAGTGGGAAGCAAGTCGAAGCTTCCTTTGTAGAAAGCTTTTCTAAAGATACTAATCCCCGTAAGTTAAAAGATTTATTGCGCTTAGAATACCGTACTAAATTACTCAACCCCAAATGGGCAGAAGCCATGTCTAATCAAGGTTCTGGCGGTGCTTACGAAATCTCCCAACGAATGACAGCATTAATTGGTTGGGGTGGTACAGTTAATTTTAGAGATGATTGGGTTTACGATCAAGCAGCAGATACCTATGCTTTAGATGCAGAGATGGCTGCTAAGTTGCGGGAAGCTAACCCCGAAGCCTTTCGTAACATTGTCGGTAGAATGATTGAGGCACATGGGCGCGGTTTTTGGGATGCGGATGAAGAGAAGTTGCAGAAGTTACGGGAGTTATACAACTTAACAGAAGATGAATTGGAAGGAGTTACTGTATAAAAAATTAGTTTTATCTGCTGGATACCTAAAAAAATTAGAGAGTTAAGAAATATCTTACGGAAGGCAGGTTTTAAAGAAACTAGTGGCAAAGGAAGCCATACAAAATGGTCGCATCCATTATTATCGGGAAAAATAATTTTATCTGGTAAAGATGGAAGTGATGCTAAACCATACCAAGAAAAAGATGCTAAACCATACCAAGAAAAAGACGTAGAAAAAGCTTTAAAGAGATTAAGAGAAATAAATTGATATGAATCCAAATTATTCTATCATTATCCAATGGTCAGATGAAGATAACTGTTTTGTAGCTAGCCTTCCAGAATGGGGCGAATTTTGCCATACTCATGGTGAAACTTATGCAGAAGCGCTTAAGAATGCTGAAGAAGTATTAGAGTTATTAATTGAATCTGCTTTAGAAGAAGGCGAAACGTTACCAGAAGTAAAAAAGTTTGTAGTCTCTTAGTTAATTAATATTAGATGTAAATAATTAAATAATATGAGACTTTATCGCTTCAAACACATGGACGCGGTTTTTGGGATGCGGATGAAGAGGAGTTGCAAAAGTTACGAGAGCTATGCAATTTAACAGAAGATAAGGAGGATAAATATCAACAAAGTTAGTCAAGTTTATATAAACAATATAATATTTCAAAAACTCTTCTTTCACTGAAATATTTAAACCAATTAAACCATCTTTCATATTTTGTTTTTCTTTAAAAGAGCGATCGCTTAATTTTGCATTACGACCAGTCAAAGTTAGATTACCAATCGTATGTAAATATTTAGCTTGTATTTATTGCCAATTGTCTCCCAAATCTTGTTGCCATTCTACAGATAAATTGGAATTTTGTGGAATTATATGTTCAATTGTATAATTTTCTACATCTACTAATTCTTTGCTTCGATTGTAGTTTTCTAATTTACAAAGTAAATATTTACAATTTCTAAGATTATAAAGATAAATAGGAATAATAAATTGTTTTGGCTGTTTGAGAAATTCAAGTAAGTTAGTTTCAGTTGCCTTCATAGCTTAATTTAAAAAAAATATATTACTGATATATGAGTAGTATTTATTCTTATATTTCCCTTAAATCAGGCTTGGAATATTCAGTAACAGTACTGAAAACTTTATACTTAAATATTTTATTCTGTCGGTCAATACTAAACGCAAAATTATCAAAGATACTAATTTTGAAGTCTTTCGCAATCTTGTCTCATAAGCGATCGCTATTCTAATAAAATTTTTTTCAACTAACTAATCTAGTTTAAACATCTTGTATCAGGTGACATAGACAAGGTAAGCTCCCTTCAAGAATAAAAAAAGGACTTAGAAACTCAGTGTCAATCACCGAACATAAAATACAAGTAGGGAAACTGGAATGGTTTTATCGACTAGCCGAAGCCAAGAGTGATAACCCTCCCGTGCTGTTGCTACACGGCTTACCTGCCCATAGCTATACTTGGCGCAAAATTATGCCCGAATTAGTACAAACAGGATATACTGCGATCGCACCTGATTGGATTGGTTGTGGTTTTTCGGCTAAACCTGAGAAAAGAGATTTTGCTTATACTCCTGATGCTTTTATTGATGCCTTGGCAGACTTTATTGCTGCCTTAGAATTGACTTCTTTTCATCTGGTTGTGCAAGGATTTTTAGGTTCAGTTGGATTACAATATGCTTTGCGTCATCCCGAACAAATTGAGCGATTAATTATTTTAAATACTCCTATTGCCACTACTGCCAAATTGCCGTGGAAAATGAAACAGTGGGGTTTTCCTTTTGTGGGAGATATGGCAACTCAAGATCCCCTTTTAGTCGACCGCACTTTGGAAGGAGGAAGCGGTTTTGTCATCTCCGACAAAGATTTAGATGTACTACGTAAACCTTTTTTACAAACTTCTTCAGTGGGAAGAGCGTTAGTTGCCATTATTAATCGAATGGCATTAGAAAAAAGTATGAACGAAATAGCAACGGGTTTAAGTACATGGGAAAACCCTGCTTGCCTAATCTGGGGAATGCTCGATCCCTGGCTATCGGCGGAGGATGCAGAAGCTTTGGCTGCTAATTCTTCCATAGAACTTTTGAAACTAGCTGAAGCCAAACACTATCCTCAAGAACATTGGTCACAAGAAATTGCAGAAAAAATTAGCTACTTTTTTCGCCGTGAAGTTTTCTAAATCGACGAATTATTGAGACAATCAAAATTGTGATAGTAAAGCTAGTTTATTTGAGTTATGAGAATTTTTCGCTCGATTTTGCCTTTGATTTTAGTACTGGTAACTACTTTCTTAGTCAGTTGCGGTAGTCCTACCGTATCTGCACCACCAACCTACACACCAGCCAAACTACAACAAATCAAAACCTATCGTATTCCTGTAGATGTGGCACAGCAAAGAATGGCTGAATTAGGTCAATATATTCAAGCACAAGATTGGGTAGATACTGAAAGCTTTATTCATGGACCATTAGGACTAATCAGAAGAGATATGACTTATTTAGCTAACTCCCTTTTACCTGAAGACAAGGAAAAAGCAACTCAACTTGCTAAAGAAGTTTTTGATGGACTTGAAGAACTTGATGCTGCTGCTAAAGAAAAAAGCTATACCGTAGCAATTCAAAAATATGGTCAAGTTGTTCGTAATCTTAACTCTTATCTAGAACTTCTTCCTAAATCAGAAGCTAGTTAATCAAGCAGAGGGGCAAGGGTGCAATAGGAGCAGAGGTGCAGAAGAGCCGAGTGCAGCGAGTCCTGAGCGAGAGTAAAGTAACTGGTGCAACAGGAGAATTTACGAACAGTAATACTAGGTATCTCCCCTTCTCCCTTTCTCCCCTTCTCCCCCTTCCCCCCTTCCCCCTTTTTAATTCCTATTGTTTATGACTAAAGTTGCCATTATCGGATGTGGAGTAATCGGAGGAGCGATCGCTTACGAATTAAGTCGCATTCCTCAATTAAATCTTACTCTGATCGATCAAAATTATCCTGCTTCTGGTTCGACTGGTGCAGCGTTGGGTGTATTAATGGGTGCAATTAGTCATAAAACCAAGGGTAAAGCTTGGCAACTGCGTCGCGATAGTATTGAACGCTATGAAACCTTGATTCCTGAATTAGAAAGTCTGACGGGCAAGCAAATACCTTTTAATCGACAAGGTATTGTTAAACTGCTATTTGCTGAAGATAATCTGGAAAAGTGGTACAAATTAGCAGAAACAAGGCGTAATCAAGGTTGGCAATTGGAAATTTGGGATCGGACTCAATTACAACAACAATGTCCTCAGATCGAAAATGACGGAATTATCGCTGCAGTTTATTCTCCTCAAGATCGACAACTCAATCCTACAATTCTGACAGAAACCCTCGTTGCTGCTGCTATTACTAATGGTGTTGACTGTAAATTTGGAGAACAAGTAACTACAATTATTCCTCCCGATCAAAATAAAATTGAGAGTTATCAAATCGAAACCACCAAGACAACTCTGGCTGTAGATTGGGTAGTTATCTGTGCTGGTTTGGGTTCTACTCCTTTAACTGCTGCGCTACAACAATCCTTAACCCTACGTCCAGTTTTAGGACAAGCTTTAAAATTCAAATTTGACTCTGACTTAGGTAAAAGCGATTTTCAACCTGTAGTTACAGGAGATGACAAACATATTGTTCCTTTAGGAAACGGTGAATATTGGTTTGGTGCCACCGTCGAATTTCCTCAAAATGGCTCAGAAGTAACTGCACAACCAGAATTACTCACTCAACTTCAACAAGATGCGATCGCTTTTTGTCCCGCTTTAGCAACAGGAAAAATCATCCAAACTTGGATCGGGAAACGCCCTCGTCCCGAAGGACAAACAGCCCCCGTAATCCAACAACTTCCCAATTATCCCAAAGTTTTACTTGCCACAGGACATTATCGCAATGGTGTTTTGCTTGCTCCCGCTACTGCTCAAGCTATTACTTCCATAATTGCTAAAACATAATATAAGCTAGATCGAGAGCAATTTACAATTTATCAGATTGAACTATGGCTGGTCATAGTAAATGGGCAAATATCAAGCGACAAAAAGCAAGAGTAGACGCGAAAAAAGGTAAAACTTTTACTCAGTTATCCCGTGCCATCATCGTAGCTGCACGGAATGGTATCCCCGATCCCGCCGGTAATTTTCAACTACGAACTGCGATTGAGAAAGCTAAAGCAGCAGGAATTCCTAACGAGAATATTGAAAGAGCGATCGCTAAAGGAGCAGGTACTTATCAGGATGATTCGATCCTCGAAGAGATTCGTTATGAGGGTTATGGTCCTGGTGGAGTCGCAATTTTAATTGAGGCGTTGACAGACAATCGTAATCGTACTGCTGCGGATTTAAGGGCAGCTTTTAGTAAAAATGGTGGAAATTTGGGCGAAAATGGTTGTGTTAGTTGGATGTTTACTCAAAAAGGTGTGGTGATTTTAGAAGGCACAATTAATGAAGAAAAATTGTTAGAAGTTTCACTGGAAGCAGATGCAGACAGCTATGAAATTGTCGATGATCCAGAAAATCCAGGTGCAGAAATATTTACGGAAATAACTAATTTAGAAAATCTCAATCAAACGCTTCAAGCTGAAGTATTCCCTGTTAAAGAAGTAGAATTGCGTTGGTTGCCAAGTAATACGATGGAAGTAAATGATGAAGAACAAGCTCGTTTTTTATTGAAATTAATTGATGCTTTAGAATCCCTTGATGATGTTCAAAACGTCACGGCTAATTTTGAAATGGCTGAAGAATTAATGACTGCTAGTTTTGTTTAATTTCTCTTTGATTTACTCAACTAAAAATAATATTCAAAATTGTCTATGATAATTTAGTTAAACCTTCTTTTTTTGGGTATTCTAACCTCATAGTAGAAGCTTGTTCTGCTAAGTCGATTTCTTTTATGACAAAATCTGACATTGTTATCTTATGTCATTTATCCTGGACAAATAAAGTTTCTAGAAGAAGGTGATTTTAAGTTATTTAGCCGACAACGTCAAATTTCATTTCATGGTAAGGGAATTTATGGTAGTTTTTATAGTTCAAAATTAAGTAAATTGATTCAGTATGAGTCAGGCTTAGAAATGAATTTTTTAATATATCTTGAAAATATCGATGAGGTAATTTTCTATCAAGAACAGCCAGCTAAAATATTTTATGAATTTGATGGAAATAGTTCTTTTTATTATCCTGATTGTTTATTTGTTTTAAAAAATGGAAGAGCAATCATCACTGAAATCAAGCCTGTTTTCAAAATGGCTTTACGAGAGAACCTCGCTAAGTGGTCTGCTTTAAAGGCATACTGTAATGAACATGGCTTAGGCTTATTGATTACAGATGGAAAATATACAATTCAGCAAATTCAGCGACATAAGGTTAAGCCAGATTTTGCTGATTTTATATTAGAAAAACTACGTGAAGGAAATATGAATTGGGTTGAATATAAAAAGATAAAAGAGCAGTTTAACCCTAGCCGAGACGATTTTATTGCGTTAATTTTGAAAAATCGGTTAATTTGGAAATTAAGTCCATTTTTTCTAAGCTTTTAATTATATTGAAAATATGATTGCTTTTTACTCCAATAACCAACCAAATAATTCACTTAAATCTAACTGAAAAGCTTTAGCAAAATCAGGTGCGAGTAAAATATTTGTTGCTGCTTCAAAAAATGTGAGTTGTTGCGATTGACAATAAACTAATACAGACTATTATTGTTGAGGTTTAGGTTAGCGCGATCGCGTCTAATTTTTTTTACTTTATTTTGTGACACTATGATATGAGAATGAAGCGTAAAAAATAAATTATATGACTATTCGTCAAACTACTATCGCTAAATTGCAACAATTACCCGATTCGCTTCTCCAAGAAGTTGATGATTTTATTGACTTTATAACCCGTAAGCATCAATCTAAAATAACAAACGTCGCTCCCCAAAATAATACCGATGTGGTTTGGGAAAGATGGTTTGAGTCAGTTGATCGCATAGAGATTGAGACTACCGAACCAGTCAGCGAATACCAAAAACTTATACTAGATAAATATCGCCAACAGGGATTAAACCTATGATTCTCCGCGATGCAGGGGTTTTACTTTGTTTGGTTGATCGTACTCAACCTCAACACCATGCCTATCGAAGTTTGATAATACGTTTGGCAAAGCCTCTCGTTACAACTTGGTCTTGCCTAACAGAAGCTATGTATCTTGCGCTTCATCGTGGAGGATGGATGATGCAAAAACAGTTATGTCAGCTTCTTATAGACAAATTACTAATAATCTACGAAATTGAGGAAGCCGATTATAGCCGTTTATTAGAGTTAATGGAACGCTATCGCGACCGACCAATGGATTTGGCTGATGCAACTTTAGTTTTGATGGCTGAAAAAACAAAGTATCGTCAAATTCTCACTCTTGATTCTGATTTTTTGTTTGATCGTATTAGCGATCGAGAAACTTTTGATATCATCCGAGTCTAGTCAATTACTTGGGAATTAGTCAAAGAGCCATCAGGTATCGGTAAAACATCCATTGTTGCTTTAAAAAATTTGGGTTGTTGCGATTAACAATAAACTAATACAGACTATTCTTGTTGAGGTTTAGGTTGGCGCGATCGCTTAAAACTATTGAATCACACATATAGTTTATTACTTATAATCTTCTGGCAGATTGTAGAGTTGATAACGAAATGCAAATCGAACCATATCACCCCCGCTGCCTTGATGCTGTTATTTGTCTTTCGCTTCGGGCGTGGACTCCTGTATTCGATTCAATTCAGAACGCAATGGATGCTGATGTTTATCAGGCATTTTATCCCAATGATTGGCGTGTAAGCCAGCAAAAAGCTGTCGAAGATGTCTGCGCTGCTGAAGACACAAATGTCTGGGTTGCGAGAGATGCAGGTTTTACTGTTGGTTTTATAGCCGTGAAACTACACTCAGAGGATAGTATGGGTGAAATCTACATGGTTGCTGTCGATCCAGATTTTCAAGGTCAGGGCATTGGCACTGCTATGATAGAATTCGCTCTTACTTGGATGAAAGAAGCTGGAATGTCGGTTGCTATGGTTGAGACTGGAGGCGATCGCGGTCATTCCCCAGCACGTCACACCTATGAAAAAGCAGGTTTTCGATTATTTCCAGTTGCCAGATACTTCAAAAAGCTCTAATTATAGATATCAGCATTAAGGTATGCTTAGTTGGATATAAGTATATTGTGAGACAAACAGTAACAAGTAATACTTAACCAATGACGAAGGACATAAATTACAGAAAACCTAAATCTTGTAAACAAAGCCTCGTAGCTTCTAGTCTTGCTCAGCGATCGCTACGCGCCTTGGCTACGCCAAGATCGCGTTTCCTAAAATTAACTTGAATTAATACCCGTACTTACTCAAAAAAATACTCGTCCCTCAATCTGGATCGAACTTTTAAATGGTATCAAACACGGGGCTAATAGTTTTGAGTACAGGCTTAATAATTTTAATACAAACGCCTAAAATTTTTGTTTTTTCAGGGGTCTGATATAAGTGTAATTTAAGGCAAACAGTAAGAATTTGACCACCAGATTAAGGAGAACTCTATCTATGAAGATAGCTGTTGCCAAAGAAAGCGAGCTAGGAGAATTAAGAGTAGCCCAGATACCCGATACCGTCGCCCGTTTAGTCAAACAAGGCTTTGAAGTTTTGGTAGAAACAGGTGCGGGAATTGGTGCTGGTTATGAAGATGCTGCCTATACTGCCGTAGGGGCGAAAATCATCGATAATCCCGCTCAACTTTGGAATGAAGCCGATATTTTATTAAAAGTTAATCCTCCTCGTGAGAGAGATGGACAATCAGAAGTTGATTGGCTCAAACCAGGAGCAATTTTAATTAGTTTTCTCAATCCTCTAAGCAATCCTGACATCGCCCAAAAACTCGCCCACAGTCAAACTACGGCGTTGAGTATGGAATTGATCCCCCGTACTACTCGCGCCCAAAGCATGGATGCGTTGTCTTCTCAGGCGAATATTGCTGGTTACAAAGCTGTTTTATTAGCAGCAGCTAGTTTACCTCAGATTTTTCCGATGATGACTACCGCAGCAGGGACAATTCCCCCGGCTAAAGTATTAGTTTTGGGTGCAGGGGTAGCAGGGTTACAAGCGATCGCAGCTCAAAAAGTAGCAATGACAGCCATGCCTCAAATGGTAGGTATTTTTAACGGGGTTGGTGGTGCTGCTTCGGCTTTGGTAGCAGTGGGTGAGTTTTATCGAGTGCTGAATACTACGGGTACTGTCCCTCTTGATTCCACCTTCATCGCCATTTTAGGAGTATTAATTGGTGGCGTAACTTTGACTGGTAGTCTGTTGGCTTTTGCTAAGTTACAAGAGTTAATTACAGGTTCGCCGATTACCTTCCCTTTACAACAGCCTTTTAATGGTTTCCTACTGATTAGTTTTGTAGTAGGTAGCGGTTATTTGTTGATTCATCCAGAAAATCTAACCGTTTTCTTAGGTTTGACAGGAATTTCTCTGTTGCTCGGCGCATTATTCGTTCTACCTATCGGTGGTGCAGATATGCCCGTAGTTGTATCCCTGTTAAACTCCTTTTCAGGTTTAGCTGCTAGTGCGGTTGGCTTTATTTTAATGAATAATATGCTGATCGTTGCTGGTGCCTTAGTCGGTGCATCGGGATTAATTCTTACCCAAATTATGTGTAAGGCAATGAATCGTCCTCTCAGCAACGTTCTCTTTGGGGCGTTTGGTGGCGATTCTGTAAATGTTGCTGGTTGTGGCAGTCAGATCGATAAAACCTATCGTTCCATCGATCCCGAAGAAGGTGCAATGATGCTCGGTTATGCTCGTTCTGTCGTCATTGTTCCTGGTTATGGGATGGCAGTAGCACAGGCACAACATGGAGTTAGGGAATTAGCCGATCAATTAGAAAAAATGGGAGTAGACGTTAAATACGCCATTCACCCCGTTGCTGGTAGAATGCCCGGACACATGAATGTTCTGTTAGCCGAAGCCAATGTCGTTTATGATCGCCTTTATGATATGGATGATATCAATACCGACTTCGATCGCATTGATGTTGCCCTAGTAATTGGAGCTAACGATGTCGTCAATCCTGCTGCCTGTCACGATTTGGCTAGTCCGATCTATGGAATGCCGATTTTGAATGTCGATAAGGCACAACACGCGATCGTCATTAAACGCAGTATGCGGACTGGTTTTGCAGGAGTAGATAACGAACTGTTCTATAAAGACAAAACCACCATGCTGTTTGGTAGCTCGCAGGATGTTGTCTCTAAGTTAGTCGCAGAAGTGAAGCAATTGTAGCGCGCTCGCTTTTTGATCGAAAAGATCGCTAATTAGAGCCAAGTTGTAAGGGTGAACTGTTGTTCGCCCTTAATTATTTACCTATAATAAACATCGTTGCGGTATAATTACAGTCTTTTTATGGATCGAGAGGACTTCTTACCCCTCTACCGCCTCGATTTAGTACGTGAGTGTAAATCATGGTTGTCTTAACATCTTTATGTCCCAGTAATTCTTGTACAGTCCGAATATCATAGCCATTTTGTAGTAAATGCGTGGCAAAGCTGTGACGAAAGGTATGACAACCCACCTTTTTTTGAATACCTGCCTGGCGAACTGCTTGCTTCAGAGCTTTTTGTAAACCACTCTCATGCAAATGATGACGACGAACTTCTCCACTGCGCGGATCTTGTGAAATATTTCCAGAAGGGAAAACAAATTGCCAAATCCACTCATACTTGGCTCTAGGATATTTCTTTTCTAACGCAAAAGGTAAATAGACCGAACCATAACCCTTTTCTAAATCTTGAAGGTGTAATAATTTAACGCCATGTAAATGTAATTTTAATTCCTCAGTAATGCTTCGGGGTAACATAGTTACCCGACTTTCCATTCCCTTCCCATCGCGGACAATAATTTGATTTTGCTCAAAATCAAGATCTTTGACACGTAATTGCAAACCTTCAGTTAAGCGTAAGCCAGTACCGTAAAGTAGCTTAATTACAAGTTGATAAACACCCGATAATTGCTGAATGATTAATAAAATTTCTTCTTTTGTCAAAACAGTTGGTAGATATCGAGTTTGCTTGGCTCTGACTGCATTGACCTTTAAGTCTAATTCTTGTCTTAATACTTCTTTATAGCGTTTCTCACAGCTATGAGGTACAGTTGAGGCAAAAGATACAAACTAT
>CAZLUP010000095.1:0-10661 GCA_964562685.1 uncultured bacterium
CAGAGGATATTTCCTAAGATATTGATAGCTGCTCTCAATGGTGACTGTGGCATACAGTACCGAGGGAAAGTACCACCACAGATAAAAGCTCAGTTAATAGAAATGGGTTACAGAATTGAGAACGAGAGAGCAAAGAGCTTATTTATTATTGCGTTTTTTTGTACTTCTATACCTAATAATCCACCTCATTCAAATGAACCCAAAAATCCCTCCAATCTGGGAGGCTTTTCAATTACGTATGCTCCCTTACTATGGGTTTATCAGGGTTAAGTCAGTTTTAGTTACCAAAGTAATTTGATTATTTTATCTGTTTTGACAAAATGACCCGCTTATGTTCTCAGTAATGGTACTTCTCACTATATGTTTACAGGTTAGACATATTTATTAAGTTTTTAAGAAGTGCTAAATTTACTCGCTCTATTGGGGTAGATTTTTAATTAAGTGAGCGATTTTTGAGCGAATAAGTTGACGTTTAATAAGTTGGTTGGGTGTGAAAGTCCCTAACCGCTAAGAATTTCAGAGAGTGGGTTATAAGGGAGTCGAACCCCCAACCAAGTGATTAAGAGTCACCTGCTCTACCATTGAGTTAATAACCCTAGTTTTGTGATGCTAACTTAGTCGATTAACAAGTTTGAACTTGATAAGGTTTTGCCGTTGCTTGGGCAAAGTTAATTGTATTTCCTTTAATTATATGTCGGATCGTTAGATGTTTAGAGCGAGCAAAAAGTTTAATAGTATCAAAATATTTTCCTTCTTTAATTTCTATTGATAAAAGTTCATGAGAGTTAATAATTTGAGGAAAGTTTGCTTCAGAAAAATTTAGATCGAGTACAATAATCCGATTATGAGTTAATACTCCCAAAGATAAAGGCGTATCATAGCTCACTCTGTAAAAGCTATTTTGATAAAATAATAAAATTTCTTGAATATTTTCTTGAGGAAGGAGATAATAATGGACTCGTTTAATTAATTGTTGAGTATCCCAATCTCGCAGACGTTTTTGATAAGCAATGGCAAAAGAATAATTTAAAAAATGAGTAGTTCGATGAGGCTGATAGTGATCTTTTGTGGTGAATAATAATTTAATCGCCAAAAAATACAAAAAAATAAGATAAATTAGTTCATGATTTACAGATAATTTCAGCAATTTAAGTTGAAATAACGCTATCAAAGCAAGACAACAAGTTCCAATAAAATTATTCTGATTAAGCTTAAATACTGGAGAAAACATAACTGCGGAGGAAGTGTAATTTTTTTTTAGGTAATAAACCAGTCTAATTCAAAAATGATTATTTTGACTTCAGTACTCAGTAATAATACGGAGATCATTTATTGTTAAATTTAGATTAAAAAGGTTATCAAACAATTATTTAAAATTTTCCCAGGCTTTCGTCACAAGCCTTTTGTTACACTAAACAAATTTAGTTAAAAACATTTAAGGATTTTAAACAAATTTTGCTATGGTTGAATTACAGGAAACAATGCTATCAGTACAAACATCTACATTAGTTGCTTTAAAAGAATTGATTGAAGTAGTAGCTAAATTACGATCGCCTGATGATGGTTGTCCTTGGGATTTAGCACAAACGCCTGAAAGCTTGACACCTTATATAATTGAAGAAGCTTATGAAACGGTAGATGCGATTACTTCGGGTGAACCAAAAGCGATCGCAGAAGAGTTAGGCGATTTATTACTACAGGTAGTCTTACAAGCACAAATTGCTCAAGAATATCAGCATTTTACTTTACAAGAAGTTGCTCAAGGTATTACTGAAAAGTTAATCCGTCGTCATCCTCATGTTTTTGCTGAGGTAAAAGTCAATAGTGTGGATGAAGTTCATCAAAATTGGGAACAAATCAAAGCAGCAGAAAAAGGAGAAACTCCCGAACAAGCACAATTACTCAGTAGAAAGTTGCGTCATTATGCTCGTAGTTTACCACCGCTGATGGCAGGGATGAAAATATCCAAAAAAGCTGCTGCTGCTGGGTTTGAATGGGATAATGCTGAAGGAGTATGGGAAAAGTTTGACGAAGAATTAGCTGAATTTGAAGAAGCGATCGATTTAGGCGATAAAGAACATCAACAGGCAGAATTAGGAGATTTATTATTTACTTTAATTAATATCGCTCGTTGGTATGGACTAGATCCTTCCGCAGCTTTACAAGGAACTAATCAGCGTTTTATTCAAAGACTGGCGATGATGGAGTCAGTGGCAGAAATGCCTTTAGAAGATTACAACATTACTCAATTAGAAGCTCTTTGGCAACGAGCTAAAGCTCAATTAGCACAATAAATTAGAGAAGACATATTTGATTTGCGATCGCTTGTTCTCAATCTAACTGTTAAAGCGAGAGGTTCGCTCCTTGCGTCGCGATCGCATTAATCAACGGAAATAAATATATCTGATAGCAGTATTTATAATAATCTCAATTAAAATCTCAACTGGCTTTAACAATCTTTTCTTTTAACCAAGAATCTACTAGCATTTCTACTAAAATTTGTTGCTTTTGAGCAACTTCTAAAAGTTTATTCATTAAATTCTCTTCAACAGAAACTAAATAATGTTTACGTTTGAGATCGACATCAAAATCTACTTCTGGCAGAGCTTCTTCATATTCACCTAGATCGTGAGTATCGAAAAAATCTACTAATTCTTCAGTAGATTCAAATTTAGGTAACTTTTGAGATTTATTTTCTGTCATATAATTTCCTCTCTTTTTTTGCTATATCTCTGGCACTTAAAATTAGAGCTTGACTAGAGAATTTATAAATAAACAGTACAGTCAAATAACGTCCTGCATCAGTTTTGCCTAAAGCTAAGTAAACATTTTCTCCCTCGCGATCGCCTTTTTCTACAAATCGGAATTTGGGTTTGTTGGATAAAACTTCTTCAACTTCATTGGTGGCAACACGATGTTTTACTGCCAGCTTATCAATAATTTGATCCAAACCTCTCGCTTTAATAGTGAAATTGAGAAATAGCGATCGCTCTTATCGAACATAAGCAACTATATTTGATAACGATGTTTATAATGGTGCTTTGTTAGTCTTCAGACCGATTGCTAAGATTTTATGATTAATTTAGAAGAATTATTAAGTCGAGAAGAATGTGAAGGTTTGGATTTTAAGCAACAGTTTCATGAAAATAACTTGAAATTGTTACATGATATTCTTTGCTTAGCAAACGCTTATACAGAAGAGGATAGATATTTAGTTTTTGGTGTTACAGACGACAAAAATATTATAGGTGTACAGTCCGATCCTAATCGTAAGACTAATGCTAATCTTCAAGATTTTATTCGTCAAAAAAATTTCAACCGTATTCCTACTATTAATCTTAAAACTATTGAATATCGCTCTAATATTAAAATAGATATTTTAGTCATTAAAAATCGACCAGATAAACCATTTTTTCTTAAGAAAGATTATTCTGAGCAAGGTAAAACAATTCGTGCAGGAGTGATATATACCCGCTTGGGTGATACAAATATTCCACTTACAGACTCTGCATCTGAAGAACAAATTGAATTAATGTGGCGCGAACGCTTTGGATTCGGTTTAGCACCTTTAGAAAGAATGAAAAGATTGCTAGATGATGTTAAGCATTGGGTTAGCATTGGTGAAGATAATCAAATTTATCATCAAACATTTCCAGAATTTACAATTCGTCAAGGCAAAATAATTAATGAGCATTTTCGTGAAGCATGGACTGATAAATTCCCAAATCCTAATGCTCATAGTTTTGAAGTCGAACTTAGATATTTTGAAAAATTAATTCACAAGGAAACTTTCGTAATGTGTGATGAGCTTCGTTATCGAATACCTTTGCCTGAAATCAATCCATCAAATTCAATTAGCAAATATTTCCTCAAAAAAGATGATTTTGCTTATAAAATTGCTAAAATTTTTGGCAATACTATTCTATTGACGATGCTCTAAAAATAGCTAAGATACAATTAGTTTAAGTAAATATTATATAGTATTATTATTAATAAATTGAGCAACTGTGATAATAGAAATTCCTTGAAATGGATGTAAAATTAATAAATTGCGATCGCCACTCACAATACATTCAGCTTTACCAGAAACTGCTAACTCTAAATATTTATTATCTTTAGGATCGCGACAAGCATTAATAGTTTCTTGAATTTCAATAAATCTGACTGTTTGCTCAAATGCTAATAAAAATAATTGTCTTTCTTTAATAGAGATATATTTATCAAATTTAGCTCTAGCTAAAACTTCGTTTATTTCTAACCAAATTGATCGAGACATCAAGACTATTCCTTGCTTTCTTGCTTTATCTAATGCCTGACGAGGTAAACTTTTCTTGAACAGTAAAGCACTGATAATTACATTCGCATCCAGAACAAATCTTTGTAACTCACTCATTTAAAATAGACTCTAAAATTTCTGGAGTTAATCCTCTTTCTTGCGCTCGATCGCTAATTTCATTCATAATTATTCCTAAAAAATCATTGTTATTAGAATTATCTCGATCGAGAAATAGAGTAACAATAGTTTGAAGTCTTTGCTTTTCTTGTTCAGTTGCGTTTTGATAGGCAACAGCAACTTCTGGACTAACTTTAATCGTAATTTCTTCGGTAGAATTCATATCTGTAAACTTTACTCTGGATAACTCGATCTTAGCAGTAGATATTTTAAAGGGTTCAGCATCGCCAAACCCTCAATCATCGTAAATTTTTTGTTATTTTTTTAACGCACAGTTCCCCGTAAACACTCCGCATCAATTGGTTTAATTAAATACAGAATTAACAAATCCCAAAAGATGCCAGTAATTAAAGGTAACTTGCGGACAAACTTAACTATCTTCGGTGCTTTACTCGCTTCAATCGCTTTTAACTCTTCATTGCGATCCGCACATTTTTCTAAGCGTTTAAAGAACTCAGGATGATCTACATTAAGAATAGTAGGAAATGCTCTGGCTGAGGTTTCGTTAGTTTTCCTAATTACCTCACGATCGTATTCTTGAGCATTTAAGCCTACAAAGGCGTAAAAATCAGCCCGTTCGTGTACGGTTAAGGTATGGGTAGCAAATACAGATAATAAGAAGAAACGCGCCCATAATCTGCCTTGCCAACCCTGCCACATGGATTTTTGCGATCGCAATAAGGCTTTAAAGATATCTCCGTGACGGTTTTCATCCTGACACCAGCTTTCAAATTTTTTGAAGAGGGGATAAAACTGATATTCGGGATGTTTTTCTAGATGACGATACATCAGGATATAACGCCAGTAACCAATTTTTTCAGAAAGATAGACGGCGTAAATTACCCACTCTGGTTTAAAAAATGTATAGGTGCGATTTTTAGTTAGGTATCCCAAATCTAAGGAAATATTAAAATCACTCATCGCTTTGTTGAGAAAACCTGCATGACGAGCTTCGTCTCGTGCCATTAGGTGAAATATTTCGGATAAAAGTGGATTGCGGTCTTTAATTTTGCGGGATAATTCTTTAAAAAGGAGAAAACCAGAAAATTCTGAAGTACAAGAACGTTCGAGAAACTCGATAAAAGCTCTACGAGTTTTTTCATCGATATGATCCCAAGATTGTTTAAAATCTTCATCTCGTAAAAAGTGATCGCGATTATAGTCTGCTCGCATCTCTGCAATCATCGCTTTTAATTCTTCTTCCTGGGAGGAAATATCCATGTTTGCTACCGCATCGAAATCTGTAGTGTAAAAACGAGGCGAGAGCAAAGTTTCTTCTGTAGAGGTTTTTTTGATAGCGGGCTTTGATACAGTATTGACCATAATTGCTTAGATGTATAACTAAATAGCTATAAATTATATTTATCACCCAAAACGCCTTTGATTGCAATTAAGTTTTGTGAAGTCGAAATTCAAATTAAATCTATTGCTATATAGTTAAATATCGTAAGACAAAGTTAATCAAAAAATTGTAATGAGTATTGAAACAGCTAGTAAGGTCGTAACCGCAAGTCAAAACTTACCTCCCGCAGATTCTAGAACCAGATTTAAACAATTTGTTCAGACGTTACAAGATAATATTTGCACTGGTTTAGAACAACTCGATGGCAAAGCTAGCTTTAGAGAAGATAGTTGGCAGAGAGAAGAAGGCGGTGGTGGACGTACTCGCGTGATTAGAGACGGGAGATTTTTTGAGCAAGGAGGAGTAAACTTTTCTGAAGTTTGGGGTGATACTTTACCTCCTTCAATTTTAGTTCAACGTCCCGAAGCAGCAGGACATGGTTTTTACGCTACAGGAACATCAATGGTGCTACATCCCCGTAATCCTTACGTTCCTACCGTACACCTTAACTATCGCTATTTTGAAGCTGGTCCCGTTTGGTGGTTTGGTGGCGGCGTAGATTTAACTCCTTACTATCCTTTTGCTGAAGATGCAATTCATTTTCATCAAACTATTAAGCAAGCTTGCGATGCTCATCATCCTGAATATTATCCTGTTTTCAAACGTTGGTGCGATGAATATTTTTATTTAAAACATCGTCAAGAAGCACGGGGAATAGGAGGCATCTTTTTTGATTATCAAGATGGTAATAGTCCTCTTTATTGTGGCCCTAATCCTGATGGTGCTGCTGCTGACTATAGTAATAAAGTTGGTAATGTAACTCGTAATTGGGAAGATTTGTTTGCTTTTGCCCAAAGTTGCGGTAATTCTTTCCTCCCTGCTTATGTTCCGATTGTAGAACGCAGACAAGATACTGAATACGGAGAAAGAGAACGTAACTTCCAACTTTATCGTCGCGGACGCTATGTAGAGTTTAACTTAGTTTACGATCGCGGTACAATTTTCGGTCTACAAACTAAGGGACGCACCGAATCAATTTTGATGTCTTTACCTCCTTTGGTGCGTTGGAAATATTGCTATCAACCCGAACCAGGGACACCAGAAGCAAAATTAACCGAAGTGTTTCTTCAACCTCAAGATTGGGTCAATCTCAAAGGTTGATAATTAAGTCTAACCTAACTTATTGTAAATATAACAATCAAACTATTAGTATTAAATCGTAAGGGCGAGAAAGCTTTCTCGCCCTTACGTGATGTGTTTTCGACTGCGGTTTGCTCTCTAAATTCTTACGAATAATCGAGTTGTAATTCTCCTTTTGCTACTTTCTCTTGCATCAAAGTTCTCGCTAACTCTAATTCTTCAACCGTTACTTTCCCATCCGCACGCATAGCAGCAGAAATTCTATCTCGTTCATATCTAGTCAAAACACCATCTGCTGTAGCCTTTTCAATCATTGTTCTGAGCTTTTCTAGTTCTTGCTTTTCTTCAGGAGTTAATTCTGTTTGATTGAGACGTTCAATTTTCATGACATTTCTCCTTAAAGCTTTTGAATTAGATCAACATATCGATTTATTTGCTTATTATTCCATCAATTGTTATGTTTTCTGAGCTACAAATTAGTTAGTTTAATTCTGTTTAATATTAATATTAGCTACCTACACCATAATCATCTCTCTAAAATTTAAAATTCATTCTCTAAATTTATTTAAATTAACAAGTTTAAAAAAATAAACTGATATAAATAAACGCTTAATTTAATTTTGAGAAATGGAAAACAAGTTACCTTGTTTTCCGATTCCGAGATTATAGTAAATACTTTTATTGTCAAATTAATAGTAGTTTAGTTTAACTTGCAATATCCCAACTAAACCCATTTTCAACTAAAGTACTATCAATGAAATTTTTCAGAGTGTCTGCCATAATTTTTTGTTCGCTAGCGCGGGGATGACCTGGAGTAATTTGTTCGTGAATTAGAGAATAAACTCTGCTGTCATTGGTTTCATTTCTATACTCTGTTATCGCCTCAGTTAAATAATTGTCCCACTCAGAACCGTGATACATATTCGGAAACATCCCAATAAAATAAGCATCGGGATAATGATCTCTCAGATTGGTAATAAATTCTTTGTAATGGCTTTTCCAGTCTGTGCTGGATAAATCAGTGCCAATATTAATTGTGGAAGCGTCATTTTGACCGAGAGCGATAATCACTAAATCGGGCTGTTCGTCATTAAACTCCCAAGTAGTAGCATCCTCTAGCGGTTTAAACTTATCGTATACTGCTTCCATACCAGTTCCATTGTTCCAATAACCATAACCGTCAACTAAAGAAATTCCTCCTTGCGCTACCAAAGATAGTTCCACATTATACTCTCTGGCTAAAAACGAGCCGTAAGTTAGATAGGCATTGGCAAGATGGTCGTTATTACCTTGAGGATCTTGAGTACCAGCATATTCGTACTCAACTGCACCACCCGCAGAAATAGAATCTCCATATACTTCTATTTTTCTACCAGTCAATGCAGAATCAGATGGTAAGAGATTACTATTGGCATCAATGGCTACACCATGGAAGATCAATTCTCCTGTAATATAGTCATTGCGTTTAATTAATAAAGCATGGTGGACTTTATCTTCTAATCCACTAGCTATTTCATAAACCGTTGGTTGTTCCGTAGCTTGTAAATGTATGGTAGTTGGATTGGGATTGTCGTCGAGATAGACATCGACATAATTTTGTCCTCCCCAATCATCCTCAGACATTGTGACTTTGAGACTAGTACCTGTAAATTTAAACTCCACTGCTGTTCCAGGATAACTAAATACTGGTGTTTGAGAATTTTCACCCTCAACTCTACCCTGATAGTTAAAATTTTCGTTATCGGCAGTTATTTCTTGAAAGCCGTCGTTAGAAGATTCAGTCACTGGTTCAAACTCAAGCCAGTTGAGATTGAAAAATCCACCGTTGTTGACTTCTAGTCTTAAAACCTGCTCTTGGTTTCCCGTTAGCTTAACGTTTGGAATGGTTAAAGTCTGCCAGTTTTGCCAGCCACCAGTTCCAGTAACATCAATGGTACCCAGTAACTCATCGTCCAGTTTGATCTCAAGTGAACCAGGGTCTGAACTATCTGAGGCTACCCTGGCTTTAATATTGTATGTACCTTCAGTAACTTTAGTAGTGTATTTTAGCCATTCTCCATCTTCAAGCCAGCCAATATTGTAGCCACCGCCTTCATCTGTGGTCTGCTCGATATCTACACGTCCGTTAGGTCGATATTGATAACCTTGATTTAAGGGGTCGTGGTCATAATAGGCTAGATTTTGACCGCCTAAATCAAAAGATTCTGCCTCAATTCGCGCACCATTGCCAATTATTTGGGGCATCTCGGTGAAAGGCGAATGTTTAAATAATGGTTCTAAATTAGGATCAATTCCTGTAATCGTGTTTGTAGAGAAATCGCTTCCAGATTGAATATCCATAATCAAAAATAAAAAATATTTAGTAGTAGCTTGTCACTACTTTTAGTAAAAATTTGACGTACAAAAAAAGATTTACCTAAGTAGATAGATAAATTAAATTACACATAAAACTGTTTAAGAGCTTAATCAAGCAATGTAAAAATGTGAAATTAATTGCCTCGAAAAACTTAGTAAATACTTAATTATTGAGTGTTAAAATTACTGATTTTGAAGTCGAACAATAACTCTGTTATAAACTTTTATTGATTCAAAAACATTAGTATGAATACTGGAAACTTTGAGATGACAGAAAAAATTTGGCAATAATTGCCGATTGCGATTGGTTGAATTTAACTAAGTTAGGCTATGTTGAGGAATAGCGATCGCTTGTGATGAGATTGAAGAATGTTTCGAGATTTTAATTTAAAATAAGCTTGCAAACAAATACTTGATTTTGCTCATAGTCCCTTGATTTGATTAAGGGTAAATACGTAAGTAAATACTCTGACTATCAAATTAGTGATCTACAACAGTGAATACTTCAACTCAGCAACAGTTTTGGGGAACAATAGTTCTGATTGCTACTCTCACTACAGGATGTAGCCGTCCTAATCCTGAAGCACAAGCCACTAGTCCACCTCCAATCCCAGTCAAGTTAGCAACCTTAACTCCAGCAACCGTAGAAGAGAGTTCTGAGTTTTTAGGTAACTTAGAAGCGACAGAAAAAGTCATTATTAAGCCAGAAATCCAAGGAAGAATTAAAGAGATTCGAGTCAATTCAGGCGATCGCATCAAGCAGGGTGACGTAATGATGGTACTTCAACCAGATCAGACTCAATCTCAGTTAGCCAATGCGGAAGCTGGAGTTAATGCAGCAATAGCTAGTCGAGATGCTGCAATTGAAAAAGTGAAAGTGGCTCAATCTCAAGAAGCTTCTGCCCAAGCGGAAGTAAATTTAGCCCAAGTGAACTTTGAGCGTGCCAAATTTCTCTTAAAATCTGGAGCAATTGGTCAATTTGACTACGACCGAGCAGAAACAGATTTAGAAACCAAAAAAAATCGCCTCAACGAAGCTAAAAATTCGATCAAAGCAGCCCAAGCAGCTATCCAACAAGCAGAAGCAAATATTCGACAAGCTCAGGCACAAGTTCAAACGGCTGCGGTAAGTGTAGGATTCAAACAGATAATTTCTCCTCTGTCAGGAGAAGTAGGAGATTTACCTGTCAAACTAGGAGATTACGCCTCTACAGGAGAAGCGATCGCCACAATTACCCGTAATGATTATTTCAATTTACGACTCTCTGTACCATCTCAACGCTCTGGACAACTCAAGCAAGGTATGACGGTAGAATTGCTCGATCCTGGTACTCAGAAAACTTTGAGTAGAGGGAAAATTAACTTTATCTC
>CAZLUP010000096.1:0-9447 GCA_964562685.1 uncultured bacterium
AGCTAGATTTCTTCCGTTTTTATTTTACGTTTTTTTAGGTGGAGCTACTTATCAAGTTCTGATAATCACTTAAAATAAATTCTCTCCGCGTCTCTGTATCCCCGTATCCCCGTGTCCCCGTATCAATCATCACATTTAACTGTTTAAGCGAACCTGATATAATACCATTTATCATGCATTAACAAGAGACTTGGTAGGTTCGGTAGAACGTATAGTGAAACCTAACAAAATCTTATTAATTTTGGGTTTCGTGCCTCAAACGCCACTTGCTACAATTTTAAAGATTATCTCTCCAACTATTTTTGAGAATTGGTATAATCTCCTTTAGCCACCTTCAAAGAAGACAAATCGATCGCATTAAGATAAGCCTCTGCTAATATTGCTTGTAATTGAGCAAAATCAAGTCAAGACTCAAAAGCCTTTTCCTTGAGCGAAACGAAGGGTTAAATGTCAAAAAAATCAAATTTAGTTTTAGTGATAATTTTGGCTTTTTGAATTAGGTAAATTTAAATAACAAATTTCAGCTAATCAGATTAACTAACAAATTTTTCTAATCGCTTTAATCCTTCTTGAATTGTTTTTAAATCGGTTGCATAGGAAAGACGAATACAATTATCTGCACCAAAAGCAATCCCAGGAATTGCTGCTACTTGTTGTTCATCAAGTAAGGCATTACAAAATTCTAAAGAAGTCATCCCTGTTTTTCTAATATCAATAAATAAATAAAATGCACCGTAGGGTTTAGGACAACTTAATTTGGGAATGCTACTAATTGCCTCATACATTACTTGTCTTCTCACAGTAAAAGCTTCTAGCATTTCTTGTACACAAGCTTGAGAATGGGTTAAAGCTGCGATCGCTCCATATTGAGCAAAGGTGCAAACATTAGAAGTACTGTGACCTTGGATTTTGATCGTAGCATTAATTAATGCTACTGGTGCAGCAGCGTAACCTAATCGCCAACCAGTCATTGAATAACTTTTAGCAAAACCATTACTGGTAATTGTTCGTTCAAATACTTCAGAAGAAATCGAACCAATGCTGAGGTGTTCGACACCATCGTAGAGAATTTTTTCGTAAATTTCGTCAGAAATAACTAATAAATCGCGCTCGACAATGATTTCCGCTATGGTACGAATTTCCTCTGGAGTATAAACTGTTCCTGTGGGATTAGAAGGAGAATTGAGAATAAATATCTTAGTTTTCGGCGTAATTGCTGCTTTTAATTGTTCAGGAGTAATTTTATAGTCGTTTTCAGCTAGAGTCTCGACAATTACTGGTGTTCCTCCTGCGAGTTTCACCATTTCTGGATAACTCAACCAATAGGGTGCAGGAATAATCACTTCATCCCCATTTTCAATTAATGCCAAGATGGTATTAAATAAAGAATGTTTTCCGCCATTGGTTACGATAATATTTTCTGGCTGATAATTTAAATTGTTATCAATCTGTAACTTACGAGCGATCGCGTTTCGTAATTCTGGTTCACCTGCTGCTGCGCCATAGCGAGTTTTTCCTGCGTCTAAAGCTTGTTTAGCAGCCTCACAAATATGTGCTGGAGTCGGAAAATCTGGCTCACCGGCACTGAAACTACAGACATCAATGCCTTCTGCTTTCATCGCTTTGGCTTTTGCTGCGATCGCTAAGGTTAAGGAAGGAGTTATTTGACTTACTCTTGCTGCTAATTTCATCTTCAATCAAATCTAAGATTTTTCTAACTATATGCCCGACTGCCCAAAGTATAGTTTCTCAAAGTCTAATCGAATTTAAATAATTCATGGTATTTTTCTTCACAATTTCCCAGATTAGATGTCTAAGATTTATTAATTCTAGTGATGACTAATAATATCAAGTACGGATATTCAGTTGAAATAAAAAGGCAGATTGCAATTACCAGTGATGATTGGTCGCTATTTTTTCTGATACTTACAACTTGAGACTTGAGACTTAAGACTTCAGACTTAACCTCCAGATCGAATGTAAGTATTCAACCGAACTTAATATAACTAGTAATGGTTGAGACCTACGGTAGTGCGCTTCGCTTAGGTTGATTGTTTGTCCACAGATAAACCTTGTTACTGATTATTTTTTAGTAATTACTAATTATTAACTGATAACTGGTCACTGATAACTGATCATTGATAGTATGCTAGGCAAAACAAGAATTATTATTTGATTTGAATCGTAGTGGCAAAAGTTGTTGTCGAAAACGTTTACAAAAGCTACTCTCGTCGTGAGGGAGAAGAAAATTTTAATCCTGTGGCGACAGAATCACTAGTTGCTTCTTCCTCCCAATCAACTAAGGAACTCAAAAAGCCTTCTAGCAAGAGTTCCCATCAAGTAAATGTGTTGCGGAATATTAATTTTACCGTCGATGATGGGGAGTTTATGGTTTTGGTTGGTCCTTCGGGTTGTGGGAAAAGTACCCTGTTACGGATGATCGCAGGTTTAGAAGAGTTAACCGCAGGCAATATTTGGATTGGGGAAAGTTTGGTGAATGATCTGCCACCTAAAGCTAGAGATATCGCGATGGTGTTTCAAAATTACGCTCTTTATCCCCATCTTAAAGTTTATGATAATATCGCCTTTGGTTTGCGACGGACTAATCAATCGTCGGTAGGGGCGAATGGCGGTTCACCTGTTCATTGGTTAGAAAAGTTATTAGTTAGTGCAACTCGTTCGTTACCAAGAGGTTTACGTTATATTTCAGCTACAGAAAGGGAAATCGATCAAAAAATTAAATCTGTGGCAAGTTTATTGCAAATAGAAACTCTACTTCATCGTTTACCAAAAGAGTTATCAGGTGGACAAAAACAAAGGGTAGCGTTAGGAAGAGCGATCGCTCGCAATCCCCAAGTGTTCCTGATGGACGAACCTCTATCCAATTTAGACGCTAAATTAAGAGCAGATACCCGCGCTCAAATCGTGAAATTACAAAGACAATTAGGTACAACTACAATTTACGTCACTCACGATCAAACCGAAGCCATGACGATGGGCGATCGCATTACCGTGATGAATCAGGGTAAAATTCAACAAATTGCCCCACCTTTAGAAATTTATCATCAACCCGCTAATCGCTTTGTCGCAGAATTTATTGGTTCACCACCGATGAATTTTCTGCCAGTAGAATTAGTTGCACCTTTAACTTTAAAACATCCGCAATTTTCTCTGACTTTACCTCCCCAGTGGAGTTTACCTCTCCAAGCTTATCGAAGTAGATCTTTATTATTAGGGGTTCGTCCTCAACATTTTTATCTCAGTGATGCGAGTCAAGAAAATTTCAGGGCGATTGTAGATTTAGTTGAAGCTTTGGGGAATGAAACTTATATTTCGGTTCACTTAGCAGAAGATATTAACTGTAACTTACAAATCAGAATTCCTCCAGAACAATTTGTTTGTACAGGCAAATCTATCAATGTATCGATTGACATAAATAAAATCCATCTTTTTGCAGGGGATAGTGGGGAGTCAATTTTGTTAAATAGTTAAGCGTAATTACACACTTAATCAAATTGTTGTCACTCACAACTACAATTCCCAGACAAGATTTAGCCGTATTTCAACTGTGTAATTCTCAAACAATAATTTACTGAAGTTAGCAGAGTAATAAGGAATAATAATGACAATCAAAACCCCAGATTGGGTCAAAAATGCCGTTTTTTACCAAATTTTCCCTGACCGTTTCGCAATAGGTACTCAAACTCCTAAAGGACATTGGCAAGCCTCAAGTTTAGAAGGTTGGGACGCTACTCCAACCCTTCAAGGTTACAAAGGTGGTAATTTATGGGGAGTAATTGAAAAGCTTGATTATCTCAAAGATTTGGGAATTAAAGCCATTTACTTTACTCCTATTTTTCAATCTGCTTCCAATCATCGTTACCATACTCACGACTATTACCAAGTCGATCCGATGTTGGGAGGTAATGTTGCTTTTGAAGCGTTAATTGAAGCTGCTCATCAAAAAGATCTTAAGGTAATCTTAGATGGAGTCTTTAACCATGCTAGTCGTGGCTTTTTCTTCTTTAATGATATTCTCGAAAACGGTCCTTATTCTCCTTGGTTAGATTGGTTTAAAATTTATGGTTGGCCCTTATCTGCTTATGATGGCAGTAAACCTGCTAACTATGAGGGTTGGTTAGACAATCGTGCTTTACCTGTATTTAACCATGATAATCCACAAGCAAGAGAATATATTATGCAGGTAGGGGAATATTGGATTCATCAAGGGATCGATGGTTGGCGATTAGATGTTCCCGAGGAAATTAAAACTCCTGGTTTTTGGCAAGAATTTCGGACTCGGATCAAAGCAATTAACCCCGAAGCTTATATTGTTGGTGAAATTTGGTTTGATGCTAGCCAGTGGTTAGACGGAACCCAATTTGATGGGGTAATGAACTATATGTTTGCTGTTTCGACTATTGCTTTTATTGCAGGCGATCGCTTTAGAAGAGAATGTTCTCAGTTTCATTATCATCCCTATCCAGGTATTTCTGCCGAAGAATACGCAATCAAAATTAATAATTTACTCGATTTATATCCCTGGGAAATTCAATTAACTCAACTGAATTTATTAGATAGTCACGATACCGCTAGGTTAATTACCTCTTTGGGGGGTGACAAAAAAAGTGTTGAATTAGCAACTATTCTCTTGTTTACTTTTCCTGGTGCGCCTAGTCTTTTTTATGGCGATGAAGTAGGTTTAATTGGAGCCAAAGATCCTGATAGTCGTCGTGGTTTTCCTCGACAAGAAAATTGGGATTTAGAAGTATTAAATTATCATCGTCAATTAATCGCTCTCCGCAATCAACATCCTGCTTTACGTACTGGTAACTATCAAATTTTGTATGCTGAAGACTCAGTTTATGTATTTGCTCGCTGCTTAGAACAAGAAGCAATTATTGTGGCAATTAATACTGATTTCAATGCCCAGAGAGTTAATTTTGCTACACCAGGTTTGCCTTCGACTCCAAGTGATTTACTTTATGGAGATGCTCAAATTAGTTGGCAGATTATAGACGAACAAAATTATCTCGAATTAACTATCCCTCCTCAGAGTGGCTTAATTATTGCGTAAATTTGCTTAAGTAAAATACGACAAAAGTAGATAGTTGCCTGAGCAATATTTGTAGACAATAACTCTATCTGCATAATCGTCAGATGCTTACTAATTTGAGCTAGATTTTGTATACACTGTTGCAACAAAAAATTCTCAAACCAGTAAAGATACGCAAAATAAACTTAAGATATTGTAAGCTAAATAAAAGTTTACATATAACTAAATTAAGTATTAACCCTTAAAGTCAATCAAAATCTGGCGAAAACGCAAAATTGGCTAATAGCAAAAAATTAAGTTGAGGAGTTTGTTGAGATCATGTCATACATTATAGATACAGGCGACCATACCAGTGGCACGCCTAACCTAATCGGTGGCTTCGATATTGTTGGTCTTCGTGGACAGGAAAATAACCTCAGAGGTTCTCAGGGAAGTGATTTTATTCAAGGAGGAAACCACAACGACATTATTAGTGGTCAAGCAGGGTTTGATTTTATCAATGCTGGTGCTGGAGACGATTTTGTTAGTGGTGGCAAAGATATCGACTTTATCCTTGGTGGTGCAGGTAATGACACTCTTAATGGTGATGAAGGAAATGATTTTATCGTCGGCGGAGAAGGAGATGACTTAATCAACGGAGGAAAAGGAAATGATTTCTTAATCGGTGGTAAAGGTCGCGATACCTTTGTCTTAGAATTTTTCGGTACTGAATCTAGCTCTGATACAATTGCTGATTTCAATGTTCAAGAAGATAAACTTCGTATTCAAGGAGTAGGTTTGGATGCTGATGTGCAATACGATGAAATCACAGGAAAAGTATCAGTAAATGGTCAAGAAATTGCCCAATTAAATCCAGGGCTAAATTTTAATGATGATAATTACGAAATTTTTTAAATATAATCAAAATAAAATTAATTAAAAAAAGGGCGATAGTTTTAATAACTATCGCTTTAATATTTTTCAACTTAATTAATCTTTTAAAAAAAGCTAGTATAGCACTACGGGAAAATATTAGGACATTATGTTTTTGCCTGTTTACTGTTCCCTATTCCCTTTAACCCAATATTTTCTGTCCTAATCGAAAAGCGTACTGCTATAATCAACAAGGTGTTTGGTGCAATTATTCTTACATTTTTCGTTGAAATTCTTCTAACAAATCTAACAAATGTACCTGGGATTGCATTGGCAAAAGATCGAGTAAAGGAACTTCTGTTTTACCACCACCTAGTTTGACGGGAATAGCTTTGAGAATGCTTAAAACTGCATTTTCACTCAGTTCATCATTTTCAATTAAAGTAAAAACTCTTTCTGCTACTAAAGTATGTAAATGAGCATCAGCTAGATAAAGATGCCATTTAGCCACATCAATGTAGATATTTTCGCCAATTTCGGCAGCTAAATTTTCAATTGCTTCAGTTGTATTAGCCATTGGTTTCCACTGAATAGTCTGCGATCGCTATAATATAAATCAAGTGAAGTAATAAGATTGCTAACCAGACACAACTTACCCAAGTTAGCCAAGACCAAGTAGTATGTTTAAAATTATGGACAAACCATAAACCCGAATTAATAGCAGCATAAACAGCGACATGAACAGCAAAATTCATGCGGTCATCTAATTTTCGATAAGCAGGGTCTTTTCGGTCTGGTTTTCTGGGCCAACGAGGAGGCATAATTAGTTAAAAATTCAAAAAAATATAAGTTATCAAGAAAAATCGAACTATTTTTAATTGTAAAGGTTTATCTATGCTTTGGGATCGCCAGATAGTCTCCTGATTTTCCTCCTGTTTTACTTACAAGACTAATTGATTCAATCACAATGCCTTTTTCCAAAGCTTTTGCCATATCATACAAAGTTAAGGCTGCTACCGAAACCGCAGTCAAGGCTTCCATTTCCACCCCTGTTTCTGCTTTGGTAGTCACCGTTGCAAGAATTTGATAACCAGATAATTCTTCGTCAGGAATAATTTTCACCTCAATCTGATGCAAAGGGAGAGGATGACATAAAGGAATTAAATTAGCTGTTTGTTTGGCTGCCATGATTCCCGCTAACTTCGCTGTACCTAAAACATCTCCCTTGGGTGTATTGCCTGCTTCAATCGCTGCAAAAGTTGCTGAAGACATTTTGATTCTTCCTGCTGCTACTGCTTGACGACGAGTCGGCTGTTTGGCTGAAACGTCGACCATTTGAGCTTCTCCGCTTTCATTGAGGTGGGAAAGCTGTTGATTTTGAGATGTTTCTTGCATAATTAAATTTGCTTGTGCTATTATCAAATACTGTTGAGTAAATTTAGCAGATTGCTAATCTACCACTCAAGGGCGTGTAGCTCAGTGGACTAGAGCACGTGGCTACGGACCACGGTGTCAGGGGTTCGAATCCCTTCTCGCCCGTTTAAAATATAAACTTTTTAAGTGAAAATCTCTGTTAATCAGTTGTCAAGATTAGCATTGATATCTTTGTAGCAGTTTTTAAACTTATAAAGATAAATATAGAGAAATAAGACTTTGATTTATTACTACACAGCAGCGATCGCTTGTCTGTTGGTTTTTTTGATCTCAATCTAACTTACAAGGAAAGAAGAAGGAAAAGCTTTATTGTTGGCAGTTTAGCTAAACATCCTTAATATTCTGTATCGAGATACAATGCTTGTGTAAACAATTCTTAAACACAATCTCGATTTAACATGGCTAGGGACTTACGGGGATTTATCAAACTGCTAGAAGAAAGAGGACAACTACGAAGAATTAAAGCTTTAGTCGATCCAGATTTAGAAATAGCAGAAATTTCCAATCGGATGCTACAAGCAGGGGGTCCCGGATTACTGTTTGAAAATGTCAAAGGTTCGCCTTTCCCCGTAGCGGTGAATTTGATGGGAACAGTTGAAAGAATTTGTTGGGCGATGAATATGCAGCAACCCGAAGAGTTGGAAGACTTGGGGCGCAAACTAGCCATGCTACAACAACCCAAACCACCAAAGAAAATTGCCCAAGCTGTCGATTTTGGGAAAGTCTTGTTTGATGTCGTTAAAGCAAAACCAGGAAGAGATTGGTTCCCTCCTTGTCAACAGGTAGTCATAGAAGAATCAGATTTAGATTTAAATACCATCCCCATGATTCGCCCTTATATTGGGGATGCAGGAAAAATTATTACTTTAGGATTGGTAATTACTAAAGATTGTCAAACAGGAACACCCAACGTTGGGGTTTATCGTCTTCAGTTGCAGTCTAAAAATACCATGACTGTGCATTGGTTATCGGTTAGGGGAGGGGCGAGACATCTCAGAAAAGCAGCCGAAGCAGGTAAAAAATTAGAAGTTGCGATCGCTCTTGGAGTCGATCCTCTGATTATTATGGCAGCAGCTACACCCATCCCAGTCGATTTATCAGAGTGGTTATTTGCAGGTTTGTATGGCGGAAGTGGCGTAAAACTAGCTAAATGTAAAACAGTCGATTTAGAAGTCCCTGCCGATTCAGAATTTGTTTTAGAAGGAACGATTACTCCTGGAGAAGTTTTACCTGATGGCCCTTTTGGCGATCACATGGGATACTACGGTGGTGTTGAAGATTCACCTTTGATCCATTTCCACTGCTTAACCCATCGCCAAGATCCTATTTATCTAACTACTTTCAGTGGTCGTCCTCCCAAAGAAGAAGCCATGATGGCGATCGCACTTAATCGGATTTATACCCCAATTCTACGTCAGCAGGTTTCAGAAATTACTGATTTCTTTTTACCGATGGAAGCTTTAAGTTATAAAGCAGCCATTATTTCAATTGATAAAGCCTATCCAGGACAAGCTAGAAGGGCAGCTTTAGCCTTTTGGAGTGCTTTACCTCAGTTTACTTATACCAAATTTGTGATTGTGGTTGATAAAAATATTAATATCCGCGATCCTCGTCAGGTAGTTTGGGCAATTAGTTCAAAAGTCGATCCTGTTCGTGATGTGTTTATTTTGCCTGAAACGCCTTTTGATACATTAGATTTTGCCAGTGAAAAAATTGGTTTAGGAGGTAGAATGGGGATCGATGCAACCACGAAAATTCCACCTGAAACTAATCATGAATGGGGCGAACCTTTGGAATCTGATCCCAATGTGGCTGCGATGGTAGAAAGACGTTGGGTTGAATATGGTTTAGGAGATATTTGTTTAACAGAAGTCGATGCAAATTTATTTGGTTATGACATGAAATAATCAAAATTAATCAAATAAAAAGTTAGTGTAACTATTGCCATACGGGAAAACTTCAGAGATTTTCTGTTCTCTTTTCCCCGTGCAATGATGTCTTATATCAATTGACACTCCGCACGGCTACATTCCATCCTTACGTCGGTCGTCTCACGGGGTGACGACATACTCAAAGCGATGAGAGAATAAGCTTTTTGGCTCTCA
>CAZLUP010000097.1:0-9180 GCA_964562685.1 uncultured bacterium
AAGTAGTAGGCATTGATAATAATATGCGAGCTACTTTTTTTGGAGAAAAAGGTGATACAACGTGGAATTTAAATCGTTTACAAGAAGCAACTCAAAATTTCAAACATTATAGTGTTGATATTCGCGATCGCGAAAACTTATTCGATTTATTTAAAAATAATTCCTTCGATCTAATTATTCACTGTGCTGCTCAACCTTCTCACGACAAAGCTTGTCAAATTCCTTTACTAGATTTTGAAGTTAACGCTTTAGGAACAATTAATTTGCTCGAAGCAACCAGACAGTTTTGTCCCGAAGCAGTATTCATTCACATGAGTACCAATAAAGTCTACGGTGATGCACCCAACGAGTTAGATTTAATTGAGCAAGAAAAACGCTACGATTATGCCAATCCTGAAGACTTTAATGGTATTACCGAAGCTTGTCGTATTGATCGTTGCTTACATTCTCTCTTCGGTGCGTCTAAAACTGCTGCTGATGTAGTGGCTCAAGAATACGGTCGCTATTTTGGTATGAAGGTAGGAGTCTTTCGTGGTGGTTGTTTAACAGGACCATCCCACTCTGGAGTTGAATTACATGGTTTTCTTTCTTATTTAGTCAAAGTAGCAGTTACAGGTGGTACTTATAAAGTTTTTGGTTACAAAGGTAAACAAGTGCGCGATAACATCCACAGTTATGATGTGATTCAAGCCTTTGAAGCTTTTCGCAACAATCCTCGACCAGGAGAAGTTTATAACTTAGGTGGTGGACGTAACAACAGTATTTCGATTTTAGAATCCTTTGATTTGATTGAAGAGTTAACTGGTAAAAAAGTTAATTGGGTTTATGTCGATCAAAATCGCATTGGCGATCATATTTGTTATATCTCCGACTTAAGCAAACTCAAAACTCATTTTCCTGAGTGGGATATTACCAAAAGTATTACAGACATTTTCCAAGAAATTATTATCTCCGAACAAGAAAAACTTAAAATAACTGCTTAAAACAAAATAACCATGTTAGGCATTGACCAAGACCGACAGCAGACTAATGTAGAAAAGACTGTCAATAAATTTCTGCTTTTTGAATTAAATCCTGGCGGACATCATCCTGGTTATCTACAGCACTTAGTTAAATATTGGTGCGCTCAACAATTTCCTGGACATTTGGATGTACTGATTTCCCGTGAATTTGCTGAAAAACATCCTCAGATTGTCGCCTTGGGAAATAATCAACCAAAAGTAAAATTTATTCAAATTACCCCTGAAGAACAAGATCAATTATTTAATAGTGAGCAATTAGAGCATTCTTTTTCAGGTCGGATCAAACGAGCTTTTCAAGAGTATCAAATACTGTCCCGTTATACTCAAGCGTTAGGTACAACTCACTGTTTTTTAATGTACCTCGATACCATACTGTTACGCTTAGCCATCAGCAGTAAACTATCTTGTCGTTTCTCCTGTATTTATTTTCGACCAATCTTTCACTATGCCAATTTTCCCAGCTACACCAGTGAAGAAAGGGAATGGCTATGGCGTTGGCGAGATCGGGTTTGTTTACCAAGACTGTTAAAATCTCCCTATTTGGATACTCTCTTTTGCCTCGATCCAGTAGTAATAGAAGAGCTTAATCGCATGACTAAGTCAGCTAAAGCTATTCATCTACCAGATCCAGTCCAAATTTATAGCTATCCAGAAAACGAAATAAAGCAACTCAAAAGCAGCTTAGCAATTGAACCAGGTCGAAAAGTATTTCTGCTATTTGGTGCGTTATCAGAGCGAAAAGGACTCTTTAAATTATTAGAAGCGATCTCGCTCCTAGCGAGGCGCGGTGCGGACAGCTTCGCTGCGCCGAACGCGATCGCAACTCTAACACCTGAACTAAGTCAGCAACTTTGTTTATTGCTAGTAGGTCCGATTACATCAAGAGATCGAGAAACATTAGAAGCTCATCTAGCTAAACTACCCGATTCTGTTCAAATCATTCGTATAGATCGATTTATTCCTGATGAAGAGATTCAACTCTATTTCCACATAGCGGATGTAATTTTAGCTCCTTATCAGCGTCACATTGGGATGAGTGCGATTTTAGTTCGAGCAGCAACCGCACAAAAACCCGTGCTGGCTTCTAATTTTGGCTTAATGGGGGAGATAACTAGGCGTTATCAATTAGGTTTGACCGTTGACTCTACTATCCCTGCTCAAATTGCTGAAGGATTATGTCGTTTTTTACAAACAAGTCCAGAAGCTTTATGCAACCATAGCAAAATGAATCAATTTGCTCAAACCAATCGAGCCGAACTATTTGCTGAAAAAATCTTTAATTGCTTAACAAAATCGAAGCCAACTAGAGGCTAAGTCCGCTGATTAAGTGTTTTGACGGAAAAAAGCAGAGTATTTCTGTAATCGATCACTAATAACTAATGAATGTTCTTTTTTTAACAACTAATCTTCCTAGTCAAAAACTACATGGTAGTGAGGTTGCTTCACAAACTATTATTGATGCTCTCAATCAAACTGGCTGTCATGTCACAGTGGCGGGATACACTCGCAAAGAGGACAACATCACTAAATTTAGTCCTCAAGAAATCTTGGTTCGAGAACAATATGTAGAAACCAAAAAAGCCAAGTTCTACCCTTTCTTGTGGTTTGGTCAAAGTCTGATTCAAAAATTACCCTATTCTTCAGCTAAATATTATTCTAGGGACTATATTAATTTAGTTAAGTCTCTGCTAGCTCAAAAAAACTATCCAATTGTAATTATTGACCATTCCCAGTTAGATTGGTTGACTAACTTTCTACCACCTCAAAGCAAACTGATCTTTATTGCTCACAATATCGAACAAGAAATCTATCGTCAGCATTGCCAAAACAGCAACAATCCTCTGGCTAAATTAGTTTATCAACGGGAAGCTGATCTTATTAGGGAGATAGAAGAAAGCCTAACTTATAAAGTACAAGAAATTTGGACATTAACCGAACATGATGCCAAATACTTCGCACAGTTTAATCCCTCAGCCAAAATTAGACCTTTACCCCTACTTTCTAGCTTGGATGATTTAAACAATCAATCGATCAATAAACAATTTGATATTGGTTTGATTGGTAGTTGGACTTGGAAAGCCAACCAAGACAGTTTAAAGTGGTTTTTAAGCGAAGTTTATCCTCTTCTCCCCAGTTCGATTTCAATTCATATTGCTGGAAGAGATGCTGATTGGGTTAAAGAACAATATCCTCAAATTGAGTATCAAGGCTTTGTTGACAATGCTCAAAGGTTCATGGCACAGGCAAAAGTCCTAGCCATTCCTACCCTCAGTGGTGGAGGCATCGAAATTAAAACCCTTGATGCGATTGCATCTGGTTCCCAAATTGTTGCTACACCAACCGCTATCCGTGGCATTAGTCAACTTCCACCAACGGTACAAGTAGCGCAAAACCCACAACAATTTGCCGAGTTATTGGTTAAAGCAGTTGATACTCAATCTGAGACTAATTCTTTTGAGTTAGTTCACCAATGGTATTCTCTGCGCCGAGAAAAATTTTTAGCAGAAGTTGCCGAAGCAATCAAACAAATTTCAACCAACCAAGTAAATTATTACTAAAGATCATGGATCTCACAAAAACTCATAAAACCCACGAATTTGAAGAAGTTCATTTATTTGGTACAAGATTTCATAAATTAACTGTTTGTCAATTAATCGAATATATTGTTAAAGCTGCTAAATTTAACCAAAAAACAATTGTTGGCAATGTTAATATCAGAGGCATGAATTTTGCCTGGGAAAAATCTTGGTATAAAAACTTTTATAATCAAGCAGACTTAGTTTTTTGTGATGGATTTGGTGTGTTACTCGGAGCCAAATTACATGGTAATTGTGTTGATAAAAAACACCGCATGACTTGTCCTGATTATATTGAAAATTTAGCTAAGGCTTGCGAACGCAACAATGTTTCTTTATTCTTGTTAGCAGGTAAACCAGGAATTACGGATAAAGCGATCGCAAAATTAACTAAAATTGCACCACAGTTACGAATAGCAGGACATCATGGTTATTTTGCCAAATCTGGCTGGGAAAATGAAGCAATAATTGGGCAGATTAACAATTTTAAACCAGATGTTTTATATGTTGGTTTTGGTATGCCAATCCAAGAACGTTGGATTTTAGAAAATATCGATAAAATTAATGCTAAAGTCTTTCTTCCTTTGGGTGCTTGTCTTGATTTTTATACCGAAACTGTTTATCGTGGACCACAATGGATGACCGATGCTGGTTTAGAATGGTTAAGTCGATTACTTACTGAACCAAGACGTTTGTGGAAAAGATATATCATCGGTAATTCACTGTTTGCTTATCGAGTTTTACTCGAATACCTAAGTCAGCATATCAATCGTAGCTCGAATTAAACTACTCAATTCAAATTCTTAAGTGGTTGGATATGGCGAGGCTTCCTCGCCATCCCCCGCGCGCTTCTTCCCCATGCTGTATGGTCTATTCCTAGCAATACTACAGTAATATTAGCTCCTGTTGAATAGCCATAAATCGATGGAAGCAGGAAAACAAAAATCAAACGGATTTGATCTTAATCGCGGTCGTAACCAAATTCACCCCATTGTTGAATTAACTTGGCAATTAATCCAGTCCAACCTGTTTGATGGGAAGCACCTATCCCGGCACCATTATCACCATGGAAATATTCATAAAAGAGAATTAAATCGTGCCAATGAGGATTGTTTTGAAACTGATCAATTCCGCCATATACTGGACGATAACCAGAATCATCTGCCAAAAAGATTCGCATCAGACGTTGAGAAATTTCGCTAGCAACTTCCCACAAATTTAACCATTTACCCGAACCAGTGGGACATTCGACTTTAAAATCATCTCCTAGATAATAGTGGAATTTTTGTAAAGCTTCGATAATCAAATAATTAACAGGCATCCAAATTGGACCACGCCAGTTAGAATTACCTCCAAACAAACCCGTACTAGATTCAGCAGGTTCATAATCAACGCGATATTCCTGTCCGTTAACATGGAAAATATAAGGATGTTCGGCATGATATTTGGATAAAGCACGAATGCCATAATCACTTAAAAACTCATTTTCATCGAGTAATTTTGCCAAAATTCGGCGTAATTTGTCTTCAGGATTAAAATGATGGGGCGTAACATAACATAAAGCTAATAATCTTCTTGCCCCTACGCCTTTAGTTTCCATACAAGCAACATTGTGTTTGAGATCGGGACGATTATTAATAAACCATTCCACACGTTCTTTAAAACCTGGTAATTTAGCTAAAACATCTGGTTCAAGAATTGCGATCGCAAATAAGGGAATCAATCCTACCATCGAACGGACTTTAAGGGGAATTTGTTCGCCATGAGGTAGATGTAAGACATCGTAGAAAAAGCCGTCTTCTTCATCCCAGAGTTGTGTCCCATCACCACCGATATGATTCATCGCCTCGGCAATGTAGAGAAAATGTTCAAAAAATTTAGTAGCAATGTCTTCATAAACAGGATTTTCTTTGGCTAACTCCAGTGCGATAGTTAACATATTGAGACAATACATTCCCATCCAACTCGTACCGTCTGCTTGTTCAATATGTCCGCCAGTGGGTAAGGGTGCGCTGCGATCAAATACACCAATATTATCTAAACCTAAAAAACCTCCTTCAAAGACATTTTTGCCTTCGGTATCTTTACGATTTACCCACCAGGTAAAATTTAGTAGTAATTTCTGAAAAACCCGTTCTAAAAAAACTCGATCACCCCGTGCCTCGCCGAAGGCGAGATCGCCTTTGCCTTTCATTTTCTGTTCGATTTTATACACGCGCCAGGTTGCCCAAGCGTGAACAGGTGGATTAACATCTCCAAATGCCCATTCATAAGCGGGAATTTGTCCATTGGGGTGCATATACCATTCTCTAGTGAGGATATCGAGTTGATATTTGGCAAATTCGGGATCGACTAAAGCTAAAGGAATGACGTGAAAAGCTAAGTCCCAAGCAGCAAACCAAGGATATTCCCATTTATCGGGCATTGAGATAATATCATCACTATCTAAATGAATCCATTGACGATTTCTGCCTTTTTTCCGTTCATTTGGCGGTTGAGGCATGGCAGAATCACCTTTTAACCAGCGATCAACGTTGTAAGCGTAATATTGTTTACTCCATAGCAAACCTGCAAAAGCTTGGCGTTGAATATTGCAATGATCTTTTGATAAACAGAAAGGTGTAAGTTGGCTATAAAATTGATCTGCTTCTGCTTGTCTTTGTGTAAAGATTAACTCGAATTCTTCTGAATCAAAATTATTTTTAGGAAGATTATTTCGCAGACGTAAGCAAATAGTTTGGGTTTCGTTTGGAGCTAAACTAAGTAGATAGTGAGCAGCAGCTTTCGTACCGATTTGATTGGGATTGATTGCCTCAGTTTGACCATTGACTACATAATTATTGATCCCATCTTTGACATAATTAGAATTGTTTTTGATTCCAAATAACCGTTGGCAATTGGTTTCATTTTCGGTAAACAGTAGGGGCAAATGGCTATTCACCCTTATCTTATGATGGGCGCAAACTAACCATCTTTTTCCTAGATCGGGATGTTCGGCTTCAATAATGTTAGAGCTTTGATTGTGTTGATAAACTTTGAGTTGGGGTTTGAGTGAATTATCTTCCCATGACCAAGTATTACGAAACCAAAGTGTAGGTAATAAATGTAAGTTTTTAGTTTCTGAACCTCGATTAATAATACTAATTTTAATTAAAATATCTTCTGGCTCTGCTTTAGCATATTCGACCACTACATCAAAATAATTATTTTCTTGAAATATCCCAGTATCTAATAATTCAAACTCAAATTCTTGACGACTACGTTTTTGATTCTCTCTCTCCAACTCAGTATAAGGAAATTCTGTCTGGGGATATTTATAAAGCATTTTCATATAAGAATGAGTCGGAGTATTATCCAGATAAAAATAATACTCTTTAACATCTTCCCCGTGATTACCTTGATTACCAGTTAAACCAAAAAATCTTTCTTTCAGAATCGGATCCTTTTCATTCCAAAGCGCGATCGCAAAACATAATCTTTGTTGCCGATCACAAATTCCCCCAATGCCATCTTCTCCCCAACGATAAGCACGAGAACGAGCCTGATCGTGAGTAAAATAATCCCATGCTGTACCATTGGCACTATAGTCTTCTCTAACAGTTCCCCAGGCGCGATCGCTAAGATAAGGACCCCATTGTTGCCAATTGCGGTCGGTTAATCTTGTTGTTTCTGCGTTCATAGTTCAATTTATTAATCACTCTGATTTTTAGCATCTATCAAATTACTAAAATTATCTTGAGTTAGTTATGATAAATTCCTAAAAGTTAGCTTAAAATTTCTTATTGAATTTTAAATCACAATTAAATATAGCTTCAATTTTATTTAAGATATCTAATAGCTAATGCAGTCAAATTTATATAGAAATTGTTATTTCTGGGACAATGAGATTAGATAAACTTTTATAGTAAATTTTTGTTATGGTTATGGGTTCTATTCCACGCACTGAATACGTAAAAATTCAAAATTACTTCTGAACCTGATGCTCAAGTAGAAATTGATTCTCAGTCAAAAAAAGTTACCGTAGAATCAGAAGCTTCAGCAGAAACCTTTAAACAGTTAATTGTAGCTGCTGGGCATAAAATTGCTTAACTAAATTAATTTGAGAATCACTTGTCAGTTGCCTTGAACTTTAACCTATTTGGTTTTGCTGAGAAAAATCTTTCCAAAAATGTTAGGTGATGGGGACAACAATTTGCTAAACTCCAACTTCTAGGGAAGGGAATTGATGAGGAAAGGTTAGCGTGTCTCAAATTAAACATCAATCTAATTCAAAGGATTATTTCTGGCGATATTGGTTTCTCGTACCAATTTATCCTTATAGTCAAAGACGAACGATTCGTAAGGAAATTGTTCAAGATACGATCTGGACTTTTGAACAACTGCAAGGCATCTTTTATGTAGTTGTCCCCATTCGGATGACTGTGGTTAAATTGGAGCAAGGGGGATTATTAGTTTATGCGCCAGTAGCACCGACAAAGGAATGTTTACGGCTAGTGAATGAATTAGTAACCAAACATGGTGAAGTGAAGTATATTATTTTACCTACTATTTCAGGCTTAGAACATAAAGCGTTTGTGGTTCCTTTTGCTCGCCATTTTCCCAATGCCCAGGTTTATGTTTCTCCCCATCAATGGAGTTTTCCTTTTAATCTTCCTTTAAAATGGCTTGGTTTTCCTTCTCAACGTACTCACATTTTACCAGCAGATAGTAGTCAAACACCATTCGCCTCGGAATTTGACTATGCGATTTTAGAGGAGATCGATCTCAATTTAGGTAAATTTGAAGAAGTTGCCTTTTTTCATAAGCGATCGCGTACATTATTAGTTACTGATTCAATTGTTGCTATTCCAGAAAATCCTCCAGCAATTGTTCAACTTGATTCTTACCCTTTGTTATTTCATGCTAGAGACAATGCGACTGATGCGATCGCAGATACTCAAGAAAATCGACGCAAAGGTTGGCAACGTATTTGTTTATTTGCTCTTTATTTTCGTTCTAGCGTTTTAGATGTTCCTAAATGGAGTAAAGTATTTCAAAATGCTTTTAAGGCAAGCGATCGCTCTAAAAAGGCTTATTTTGGTTTATTTCCTTTTCAATGGAAACCAAATTGGCAGCAGACATTTGACGCTTTACGAGGTAATGGACGTTTATTTGTTGCACCTATCTTACAAACATTGATCCTTAACCGCGAACCAGCAAAAACATTAAATTGGGCAAATCAGGTGGCAAGTTGGAATTTTGAACAAATTATTCCCTGTCACTTTGAATCAGTCATTAAAGCTACTCCGCAAGAGTTTAGACAAGCTTTTTCTTTTTTAGAAAAATATCCTTCCGTCAGTGCAGGATTATTTAATAGTAGTAGCTATCCTTTACCTCAAGAAGATTTTCAGACACTAAAAGAAATTGATCGCAGTTTATGTAAACTTGGGATTGTACCACCACCACAGGAAAGAATTTAATTCAAATTTAGAATTTAGTAGAGATGTAATCCTAAGCGATCGCATAACTTACCCAATGCACTAGGAAAATAAGTAGTAATGCAAAATTAAATACACTGGTGAAGAAAAAAAAATAGGGAATAG
>CAZLUP010000098.1:0-2461 GCA_964562685.1 uncultured bacterium
TGGAGGATTTTTGACTACCAGTACTTTTGGTCAAGGCGATGCAGGCAATCTCAACATTAGTGCGAATAATATTTCTATTGATGGAACTTTGAGCGAAATTGAAAGTGATGCAGCTGGAGAAGGACAAGCGGGCGGAGGTGAAATTATTGTTAATACAGATAATTTAACTCTAACTAATGGTGGTGCAATCACTGCTGGGACTCTTGGACAAGGAGATGCAGGTAAAATTAACATTACTGCTTCCAATAATATTTCTATTGACGGAAAAGGCGAAGATGGATTTCTTAGTGGTATTGGTAGCGAAGTAGGTGAAACTGCAACAGCTAATGGAGGTGGAATTGAGATTAGCACAGACAATCTTTTGATATCCAATGAAGGCGCAATAACTGCTGCCACTTTTGGCATTGGAGATGCAGGAATAATTAAAATTACTGCTGATAATATTTCTCTCAACAATCGATCGCAAATAGCCGTAGATAGCCAAGGTGCAGGTCAAGGTGGTAGTCTTTTTATTCAGGCAGATAATTTATCTTTGGACAATAAATCTTCTTTGCTTGCTTCAACTCCTATAGGTACTGGTGGTAATATTGCGCTAGACATTGCAGAGGTTTTATCTTTAAAGGGAAATAGCCTCATATCTGCTGAAGCTACAGGAGATGCTAATGGAGGAAATGTCAACATTAACGCGCAGTTTGTCGTTGCTTTTCCCAACGATGGTAATGGTAACGATATTATTGCTAGAGCGAAAGATGGAGTAGGTGGTAATGTTAATATTGCTGCTGAACAAGTGTTTAATTTAAAAGAGGGAGAAGCAATTGATGGAAATGGCACTAATGATATTGACATTTCTTCAGCGTTTGGTTTAGCTGGTCAAGTTAATATCAGAACCTTTACTGATGATGTTATCCAAGGTGCTAGTGAATTGCCTAGAAACCCTGTTGAACCAGAGCAAACCGTTGCTCAAGCTTGTTCTTCTCAAGGAATAGCAGAAGGAGGAAATAGCTTTACTGTCACAGGGAAAGGTGGCGTACCTCCTCTCCCGACTGAACCAATGTCTAGCGAGGTAATTTTATCAGAAGGGACGGTTGAAGCAGAGGGGAATTTATTAACTGATTCATATAATAATTCTCATCAGCAACCGCAAGGAATTTTAACTTCTCAAGGTTATATTATTCCTGCACAGGGAATAGTAAAAACAGAAGATGGCAAGGTAATGTTGGTTGGTTATTCTGTTAATAATATTAATCAACGAACTCCTGTTCAATCTCCTCATTGTGGTAAATCTTAGATAAAGTAAAAGCAGTCTTGACTTTGCCAAAGCGTAGAGTGGTTGCGCCGATCTAGAAGAAATAATAATGCTTATAACTTTAGTTAGAACCCTCAATAATTGGGTAGTTGCTATCTGTCAATTATTAGCACTGTTTGTGATTGTTACAGGGATTATCAAGGCTTTAATTATTTATTGTAAGCACGTTTTTTCTAATTCTCGTTCTGCGATCGCTTTTCAAGCAAGTCGATTGGAGTTGGGTTATTCTTTTTCTTTAGGACTGAGCTTTCTGGTTGGTGGTAGTATTTTAAAGACAACGATCGCACCAACTTGCAATGATATTGGTCAATTGGCAGCAATTATTGCTTTACGAACAGTTTTAAATTATCTGTTGTTACAAGCGATTAATAAAGGTTCAACTGATGAAAATCAAACATCTTTATTATCAGAAGAACAGTCAAAAGTTTCTTTAAGCTTGGAACATTAAAAAACAAAAAATAGACTGAATCTATCAATTCAGCCTTAATAATTAAAATTTTTGTCTAAATTTTGTCGAATTGCGCTTATTTAATTAAAATTAAGTAAAGATATTCTGGCAAACAAAGCTGAAACTATAGTAAGTAATAGCATTAAAGAAATAATCGTCCAGTTTTTAAATTTGTTAGCTTGAGTTTGCTTAGTTGTTAATCCCTGTTGTTCTTTTAATTGAATTTGCAAATTATCGAGCAAAGTTTCTTGTTCTTCTAAGTCATCTTGAAGAGTTTGATTAATAGTTATTTTTTCAGACAATTGTTTTTCTAATTGACTATTTTGTTCTTCTTTTTGTTTTAACTGTTGTTGCAGAGTTTCCTGATTATTTTTCTCAGTTTGTAGTTTTTGTGTTAGTTGATTAATATTATTTTCTTGTGTTTGTAACTGTTGTTGTAATCGATTAACTTGTTGCTGTAGTTGAGTCAGATTATCTTCTTTGGTTTTTAATTGTTGTTGTAAGTTAATAACCAATTGTTCTTGTTCTGATAATTGATGTTTTAAAGTTTCATTTTGCTGAGAATGTTCTTGGATTTGGGTTTGTTTGGCTGCTAACTCTTGCTGTAGTTGAGTCAGATTATCTTCTTTAGATTGTAATTGTTGCTGTAATTGATTAACTTGTTGCTGTAGTTGAGTCAGATTATCTTCTTTAGATTGTAATTGTTG
>CAZLUP010000098.1:2561-9051 GCA_964562685.1 uncultured bacterium
GATTAACTTGTTGCTGTAGTTGAGTCAGATTATCTTCTTTAGATTGTAATTGTTGCTGTAATTGATTAACTTGTTGCTGTAGTTGAGTCAGATTATCTTCTTTAGATTGTAATTGTTGTTGTAAGTTACTAACCAATTGTTCTTGTTCTGATAATTGATGTTTTAAAGTTTCATTTTGCTGAGAATGTTCTTGGATTTGGGTTTGTTTGGCTGCTAACTCTTGCTGTAGTTGAGTCAGATTATCTTCTTTAGATTGTAATTGTTGTTGTAATTGATTAACCGATTGTTCTTGTTCAGTTAACTGTTCTTTTAAAGCTTGAGCTTGTCCTGACTCTTGTTCTAATTTTGTTTGTTTTTCCGCTAATTGTTGTTGTAAATCTTGAGTAGATTGTTCTTGCTCAGTTAACTTTTTTTGTAGTTGAGCCAGGATATTTTCTTTGAGTTGTAATTCTTTTTGTAAGTTATTAGCAGATTCTTTTTGTTCAGTTAACTCTTGTTTTAATTGATTAATTTGTTTTTCCCAATCTTGAGTTAATTTCTTTTTTTTGTCGTTATCTTTTGTTTGTTGTTCTTGTTCTTTAAGTTGTTGTGTAAGCTTCTCAATTAAATCATTTTTTGTTTCTAAATCTTGGTTTAATTGAGCAATATTTTCAGTTTGTTGAATTAGTTTTTGATTTAAACTCTCGATTTCAGAAGATGATTCTTTTACTTGATTAACTGATTCACTCGGATTAGTATCAGTTGCAACTCCACCACTTAAGACTGTAATACTAGGATTATCATTACTTGATTCAAAAGCAATAGTTTGATTAGCATTAGAACTAGCGATCGCAATATTTCCATTAGCTAAACTCTCAATTAATTCTGATTTATTTAAACCAGTTGCCTTGACTATTTTATTGAAATTTTGTAAAGCCGAAGGTGTTAAAGAAATGCCAATTTGGGATTTTCCAATTAAATCTGAAGATGAAGATTTAGTAGCGGTTGCACGTTTTTTTCTTGCCATAAGATTTACCTCCGAATGCTTTAGTTTAAAACGATTGTGCTGAGATAATAAGATTTTACTAACAAGGCGACTAAAGCCATTAATACTAACAATAACAATACATTACTGATTAAATTATTGCTTTGACTATTTCTTTCTCGATCAATTTGCTTTAGTTGTTCTTCTAACTGACTAATTTGTTGATTTTTAGTAGATAGTTCTTGTTGTAAAGATTGAAATTGATTATGCTGCTTTTTTAGTTTAGCTTCTTGTTGAGCTAATTGTTGGTTGAGTTGTTCAATTTTAGTTTGGTATGATAGGAGTTGTCTTTGTAACTGAGAATAAACTTCTCGATCAACTAAATTTTTTGACTTGATCTGACTTGACTGAGAACTAGAAGAAGATGTCCTTTCCGTTTGCTCAATCTCTCTAGATTTTATCTCTAAATTAATATTTTCTTTAGCCCCGACAGCAGCAATTGCAATCTCACCCTTAGCTATTTTTTCAATCAAATTAGATTGAGATAATTTTAGCTGTTTAGCAATTTGTTCTAAGTTACGAAAAGTGCTTGGAGAAACAGAAATATTTAATTTTGTTTTAGTTACTGCTGAATCTCGCAAGTTACTATGTCTTCGCCTAGCCATATCATATATATTCTAGTCACAAAGATACTGTGAAAATTAGTATATGGCAGTAGGAGTAATTAATATCGCAAGTTTTAGAATTAAGTAATCATTCTTATAGATTTGTCTGTATGGTTGCATCTTGCCAAAAAAAAGGGCAATTGCCAGAAATCAATTTTCTCTTTGCCCTAATCTATCGTAATAATTAATAAATTAAATTACTCAAACGAGTATTTAATGCTTCTTTGGCTTGTTCGCGGTCATCAAAATGAATTTTTTCTGTTCCTAAAATCTGATAATCTTCATGCCCTTTCCCTGCAATTAAAACTCCATCTCCTGGTTGTGCATCACTAATTGCCAAATAAATCGCCGAAGCGCGATCGCTGACTACAATAGAATTAGTAGACTCAGGAATACCTGCCAAAATATCAGCTAAAATCCTTTGAGGATCTTCGGTACGAGGATTATCTGAAGTAACGATCACTACATCCGCCAAATCCGCAGCAATTTTACCCATTAAAGGACGTTTAGTGCGATCGCGATCTCCCCCACAACCAAAGACACAAATCATTCTACCTTTAATAAAAGGACGTGCTGCTGTAAGAAGATTTTCTAAACTATCAGGAGTATGAGCATAATCAACAATCACACTAATGTCTTGGCGATCGCTAATTTGCACTCTTTCCATTCTGCCTGGCACGCCGTTAAATTGAGGTAAATGCTTGGCAATGGTAGCTAAATCAACACCTACATTTAAAGCTGCGCCTACTGCTGCTAGTAAATTAGAAAGGTTAAATTGACCGACTAATGGCGAACTAAAAAGTATTTCCCCAACAGGAGTATGTAAAATACCACTAACCCCATTAGGTTGATAGTTTAAATTGCTGGTACATAAATCAGCCGAAGAATCGCTCACACTGTAACTCCATACCCGATTACGATCCAACTTTTTAATCAAACGCTCACCATAAGGATCATCTAGGTTAATAATAGCTTTGCCAGAAAGATATTCAGGACTAAATAATAAAGCTTTGCAGCGAAAATAATCTTCCATATCGCGATGATAATCGAGATGATCTTGAGTCAAGTTAGTAAAAACAGCCACATCAAAAGCACAATTTTTCACTCTTCCCTGTGCCAAAGCATGGGAACTTACTTCCATGACTGCATATTGATTTCCTGCTTCAACGGCTTCAGCCAGCTGAGATTGTAACTCAACCGCAAACGGAGTAGTATGTAGCGCAGTTTGTTGATAGCCAAGCCAACGAGTATAAAGAGTACCAAATAAAGCTGTCGGTAACTGAGCTTTACTTAAAAAATATTCAATCAAATGAGTTGTAGTGGTTTTGCCATTTGTTCCCGTTACTCCTATCAAATTAAGTTTTTTCGCAGGATATTCATAAAAAGCAGCAGCGATTGAAGCACAAGCAGCCACCATGTCTTCCGCTTCAATAATACAAGCATCATTGTTAGGCGGTTGTTTTGCCACCGCTTGAGGAGTAACCAAAGCTGCTACCGCACCTGCTGCTACTGCACTTTGCCAAAATTCACCCCCATCTACTCTAGTACCTGGCATTCCAATAAATAAGTCTCCTGCTTGACAAGCATGAGAATTAGTACACAATCTTTTGACTTCGGTATCTAAAGCAGAATGTTCGGAGATTTTTCTCACACCAGAAATTTTCAACAGTAACTCACGCAGTTTCATCATTTTGATTTTTCAGTTGAGTAAATTTGGATGATTGGATGATAGATATTATTAGCTTGTTCCTGATTGTTTGTGGCTATATTTGTAGATTGATTAAATTAAATATTTCTGTAACATTTGTTCTAATTGTTTAACAGAAGCTCGAGGAGAAAGACGGGGTAAGGGCTTTTCTCCATTTGGTAATTTTTGACACAGTACGGGTATTTCATACTGGTAAAGAGCAAACCAATCTTCTCTAGTAGTAATATTACGTATTTCTAAAGTAAATTTTGGCTGATTGACTCGAGTTAATTTTTCTTGTAATCCTTCACACAAATGACAACCAGGTTTACTATAGAGAATTAAAAACGTTGAACTCATCTAAAAACAATTTTATTTAAATATTGAAAATTATATACTTTTTGTTACTAGGAAAATTTGACTTAACCCCAATAATTATAATAGTTATCGTAATTCTAGATTATTTATTAAATTAATTGGAGACAATTTTTGAATTGTCCCTCTAGTCTTAAAACTTTTTTGCATAACTTTTAGGATGTGATTATATGAATAATTGATAAAAATAATCAAATTTTAGACAATGTTCGTTTTAAGATGAAGCGTAATATAAAATAGTTCAACCTCACTCGACAATCAAGTCTTGAAGATTGTTGGTTATTTAACAATTACTGTATTTGGCTCAAGGAACATTTAAAATTAAGAAATCGTCTTAAGAATATTGCTTATTTTTATTGCATCAAACGTAGCTCAATAGAAAGGAAAAAAACTGCTACGTCAACTTTTTGCTAATAATATTAAACCAAAATGACAATAGAAAAAACAAACAAGCAGACTCTGAGTTTCTGGCAACTCTGGAATATGAGCTTTGGTTTTTTTGGTATTCAATACGGTTGGACTTTACAAATAGCTAATACTAGTGCAATCTATGAATATCTCGGAGCCAATGCTGAACAAGTTCCTATTCTTTGGTTAGCTGCGCCGTTAAGTGGTTTATTTGCCCAACCAATCGTTGGGTATTTTAGTGATCGCACTTGGACTTGTATTGGCAGAAGAAGACCTTATTTTTTGATTGGTGCTATTCTAAGTTCGATTGCATTAGTTTTAATGCCTAATTCTCCTAGTCTTTGGATTGCAGCAGGTTTGTTGTGGATTTTAGATACTTCATTCAATATTAGTATGCAGCCTTTTCGGGCTTTTGTATCTGATTTATTACCAAAACAACAACTCACTAAAGGGTTTACAATTCAAGGATTTTTTATTGGCTTTGGAGCAGTTATAGCTTCTTTAACGCCATTTTTTCTCAACCGTTTTTTTGGCATAACTAATAATAGTACTGCCGAACATGGAATTCCTTTAACTGTAAAAATATCCTTTTATTTAGGAGCAATTATTTTACTATTTACCGTATTGTGGACAATTTTTACTACGAAGGAAAATCCACCAAGCACCATTGAAAGTAATCATCAATCCTCAAATCAATCTTTAGCAATTATTGGGCAAGAAATTCTGTTCCTAATTAAAACCATGCCCAATACCATGAAACAATTAGCAGGAGTACAATTTTTTACATGGTTAGGAATGTTTTGTGTTTTTCTTTATTTGCCAACTGCGATCGCTCATCATATTTTTGGTGCAATAATAGAAGGTTCTCCTTCATATACGGCTGGAATTGAATGGGCGGGATTTTGTATTGCTGTTTACAACGCAGTGTGTTTTATTTTTTCTTGGTTTATTCCGAAAATTGTTTTAGTTACCAGTCGCAAAGTAACCCATTCTTTGTGTCTCTTATCTGGCGGTTTAAGTACTATTTCCTTATTATTTATCCATAATCAGTATTTGATTTTAATACCAATGATTGGCTTTGGCATAGCCTGGGCTAGCATCTTATCAATTCCTTACGCAATTTTATCTGATAGTTTAACAACCAAAAATACAGGTTTTTATTTAGGTATTTTCAATACATTTATTGTCTTTCCTCAAATTGTGGCTTCTATAGGTTTAGGTTGGGTGATGGTAAACTATTTACATAGCGATCGCTTATTAGCAGTGGCTTTAGGAGGCGTTTGTTTAGTTTTAGCTGCTTTCCTGGTTAAAGGAGTTGAAGATCCCGCCATTGATAATCAGATCGAGTCAGAAGTTAGTTGCTACGATTTGATCTCCTAAAATTTGCTCAAAAGGTAACACCGTTATATCAACACTTCTATGTTTATCCTCTACAGTTTTATCTTGCTTTTTGGATACAAATGCATAAATGCCTGGGGTTTCCCCAGGCAACGCCACCTCTTCAATACCTCGATACATTATAATTTTATAATTTTGGCTGAGTTTGTATCTCTAAACTCAGTATGCAAACAAAATCTACAAAAATGGATTCTTTCTTTTAACTCTTTTTTATCAGTAAATCTTCTGCATTTACTGCATTCTTGACTCGTTCCATCTTTGTTGACTTTTAAATAATATTTCCCTTACTTTTGAATCTATTTTTAGATTTGAAACGAGGAAAACCTCGTTCGGGAATATCCAAAACATCCCGCCAAGCTTTGTCTAATCTTTTTAAAGATTGTTGCAAACATTGAGCAGCAACTAACTTTAAATGAGGTAAATAAGTTTTAGCCCGAGTTAAGGCAGCACTTTGTTGATTGTAATTAGGAAAAGGTGTATCTGCTGGAATAATATATTCAGAAATTAACGAAAAATAATTAACTGGTGACTTACGAGAATCAAGCCAAGCTTTTCTTTCGGAAAGAGCATAATTGTAGACACCACGACATTAATTGCTAACTTAAAAACAGTAAGTTCAAGATTAATACGTAAAGAATATCCAGAACTTAGTGAGCAATATTTTGATGGTAAGTCTTATTTTTGGACTGGAGCATATTTTGTAGCATCTTGTGGAAGAGTAACAGTTGAGCAACTAAAGAAATATGTCGAGAAGCAATCAACTCCTGAAGAATAAGGAAGCTTCGCGTTTGTTTTGCTCTTCAAAAATTCATAAGGGGCTGTCTGCCGAATTTAGTTCGGCAGTTTATACGCCCCGTCTCACCGTTATAGCGAAGCTTAACGGGAGTCCTCTTTTTGCATTTAAGATAGCCGATCCTAAATCAGCAGTTTTTAATAAATCGGGATGACAGGATTTGAACCTGCGACATCCTGCTCCCAAAGCAGGCGCGCTAC
>CAZLUP010000099.1:0-8356 GCA_964562685.1 uncultured bacterium
TTGTGTAGATGCTGCTTTCAAAAATTGTCCTAATGTATTTGCGTAGTGCTATAGTCAAGCACATCTTATTTTCTTGAAAAACTTTTACTTAACTTGACAATAATCATTAATGCCAGAATTTAATTTTTTTTCCCATTCTCCAGCCAGTTTAACATCTGCTTGAGCAGCCTGGGCAGCTTGTAAATTTCTACTTTCTCTTGCTTTAACTATATTGTAAGTCGCTTCAGAGTTGGTACGGTAAATTTTAACTAAATCAGCTAAATAATTAATAAGTTGAGGGTCTTTAATTGGTAAAGTTTCCATCTTTTCGGCTGCGCTTGTCATGAGTTTAGCAGCATTTAACCAACTTTTTATGTCATTGTTTTCTACTGATTTATTCGTAGTAATTTTTTTCGTTTCCCTAGCTACGCTATTAGCAAGAGTAATTATTTGTTCGCATTGAACATATTTATTTTGTTCGCAACTGCTTAAAAGAAAACTAATCCCGAAAATCAATCCAATTAATAAATAATTATTGTAAGAAATATTTGTCAATTTCATATTCTCTAAATATCTTGATTACAGATATTTAAAAATGAAGAACAATCAAGTTAAAAATTCAAAAATTACTTGATGATTATCTTGGCTAAATTTTAACCAACCTTTTATTTTCTAATAATTTTCTTAATTATTATTTATCGATGGCGTTGTTGATGCCATTGCCACGCATCTTTAATAATACGTTGCAAATCTGGATATTGAGGATTCCAACCGAGGATACGCCTCGCTTTGTCACTACTTCCTACCAAAATTGGAGCATCTCCAGCACGTCTTTCTGCTTCTACCACTGGAATATCAAGTTCTGTAATTTGCTTGGCAGTTTCAATCACTTCCCTAACCGAAAAACCGTTACCATTGCCCAAATTAAATATTTGGCTTTCTCCTCCTTCTAATAAATATTTCAGCCCTAAAACATGAGCATCAGCTAAATCACTCACGTGAATATAATCTCTTACGGCTGTGCCATCAGGTGTGTCATAATCTGTTCCAAAAATATAGAGATTTTCCCTTTTTCCTAAAGCCGTTAATAAAGCTAAAGGAATCAAGTGGGTTTCAGGTTGATGATCCTCACCCAAACAACCACTTGGATCTGCCCCTGAAGCATTGAAATAGCGAAAAGCCACCGACTTCAAACCATAAGCCACATCAAAATCCGCTAAGATGCGTTCTACCATATCCTTACTTGCAGCATAGGGACTCAAAGGATTGTGGGGATGTTGTTCTGTCATCGGAATTTCTTGAGGCATCCCGTATACTGCACAAGTAGAAGAAAAAACAAACTTATTGACTCCTGCTGCAATCATTGCCTCTAGTAGATTGAGAGTACTAGAAACATTATTACGATAATAGTCACCTGGTTGTTTGACCGATTCTCCTACCGCAATATATGCTGCAAAATGCATTACCGCAGCAATATTATGAGTAGCAAACAATTGAGCTAATAAATTGCGATCGCTTGTATCACCTACAATTAACTCAACTTTAACTATATCATCAATTAATTCTCGATGTCCATAAGACAAATTGTCTAGAACAACTACACCATAACCAGCTTGTTTAAGAGCTAAGGCTGCGTGAGAACCAATATAACCAGCACCGCCTGTTACTAAAATAGTAGGTTGATAAGGTGACACCCAAACTCCTTTAACTATTACTTAAATTTAACCAATAAATAATAGACCGCTCTGGTCAGTCCTAGTATAGACGGCTGAGGACATAATCGGTAAGGTCTTTCAAGGCTTGAGCAGAAGGTGAAGGTGTCAGACAAGTCAAGCTTTGTAAAGCCATCTCAGCATGATGAGTAGCTAATTGTCTAGCTTTTTCAATGCCTTTACTTTCTTTAATAATAGTTAAAGCTTTTTCCAAATCTCCTTCTTCACTAAATTCTCGCTCAATTAAAGTTTCTAGATAAGGTTCTTCTTCAAGGGCATATAAAACTGGAGCAGTTAGATGTCCACTAGCTAAATCAGAAGCCACAGGTTTACCTAATACTTCTGTTGAACCAGTAAAATCGAAAATATCATCTACTATTTGAAAAGCTAAACCCAAATAACGACCATAATCGTACAAAGATTCAGCTACTTCAGAAGCAACTTCACTTAACAAACCAGCAGCTTTAGCACTATTGGCAATTAAAGAAGCGGTTTTATAATAACTTTTTTCTAAGTATTGTTCTATTGATAAATCGCTATTATATCTACTTAATCCCTGTAAAATCTCTCCTTCGGCAAAATCCCTAATTACCTCTGAGAGCAGTTTGACAACTTCTAGGTTATCTAGATTGGCTAAATACCAAGAAGATTGAGCAAACAAAAAGTCTCCAGCTAAAACCGCAATTCGATTGTCAAATAAACTATTAACAGTAGGGACATTACGACGTAAATCGGCTTCATCGACTACATCATCATGAACTAAGCTGGCGGTATGAATCATCTCGGTAATTTCTGCTAGGCGACGATGACGAGGAGTAATTTCTCGTTCTAACATGGTTGCCCGTGAAACTAACAAGACTACTGCTGGTCTAACTCGTTTTCCTCCAGCAGAAAATAAATGTTCTGCTGCTGCCCCCAAAATAGGATGACGCGCACCAATTAGTTTTTTGAGGTTATCTGTCAAGATACGAAGATCTGGATCAACAGGAGTAAATAAAGAAGTTGTTGATATCATTGCTGAGCCAAATTTGGCAATCTAGTTAAGAAAGTTTACATAATCCTGTACTTATTTTAAGATAACCTCAGCTAAGAGCAAACTTTTGTTTTCTTTTTTGCTTGAAATGTAGATTGCCAAATCTTGTTATCACTACATTTGATTGGTTTAATATTTTTAATTATTGTGCTATCTTTAATTATGGAAGTTTTAAGAAAATAGTAATAGTAAGGTAACTAAACGTAAGTAATTTTAAGTACCTGATAGAAGCAGCAAGTAAGATTTAAAAATCATTACTCGCTAGTATGTGGTACATAAAACTATTTTTCGTTAGCGGTTCTCTTGGCTAATAGCTTACCCAAAAGAATCATCGCTGTGCAGTTACCAGACTGGTTTACTTCTAGACTTAAAAGTCTAAAGCGAATTAAAAAATAAACAACGGGTGTGAGAAAGAAGTAGTAATTACTTCGAGCTAATTACTAAATATAGGTGTTGGTAACTGAGGTTATAGCCAAAATTACTGATGCCCAATAATTGTGTGTGTATTTTTATCTTGCCTTGAATTGTTAACCATCTAGCTTCAGTTGTCTACCCCCATGAATTACGGAGAACTTCCTGTACTGATTACCTGCCTTGCTGCAATCTATCTGATGAGTGTTTATGGCTTACTTAGGCTAGCCGCGTTACTACTCAAAAGCGACCGTCCTTCTCCTAAAGAAGTCGGCAAAGCTAATAATTAACGGTTTATTAATGGTTTGATAGATTAGCTTTATTCTATCGGTTTAAGAGTCATTGAAGATAAAGATGACTCTTTTAAATAAACTTTGTCTACTTTGGGATAGTACCCTAACCACTGTCGAGACAAATGGGCAAATTGTTTGGGAGAACCACTAACACAAAAACGGGTAGGTAAAGGCAACTGATTATTTTTTAATCCCATTAAAGCTAGTTCTTTTTCCGCAGCAATTACGATATGTTCTGCTGGATCGACTATGTTGATTGTGCTAGGAATGATTGAACGAATGATTCCATCTAAATGTCGATAATGAGTACAACCGTATACCAAAGTATCAATTTGTTTATGTAACAAAGGTTGTAAATATCTTTGGGCTACTTGTCTAGTATAAGAAGAATAAATACGGTTTTGTTCAATTAGAGGCACAAATTCTGGACATCCTACTTGCCATACCTGTGCTGTTTGGTCGATTTCTTGAATAGCTTGACGATAAGCGTTACTAGCAGCAGTTGCTAGAGTAGCAATAACACCAATATTTTTTCCTTGTTGAACAGCAGCCCTAGCTCCAGGTAGAATTAAACCTAAGATAGGTATACTGTATTCTTGTCTCACTATTTCCAGGGCAAGAGCAGAACTAGTGTTACAAGCCATAATGATCATTTTTACGCCCTGATCAGACATCCAATCGAGAATGTCTCGGACAAATTGTAAAATTTCTTCTGGTGAGCGATTACCGTAAGGAAGTCTAGCTGTATCTGCAAAATAAAGAATTGATTCTTGTGGCATTTGTCGATAAATTTCTCTTAAAACCGTAAGACCACCGACACCACTATCAAACAAACCAATACGCAGACTTGAAGATTCTATCATCGATTGTAATTAAAAAAAATATTAAGTTGATGAGTGAAAATTGAAGGAAAGTATATAACATTCATTAACTACAGTAAATCTACTTATAGTTTGTTTTGTTTAAGATACTCAATAATGCCTCTAGCGATCGCTTGAGCCATTTGACTACGATGATTGGGATCTCGGAGACGAGGAGCATCTATTGCGCCAGTAACAAAACCCACTTCTACTAAAACCGCAGGCATAGCAGAATGTCTTAACACATAGAATCTAGCTCTGCGAATTCCGCGATCGCTAATATTAACACTATTTAAAATACTCCAGTGAATTACTTCTGCTAAACGACGACCACTTTCATAGTAGTAAGTTTCTAATCCATTGATATCAGGACGACTAAGGTTGATCGCATTAGCATGAATACTAACAAATAAATCTGCTTTAATTTTATTAGCATAGTCTGTTCTACCTTGAAGACTCACAAAATAATCGCTATCTCTGGTGAGTTTAACTTCTACTCCTTGTTCTTTAAGAATTTCGGCAACTTCTAAAGAAATAGGTAAAACAATATGTTTTTCTTGTAAACTATCAATTCCAATTGTGCCTGGGTCTTGTCCTCCATGTCCAGCATCAATAACTACTAGCGGTTTACCATGAGCAATTGGCGCAGCAGGTAAGGGACGAGTCTGAAGTGTAGGAGTTAACGCTCGTTCCGATTGCGGTACATCAATAGTAATAGTTTGCTCAGGAGGGAATAGAGGAACGTCCTTTGGTGGCGGTGGAGCTAAACCTCTTTGAATAGGCAAAGCTACCAAATTATTTTCTGGCTGATTAATGTCTCCTAAACGAATTCCTAATCTAGTAGTCACGAGAATTACGACACCAGAACTTTCTTGACGAACAACTAACTCAGATACAGGACTATCAGTTTGTAATTGAGGACCATCAAAAGGTTCTGCTAATTCAGCATTGTCAATTCTAATCTCATAAATGCCATTGCTGGTTTGTTGAGTTGTAGCCGTGACATTTTGATTAGCACTAATTAAAAGTTGACTATCTCCATCAGTAAGTTCTACGGCGTTGATCATCGTTTTTCCCACAGATAAGGCGGTGGGAATTCTTTCACTACTACCAATAGCAGAGGAAACTCCACCTCTAGGTACGAGAATTAAGCCTCTAATGCGACTAAAGGTAGCTAGCCAATCTGAACTATCTTCGCCTACTTTCAGACTAATTCTGGCTTGAGGAGGAGAAGTAGAGGTTTGAGTAAATTCTATCTGGCTAACTCCGTATTGATTAACTGCTACTGCTTGGGAAGATAAATCTTGCGGTAAGATAATACCTTCTAAATCAAAATTAATCCCATCGCGATCGCGACTTTTTTGAATATCATAGTTTCTATTGCCGTCAATACCAATAAAAAATCCATTACGAGTCGCTGTTACATAGGAAGAATCAGCAACAGAAGTAACATGGTTAATAGTGGCTGAAGGAGTATCGGCTACAGAAGAGTTATCAGCTACAGGAGTAATTCGCCTAGTAATAGTTGAAGAGGTAGAAGCAGGAATAGTATTTAACGTAATGGAAGGAATATCAATTGACTGTCCTTGACTGGATAAACGACTAGCCCTAGACAGAGGTTCAATTCGCGGACTAGGAAAATCTACAGTCCATTGTGTCGCAGATAATCCCCGAAATTTAACTTCTTCAGGATCGATAGTATATCCAGGAGCTAATTCTATTACAATACGAGTAGTGTCTTGATCGAATTGACCTACGCGAAAACTTCTGATTGTACCGCTATATTGTTCTTTAACAGTTTTACTTCCCAGAGAAGTTGAAGGAAGATCGATAACTAAACGACTAGGATTAGCAAGTAACTGCGCCTTTGGTTGTACCGCTTCATCAGTAATAAAGACTAAATGATTGTCATCTTCTTCAAATTCCCAAGACAATAATTTTCCCGCTTTTGCGGGGGAACAAAAGAGGAAAATACTTAAACAACTCAGTGCTAGCCAGTGAAATCTCACAATGTTTGCTCCTCACAGAAAGTATGCAACCGACTCTAAATGGTTTTAATTTTGACCTCGTAGAACTCTATGATATCCGCTCTCTCATCCCGATCAACAGGGACGTAAATATAAAGTTTTAAGTTTCAAGATTATCAAAGAAATATAAAAGTAATCACTTAGGCGAATCACAAGAGGAGTTTGATAAATTTCTTATGAACTTCGCCTAATTATGGTGTGATTCTAGAATTTTGTCTACTTTTTTGAGCGGTTAAAGATTTTGTCTCAGTCAAAGTAGATTGGATTGATATCCTTGGCAAATGGGAAACTAAGTAATTGTTTCAGGTTTGGTCTCCATTTCTTTAAACACCAACCGAAGTAAAGGTGGTGCAATAAAAGTAGTTAAAATAACCATCATGATGATAGCTGCTTCCGTAGATTCTGAAAGAGCTCCACTAGCCGAGCCTACACCAGCAAACACAAGTCCTACTTCGCCTCGAGGAATCATTCCCACACCAATAGAAAGTTTATTAAGGTCGTTTTGACCAAAAAGAGTAAATCCAGTAATTACTTTACCCAGAATAGCAACCAAAATTAAAAATGTGGCAATAATTAGTCCTTCTCGATTACTGGGAATTGCTGGATTAAGTACACTGAGGTCGGTTTTAGCTCCCACACAGACAAAGAATACTGGAACAAGGATGTCAGCTACGGGAATTACTTGTTCTTCTAGCTCTCTACGTTTTTCTGTTTCTGCTAGAACTAAACCAGCAGCAAAAGCACCTAAAATAGCTTCTAATTGAATAGCTGTAGCGATATAAGACAAGGTAAAGGCAAAAATAAGAGCAGTCAATAAAACTTGACCACGAGTCTTCATTTCATTTACCAAGCCAACAAAGTAAGGGCTTAAAAAACGACCGATTAGAATAGCACCAATTAAGAAAGCACCCGCACTGATGATTAAGTAAATAATATTAACTATTTGAACTTCTCCAGTTTTGACTAGACTGGCTACTACAGCTAGAACGATAATGCCTAAAACATCATCGAGTACGGCAGCACCAATAATAATTTGTCCTTCTTTGGAACTGAGTTGCCCGAGTTCGGCTAATACTTTGGCGGTAATACCAATACTAGTAGCAGTTAAGGCTGCTCCTGCAAAAATAGCAGGGATGACAGGAACATTGAAAAGATAAACTAAACCAGCCGTACCTGTGGCAAAAGGAGCGACTACCCCTACTACTGCGACTATAGCAGCTTGAGGTCCAACACGAATTAATTCTTTAAGGTCTGATTCTAAACCAATTTCAAATAAAAGAATAATTACTCCTAATTCGGCTAACAAAGAAATCACTTCACTTTGAGCAGCAAACACTGATTCTGTAGCTTCAGGAGTCAAACCTACTGTGTTTTGTAAAAAGGTAATAATCAAAGAATTGTCAGCCGTAGAACCACTTTCGGGAAATACTAATAAATGAAAAGCTGATACTCCAACTAAGACACCACCTACTAATTCACCTAAAACGGGAGGGAGATTGATCCGAGCGCAAATTTCACCACCTAATTTACTAGCAAAATAAACTATTACTAAACTAAGTAATACTCCTGCTAAAACTAAAGTACTATTTGCTGTTTCTGATTCGTTTGCTGTCGCTAATAGAGGAGTAAACCAAGATAGTGAGAAAAAAGAATGAAAATTCATCCAACAAAAAAGATTGGTCATGTTTTGGGTATAGAGATCGCTTTATATAATGTATAAGCTTATCGGTTGATAGTGACTAATCGGGTATTGGTTTTATCTAGTTGGATTGGAGGAATACGCGATCTCTCTTAGTACTCTGGGTGTCGCCCGAAACTATAACCATAGATATCCAAATTAACTAATCCATCCAGAAAAAAGAGATAGTAATGAAGAACAATTATTTGAATTTGGTGTAACTCAGTTTTTGCTTACACCATTACAACGAGATATTTTTTATTTTGCCGAAGAAACAGTTAATGATTTAGGTGAAACAATTGGTCTAGATTATCAGAAATTTGGGTCTAAAACCCCGTCCTTTTAGGACGGCTTTTCTTGTTC
>CAZLUP010000100.1:0-7999 GCA_964562685.1 uncultured bacterium
AACAAGAAAAGCCGTCCTAAAAGGACGGGGTTTTAGACCCAAATTTCTGATAAAAGTTAAATCTGTTGACAATCGCTTGTGCCTCGATTAAAAGTTGTAACTAGTATATTTATTCTGATTAACAGCAAGTACAAGTCAGATTGTTAACTATTATGACACAAGATGCGATCGCGATCGTTGGTATTGGCTGTCGTTTTCCTGGCGCAGAGAATCCTCAAGCTTTTTGGCAGTTGTTGCGGGAGGGAAGAGATGCGATTACAGAAGTACCGAAGTCGCGATGGGATGTAGATAAGTATTATGACCCAGATCCAACTAAGCAGGGTAAGGCTAATACTCGTTGGGGTGGGTTTTTAGAAGACATTGAATCTTTTGATCCTCTCTTTTTTGGCATTGCCCCCAAGGAAGCAATGACAATGGATCCGCAACAGCGACTGTTATTAGAAGTTGCTTGGGAAGCTTTAGAAGATGGGGGGCAGATTCCAGCCGAATTAGCAGGAAGTCAAACGGGTGTCTTTATTGGCATTGGTACGCACGATTATTCGATTTTGATGTGGCAAAATCCTGTCAGTGAACCCTACGCAACCACGGGAACGGGTAATTGTATTGCTGCTAATCGTATATCTTATCTATTCGATCTTAAAGGTCCTTCTTTGGCGGTTGACACTGCTTGTTCTTCTTCTTTAGTAGCGATTCATCTTGCTTGTCAGAGTATTTGGAGTGGTGAGTCGACAATGGCATTAGCAGGTGGGGTAAATGTGCTGTTGTTACCTACTATTGTTGTCGGTTTTGCCAAAGGTGGTTTCATGTCTGCCGATGGCAGATGTAAAAGCTTCGATGCGGATGCTAATGGTTATGTTCGTAGTGAGGGAGCAGGAATTGTCGTTTTAAAACCATTATCCCAAGCCCAAAGCGATCGCGATCGCATTTATGCCATTATTAAAGGTAGTGCAGTAAATCAGGATGGTTTCAGTAATGGCATTGCTGCACCTAATCCCGATGCCCAGGAAGCAGTATTACGGGAAGCTTACCGACAGGCAGGAGTCGAACCCCATCAAGTTCAGTATATTGAAGCCCACGGTACAGGAACAAAACTGGGTGATCCTGTAGAAATGGAAGCTTTGGGTAGGGTTTTAGCGGAAAATCGCTCTTTTGAAGATTATTGTGCGATTGGTTCAGTTAAAACTAATATTGGGCATACAGAAACGGCTGCTGGTGTAGCGGGATTGATTAAAGTTGCTTTATCTCTCTATCATCGGGAAATTCCTCCTAGTTTACATTTTACAAGACCAAATCCCGCGATCGATTTTGCTAATTTACCTTTTCAGGTACAAACAAAATTAACTCCCTGGCGTGAAGAAAAGGAGATGATTGCAGGGGTTAATTCTTTTGGCTTTGGTGGTACTAATGCCCATGTGGTGTTAGTTAATGCTGAGGGACAGGAGGACGGGGCTTTCAAGGACTCGAATCGAATTCGAGTCACAGCCCCTCCAGAAGACAGAAGGCAGAGGTACAGAAAAGAGAACAAAAATTCTTTTAATTTATTTACTATTTCTGCAAAAAGTGAACAGGCTTTAAAAGATTTAGCTGCTAATTATTTTGAGTTTTTAAATTGTAATCCCAATGTTTCTTTAGCTAATATTTGTTTTACTGCCAATACTAAAAGAACTCATTTCAATCATCGTTTAGCTATTGTTACTGAATCTGTTCAACAATTGCAATTACAATTAAATAATTTTATTTCAAATCAAGAAACGACAGGATTAATTTCAGGACAAATCAAGACTGATAAAACCAATAAAAATCAGATTGCTTTTTTGTTTACTGGGCAAGGTTCGCAATATGTAGGAATGGGTAAAGAGTTATATGAAACCCAACCTATTTTTCGAGATAAATTAAATCATTGTGCCGAAATTTTACAACCCTATTTAGATCGATATTTATTAGAAATAATTTATCCCGATAACGTAGAGGCAGTTCGCGAACTGTCCCTACGGGATTTAAATCAAACCCAATATACCCAACCAGCCTTATTTGCAATTGAATATTCCCTCGCCCAATTATGGATGTCTTGGGGAATTAAACCAACTATTGTAATGGGGCATAGTATCGGAGAATATGTAGCAGCTTGCATCGCAGGAGTATTCAGTTTAGAAGATGCTTTGAAATTGGTAGCAACTAGAGGAAAATTGATGCAAAGTTTGCCTCAAAATGGCTCAATGGTATCAGTTGTAGCTTCAGAATCAAAAGTTACTAAAGCAATTAAAGATTATCCTGATGAAATAGCTATAGCAGCAATTAATGGATATCAAAGTATTGTTATTTCTGGGAAAAACAATGCGATCGCAAAAATTACTAACCAATTAGAAGCTGAGGGAATTAAAACTAAACCATTAAATGTATCTCATGCTTTTCATTCTCCATTGATGCAACCTATGCTAACTCAATTTGAACGAGTTGCTAAGGAAATAAAATATCATATTCCTCAAATAAATCTTGTTTCTAACGTTACAGGAAAATTAATTAATGAAGAGATTACTAATTTTAAATATTGGTGTCAACACATTCTCGAACCTGTTCAATTTGTGAATAGTGTAGAAACTTTGATTGATTCTGGTTGTGACATCGCAATTGAATGTGGTTCTAAACCTATTTTATTAGGAATGACTTCTGCTATTTTAAATAATTCCTTGCTTAATCTATTTCCTAGTTTGCGCCCACCTCAATCTGACTCTCAACAAATATTGCAAAGTTTAGGGCAACTTTATTCTCTAGGAGTCAAGATTAATTGGTCGAGTTTTGAGCGATTATATCCTCCGCAAATAGTTTCTTTACCCACTTATCCTTTTCAAAGAAAAAGGTATTGGTGGGAAGGCATTAAATTACCTGTAGATCGAATTGGTTCTTCTCAAAGCACAAACTTAAAACTTTCTCAGCTACATTCTCTACTCGGAAAAAAAATTTATTTGGCAAGTAGTAAAGAAATAATTTTTCAAGTCGAACTCAATCCAGATAATCCCGATTATTTGAAAGATCATTGTCTGGGCGATACAGTAATTTTTCCTGCTACTGGTTATTTAGAAATGGCACTAGTAGCAGGTGCTAATTTGTGTCAAGTAAAGAGTAATTTATTAATAGAAGATTTTTTGATCAAGCAACCTTTAGTTTTATCATCTGAAGAAAATAAAATAGTTCAAATAATAGTGACTCCTGAATTAGATTCAGAATATAGTTGGCAAATTTTTAGTTTAAATGAAGCAGAAGCAAAATTTACTCTTCATGCTATAGGAAAAATTAGATTGTCTAGTCAGGTAAAAAATTATTTTCAAGATAATCTAGAACAATTACAACAGGATTGTCTTTATGATTACTCATCAATAAAAGATTACTATCAACAGTTACAACAGCAAGGATTAAATTACGGGAAAAAATTCCAAGCTATTCAAGAAATTTGGGAAAGTAAAGATAGAGTTTTAGGTAAAATTAATTTACCTAACGATTTGATTTCTGAAACGGATCGATATCAGTTACATCCCGTTTTATTGGATGCTTGTTTTCAACTTTTAGGCGCAGCGATTAAGCAGGATAAAACAGGGACATATTTACCAGTAGGATTAGAAAGCTTACATTTTTATAATCATCCTGACAATTGTATTTGGTGTCAGGTAGAAATTAGATCGAGTAATAATTCACAAAGCTTACAAGCTGATTTAGTTTTATTGGATAGTAGTGGATTAATTCTGGCTAAAGTTAATGGTTTATCGCTTCAGTATGTTAATCAGCAATCGTGGCAAAAATTAACTCAAACTAAGATAAATAAATTAAATTTATCAGATCATTTATATCAATTAGTTTGGCAACCTCAATATCTTTTAATAAATCAACAACAGCAAATTAATCATTGGCTGATTTTTGCGGATCGACAGGGGATTGGAGAAAAGCTGGCAGAGGAGTTAGAAAAGAATGATATTTCTTATAGGTTGATTTTTCCTACCAACAAAGAAAAAATAAATCAATATAGCCAAGACTATTCTGTTGAAGATACCTATTCTAGATACTATCTTGATCGCAATTGTAAGGAAGACTGGCAACACTTATTTAAAGATTGTCTTCAAACCCATAACTATAGCAACATCGGAATAGTTTTTTTATGGAGTCTGGATGAGACGGAAGATTTAGTAACGACACAACAACAAGGTTGCGGTAGTGTTTTATATTTAATCCAATCTTTATTAGAAAATAAATCGCTTCAAATTGCCAAACTTTTATTAGTTACTCAGGAAACTCAAACAGTAACAGCAAACCAAGCTTGTTTACAAGTTCAACATTCTTCTTTGTGGGGTTTGGGTAGAGTAATTAACACAGAACATCCCCATCTTAATTGCACTTTACTAGATCTTGATGCTTTCGATCCAGTTGCTTGTGTTTTATCAGAATTAAATTCAAATGAAAAAGAACATCAAGTTGCTTATCGTCAAGGAAATCGTTATTTAGCTAGGTTAGATCGATATAAATTATTAACTAAAACTAATCAAAAATTATTTCGTCTACAAATCTCTGATTATGGGATGTTAGATCGTTTGGAAGTTATATGCGATCGCGTCAACTCACCCAAACCAGGAGAGGTAACTATAGAAGTAGATGCAGCAGGGGTTAATTTTCGTGATGTTCTCAATGCTTTGGGAATGTTGCAAGAATATTTAACTTCAATGGGTTTTACCAATGCCAGCGATGTTCCTTTTGGTGGCGAATGTGCAGGAAGAATTATCGCCGTAGGAGAAGAAGTAACAGAATTTCAGATTGGAGATGAGGTTATTGCTGCCCAAGCGATTGGTAGCATTGCTAGTCATGTTGTTGTCGATGCGAATTTTGTTATTGCTAAACCTCAACATCTTAGTTTTACTGAAGCAGCTACGATTCCCACAACTTTTTTAACTGCTTATTACGGATTACATAAATTAGCCCAGATTAAAGCAGGAGACTCAATTTTAATTCATGCTGCTGCGGGAGGGGTTGGTTTAGCTGCGGTACAAATAGCCCAACAAGCATCCGCAGAAGTTTACGCTACTGCTAGCCCTAGTAAATGGGAGTTTCTGAAATCTATCGGGGTTAAGTATGTCATGAATTCCCGTAGTTTGGATTTTGTGGAGGAGATTCAGCAGTTAACCGCAGGGAAAGGTGTAGATATTGTTTTAAACAGTCTTAATGGCGAATATATTCCTAACAATCTAGACATTCTGGCTGCGGATGGTAGATTTGTCGAAATTGGTAAGCTGGGAATTTGGGATGAAAGTCAGATCAAAGCTAGACGAGATGATGTTGCTTATTATCCTTTCGATCTTTTAGAAGTATCTCAACAAAATCCAGGTTTAATTAAACAGATGCTTAGAGAATTAATGCAGCAATTTACATCGGGTAAATTAAAACCTCTACCGCATCAAGTATTTCCAATCACAGAAGCTGAATTCGCATTTCGTTACATGGCTGCTGCCAAACATATTGGTAAAGTCGTGATTGACTGTAGGGGTTGTTCGCGAACAACCCCTACAAAAATAAATGATAATGGTGGTTATTTAATTACAGGTGGTTTGGGTGCGTTGGGTTTACAAGTCGCCCGATGGTTAGTTAACAAAGGTGCAAAAAATTTAATTCTGGTAGGTAGAAGCAAACCCAATTCAGCAGCAAAAGCAATTATTAAAGAATTAGAAAAAGACGTACAAATTAAAGTAATTCAAGCCGATATTTCTAATTTAGAAGATGTAAACAGAATAATTGAACAATCCAACAAAATAAAAGGCATCATTCACGCTGCGGGAATTATCGATGACGGTTTATTACAACAATTATCTTGGGAACGTTTTGCCAAAGTAATTTCTCCTAAAATCATGGGTGCATGGAATCTGCATCTGGCAACTCAAGATTTACCTCTCGATTTCTTTGTCTGTTTCTCCTCAATTACTTCTATCTTGGGAACATTTGGGCAAGGAAATTATGCTGCTGCTAACTCTTTTATGGATGCTTTGATGCACTATCGTCGGGGTTTGGGTTTACCTGCTTTGAGTATTAACTGGGGATTGTGGGATGATCTTGGCATGGCTGCAAGTTTAAATACAGAAGTAAAAGCAAGATTTAGCAATGAAGGATTAGAAACAATTGAATTAAACCCTGGATTAGAACTATTAGAACGATTATTGACTCAAAATCTGCCTCAAATAGCAGTCTTTCCTGTGGAGTGGTCAAAATTTCTGTCGAAAAAACCAGAAAATCCTTTTTTTGAACTATTTAAGCCTAAATCTGAGGTAAAAAATCAACCTGCTTCTGATTTAAGCCAAACTTTTACTAATATCTCAGTTTTTCAAACACATATTCAAAGTCAAGTAGCCAAAGTTTTAGGTTTTAGCGATCGCAAATCGATTGATGTGCAAGAAAATTTTGCCGATTTAGGGATGGATTCTTTGATGGCAGTGGAATTAAAAAATCAATTACAAACTAGTCTGAAAATAGATATTCCTCTTACCATTACTTTTGATTATCCCACAGTAGAAGCTTTGGCTAATTATCTTTTTGAACAAATGGGAGGAGAAGAGGGAGATGAGGAGACTGGGAGACTGGGAGATAATGAGAGAGTAAACAATATCGATCTGAATGAAAATCAAAATAAACGAGAATTAACCAGTAATCAAGCAAATAAATGGCAAATTAAGCCAGAATTTTGTGATTTTAGGTTTTTACCTCAATATCTCACCCTTAAACAAGATTTAAATCGTGTTAAAGAAATGGGAAATCCTTTCTTTACTATTCACGATGGTATTGCCAAGGATACTACCCAAATTCAAGGCAAGGAATTAATTAACTATTCCAGTTATAACTATGTGGGGATGTCTGGCGATCCGATTGTTACTCAAGCAGCCCAAGATGCGATCGCGCAATACGGAACTTCTGTGTCTGCTAGTCGAGTGGTTTCGGGAGAAAGATCGATTCATCGAGAGTTAGAGCGAGAAATTGCCGATTTTATCGGAACTGAAGACTCTATTGTTTATATTGGCGGTCATGCCACTAATGTTACCACAATTGGGCATTTATTTGGCAATCGCGATTTAATTGTCTGTGACTCTCTTAGTCACAATAGTATTCAAGAAGGTTGTAAATTATCTGGTGCGACAAAAATAGAATTTCCCCATAATAACTATCAGAAATTAGCAGAAATATTAGCGCAACATCGGTATAGTTATGAGAAAGTTTTAATTGTGATCGAAGGTGTTTATAGTACCGATGGAGATCTTGCCCCTCTACCACAAATCATTGAAATAAAAAAACGCTATCAAACTTTTTTATTAGTAGATGAAGCCCATTCGATTGGGGTATTAGGCTCGACTGGAAGAGGCATTTCAGAGCATTTTAAAATTAACCCTGCCGATGTAGATTTATGGATGGGAACACTTAGTAAATCTTTGGCTAGTTGTGGTGGTTATATAGCAGGTTGTCGCGAATTAATTGAATATCTTAAATATACTTCCCCTGGATTTGTTTTTAGTGTAGGAATGTCTCCAGCCAATACCGCAGCAGCTAAGACCGCTTTAAAACTATTAAAAACCGAACCAGAAAGAGTGATACGGTTACAAGCGCGCTCGCGTTTCTTTTTAGAATTAGCTAAAAGTAAAGGCTTTAATACAGGTACTAGTAAAGATTCTCCCATTATTCCCATTATTGTTGGTGAACCCTATAAAGCTGTACAGTTATCCCAACAATTATTCCAACAGGGAATTAATGTTCAACCAATGGTTTATCCTTCTGTTCCTTATGATGCAGCGCGATTACGTTTCTTTATAACTTGTTTACATAGTGAAGCACAAATTGAGTTTTCTTTAAATAGTTTAGTGAAAATTTTAAAAAATAATTAATTTTGAATATGCAGTAGGTAAGTTATCAGTAAAAACGTTCCATTGAACCTCCTGCAAAAATAAATCAGAAATAAAAAATAACTACTATTCCCTATTCCCTA
>CAZLUP010000101.1:0-7911 GCA_964562685.1 uncultured bacterium
TCAAATTTTCTTTTTATTATATAAATGTCCTAACTTAAATGCGTAGTGCTATAGTTGGCAAATTTTTCAACCAAGCGAAATCAATGCAAAAACAGCTTCAGTAGTTTTAGATGGTAGAGAGTTATTTCGAGTTAGTGCTTCAGGTGGTTATGCTGCGATTGAAAGAGCAGATTGGATTGCTACTCAGTTACAAGTGGCAGTCGACTCCAATCAATCACCCAAACTCACAATTGAGACTCGCAATCAGTTACCAGTAATTGTTTTAAATGGTGAACAGCTTTTGACTGTAACCAATCAAGATAGTTTCAAAGGAGCAATCTTACAAGAAAGAGCGCAATTTTGGAGTGAAAAAATTCAACAAGCTATTGAACAAGCTCAACAAGAAAGAACTAATAGATATATTCAGCAACAATTAAGTGTATCTTTTTTTATTTTATTAATAGCTTTAATTTTGTCTCGCTTTATTAAACAGTTAGAAACCTATCCTGTTCGAGAAGCAATTCAAAGAATTATTCCTGGTATAGCTAAAAAGAACCGAGCCAAACCTTCAAATTTAACCACCTTATATCGTCTTAAATTAGGTTTAATTCAATTTATTTTGTGGGTTTCGGTCTTTTTTATTATCACAGAGTTTTTTCCTTTATTAAGGAGTTGGCGATATAAATTTCTCAATTTATTAATAGGAAGTCTGACAAATTCTTGGTTTAATTTAGGAGATAAATCTTACTCATTTTTAAACTTATTAATCTTAACTGGTTTATTTTGGGGATTAATAATTTTATCAGGAAATTTAACTACTTTACTGCGTACTCGAATTTTGCAAGCAACTCGAATGAATCGAGGTTCGCAGGAAGTTATTTCGATTATTCTCAAATATAGTTTGATTTCAATTGGCACTATTGTTTTATTACAAATTTGGGGACTAAATCTAAGTTCTTTAGCCCTAATTGGTAGTGCTTTGGGTGTAGGTATTGGTTTCGGTTTTCAAGAAATTGCCAAAAATTTTGCGAGTGGATTGGTATTATTATTTGAAAGATCTGTTCAAGTAGGAGATTTTATTCAAGTCGGACAACATTTAGGAACTGTAGAAAGAATAGGGGCGCGAAGTATTGTTTTAAAGACTTTAGACAAAGTTTCTGTAATTGTGCCTAATTCTCGTTTACTGGCAGACGAAGTAACTAACTGGAGTCATGATAATCCAGCTTCGAGATTACATTTACCTGTGGGAGTTGCTTACGGTTCAGATGTTGAAAAAGTTAAAACTGCTTTGTTAACAGTAGCAGAAGAACATCCAGAAGTGTTACGTTATCCTCAGCCTCAAGTCTTTTTTAATAGTTTTGGTGAAAGTTGGTTAGACTTTGAATTATTGGTTTGGACTTCCGATCCTAGTCGTCAAGTTCGACTCAAAAGTGATCTTTATTTTCAAATTGAAAAAACTTTTAAAAAGCAGAAAATTAAAATACCTTTTCCTCAAAGAGATTTACACTTACAAAGTGCTAATTTACCTTTAACTCTTTCGCCTCAATTAGAAAATTATTTGTTACAGTTTTTAAAAACTTTGTCGGTTCAGCAATCTCGTAATGGAAAAAGATAAGCAAAACAACTTAATTCCAATAGTTTTCAATTGGGTAGAGCATAAAACTTACAACCCTTGAAAGGTGCTAGCCTTTGAGAAAATTCTCGGTCTAATTATTGTAATTGTTGGATATAAGTATATTGATATCGATTATCATTATCTAAAAGACTTAGGAATTAGATTATGGTAGCGACAAGCAGTAACACCGTACCCGTAACCGTACTAACTGGCTATCTAGGTGCGGGAAAAACTACTCTCCTCAATCGCATCCTCACCTACGAACACGGTAAGAAAGTAGCAGTCATCGTTAACGAGTTTGGGGAAGTGGGCATTGATAATCAACTGGTGATTGATGCCGATGAAGAAATCTTTGAGATGAATAACGGTTGTATTTGCTGTACAGTTCGCGGTGATTTAATTCGGATTATCAGTAACTTAATGAAACGTCGCAATAAATTCGACCATTTAGTAATTGAAACCACTGGTTTAGCCGATCCTGCCCCTGTAATTCAAACCTTCTTTGTGGATGAAGATCTGCGGGACAAGATTGCTTTAGATGCAGTTGTTACCGTAGTCGATGCTAAACATATCCAACAACATTGGGAAGCTGATGAAGCACAGGAACAAATCGCTTTTGCTGATGTAATTCTTCTTAACAAAACTGATCTTGTTAGTCCTGAAGAATTGGATGAATTGGAAAGCAAGATTAAAGGGATGAATGGGATAGCAAAAATCTATCGCACCCAAAATTCTGAATTATCGATGGATTCGTTGTTAGGAGTACAAGCTTTTAATTTAGATCGGGCTTTAGAAATCGACCCCGAATTTTTAAACGAAAATGCCCACGAACATGACGAAACAGTCAAATCTTTTGCCATAGTTGAATCTGGGGCATTAGATGGACAAAAACTCAATAACTGGTTGAGTCACCTGCTACAAACTCAAGGCGTGGATATCTTCCGCATGAAAGGCATTTTAAATATTGCCGATCAAGATTTACGGTTTGTTTTTCAGGGAGTACATATGTTGTTTGATGGTAAACCAGATCGTCCTTGGCAAGAAAATGAAATTCGTAAGAATGAATTAGTATTTATCGGTCGTAATTTGGATGAAACCCAACTCAGAGAGGACTTTCGACAATGTTTAGTGTAGATGTGAGGGGAAAAGTATTATTTCAACCACAGTGGCGGGGTAATCTCTCGGAATACGTTACAGCAATAGCTTGGTCGCCCGAAGGTCTTTTAGCTGCCAGTTCGGCTGCTGGAGAGTTAGTATTATGGCAAGATGGCAGTCTGGTTAGTTTATTACCTGCGAGTTTTGCATCGATAGACTGTCTGGCTTTTTCCTCCGATGGTAAGTTTTTGGCTGCTGGGGGACAGGATGGCAAAGTTAGAGTTTGGCAGATATTATCTAATTCTTTTTTAGAAAATCGAGCAAATTTAATTGGCATCTTAGATAATAAACCAAAATGGGTAGATAAATTAAGTTGGAGTCCTACCTGTAATCAATTAGCCTTTAGTTTGGGGCGTTACGTGCAAATCTGGGATGCAGATACTCAAACTATAGTTACTACTTTGCCTTTTACTAACTCCTCTGTTTTAGATTTAGCCTGGCGACCTAATGGAGAAAATATTGCGATCGCGGGTGACGGTAGAGTCAAGGTTTGGGATACTAAGGATTGGGATGATGACCCTTATCTAATCGATCTGCCCTCGGCTGGCATTGTGACGGCTTGGTCTACTGATAGTAAATATATAGCTTCTGGTAATTTAGACAATACCATCACTGTTTTAGAATACGGCAGTCTTCATCCTTGGGTAATGCGGGGTTTTCCTGGTAAGATTTCTAATCTAGCTTGGTCGCAACCATTATCAAATAATGCGCCTCTGTTGGCAGCATCTAGTATAGAAGGAATTGCAGTTTGGAAAAAAGAATCTGAAGATCAAGATGGCTGGAATGCTAGTGTTTTAACCTTACACAATAGTAGAATTCAAGCTTTAGCCTTTCACCCTCATAGTTTGTTACTTGCTTCTGCTGCAAATGATGGTTGGTTGGGTTTGTGGACAAAAGCCAAACAAGTAGGGCAAATATTAGAAGGTGCGCCTGGTGGCTTTTCCTGTCTGGCTTGGGATCGCGAAGGTAAACAGCTAGCTGCTGGCGGTCAAAATGGAGAATTGATTATTTGGTTAAAATCTATGCGTGGCAAGGGTTTTGGTTAAGAAAAAGCTAAACTAGCTTTAGTTAAAGCTGGCACAATACGCCCTACAGCCATTCTCCCTCCGCCTTAATTAACTAGAACCTAAAAAAAAATGATTAATTTGCATCGTCGTCGGTTGTTGATGGCAGTTATTGGTTTAGTTATAGCGATCGCTTTTGCTATTGTTAATAATCTGATTGCAGTTAAAGCAGTTTCGGCTCCCAAAATTAAAATTGTGGTAATCAGCGATCTTAATAGCCAATATGGTTCAATTATTTATGAACCAGAAGTACATCAAGCAATCTCGTTAATTTTAACATGGCAACCAGATTTAGTGCTTTGCGGTGGTGACATGATCGCAGGACAAAAATTAAGCTTGAGTAATGAACAAATCCAAGCAATGTGGACAGCCTTTGATCGTCAGATTGCTAAACCTCTTCGCGATCACTCAATTCCTTTTGGTTTTACCATTGGTAATCACGATGGTTCAGGGGCAATATCCGCAGGAAATGAAATCTTTAAAAGAGAACGAGAGTTAGCTTCAGCGTACTGGAACGATCCCAAACTTAATTATAATTTAAATTTTATAGATAAAGCTCAATTTCCCTTTTATTATACTTTTGAAAAGCGAGGGATTTTCTTCTTAGTTTGGGATGCTTCGACTAATGTTATTTCTCCACAACAACTGAGTTGGGTAGAACAAAGTTTAGCTAGCAATGAAGCTCAACAAGCTAAAATGAGAATTGCGATCGGGCATTTACCTTTGTATCCAGTAGCGGTAGGAAGAGAAAAATCAGGAGAGTATCTAGAAGAAGCGGAACAGTTGCGTAATTTGTTAGAAAAATATCAAGTTCATACTTATGTAAGCGGACACGATCATGCTTACTATCCTGGTCAAAAAGGTCAACTTCAATTACTCAATGCAGGAGCTTTAGGTAGTGGTTCTAGACAGTTACTTAATAGCAATTTACCACCGCGCAAGACTATTACTATAGTTGAGATTGATTTATCGGCTTCAACCACAGTTTATACAACCTACGACCTCCCAACTTTAGAAATTATCGATCCTCTTTCCTTACCACCAATTATTTTTGCTCCCAATGGTAAAGTTTTACGTCGAAACTTAACCTGAGTAGAATAATCCTAATTATTGTTGATCTAGATCGGGAGCTTTCTTAGTTTTTCTCTGTAATAATTTTTATTAGGGATAACCCAAGCATAGAGTAAAGACGAGATGAATTTAAACAAATTGGGTGTCTATTTAGGAATATTAACACTCGGCGTTAGTGCGGGGTTTTGGAGTAGTCGTTATGTAGGGCAACCGATAACTATTGTCGAAAAACCTTCAACTTATTCAAACACTATACCAACTGTATCTCCAGGCTCAAATTTAACCAATCTCAATCAAAACGTTAACTTTATTGCTCAAGCTGTCCAAAAAGTCGGACCAGCAGTAGTCAGGATTGATGCTGCACGTCCAGTTTCTTCCAGTATTCCTGAACAATTTAAACAGCCTTTTTTCCATCGTTTTTTTGGTAGTGAACAATCTGTCCCCGAAAAAGTAGAACGAGGAACTGGTTCAGGTTTTATTGTTAGTGCTGATGGTCGTTTACTAACCAATGCTCATGTGGTTGAAGGAACAGATCGAGTACAAGTAACTCTTAAAGATGGTCAAATTTATGACGGGGAAGTGTTAGGAGTAGATTTGATTACAGACATTGCTGTAGTTAAAATTGAAGGAACGAATTTACCGACAGTTACCTTTGGTAATGCTGATAATCTTACTCCAGGAGAATGGGCGATCGCAATTGGTAATCCTTTGGGTTTAGATAATACGGTAACCGTGGGAATTATTAGTGCGATTGATCGCTCTAGTTCTCAAGTAGGCGTACCAGATAAACGAGTCAAATTTATTCAAACTGATGCAGCAATTAATCCTGGTAACTCAGGTGGACCATTACTTAATGCTGAAGGAGAGGTAATTGGCATCAATACTGCTATTAGAGCAGATGCTCAAGGATTGGGTTTCGCCATTCCGATTGAAACTGCTCAACGCATTGCTAATCAATTGTTTACCAAAGGTAAAGCCGATCATCCTTATCTCGGCATTCAGATGATTACTCTCAATCCAAAAACAAAAGAAGAGATTAATCTTAATAGCGATTATCGGTTTGACGTAACCGAAGAAGAAGGAGTTTTAGTCGTTCGAGTTGTGCCTCAATCTCCTGCTGCTAAAGCAGGTTTACAAGAAGGAGATGTAATTAGTAAAGTCGGGAATCAGCCTGTAGAAACGGCTAATCAAGTTCAAGAGCAAGTCGAAACCAGCGAAATCGGGACAGCTTTAGAAGTTGAAATAATTAGAAACGGTACAATAAAAGTTGTTGAAGTACGACCAGGAGCTTTTCCTCAATCAGAATTTGAATAGTAGATTGGTCGGATTAGGTTCGATGAGGCAATTGTGATTGAAGTAGAAGTTCATTCTTCCCTACGGGATTTTCTGCGAGAACAAGATCGAGAAAATTGGCCTCATCATTTAACTATGGCACGGTTGGTGGCTAGAGCTTTGCGATTGTGTCGTCCTGCTTTAATTCAAACTGGTAGTAGTGTAGGTAAATATTGTCTGAGCTATCTGATGCCAGCTTTAGTTGGAGATTGGTCGGTTATTATTGTTGCACCTGAAAAAGTCCAGTCTTATTTAATTAAAGATTTTATTCCTGCGCTACAAACTTGGTTAGGTACTCAAAAAAATGTCAGAATTGGAGAGCGTTGGACTAACACAGATCATTTATTACTAACCACACCTCAAATTTGGTTACGCGCCCGCTTTAATCACTTAGAAGCTTTTCCTGCTCATCTTCCTACCATTATCGATCGCGCTAACGATCTGGAAGATTGGGTACGCCAAGAATTAACTGTCCATCTTAACAGGTACGATTGGGAAGAATTGGGTCAGAATGTCCCAGAATATGCAGAATTAATCCGAGAATTCCGAATTAAATTGACTAAAGGAATTTTTTCTCGTCCATCCAACCCTTATGAATGTTATTTACTTGAACCATCAGAACAAGAAAATCTCTTCCAGTTGCTACAAACTTTAGCAAAAAAACAATTATTAACCCCAAAACTGGCTCAATTTTGGCAACAATGGCAACAACCCCATCCAATTCTCTGGGCTGCGATCGCTAGAAATCGAGGAGAAATCAGTTTACATACAGTTCCCGCAGAAATAGCATCTATTTTAAGTCCGATTTGGCAACAGCAACCGATAGTTTTGATTGGTAGTTTTTTGGATTTAGAAGCTAATACACCTATTTATCGGCAACAATTAGGAATTGGTGAGATATTATCCCTTAAATTCTCGCCAAATCGACAGAATGAACACATTAATCTTTATTTACCAGACCGTTTTCCTTTGCCTAATACACCTCAATTTCGGCAAGCTTTAATTGAACAAAGTCGGATTTTAGTTAATTTAAGTAGTCAAGTTAATCAGCCTGTAGTAATTTTGATTGATGATGTTCCTCTCAAAGCTCAAGTAGGAACTTTTTTAGCTGCCGAATTTGGTTCCCGAGTTCGGGTAGAACAAACTAACTTAGCTATGGATGGCATTTTAATTAGTGGCTGGGAATTTTGGTGTAATAATCAAACTCAATTGCCAATTCCTCAACTCTTAATTATTGCTACTTTACCTTTACCTTCTTTAGAACATCCCTTAGTTGCTAGTCGAGTTGCCTATTATAAAAGTCAGCGACAAGATTGGTTTCGTCTTTATCTATTACCCAGTGCTTTAAGAAGAATTCAGCAAGCGATTTTACCTTTAAGAGAATCTCAAGGAGTAGTAGCTTTATTGGATAATCGGGTTAATTATCGCAGCTACGGCAAAACAATTTTAACTGCTCTTGAACCTTGCGCTCGGATTAATTATATCGATCCTACTTGGTTTAAGTTGGCTATATCTGAATAAATACTTTCAATAGATTGTTGTTTAAGTAATTAGTAATTATTTATCTTTTTAATCTTCCTAATCTTTCTAATAACCAATCATTGCCATCTTCAGTAATGGGATAGTTGGGGATTTTTTTTAATTTATCAGAAATTTGGGTCTAAAACCCCGTCCTTTTAGGACGGCTTTTCTTGT
>CAZLUP010000102.1:0-7618 GCA_964562685.1 uncultured bacterium
GTGTAGATGCTGCTTTCAAAAATTGTCCTAATGTATTTGCGTAGTGCTATAGTACCTAAATCCCCACCAACTAAACTCGAGATTCACTCAAAATGTAAATCTATGAGAGTCTTGCTCCAGTTGTATTTCCGTTGTTAAGCTAATACACATTTGATGGATAAGATCCAGTGTAGTTTTTATATTCTTCAATTTGGAATTTTAAATCTCCAGATTCATTAAAATTAGACCAACTTAAATGATCTAAAAAAAACATATTGGTCGAAACAGCTTACTGAAAGTTTGGCTCCAAATTCAACAGGTTTTCCCGCTTTTCCTCTCACGATAGGACGAATATGAGGTTGGGTTATACTAACAATCCTATCCTCAATCCTCAAAGATATTCAGGACAGCGATTGCCCCACTTTTCGTATGCCTCCAAAATTAACTGGCTATCTGTAATTTTTTCGGCAGGAACATGTTCTAAACCTAATGCGGTGATAAGTTCTTTGCGATTATCAATTCTTGCATCTGACGTAATAACTAGTTTTTCCCGAGCAAGAGGAAGAGTTTCATGAAGAGATTCGGGAGTAGTCCATAGCATTCGATGACCAAACCCAATCGATCCATCACACCAGCTCTTAGCTCCATTTGGTCCACGATGAACAAGTTGTTCGTCCATTCGCATTAAATCTGCTCGCTCTACCACTTGTTGGTCAAAATAATAAATGCCAAAAATTCCGCTCATATTTCAATTTCTAATGCTGGTAAGGCTGTAAATTCTGAGAGATTAGGTACTTCACCAATCACCACTTCACCATTATTTTCAACCCAGGCATGAGCTTCTAGTTTTCCTTTTAAGTTTTTTACGCCAATTCTCAGTTGAGTAAAATATCCTTGTTGAGCTAACAGTCTTTGAGTTGCCAAAGCTCTTGCCAAACACTTCACTCCACCAGGCATATACCGACTCACTACATTTACCGCCCAAACTACTCGTTCAATTGAAATTGGAGAGAGTGGATGATTAGTCGAGATAGGAAAAACTTTGACGAGCATCCTTCGCAAGGTTTGAAATGACAGTAGCCATAGTCCTAAGCGAACACTGGTAAGAACCATTGCAGTCTGCCAGAGAAGAAGGCGTTCTTCCGATGTAAGTTTGAAAAACTTACTAATTCTCCCCATGAGTTACCTCAATCAGCCCAGCAGCTTTCATCTCTTGAAGTAATTCAAGAAGATCGCGATCGCAAGTTTCAACATCAACCTCATACTCTGCTAAAATATCTTCTCGAATAGCAGCAAACGTTTGAGGTGATTGAATTAATCTCCAAATTTTTGCTCCTAGTTCATTCAATCCATAGTAAGTACCAAATTTGAGATTTAGAATGACTGCTTCTCCTGCTAAATCAGATGAAATATATCTTGAGCAATCGGAATTAATGCCGATGAACGCTCAAAATAGTTTTTTTCATTAATCATAATTTATTTTTCATTTAATTGTTTTACTTGTAAATAAACTAAGCTTTTATATATTGAAATTTATTTAATATAATACCAGAGAAAAAAATTGAGTTAATACTATTTATAGTTTTTGATCTATAATCTGTTATTTTGTTTATCAGCTAGACGGCGTTGTTGTATAACCCTCTCCTAAGAAAAACAAGCTTAATCTAAATGATTATTCATACCTCTTGGAGAATTTTAAAATCAAATCTTGAATATTTGTAGATTGAATTGAGGTATTTTTAACGATTAAGCTTGTTATTTTAACCAATAATCATCGAGAAAATTACCAAAAACACAACTTTAGTTCCAATTACCAACTAAAGTAAAAGACGACCAGAAATAAGGATGAGAAAAATTCAAGTTTCCTTTCGGTAATTCTGGAGGAAGATTAAAAGAATCTCCATTAGATAATTTTAATTTGCCATTATCAACAGCTACTTCTCCTTTGAGCATTTTCAATTGAGTTTGTCGTAAAGCCTCAGCTTTAATTAAAGAGCCGCTTAATTCGTCATAGAATTCACTCATCAAAGCCAAAGTTCCTAAATCACTAACATACCAAAGACTTGCTAATGCCGATTTAACTCCAGCTTGCACCGCTAAACCAGCAAAACCCAATTCTGCTTTTTCGTTACCGATCGCAGTCTGACAAGCACTCAATACTAACAATTCAATAGGATCGCTTTGAGTAGTATTCCAACCTAATTCATCAGAAATTTCTCTTAATTCAGGTAATTTTAATTTCTGGTCATAGAATTGAATATAAGAATCTTGAAAATCTCCAGCGAGAAATTCTGCATGAGTACCTAAATGAATAATTTTAAAAGGGCGATCGCGAAGATTTTGGGTTTTGAAATTATCGACGGTAAATTGTTCGTTGAGAAATAATTCTCCCTGACGAGGGTTACTAATGACATTTCTTAATTCTATGGGCATGGTAGGAAGCGGAAATTGATCTTTAAATTTTGATGCTCCCATTGCCAAAATTGGACTTTGACTTACATCAATGTAACGGGTATCGGTTAAACCAAAACTAGGTACTAACGCAACGGCATATTTTTCGATTAAAAATTGTTTGCCATCATAAAGTGCAGCAATAGGTATTAAGCGTAACCCCGAATCCATCGAAAAGACTAAAACATCGATCTGATTAGCCTTTAATTCTGCTTCTAAAGGAGCAATGAGCCATTGATAAAGTTGTTGAGAAGTTTTTAGATAGTCAGTCTGACCAATTGTTCTTGAATTACCAATTTCGGCTCGAAATTGTTTTGCTGTGTCAAGAACAGTTTGTCGAGATGTCTCGTGTGTAGTACGACGTAGTGCTAGTGGTTGTCGAGGTTGAGACCATTTATTACCATTGTTTTTGTTTAAAGCAACCGCAGAATTAGAGTTACTTGCGGATTCAGGTAAACTAGGTAATACAGCAAAGGCTTCTAGTTGATTAGATTGAACTGAAATATTAATAAAGGCAGCTTTTTTACCTGTTTGTTGCCATAATTGTCCTAATCTTTGAGAAATTTCTTGAACTGAAGGAGTTTGACCATAAAGCTGCGTTCCAGAATATCCAACTAACTGAGTTGCTTGTAATTCTTCTTGGAGTTGAATAGCTACTTCTGGACTTGATTGTTGTATTTGTACTTCATAGGCAAGGCGATCTATTTCTCCTTCAAAATCTGACTGTTCTTCGTTATTTTCGGAGTTTTCTTCTGATTTTTTTTCTTGTTCAGCTACTTCTTCGTTTTCTTCAGTTTCACTATCAGTAGAAGTGTCAGTTTCTTCTTTTTTCGTTAAGCCTTGATTACTTCTTCCTGTGGTATTTGTTTCTGTTTCTGAATCAGTTTCACTGGTAAGATTTTCTTCATTGGTTTCTGCAAGATTATCTTGGTTTGAGTTACTCGGACTTTTTATATTTGGTTGAGTAGGAGTTTCAGCATTGGGAGGGTTCTCAACTACAGGAGTTTCTGTTTCTGGTTGAGTAGGAGTTTCAGCGTTAGGAGGGTTCTCAACTACAGGAGTTTCTGTTTCTGGTTGAGTGGGAGTTTCAGCGTTAGGAGAGTTCTCAACTATTTCTGGTTGAGTGGGAGTTTCAGAACTAGGATTTGGGTCAATATTAGGTTCTGGTTCAACAACTGGTGTGTTATCTGTACCCGATGGTTCGTTAGGAATAACTTCTATCGGATTAGGACCTGTAATATCCGACATATTGCCAGTTTGAGACAGAACCGAATCGGCAAATACAATGATTGAGCTAGAAATTAAACTAATTTGAAGAATTAAATGAGATAGTTTCATAGTTTTTTCTCGATATTGTTAAATTTAGATACTAAAAAGAAATACTGTAACCAACTCCAAGAATTACTCTTCCTCCATCTCCTGCTGCACCAGTAACATCTGTGACCGCAGGTACAATTACTAAAGGTATATTGCGAAAAGGTACCACAGAAACTCCGATAGTCAAATCTTGACCAGTCCATTCAGTAATTAGATTGATTGGTTCAATTACCCTAACTGCTAGACTACCAAATACACCTACAGATTCAACGCCATCATCAATATCCTCTTCTAAACGAAATTGTCCGCCTCCGATTCCGATAGAAGCATAAATTTCACTAAAGGGTTTACTTCGATCTTGTTGAAGAACTAATTTTTTGGTCGTGACTCCATAAACTGAAGAACCACCGTCTGTATCTCCCCAAGTTGTTATCCCTTGCACACCTGTAGCGACGCTAAAATCATTAGGTAATCTTCGATGTAACTTAAGATTAATAGCTCCATCTCGAAATGGCGCGCTAACATCAACAAGACTAACACCCACCTGTAAACCAATATTTTTTTGAGGATTACCAAATCCAAAACCTAAACCAATTACACCATCGGCATCGTCTTTAAAACGAACTCTTTCTTGAAATCCAACCCCAATTCCTGCGCTACCTGCTGCTGCGCCATAACCCGAAGGATTAATAATTGTAATACTAGGAGAGGCTCGATAAGGTGTTCTATAAGTAGGAATGAGTAAAGGTATACGAGTTGGTTCAAATTGTTGTTCTCCTTGATTAGGAATTCGGCGCAAGGCGGGAGAACCTGAGTTTGTTGATGCAGTGAGAGATTTAGTTTGTTGACAAGATTGAGTTGGAGCTATTTCATGATTTTTTAAAGTTTTTTTTACTCCAGATAAATTACATTCCAATGCCTGAGCATGAGCTTGATTATTTATTAATAAAATATTTAGGGAATTTAGTATTGCTAACCCTAGATATATAAAGCGTAATTTTGCTGGTTTCATTATTGATTGTAGGTTTATTTAAAAGTATTTATGATTCCTACAAATATTATCTTAGATTTTTTGTATATTAATTAGGTTAATTATATGATTATTTTAGGTTAATTGGCGGTTTTATTTAATGATGAATTATAAATCTTATGAAGTAATTACTTGAGGATATTTACGAGTAAAAATTGACAATTTTGGTATCATAATTAACACAATTGTTTACAGTAATGTAAGCTTTTTTACCTTTTAAAATCTTCGTTGTTCAGAAAATTCGTTTGAGTGGTTCAATTCAAATGTCAAAGACAGCAGTGTGTTTTAACCTTAAAAGGAAAAGACGAAAAAATCTTTTGAGACTAAATAAGTGAAGAGGAGTAAGCAGAGTAAGATTGACAAGCTTAATGATTAAAGAATGTTAACAATATCTTACCTAGGTTAGTTGCCAATTGTTACTCAATAGGATTTTTATGTCAAACTCGGATAGAAAACTTGAGTTTAGGTTGCCAAAATAAGTAGGTTGTTTCTTTCCTAATATTATGACAAGAGTAAAGATAATCTCGAATCAAAAAATAAACTTTAAATTTATTTGGCTTTAAAATTTTGAAACTAACTAGATAGCTAGGTAAATTGGGTTTAACTAAGACAACATCTTTAATAATTAAACTATTAATTAAATTAGTTTGTATGGGTATAACTTGTTACCATGGCCACCAGGTTGGTTCATAAGAAGCATCAGGCATACTAAAGACTCCTCTGGTTCGACCGATCGCGACACATTCTAGAGGTTGTCGATTGTCCAAAATGCAAGTAGGGTCGTAATTGGAATTAATGCTGAATAACTCTTCACTATTTTTTGCGTTACAATTGTCGTTTTCTTTGGCTACTAAACAAACTAAATTACTTGTTTCTGTTTTTTGAATGGCAAAGTATTTTTGTTGTTTTTGCTGAAACTGAGTTTGAAGTTTAGTTGCTACTTGTTGGCAAATTTGAGAAGCAGATTGGTTAGATACTAAGTATTCGGGATGCCAAGTTATTAAGGGAGTGAGGTTTACTTTTCCTGGAGTATAAGCAAACATAGTTGGTACACCGTTCTGGGAGGAACAAACAAAAGTCATGTCTGAAGCATTAACATTCTGACTATAACTTTCTGTAGCTGGTAAAGAGGTCGCAGTTAAAGCGATCGCACTAATCGTAAAGGTAGTTGAAATCGTTTTCCACAACATGATTGACTATCTCCACAAACTATCTAAGTATATTTGACGATTAACATTGTCTTATTGTTCATTATTTCATTAAATATTTCCTACAACATCTTGATCGGTATCAAATTTAATTTTTAACTAATTCGGTATCAAATTTAATTTTTAACTAATACTTAGGCAACAATGTTAAGTTCTGACGGGAATATTGTAGAGCTTCCTCCCTTGGGAGTTACGGAGGTGGACGAAATTTTAGATTGGGTATGGTTAGTTGATTTTGGACAGGGAAATTTTGAGCAGGCAAAAAATGTTTCAGAATTAGCTTTACTCGGTCAATGGCAAAGTTCTACTTTATTTACTCGCGGGGTAATACATCGGCTACAAGGAGAATTTACTAGAGCTTTATCGGTATTTGAGGAAGCTTTTAGTTATGCCAAAACTCCTGAAGAAAAGTTGATTATTGCTACTACTGCTTATTTGACGGAATGGCAGTCAAAAGCAATTTTTCCTGATGGGTTAGCAATTGCTAGTTCTATCTCAGCAATTAATTCAATTTGGTTATCAAAAATTAATCGGCTACAAAAGCAAGTCTCTAATCTCTCTATTCGGCTAGAAAGTAACCTAATTGGTTTAATTGGTTCTACTTTACCAAATTTTCGGCAATTAATCCTCAATCTCACCAATAACGAAGAAAGAGCCGAGCTTTTACAAAATATTCAGCAAGAACTTACGACACAAATAGAACTGTTTCAGAGTTTAGAACTACTCGCGATCGCTCAATTATTATATACTTTTCTGGCAGAATTTTTAGCTCTAGCTGGACAAAATAAATCAGGATGGCGGATTTTAGCCAATTTAACCGACGTTTATCGACAATCGAATCAACATTTGGTCACTGCTTGGTATTTATTGTGTCAAGGAGATTTAATTTGTTCGATTACTCCTTGGGGTAAACCAATTGTCTTTGGTTATCGTCTAGTCAATCAATGGGAGCAAACTTTGGATCGTTCTAGTTTAGATCGAGCTAATGCTCAAGAGTTGTATCTCAAAGCTAGACATTATTTTGCTACAGCAGGGGCGCAGAGGGGAGAAGGCATGGCAATTCTTCGCCTCGCTTATTTAAATGCAGTAGGCGGACAATGGAATTTAGCTAATTATGGTTATCAAGAAGCACAAGCCTGTTTTGTTGCTACTGGCGATCGCTTGAATGCAGTGGCTGCTCAAATGGGTAAATGGTGGACTTCCCTTTATTATCAGGAATTGAACCAAACCTGTTTACTAGAAATAGAAGAATTAATTAACAGTCTACGACAAGATGGCGCGATCGCTTGGGGATTGAGTTGGGGATTAGTATTTGCTCAGGGAGCCAAAGAAGCTTGTGTTAGGGAAGAAGATTGTGAAGTAGCTTTACGCTTAGCTACCGTAGCAGAAACAATTATGAATGTTTTTGCCCAACAGGAAGAGTTATTGACGAGCCAATCTTATCAGCAAATTTGGCAAGATTTCAATAATTTGATGGCTGATTTTTATAAAAAATTGACTGAGATGTTAGTAGAAGCGGACAAATGGACAGAAGCTTTTACTTTAGCCGAAATAGTTCGGGTTTATTCCCTCAGAGCAGCTATAGCACTACGCATTTAAGTTAGGACATTTATATAATAAAAAGAAAATTTGA
>CAZLUP010000103.1:0-7430 GCA_964562685.1 uncultured bacterium
TATAATTAAGTCAAGAATTCTAATTAATTGGGGAAACTGCCGTGCTTTGTCACAAATGAGTTTCCTTTTTTATTTTACGTCTGTGTCCAAAAAATAATTAATTACTGACTAATAAGATTGCGTAGTGCTGTGCTTTTGGAAAGATATCCCCGAACTGCGAGATCGCATTTTTAATTACATCCTTGAGAGTCTTCTGCCAAGTAGAGAAAAAAAAATGCAAAAAGAAAAGTAAAAACTCTTCCCTTTGCACTATGGTAATTGCAAATATATAAACTATGGTTAAAGTCTAACGACCAATACCTACATAACGGAAACCAGCATCTTGAACAGCTTGGCGATCAAGGAAATTACGACCATCAATAATTAATGGTTGAATCATGGCTTTTGCCATTTTGGTAAAGTCAAGTTTCAAAAATTCTTGCCAATCAGTAACTAAAACTAAAGCATCACAGCCATCAGCTAACATTTCAGCATTAGATTCAATAATTACGCCTGATAAACCGTGACTTAGACCAGATTGGGAAACAATGGGGTCATAGGCTTTAACTTTAGCACCCAAACGATTTAATTGTTCAATTAAATTTAAAGCAGGTGCATCACGCATATCGTCGGTATCGGGTTTGAAAGTTAAACCAAGTAAACCGACTGTTTTTCCTTTGAGGATTTTTAATTCGTGCTGTAATTTTTCTAAGGTTACTAAACGCTGACGTTGGTTGACAGTAACGGCAGCTTTGAGTAATTCTGCGTCATAACCGTAATCATCTGCGGTATGAATTAAAGCAGAAACATCTTTGGGGAAACAAGAACCACCCCAGCCGATCCCAGCTTGAAGGAATTTACTACCAATTCTAGAATCTAAACCAATACCTTTGGCAACTTGAGTCACGTCTGCACCAACGCGATCGCAAATATTAGCAACTTCATTAATAAAACTAATTTTAGTAGCCAGGAAAGAGTTAGCAGCATATTTAATCATTTCTGCTGAACTTAAATCAGTAACCACTACTGGTACGGGAGGTAAAGATTTATCTTCAGCAAAGCTGCGGTCTACCAAAGGTTGATATAATTCTTGCATCATCGCGATCGCTCGATCACTATTACCACCAAGAACAATGCGATCGGGATTAAACGTATCGTAGACGGCTGAACCTTCTCTTAAAAATTCTGGATTACTAACAACATCAAAGTTACCGCCAATATTTTCTTCTAGGGTACTAATACCACCGCCAGCAGTAACTAAAGCTTTTTGTCTTTCGGCAATACCATCGAGAACAATCATTCTTACCCAGTCACCAGAACCAATCGGTACGGTAGATTTATTAACAATCACTTTATAACCGCCATTAAGATGCGCGCCAATTCCTCTAGCTACTGCTTCAACATAGCGAGTGTCGCTTTCTCCTGTAGGCAAAGGTGGAGTACCAACCGCAATAAATAAAATTTCACCGTGTTCTACCCCTTTAGCTAAGTCAGAAGTAAATTGCAATTTACCAGACGCAGAAGAGGACTTCATTAATTCTGATAATCCTGGTTCATAAATTGGAGATTGTCCAGCCTGCATCAATTTGACTTTTTCTTCGTTGTTATCAACACAGATAACATCATGTCCAATATGAGATAAACAAACTCCAGTAACTAAGCCAACATAGCCAGTACCAATAACACATACACGCATAAATTTAATCCTCTTCTAATCGACAGTTCTAGTGAATTTGTTAATAAAAAATCAACTTAGCTTTTGGACTTCTTTGCTCTCGATGCGATCGCGAAAGTCTTCTATAGTTAGTTTTAAGCCTTCTTGGAGGGGAATTGTTGGTTCCCAACCTAGCCAAGTTTTAGCACGGGTAATATCTGGTTGTCGCTGCTTGGGGTCGTCTTGAGGAAGTGGTTTATAGACTAACTCGGTATTGGGATTAACCATCGTTTGAATAGTTTTAGCTAATTCTAAAATAGTGTATTCTCCAGGATTACCGATATTCACTGGTCCAATATATTCGTTGTTCATCAATCGCATCAATCCTTCTACTAAGTCAGAGACATAGCAAAAACTGCGAGTTTGCGAACCATCACCATAAATAGTTAGAGGTATTCCTCGTAAAGCTTGAACCACAAAATTACTAACGACACGACCATCATTTTCCAACATTCGCGGTCCATAAGTATTAAAAATACGTGCTACGCGAATATCAACATTATTTTGTCGATAGTAATCAAAAGCGAGAGTTTCTGCTACTCGTTTACCTTCGTCATAGCAACTACGAATACCAATACAATTGACGTTACCGCGATATTCTTCAGGTTGGGGATGTACGTCTGGATCGCCGTAGACTTCTGAAGTCGAAGCAAGTAAAAATCTTGCCTTGACTCGTTTAGCTAATCCCAGCATATTCAAAGTTCCCATGACATTAGTTTTAATTGTTTTCACGGGATTGTATTGATAATGAACTGGAGAAGCTGGACAAGCTAAATGATATATTTGGTCTACTTCTAGCCGAATAGGTTCGGTAATATCATGACGAATTAATTCAAAATATGGATGTTCTAGCCACTTCAGAATATTTCGTTTGTGACCGGTATAAAAATTATCGAGGCACAAAACTTCATGTCCTTGTACCATCAAGCGATCGATTAAATGGGAACCGATAAAACCAGCACCACCAGTTACTAATATTCTCATTTAGCTGACTCGTAATAATTTTAAAGTGAACAGTACCCTGGAGGCAAGCTCCAGGCGGGGCGTATAAACCTCGAAGGTTGCCTCCGAGGACAGCCCCTTGGCTTGCGTTCACTTCGTCAATCTTAAACTATGTTTGGATTGTTATGATGTCTAATATGACCTACTTTCCAACAAGTTTCAGTAAATTAAATAGTCAGTTTTATCAAATTTTTGTAAAGATTTTGAAAAGTAGGTGGCTTAAAACGCTATTAACACTCAAAAAGTTGATTAATTCAACTGTATATATTCGTATAGCGTAGTTCTTTGTTGATAGGGACGATTAAGAGAATTTACTGCTTGTTGTAGAGTTTCTGCTGACATAAATGTGCCACCTTGCGCTCCTGCCATCGTGGTAATATGTTCTTCCATTAAGGTACCACCAATATCATTACAACCCCAAGTTAATGCTGCCGTTGCTCCTGCTAAATTGAGTTTTACCCAGCTTGGTTGATGATTGGGTATCCAATTGCCGAGAAAAATGCGAGCGACGGCAGTAAGATGTAGAGTATCTGATAAGCTTGGTTGGTCTCTGCCTACTCGACGACGAAGTGGTTTGGGTGCTTCTTGTCCAACAAAAGGAAGAATAATAAATTCGGTAATTTTAGCAGGATAATTATTTTGAATTGCAGTTTTTTGTAGCGATCGCAACTTGGCTAAATGCGCGATCTGTTGTGCTGGTGTTTCAATATGACCAGATAAGATGGTACTAGTAGTAGGCATTCCTAAACGATGAGCGGTACTAATTATTTCTAACCAGGTAGCAGTATTAATTTTTTCAGGACAAATAATTTTTCTAACTGCATCATCTAAAACTTCGGCAGCAGTACCAGGCATTGAACCTACTCCAGCCTCTTGTAAAGCCAGAATTACTTTTTCGTAACTGATTCCATCTTCTCTAGCAATAAACTCTATTTCTTGTGGCGAAAAAGCATGGAGATGAAGTTGAGGAAATTGTTGTTTAATAGTTGCTACTAAATGTAAATAATAATCCAAGGAAGTACCATTCAATTTTGCTTGAGGATTAAGTCCTCCTTGCATACATATTTCTGTAGCATTTTTTTGCACTGCTTCGGCTGCTTTGAGCAGAATTTGCTCATTATTAAGCCAAAATGCGCCTACTTCATCAGCATCACGACGAAAAGCACAAAAACTACAATGTTGCTCACAGATGTTTGTGAAGTTAATATTGCGGTTGATCACGTAGGTTACTGTATCGCCTACTTGTTTCTGTCTGAGAATGTCTGCAGTTTGTTTGATTCGTGCAATCCCTTGTGGATTTTTTTGCTGAAGTAAGGTTAAGGCTTCGGTTTCTGATAAGTCTTCACCTCTATCTGCTTTGTCTAAAATAGCCTCGACAATTTTTAAGTTATTAGTTTGGCAAATCACTGGAAGAAATTAATGAAAATTAAGTATATTTCTTTTTCTTTAGTAATTATTGTAGTTGGTATTGTATTTTCTTTGTTTTTACAAGGACAAGTTGCTGATGGAGTTTATTTTAGTGGTGATGGTGGTTTAAAAGCTTTACTTGCACAACAGTTAGGTGAAGGAAAATTAAGATTTGATTTAATTCCTCCTCAAGATGCTTGGATAAAGAATCTTTGGCGTGATGGTTTGTATCCTTATCAAGAACCGTTTGTTTATGATGTTGATAATAAATACTATATTACTTTCCCCTATACTTTTCCTTTAGTAACTGCTCCTTTTTATGCTTTATTTGGTTATCGAGGTTTGTATTTAATTCCTTTAGTTTCAACTTGGATTATTTGGTTGAATTTTGATTGGATTTGTCGTCGATTTAAGTTAAATAATTTCATTACTGCTTTAGGTTTATTTGCTTTAATTTTTTCTAGTTTTTTAACTATTTATAGTGCTATGTATTGGGAGCATACTTTAGCAGTTGCTCTTTGTTTTGCTGGTATGAGTATTTTCTTAATTAAGAGTTATCCTCAAGGTATTTCTGTTAAAAACGCTTTGATTAGTGGATGTTTAATTGGTTTAGCGGTTTGGTTTCGACCAGAATTTATTTGTGTGGTTGGCTTGTTAACTGGTTTGGTTATTTTAGCTACTATTACTGTTTTATTTAAACAGATTAATTATTTAAGTAGAAATAAAATATTTTTCCTTGGTAGTATGTTCCTGACGGTAGGAACTTTTTTTGTAACTAATAAGTTAATTTACAATCATGCTCTTGGTATTCATGGAATTCAAGTAGTAGAAAAAGTCGCTTTACAAGAAAAGTTATTAGGAGCATGGCAAAATTTTCAAGGAATAAGCTTGGCTTTATTTGATTATTTACCGCTCATTTATGTTCCTTTGCTTTACTTGGCAATTTATTTATTGCAAAAATGTCGAACTAATAGTTATCTAAGAATAATAGTAATTAGTATAATAGTATTTTTATTAATAACTATCACTGGCTCTTTATTGATTACTGGTCAAATAGGAACAATTAAAAATGTTACTAAAAGTTTATTGCCTCAACTGAGTTTAGGTCTAATTAGTATCTATTTTTTAAAAGATATCAAAATTAAATTCAATTTATATTTAGTAATTGCTTATTTATTTTGTCTAGGATTGATCATTGGAGTAGCTATTCTTGTTCCTATTGGTACTGCTGGATTAATTGCCGGAGGTAAACAATGGGGACCAAGATTTTTAATGATTTTAGTACCAATCATTACTTTAATAACCGCGATCGCTTTAAATAATATCCTGAATTATAGTCAAAGTTTAACCAAATATTTTATCTTTGCTTTACTAGGAATTTTAATAATTTTTGGAATGCATCAAAATATTTATCAAGCTACTTTAGCCTTACAAAAAAATAATCAAGCGACAGCACCAGCCGTTAAATTTTTACAAGAAGACAATCACAATTTTGTAGCCATTTCTCATCAATTTGTTGGACAGGCTTTAGAACCTGCTGTTACTGGGAATAAAATCTTTTTCCGCGTTGATAATCAAACCAATTTAATTAAATTAAGTCAAGCTTTAGCGACACAACAACAGCGAGAATTTCTCTATATTTGTTATCCAAATCGAGCTTGTGATTTACCAAAGTTAAATATTGAAGATTTATCTTTTAATCAGGGCAAACAACAATACAATCTTCAATTTGTTGCTTTAGGGGAATTTGGAAAATATCCTATTTATCAAGTAGAAATTGTGCAATAAATTATTTTTCTTCTGGTTGAAGTATATAAGTTAAAATCTAATGTTCAAGAGATCGCTATTGTTGTAAGTTTCAAATAATCTCACCAATAACTTTATATTCTATGGATGAGTTGTAATTTGCCAATTAATTATTTAATAACTTCCAATTTTATTTACCAAACAGAAGGTAGATTTTGATTATTGGACATATTGACACTTTAATTTAAAAAAGATACTCTCCTTTGAAAATTATTTTCCACAGCAATACAAGTACCTAAAGGGTCTAAAATTTTTTTCTAATGGCACGTTCTATAGAATATTCTCGTTCTCTATGCTGAAAATCTGCCATACGATGAGTAAATAAAGTTATTGCTTCATAAATTAATTTTAAATCGTAAAGAGAATCTACTTGAACAATTTTAACTGCTAAAAAACGAAATTGCTGACAAACATCTTTAGCTTGTTCCTTAGTTAAATTATGATCTCTATAATAGTAATTAACTGCTTCTGCCATAGTTTTCTTTAATTAGATTTATTTTGCCCATTTTTATAAGAGTAATTACTGTATGGGCAAATGATATTTATGCCTTTCTAAATAAGAATTTTATAAACCAACCTCTTTTGTAAAAAAAAATGTAATAGTGATAGTGATCGTGGCTAAATTATTTGTAATCATATTAATGTGATGCTAGAAGTATTTTTCTAGCATTTTATGAAAAACCAAAATAACTCGAATCCTCGCAAAGAAATCAAACTAATTAAACCTGAATAACTGTATCAAATTAAAGATGAAAAAAGTCAAATTATTGATTATGAAAAAGCTAATGGTTGATCGCTTTTTAATCACTATCGGCATAATATGACAAATTATGATGAGATACTTGATAAAATTCGTCAAGAACAAGGTTACGTTAGCGGTAAACAAGAAAAAGAAGCTGTAATTGGTACTGCCGAAAAAGTATTAGAACAATATAGAAATGAATTTGAAATAACAACAGTTTTAAATGCTTTAATTGTTTAAAAAAATTTATATAAATAAGTATCGCAATTTCGTCACCAAATTTTTAAAAAACCATCACCAAAAAAGTTTAAGACTCGATACATTAAAAGAAAATACACTGCAAATGTCGTAATGCAAACCTTTTGCCGATGTAAATTCCATAAAATACTCCCTACGAACAAAGAATTAGGGAAATCGATGAGAAAATAAAAATTCTGCCATCAATAAATATAGGTGTTGAGTTAGGAGAATCACTAAATGTTAGAAACATATCGCAAACACGCAGCAGAAAGAGAAGCAATGGGGATACCGCCTCTTCCCCTCAATGCCGAACAAACCTCTCAACTATGCGAACTATTAAAAAATCCATTAGAAACAGAAAAAGAAGAACTACTATCTTTATTAAAAGATAGAGTTCCCCCTGGTGTAGATGAAGCTGCCTATGTCAAAGCTGGTTTTTTAACTGCCGTTGCCAAGGGTGAAATTAAATGTTCTCTTATTTCTTCTCAAGGTGCAGTAGATTTATTAGGCACAATGGTAGGAGGTTATAACGTCCAGTCT
>CAZLUP010000104.1:0-7371 GCA_964562685.1 uncultured bacterium
TTGTGTAGATGCTGCTTTCAAAAATTGTCCTAATGTATTTGCGTAGTGCTATATTAAACAAGTGACTAATGACCAATGACCAGTAGGGACAATCGCTACGCTGCACCTTCGGTGGCATGAATTGTCCCTACACTTTTAATGATTAGCCAATAAACCTTTCAAGAGATTTTTAGCCAGCCATTTCCATTTGCAATTGTTTTTTGGCTTCTTTAAATTCGGTTGCCATTTGTTGCTGTTGTTCGGAAGAACAGTTGCTGTTGATGGCAGAGAACATGGTGCTTTCTTCTTGACGAGTGTGGTCGCCCACCATTGCTTTAACTTGCTGCAACATATCTTTGAATTCTTGAGAGTTAGGCTCTAAAGACTTCATTTGGTTCAGAATTTCTTTCAGTTGTGCTTGCTCGTCATAAAGTTCTTGAGTATCTTCGTCGCCATAGAATGGACGTACACCAGGATAAACAACTTGTTCTTCTGCCACTGAATGAACTAGTAAATCTTGATAAAGTTGACCAAAATATTCTTGAACTTTTTGAACATCATTACTTTGTTCGATTTCGCCAATTAAAACATTGACTTTTTGGTGATCCATACGAATGATGTCTTGGATCTTCAGATCTGATTGATCGGAACTCTGAGTAGCAACACTACCAACTACACCGCTTATTGCTGCAACAGCATCTTGTACACGACTCCAAAGTCCTTGATCTGCTTCTTGTCCAGTTAGTTCACGAGTTCCTAAGAGTTCAAGTACTCCTTTTAGTTGTTCTTGATGAGCGCGGTTTTCAAAGTTAACGGTATTAATAGGTGCGAGGGCTGCTTGAACATCAGCACCGACTATCTGAGCAGCTTTATGAACAATTAACCCAGACATAACTTGTCCGTGTTTTAATAGTTCGTGTTGAGCCATTTTCTCATACATGGTTAGGTCAGAACCAGACATCATGTCTTCTGCTTTCTGAACCATTTGTTGGATTTTATCTTTTGGTTCCGATTGAATACCGTATTGAGTAATAGCTGTTTCAATAATACCTAGATTCTTTTGATCATCGGAAAGCATTTTTTGCAAGCGATCGCGAATCTCAGCATCATCGCATTGATTGATAAACTCTTGTTCGTTAGAAATAATTAAATTTTGAATAGCTTTCATGCCTGCTAGCTTTTCTGCAAGAGCAGCACGTTTTTCATCTGTTAAAGATACCATTAGTTTTACCTCGAAAGAGTTTATTTCTTAAATTGGTTCTTATTAGAAGATAGATAAGAACAACAAGTTATTTCATCAATCATTTGATAGAGGATTGAAACTAATTTTTTTCTACTTAGATCGAGGAATATTATTGAATTAAATTAGCAAAAATGTGTTCTATCTACAGATAGAAAAATTAAGCGCATCTTTCTTATTGATAATTACAGTCAATAATCAAACTAAAAAGGCTTGAATATTTTAAACTTTTTATATTTAACTATTTTTAAATTTAGTCTTATTTTGAAGTTCAAAGCAATTTAAAATACATCTTTAAAATGGATTAAAACTATTAATAAAAAAGCGGACTCGCCCTTGGTGAGCTACAGAGCAAGTGCAAGCCAGTCATTTCGATGACCAATTACCCCGTAGGGGGCAAGGCACTGCCTTGCCTGTACACCAATTGTTTGTCTTCTTAAGGATTAGAGATAAGTTGAGGTTGGGGTTGAGGTTGAGACTGAATTTGGGGTTGTGATTGAGGTTGGAGTTCCGATTCAGGGTTAGGTTTAGTAATAGTAGGAACTACCTGCATTTTGGGAGAAGATGCGATCGCATAATATAATTGTTCTGCCAGCATTTTGTTTCCTTCCACACTTAGATGAATCGCATCAATAAAACTAGGTGCAGGATATTGATCTTCAAGAGGATATAACTCGATAGTTTTGACATTATAAGGAAACACTCTTGCTAGTTCTTTACTAGCAGCTACAAACTGCGGATAAAACTGTTTGGCTTTTTGGATGTATTCTCTACCTAATTCTGTAGTTACTCCGCCTTCTAGCGCAGTTAATCGACTCGGATTTCTACCTGTAATCTCTGGTTGTACTGCAACAATCAGAGGAATACGCGCTCCCGCAGTCAAACCAGCCATTTGTTTATGATGTTGAAAATAGCGAGCAATTCGCCGTTGAGATTCACTTTGATCTTGAGGAAAATATTGAGCTAGGTTATTTAACTGTTCATCTAACAACCAAGTAACTTGTTGTTCTGAAGGTTTAACCGAGAGCCAATTATCCTGAACAAATCTAACTAAATAAACTTTATCGCGCAGAGGTTGGAGAGTTTTTTTGAGATAGACACGCAAATAAGTAGGACCATCATCGAGCATCTTTTCGAGTTGAGGTATCTCAATTGCAGTTTGACTACTGGGAAGCATTAAATCTACATAGCCATCCAGTACAACTATTAAATCAGGTTTATAGCGAAGAACATCTAAAGCTAATTGTGCCAGTTCATTACCCGAAGCATAACCAGGAACACCAGCATTAATCACACGATAATTGCCAGATTTAATTTTTAAAGGTTTAGCTACGGCTTCTTTTTTCCCTGCTTCAGCTTCAGGAATTAAATTAGAACGATACAGTTGAGGAGAGTCTTGTTGTTGTTGAACTCTTTGATTCAAACGAGCTTCTAATTGTTCGCTAATAGTTTCTTGATTATTAAAACTACCGTAACCAAAAGCAGTTGAACCACCTAACAGAAAAATTCTAATTTCATCTTTAGGTTTAACCGTCGAAATTGGCTCTGTATCTCGAAAACCCTGCTCGTTAATTTGCCAATATTGATTTTTTTGATTAGGAATTAATTGATAACCTAACGAAACGCTACGTTGAGCAACTAGAGTTCCGTCTACTCCAATAGTTTGATAAGGTTGTCCAGTTTCTGTTACAAATTTAAGACGATAGGCTTTTCTAATTTGAGTTTCGGTTTGACTTTGGCTAGACTCTTTCTTTTTACCCGACACATCCATTACGATACGGGTTATTAGTTCGAGAACCATCAGCGAGAGAATCAGAGACAAAATGACCCATAACCAAGATAAATTGCGACGCGGTTTAGGTTTGCGTTTAGTAAAAATTAGACGTTCGCGAGGGTGAGATTTAAACATAAGTTATACCTTATCAATCAATAGAAGACATCTAAAATCTTGATTGGAGTAATAGATCGCTTTTTTGTTAAAAGTCTGTGATACATTTACTCTGACTAGCCCTAATCCATCAGGATTAAAAATTTAAAAATTCTTAATTGTTCATGGCTTATAAATTATTGTTTGTTTGTTTAGGTAACATTTGTCGTTCTCCCTCAGCAGAGAACATTACTAACCATTTAATTCAAGAAGCTGGTTTAGTAGGCAAAATTATTTGTGATTCGGCAGGAACTTCTAGCTATCATATTGGTTCTCCTCCAGACCGTCGTATGACTGCTGCTGCAACTAAAAGAGGAATCAAACTTCAAGGTCGGGCAAGGCAATTTCAACCATTGGATTTTGAAAAATTTGACCTAATTCTAGCTATGGATAAACAAAATTACCAAGATATTCTTTATCTTGACCGCCAAGACCAATACCAGGATAAAGTCCGCTTGATCTGCGATTTTGCAACCTCTTTTCCCGACCGAGAAGTTCCCGATCCTTACTATGGAGGTTCTCAAGGGTTTGAATACGTAATTGATTTGTTACTAGATGCTTGTCAGGGTTTGTTGGCATACGTAGTTAAAACTCAAGAAGATCAAGCAAAACTATAACTTCAAAAACTACTAACCACACTCTCTGATAGGTGTCAGTATGATGAATAGATTTAACTTTCAAGTATTTAAAAGATTTTGGGCGATCGCAAAACTTTATTGGTTTGGCAATGAAAAAAAAGGAGCGTGGACTCTACTAGGTTTATTATTTATTTTATTAATTGCCTATACATTACTTAGTGTTAAATTAACTGAAGAACAAGGCAATATTATTTCTTCTCTGTCAGCAAAAAGTCCAGAGAGATTTTGGACAACTATAAAAATATTTTTAGGCATACTTATAGTATATGTACCTTTATTTGCTGGCTTTAATTACGTTCAATATAGATTAGGCAATTATTGGCGGAGATGGCTAACCCAAAATTTTTTAGGACGTTATTTTAGTCATCGGGCTTTTTATGAATTAGGTAATTTTAATACCAATATTGATAATCCCGACCAACGTATTTCTGAAGATATTAAAGGTTTCACTCAAGATTCTTTAGTATTTTTATTAGTAATTATCAACTCAGTTTTTCAAGTAGCAGCTTTTAGTTTTGTTCTTTGGAAAATTTCACCTAATTTAGTTTGGTTACTGGTTGGATATGCTTTAGTTGGGACAATTTTTGCCACAGGAGTCTTTGGGAAAAAACTAGTTAAAGTAAATTTTGACCAATTGAAAAAAGAAGCTAACTTTCGTTTTGGTCTGGTTAGGATTAGAGAAAATTCTGAATCAATTGCTTTTTATCAAGGAGAAAACCAAGAAAATAATAAATTAAAGCAGATCTTTCATGAAGTTTTTGCTAACTTTAATTTACTGATTCTTTGGCAAGAATTATATTTTGGTTTATTTGTTAATACTTATGAATTTATTCCTTATATTATTCCTGCGATCGTAGTTGCTCCTAATGTTTTTGATGGTACTTTTGAAGTAGGTAAAGTAACCGAAGCTCAGATTGCTTTTGCTAGAGTTTTTGCTTCTTTAAATATTATTGTTAGTCGTTTTCAACAATTAACCGCTTTTGTGGCTGGAATCGATCGCTTATCTTCCCTTGATGAATATCTTAATCAGATCGAACAGAAAACTACTCGACGAGAACGCCCCACGATCGATACAGTTGAAGATGGTCGGATCGCTATTCAACGTTTAACCTTACAAACACCCAATTATCAAAAAACCCTCGTCCGTAATCTTTCCTGTGCCATTGAACCAGGAACAGGATTACTAATTATGGGATCGAGTGGCTGTGGTAAAAGTTCCTTATTAAGAGCGATCGCAGGATTATGGAATTCTGGAACAGGAGTAATTACTCGTCCTCATTTAGCTCAAATGCTGTTTTTACCCCAAAAACCATACATGATCTTAGGAACTCTTCGCAATCAGTTAATTTATCCTCAAGCTGAGTTATCGATAGAAGACCCACAACTTTATCATGTTTTAGAACAGGTAAATTTAGCAGACTTAGCCGACCGATTTGGTGGCTTGGATGCCGAACAAGATTGGGGCGATGTTTTATCTTTGGGAGAACAACAAAGATTAGCTTTTGCTCGCATCCTGATTAATAAGCCAAAATATACCATTTTGGATGAAGCCACTAGTGCTTTAGATCTGAAAAACGAAGAAAATCTCTACAATCATTTGAAAAAAAGCGAAACTACGTTTATCAGTGTCGGTCATCGTTCTACTTTGCTTAAATACCACAAATTAGTTTTAAAAATCGAAAATAGCGAACAATGGCAACTCGAACAAGTTACATAATTAAACTGTCACTGGAGTAGCAAACCGAATTTCTGTATTGGTATATTCGGGAAGCCAACCCTCAGTAGTAGTAAAATAACGCACTGCTTTAATCTTTGATTGTTCTGTTAAATAAAACCAGTGTTCTGTTTCTGCGGGGACGTTGATATATTCTTCTGGTTGGATGGTTAATTCTACTTGCGAACCATCGGGAAGTACAAAACCAAACACGCCTTCGCCAGCAACAATGTAGCGGACTTCATCATCAGCATGAGTGTGACAGCGATTAAACTTGGATAATAAAGTATTCAGGTTAGGCGTATCAGGATTGAGAACAATCAAATCGCGAGCTTGATAACCAGCAGTTTGTTTTAATTGCTCAAAATAATGGTCTAAAGCTTGCAAAACTTCTTCTTTTTCAGTTTCTGTCAGGCTATCTTGGGCTAAAAGACGGTTGAGTTCAGAATTATTACCAACAGTCCAATAATTTAACTGGACATTTAAGAGAGCAAGTTTTTGAGAAATATCTTCTGGTTGAGTGTAAGTTGTGCCATTTTCTAAACGCAATACCGCCATAGTTCTCTCCACAAGCGTCGATAATTATTTTTGATTATAAACTTTTCAAGATTCTGTCCGTCATTCAAACAATAGGGACAATTCATGAATTGTCCCTACCCAAATATTGCAACTTAATCGGGTAAAAGTCCTTTTTCTGCTAACCACTGCTGATTATACAATCGCGATTGATAACGACTGCCACCATCACATAAAACAGTCACAATCGTATGACCGGGACCCAATTGTTTGGCTAAAGCTACCGCAGCAGCAACGTTAATTCCTACCGATCCCCCCATAAATAAACCATCTTGACGGAGTAATTGATAAAGAACTTTTACACATTCGCGGTCATCAATTTGAATGGCATCGTCAGTTGGTGCGCCTTCCATATTAGCCGTAACACGACTGTTACCGATTCCTTCGGTAATTGAGTTACCTTCAGTTTTAATTTCTCCTGTTTTTACGTAGCTATATAGTCCGCTACCCAGAGGATCAGCTACTACGCATCGAATATTGGGATTTTGATCTTTAAGAAACATCGCTACACCAGCATAAGTTCCGCCTGTACCTGTAGCTGTTACCCAAGCATCAATTTTGCCATCGGTTTGTTCCCAAATTTCTTTACCAGTAGTTTCATAATGTGCCTGGCGATTGGCTAAATTATCAAATTGATTAGCCCAGATAGCATTCTCCATCTCTGCTGCCAAACGTCCCGAAAGCTTGACATAGTTGTTAGGATTTTTATAAGGTACGGCAGGAACGGTACGAACCTCAGCCCCTAAAGTTCTCAAGATATCTATTTTTTCTTGAGATTGAGTTTCAGGGATAATAATCAAGCATTTGTAACCTTTTGCATTGCAAATATGTGCTAAACCAATCCCTGTATTACCTGCCGTTCCTTCAACAACTGTTCCTCCAGGCTTTAATAAACCTTTTTGTTCGGCATCTTCAATAATGTATAAAGCAGCCCTGTCTTTAACTGAACCGCCAGGATTAAGAAATTCTGCTTTACCGAGGATTTCACAGCCTGTTTCGTCACTAAAGCTGTTTAAGCGAATTAAAGGTGTATTGCCAACTGTACCTACAAAACCGTCTTTAATATCCATTTTAATTAATCATGCTTTTACCGATCTAGATTAGCGGTAACTAGGTATTAATTCTTCAAAAGAGATCTTTCAAAAGGTTTTCCCTTTAACATCCGATTCCAATACAAATAGGGCAAACCATATTTTTTCAACAGCCACATACTGTATCTTTCTTTAGTGGGATCGAGAGGAAAGGTAGGACTAGGATTTTTATCATAATCAAATTCAGCAAAGATTACCTTGCCATA
>CAZLUP010000105.1:0-7345 GCA_964562685.1 uncultured bacterium
AGCGGGTAAGTCTTCGACTGTACCCGTAGTATGCGACGAATGAAATTGAATCAAAAATAATTACCCCATTTAATTTATTTTCTGGTTGAGGTACCATTAATAAACGAATTCCCCAATTACTTCCTGTAGTGAGTCTCCAGGTATGAATGGTATCGGCTTCTAACTCAAAATTGAGTGTAGGATCGACGCGAGGCAACAAAACTGATTTATAAGCATCAGGTACATAAGTTTCTTGGCATTGGAGTCCTTGTTGTGCCAAGTAATTTCTTACTACAGAACGAGAACCATCAGCACCAATTAAAATATCATAGTTAACACTAATAGTATTTGTTGTTTTGGTTTGCAACTTAACAGTTTTATTATTTGCGTCAATTTCTGTACACTGATGCTCAAAGTAAACGGTGACTCTAGATGGCTCTGCCTTTTCGGTTAATCGATCAAGTAATGTAGCAACTAAACGGTTACGATCAATCGTGAAAATAGGATTTTTTCTAGCTATTAATCGTTTTTTGCCGTTTTTACGATACAAAAATGTTCCTCGACAGAAAATCCCTCGCTCACAAATTGCTGCTTCTAAACCTTCAATTTCTCTAATTGCCCTTCTCCCTCTTTCTTGTAGCGAGATCGGAAAAGTACGTACATTCGCAAATTCTACTAATCGAGGATCGCTGCGACGTTCAAAAATTTCTATTTGATATTTGCCACGGCGCAGCAAATAATGAGCCAACAATATTCCTGCTGGTCCAGCACCAATAATAACAACTTTTTTGAGCATAAGACTTGATCGTCAACAGTTTCCCCAATGCTAGATCGAGTTAACTGTTCAAAACGCCCTTGCTTAGAAAAAAGTTAAAATTGGTAGAGAACATTATTGAACTTTAATTCGCGCCCAAAAGCCTTGTAAAGCTAATTTACGTACCATATCTTCCGCATTCTTCTGATCGCTAAAAATCCCAACTTGAATAATCTCTCCTTTGCGAAAAGCTTTTGGTTCAATATCTCTCACCTGACTCAATAAGATATCACTATCACCAAAAACCTCTACTCGATAACCTTGTGCCTTTTTGAGAGATTCAGAGGAGGAAGGAGAAGAATTAGGCGCGCTGAAAGTATATTCTCGTTTATTTTGATTCCTATTAGACATAATAGGTTTAGATTGAGTGTCCTGATTTTCCCAAATTTGACTGCGAGGAGATTTAACCGATGGTGGAGGTGGTAAAGTTTCTGCGATCGCAGGGTTAACTTGAACTAATATAGGAAAAACCAGGGTTAGGAAAAAACTTCCACCAAGCGAAATTGATCTAATTAGTTTTAGAAACAACAATAATTCAGAATTGAGAAATTGATTGAGAAATAGAGGCTTAGTTGTCATAATAAATAGAGCGAACGTAAGATAAAAAAAGCCTTAAATTATATAGAAGTTATTATTTCCATTTTAGTTTCATGAATAAGGTCGTTGTCGGCTTATCGGGTGGTGTTGATAGTTCTGTTGCTGCTGCCACTTTACAAGATCAAGGTTATCAAGTAGTTGGTCTTACTCTCTGGTTAATGAAGGGTAAGGGTCAATGCTGTTCGGAAGGAATGGTAGATGCAGCGCGAATTTGTGAGCAATTGGGAATAGAACATCAAATTGTTGATATAAGAGACGTATTTCAAGAAAATATTATCAATTATTTAGTTTCTGGTTATGAAGCTGGTGTAACTCCTTTGCCTTGTTCGCAGTGTAACCGTACGGTGAAATTTGGGCCGATGCTGCAATATGCCAAGGAAAAATTAGGCATTGATAAAATTGCTACAGGTCACTATGCCCGAATTTGGTATGATGAGCAAAGCGATCGCTGTCAGTTATTACGGGCTGTTGATCGCAAAAAAGACCAGTCTTATTTTTTATACGATCTGACTCAAGATTTGTTGGCAGGAACGATATTTCCCCTTGGTAATCAAACTAAAGAAGAAACTAGACGATTTGCGAACCAATTAGACTTAAAAACGGCTAATAAACCCGAAAGTCAAGATTTATGCCTGATCGAAGCCCACGGTTCGATGCAAAAGTTTTTGGATAAGTATATTAATCAGCACGAAGGGGATATCGTTGACTTAGAAGGTAAGGTTTTAGGTAAACACCAAGGCATTCATCACTATACGATTGGACAAAGAAAAGGTTTGGGTATTGCTGCTGCTGAACCTTTATATGTAGTAAAGATCGATCCTGTGATGAATCGAGTTATTGTAGGTAATCGTGCTGCTGGTGGTCGTAGTGAATGTACTGTGAGTAGAATGAATTGGGTTTCTATTGCTGAACCGACTACACCTATTCGCAGTGAAGTACAAGTTCGTTATCGTTCTCAACCTGTTCCAGTTAATGTAATTCCTTTAGAAAATTCTCGCGTAAAATTGGTATTTGATGAACCAATTTTTGGTGTTACTCCTGGTCAAGCTGCGGTCTTATATGATGGGGAAATACTATTAGGTGGTGGTATTATCGAACGGGAATAAATTATTGGAAATTAGGTTAATTATAGGCAAGTTTGGTTTTTTGTTAATAGTTGAGACCTACGGTAGTGCGCTTCGCTTATGTTGATAGTTTGTCCACGGATTAACACTGATAAACGCAGATAGAGTTATCGGTTAGTAGTGTTGATGGTTGATTGATAATAGTAGAAATGTCAGATGTTACATCTCTACTAGTAACTGATATTTTATTTATTATCTAACCTAGTTATGGTTTAAAAATTGCTATCATAAAATATTCTTTTTCAACTACAACATAATCATGTTTGTGTAGTTATAAATTTATGAGTATAACAATGAAGCAGAAAGGAACTAAAAATATTGTTCGATGGTGGCAATCGTTTGAACAATACCCTAAATTGTGCTGGTTAATCTCTGCGATTTGGTTAATATTTATTAGTTGGCTCGCTTTTTTATGGCATTTAGGAGATGTAGGCTTAGTTGATGAAACTGAACCTTTATTTGCTGAAGCAGCCCGTCAAATGGACGTAACAGGAAATTGGATTACACCTTATTTTAATGGAGAAACTCGTTTTGATAAACCGCCTTTAGTTTATTGGTTAATGGCGATTGGTTATCAACTAATTGGAGTTAATGAATGGGCGGTACGTCTGCCTTCTGCTTTAGCTGCGATCACTTTAGTTATAGGAATTTTTTTTACTTTAAAATATTTTGGTTTTAGTAATACTTTAATTGAACAAAATAACCAAGCAAAAATTAAGCGTCAACTCTGGTTTTCTGCTTGGATTGGTTCAGCGTTAACTGCTTTTAATGTCCAGACAATTATTTGGGCGCATACGGGAGTTTCTGATATGTTGCTTAGTGGTTGTATGGGGACTGGTTTATTATGTTTTTTTTGTGGTTATGTAACTTCAGAACAAAAACCTCAAGCTTTTAATTATTGGTATCTGGCTTTTTATATTTTAATATCTTTAGCTGTTTTAACTAAAGGACCTGTCGGGATAGTTTTGCCTGGATTAATTATCTTTAGTTTTTTAGTTTATGTTGGTAAGTTTTGGTCGATTGTACAAAAAATGAATCTTTTGGGAGGAGGTTTGATTTTTTTATTAATTACTCTTCCTTGGTATATTTTAGTATATTTAGAAAATGGTCAAACTTATCTTGATTCTTTCTTCGGATACCATAATTTTCAACGTTTTACTGATGTAGTAAATGGTCATGATGCGCCTTGGTATTTTTATTTTTTAATTGTTTTAGGTTTGTTTGCCCCTTGGTCAGTTTATTTACCTTTAGCTATGTCGAAAGTTCGTTTTTGGCAACGTAACTTTTGGCAACAACAATCTCGAAATAATCAGCTTGGTTTATTTGCTTTTGTTTGGTTTGTTTGTATCTTTGGATTTTTTACGATTTCTGTCACTAAATTACCTAGTTATGTTTTACCTTTAATGCCTGCTGCTAGTATTTTAGTAGCTTTGGCTTGGAGTAATATTTTAACTAACCAACTACCTGCTCAAAAAAATTCTGGTTTATTAATTACTATTATTAGTAATTTAATCTTAGTTACTCTTATCGCGATCGCTTTCTTTACTGCTTCTCAATTTATTGGTAAAGATCCAGCTATTTTAGATTTTAAAGAGTCATTATTAAGTTCGGGATTAACTTGGCGTGGTGGAATTATTTGGGGAATTGCAGCATTTTTAATTGCTTATTGTTTGAGTTATCGAAAACGATGGTATGCAATTTTGAATATTAATTTAGTTGCTTTTATTGGGTTAATTATTTTTGTTTTAATTCCTGCTTCTTTTTTTATCGATCAAACTCGTCAATTACCTTTGAGAGAAATTGCTCAAACTATTATTCAAGAGCAACACCCTCAAGAGGAATTAATTATGGTTGGCTTTAAAAAACCTTCGTTGGTGTTTTATACTCAACGCTCTGTTAATTTTATCAAACATCCCGAAGATGCCAATTATTATTTAAATCAAAAACAAAACGAGCCAAGCAATTTAAATTCAAGTTTATTAGTTTTACGTACCAAAGAAATGAAAGAAATGAATTTACAACCTCAAGATTATCAACAATTAAATCGAAGAGGAGTGTATCGCTTAATTAGGATTATTCAATAAAATTAGCTAGAAAACTAAATAATTTATAAATTTACTCTACAAAATAATCCTTATGAAAGTAGGTCTTTTTTTATTCTCTATTTTTATTTTTAAGTTAGAGAATATTTTTTTAGACAATCATATTTAATTGCTACATTTCTCATTCAAACTATTTATAAATCTATCTTTAGACTGAAGTTTGTTGAGCCGAAAGCAAAAACATTTTAAACTACTAACTACCAGCATATAAAGCATCACTGCTTTCTGTAATTTGTCAAGATTTCCTATGAGCCAGACACAGCGCACAGTTTTAATGATTGATGATAGCCAAGAAGACTGTGAGCTTATCAAGCGTTATTTACAACAGCAAGAAGATTATCTTTACAATTTTATTCAAACTGAGACAGGAAAGGAAGGATTGAAACTTTATGATCGTTATCAACCAGATGTTTTGTTGCTTGACTATCAACTACCTGACTTGGCAGGATTAGAATTTCTCAAACAACTACAAACCCAGACTCAACAGTTATGTTTGCCAGTAATTATTGTGACGGTTTTGGGAAATGAAGCGATCGCAGTACAATATCTTAAAGCAGGCGCACAAAACTATTTAATTAAAGAGCAGATTTCTGCACACAAGCTTTTATTAGCAATTGATGGCACAATTGAACGAGTCAAATTGCAACAACAACTAAATCAACGCGTGCAGAGTGAGCGAGTTATTGCTCAGATTACCCAACAAATTTATCAATCATTGGATTTAAACCAAGTCCTCCAGACAACGGTTGACGAGGTAAGAAAGTTCCTAAAAACAGATCAAGTCCTGATTTTTCGGTTTGAATCAGAAAATAATGGTAGAGTATTGACAGAATCGGTGGATTCACAATGGCGGTCGCTTCTGGATGCCAAAATTGAAGATTTTTGTCTGGATCAAGAATATATTAAGCTATATCGCCAAGGACAAGTTAGTTCTCGCTCCAAACTTGAAAATAAGGCAATTAATTCTAAAATCTTGGCTAGGCTTCAGGTACAAGCCGAGCTAGTAGTGTCAATTCTACACAAAAATAAATTGTGGGGCTTACTGATTGTCAATCATTGTCAAGCAACCCGTTTGTGGCAACCTTTAGAAATTGAATTACTTCAGCAATTAGCCATTCAACTTGCGATCGCTATTCGTCAAGCTGAGTTATATCAACAAGCACAAGCTGAACTTGAACAACGTAGAGAAGCAGAGAAAACTAGTAAAGAAAGTGAAAACAGATTCCGCATCATGGCAAATAATGCCCCTGTGATGATTTGGATGTCAGGAGTTGATCAGCAGTGTAACTTTTTTAACCAACCTTGGTTGAATTTTACTGGCAGAACCTTAGAGCAAGAACTTGGGATTGGTTGGGCAGAACAAGTCCATCCCGACGATGCTGAACGTTGCTGGAATATTTATTCATCTTCTTTTGATGCTCGTCAAGAATTTAAGATGGAATATCGTCTCAGAAGAGCAGATGGTGAATATCGTTGGATTTTAGACCACGGTGTTCCACGTTTTTCTGCCAATGGTAATTTTGCTGGCTACATTGATTATTGTATCGAGATTCATGAGCGCAAGCGTGTTGAAGAAGAACGTCAAGAAACAGCAGAAGCTTTACGAACCAGCGAAGAATTTAAACAGCGTATCTTAGAAAGTAGTAGCGATTGCATCAAATTACTAGATCTTAATGGTCGTCTCCTCTATATGAATGCAGGAGGAATGTGTTTGATGGAAATTGAAGATTTTACTTGTTTTCTTAACGCTGAGTGGGTTAGTTTTTGGCAAGGTGAAAGCCAAGCAGCAGCCCGCAAAGCGATCGCCATTGCTAAAGCAGGTAAAATAGGAAAATTTCAGGGTTTGTGTTCTACTGCTAAAGGTAAATCTAAATGGTGGGATGTTATCGTTACTCCTATCCACGATGCTACTGGGCAAGTAATTCAACTTTTATCGGTATCACGAGATATTACCGAACGCAAACAAACCGAAGAAGCATTACGACAAAGCGAAGCACAGTTTCGCACTCTGGCAGACAATATGTCTCAGTTTGCCTGGATGACAGACCAAAACGGCTGGATTTTTTGGTATAACCGTCGTTGGTTTGAATACACTGGCACTACTTTGGAGTCAATGCAGGGTTGGGGATGGCAGAAAGTCCATCATCCAGAACATCTCGATCGTGTAGTCAGATATTTTAGCCACTGTATTAAAACAGGTCAATTATGGGAAGATACTTTCCCTCTAAGGGGAAAAGACGGGAATTATCGTTGGTTTCTCTCTCGTGCTACACCCATCCGCGATGAGCAAGGACAAATTATTTGTTGGTTTGGTACAAATACTGATATCGACGACCAAAAACAAACCGAAGAAGCATTACGACAAAGTGAAGAAAGATATCGCTGTTTGGCAGAATTAATTCCTCAACTGATTTGGACAACCGATACAGAAGGAGTTGTCCTCGATGTCAATCAACGCTGGACAGAATATACCGGTTTAACTCTAGCCCAAGCACAAAGCCAAGGCTGGGAAGCAGTTGTTTATCCTGAAGATTTACCTTCTCTAACTCAGCATTGGGCAGCAGCTTTACAAGCTGGAACTTATTACCAAGCGGAAGGTAGAATGCGAAGGGCAGATGGTGCTTATCGTTGGCATTTTCATCAAGCTGTACCACAGAAAAACGAACAGGGACAAATTATCAGAAATTTGGGTCTAAAACCCCGTCCTTTTAGGACGGCTTTTCTTGTTC
>CAZLUP010000106.1:0-7263 GCA_964562685.1 uncultured bacterium
CCTAAGTCGTGAGTCTTAGGAATCCTCGCCCTTCTAGGGCGGGGAGGATGTCAAAGGGTGAGGGAGTATATTTGATTACCTTCAATGCTAATCGATTGAATAGTCCCTGTACAAATGATTTCATGATTGATTAGCTTATTTTGATGATTTCAATGTACACACAAACTCAATGCAGCCTAATTATTAAGCTGTTAATGCTTTAATCCTTGTGCCAAAAGCTTTACTGCAAGCATTTGAGCTGCTAAAAAGCGCAAATTAAACGCGCAACAGCCTTATTATAACGCGCTGTAAAATTTAACTCAGAAATACTCGTTGTCAAAAATAAAAAATAATTTTTACTGTTAATGCTTGTGAGCAATCAAATTTTTCTTTCTATAACTAAAGTACAATTAAGCCAATTTCCCTTTTCGTTATAACTGCGGATAATTCTTTGGCGCAAATTTGGTTGTAATAACCATCCCATTTCTAAAACAAAATTATGACCTGATTTAATTTCTAAAGGACAGTTACACGATGCACCATCAGGTAACATTAAAATTTGAACAGGTAAACTACCAGATTCAAATAAAAGTCGAGAATCTTCTATTCTTGCTTGAGAAGTAATAGTTTGATTGTTAAAAGATAATTTTTGACAAATGTGATTACTATCTAATTTTTCTATTTGTAGATGAGTAGCAAAAGTATCTGGTTCTCTAAGATCTCGATACATTGTCACAGCTTCTCCTTGCCATTCTCCCAACAATTGTTCTATTGTTAAGGGCGGTCTTTCAGGAGTATTACTATTAGGTAATTTTTCTCTAATTAAAACTACGCGGTCTAATTGACTAGAAGTATTATAAAGTTGTACCATCCGTAAACGGCGATCGCGATCAATTAGACCAAATTCACCACCAAAATTACTATAGGGACCCCACTGCATCGATCCTTGGGAAAAAGCCCCATTTTCAAAAAACAAAATAGTGCTATTAAGACTACTATATTCTAAAACCAGATCGCGGGGCGGTTCGTTGGCAGGAAGATAACGGACAACTTGATGAACAGTTTTATTATTATTTTTCCCTTCCAGAGTAACTATGGTGGGTGTGTCTTCTGTTTTTTCTCCCTGCGGTGATAAACGAGTAAATGAACCTTGCCATTCCCCTAGATTTTTTAATAAACAATCCCATTGAGAAAGCATATCTTGAAATTAGCTTAAAATTACCATTAGTTTATTATCGATGTTTTGCAGACAATTGTGGCTGATAATTTCGCTAATAACAATCATAAAGTGAGCAAAATTGCTTACTCATCAAGATGGACGCAAATGCAAAATTCATTAATTATTTTGTTCTTCTAGGAGATATCTTAAAAACGAATAGGTATATTCTAAGGAATAGTGTCTGGGTTTTCCATGAATAACAAGTTGGTATTCATTAATATTTTCTCCATCCCCATAGCCTGAAATCAAATGTTGATGAAATGCTTTGTCTGCAAGTTCTTCTACTTTTTGTCTTAAAGAAACTATTGGTTGAGTTAGCATGGGCTGATACTCTAATTCTTACTTTTATCTATTATTAATTTTTTCATGCCATTACAACATCTCACGAAAGTAAGACATCAAAAGTAATAAAAAACAAAAAAAATATAACTAATAATTGAGTTAGCAGGTAATAAAAATAACATTTATAGTTAAGTATTAAGCCATAAAAATTCAAGCTTTTTACAACTTACTATTATTTCTTATTACCCACACCCTCAATTTTTGCTTAAACAAATACTCGATGTTGTAAAGAAGGCATTTGCTGGCGTACTTGTTGTAATCTTTCAGGATTAATTTCTGCGATCGCTACTCCTGGTTGATTACCCGCATCAGCTAAAATAACACCCCAAGGGTCAATTATCATAGCATGACCATGAGTATAACGTCGCTCATAATGGTTACCAGTTTGAGCAGGTGCAATCACATAACAAGTATTTTCAATTGCTCTAGCTTGCAACAAGACTTGCCAGTGATCTTTACCAGTAAAGGCAGTAAAAGCTGCGGGAATAAAGAGAATATCCGCTCCTTTATTTGATAAATGGCGATATAATTCAGGAAAACGGACATCATAACAAATAGATATACCGATGTTTCCTAAATCTTCAGAATGATAAATAGAAGGTAAATTAATACCTGCCATCACCGTACTAGACTCGCGATAGGTATTACCATCAGGTACATCAACATCAAACAGATGGATTTTTTGGTAGCGAACTTGTTCTTGTCCACTAGGGTTAACTAACAGAGCAGTATTATAAGCTTTAGAAGCATCTCCTACTACTGGAACAGGAAACCCACCGCCTAAAATGGTAATTTGAAACCTTTGTGCCATAGTTTTGAGAAATTTCTCAGTTGTTTGAGCTATGACAGTTGCCTGAGCTAGTTTATCGGCTTCTTGACCCAAAAAAGCAAAATTTTCTGGTAATCCTACTAATTCTGCGCCTTTACGCACAGCTAGTTCAATTAGTTCTTCAGCCTCGATTAGATTTTTTTCTAGATCGGGTTTACTAGTCATTTGAATAGCAGCAGCGAGATATGGTTTCATTGGAGACTAAAATTTACTTGCTGTTAATGTAACTCAATCTATATAGGATATAGCTTTCAAATAGATTTAGAAACCGTAATGATCGTTTCAAAAAGAAAATCCTGCGGGTAAAAGTTGAGTAGCTGTTTTGCTTTCGTAAGAATTTTCTCCCTGAAAAATCACTACCGCATCTTTGCCAAACTCTACAATAACTTGACGACAAGCACCACAAGGAGAACAAGGAATACCTCGATCATTTACAATTGCGATCGCTTTAAGTTTAAATAGATTGCCTCCTTCACCAGCAACCGCAGCAGCGATCGCATTTCTTTCAGCACAAATAGTTAATCCGTAGGAAACGTTTTCAACATTGCAACCAGTAAAAATATTACCTTGCTCGGTTAATATGGCTGCTCCAACTCGAAATTGAGAATAAGGGGCATAAGCTTTAAGCATTGTATCTTGAGCTAAAGCAATTAATTGGCTTTGTTGAGCAGCAGTAAGTTGAAAGCTTGAGGAATTATTCATTAGAGAATTATTAACTAACAATAATTTGGCATCTGGTGAGAAAAGACATCTGGATGATTATTGAATTCAACTGTTATCTTAGAGTCGACCAAAATAAAAAATTGATGATTAGTCACGATCATAAACAACCCACGACTAATGATCGAAATTTACTCAAGTCTTTGAGGAGTGAAAATGAATAAAATTTCCCTATTTGTATTATTAGGAATTTTAGCTATTTCTCTAGAAAGTTGCTCTTTGTTTGGTTCAAAAAGTGGAGAAGATACAACATCAAATAATCCAACTAATTCATCAGCAACCAACTCCCAATCAGAAACAGCTAATAATACCACACCAACTTCAACCGAATCAGCTAATTCAGCCGAATCTCCTGATAAAGTTGGAATTAGTGGTTTAATTCCTGCTACTAATTCTGATGTACGTGTAAGTGGAAGTATTAGAGGTAGACAAGATCCTTTTGCCCTGATTGCCCTTAAACCTGAAATAAAAACTAAAGAAACAGAAAAAAATCAAACTAGGTCATTACTAGAACCAAAAACTATTCAATCTAATTCTAACAGTATCCAATCAACTCCAACTATTGACTCGTTAGAAAATCAACCAGTAGAAACTTTAGCTCAAAATGTAATTGTGAGCGGTTTAGTTGAACTAGGAGGTACTACTAAACTAATTGTTCAAGCACCAGAAGAAGCTACCAGTCGTTATGTTAATGTTGGTCAATATCTATCCAATGGGAAAATTTTGGTCAAGCGGATTTTATTAGATAATCTTTCGACTCCTCAAGTAGTTTTAGAAGAAAATGGCGTTGAAATAACTAAAACAATCGGAGAAAAAGCTCCTAGTGAATCTTCTGCCGAACAGGAAACACAAGCAATCAATCCTACATCAGAAAATGTTTTGGGAGGTTCTGTTAGTTGGGTATCTGATTACTTATCTAAAAAAACTGAGTTATCTCTCTCAAATTAACCTTAGCTAATCTAAGTAATTTTTACCTCTAATTGAAAATTCATTAAACTTTTTTCGCAGGTTTTGGCAAAGAGACTCTGAAGAATTTATACAATATTTAAAGTAATCAAGGAATGAGAGATTGCTAAGGCTAAAATTAGGAGTCATGAGCAAAAAAGCACAATTACTAGAAGTGATCGCAGGTAAAAATCGCGGTTTATTAGCTACTGAAATTGATAATGTCAGAGTTCTCTCAGCCATTCAACAGTTAGAAGACTGCAACCCAACGCCTAAACCTGTGGAAGCTAAAGATTTATTGGAAGGGAATTGGCGTTTATTATACACAACCAGTAAAGGAATACTAGGTTTGGACCGCTTCCCTTTATTAAAATTGGGACAAATTTATCAATGTATCCGCACTACTGAAGCCAAAGTCTACAATATTGCTGAAATTATTGGCTTGCCTTTTCTAGAAGGCATTGTTAGTGTTGCAGCTAGGTTTGAACCTGTTTCCGAACGCCGTGTGAATGTTATTTTTGAACGTTCAGTTATTGGTTTACAGCGTTTCTTTGCCTACAATTCTCCTTCACAATTTATTCAGCAACTCGAATCGGGTAAAAAGTTTCCTCCCCTCGATTTTGGCATTGAAAATCGCGAGCAAAATGGGTGGCTTGATGTTACTTACTTGGATGAAGATATGCGAATTGGGAGAGGAAATGAAGGAAACGTGTTTGTTCTCGCTAAAGAAAAGTATTAATTAGAGTTTTTTGATTGCTCTAATTCACAGTTCAGTAATTTTTGTTGATTGTTAATAGCTAAGGCTTGATAAAAACAGAAATTTTTAAGCAACTATTTTAGAGTTAAACTCTGAAATATTTAACCATTAACAATTAACAGATTTTTTTAGACTTTGATTATGTTTCTACTGAATTTCGGTCTTCTTCTTCGACTGTACCGCCTTGTTGACGAATAATTTCTTGAGCTTTGTTTATCTCTACTGCTGTTCCTTTTACCGCTACCAAATATACAACTGATTGATGAGCGATGGTAAGATCTACATCGGGTTTAGGTACATTACCACCACTTAAAGCAGCAATTAAACCAATTGTTAACGCTCCTACTCCACTACCAAGTAAAGGGGCAAACAAGTAAACTGAATTAAAATCATTAAAAACAGCAAAACCTAATCTAGGAAAATCAGTTACAACTAGACTAATATATAACCCAATTATAGTTCCTAGCACAGTTCCTGCGATCGCGCCACCTTTAATACTTTTAGCTATCTCGGTGTTTTGTAATTGGAATGGAAGCTGGAAATTTTCAGTTTCTAAAGTAACTTGTTCTGGTGCAATTCCTGCTTGTTCAATTTTAGTTTTTGTAGTTCTTGCTGCGGTTGGATTATCAAATTTTCCCCATGTATACATAACTGATTGTGAAGATTCTGCTTTAGTCATTGATTTTTACTCCTGATTTTGATAATTGAACCGTTTTAATTATTGGTTGCTTGAAAGTGCAGTTATTGATTCTAATAATTAGATTTAGTTAGCGAAATTGAGAGTTAAATTTTCAATTTCGTCGGTTTAATTAACGATTAGTTATCTTTAATTTATTGGAGCGCAAATCGTAATTTTGTTCATCTCTCAAAAGATAGGCAAAGGCAAATTTAACCCTTGACAACTGGAGGTTTTTTACCAAGAGAGCAGTAATGAATCAAAAAATAAAGATGAGTATCAACAATAACTAAAATAAATTACAGAAATAGGGATATAATTGGTGATAGTCGCTCAATTATGTGTTAGTAAACTAACTTATTAAGTTATAGAGCCAAGCCAACCAAATCAATTATTTGGACGAGCGCAATAATTCAACCAAAGTTGATAGACTAATTAAAATTGCAGTTCTGATTTAAGATATTTTTTGCAGAGATGAAATGAAGTGGAAAAGTTTTAAAGCTTGGTATCATCTGAACATAACCAGAAGATAGCTATCTATGGCAAGAGTTAAACTCCAAAATATCGCTCGTAAATTCGGAAATATCACAGCGATAGAAAATATTACTTTAGACATTCCAAACGGAGAATTTTGGGTTTTAGTTGGTCCTTCAGGATGTGGAAAATCAACAATTTTAAGAGCGATTGCTGGGTTAGAATCAATAACAGAAGGTGAGATTTATATTGGGAATACTTTAGTTAATCATATTCCTGCTCGTCAACGAGATGTAGCAATGGTTTTTCAAAACTATGCTTTATATCCTCATCTGACAGTAGCAGAAAATTTAGCTTTTGGTTTGCGGATGCGCCGTGAAGCAGAAGCAGAAATTAATCGAAAAGTTCAAGCTGTAGCACGATCGCTCAATATCGAACATCTTCTCAAACGTAAACCCAAACAACTTTCTGGTGGACAACAACAACGAGTAGCTTTGGGTAGAGCGATCGCAAGAGTTCCCCAAGTATTTTTACTTGACGAACCTTTATCTAATTTGGATGCTCAATTGCGAGATGATACTAGAACGGAATTAAAACAACTTCACAATCAAATGGGAATCACGACAATTTATGTTACCCACGATCAAACTGAAGCAATGACTTTAGCAGACCGTATTGTAGTGTTAAAAGAAGGCAAAATACAGCAAATTGGTAACCCTCAAACCATATATGCTCAACCAGCTAATCGTATGGTAGCGACATTTTTAGGTAATCCACCGATGAATATTTTACCTGTAACTTACCTCAATGGCAATTTTGTCATCAATAATCATTTTTTACCAATCAATTCAGAGATTGAACAGCGACTACATCCAATTCAAGGACAAAACTTCGATCTAGGTATTCGCCCAGAAGATATTCAACTAGCAACACCAGAATTAAACAGAGATAGTTGCTATATCATAACTGTAGAAATCAACTTAGTTGAACCTTTGGGCAGAGAAATTTTAGTTAAAAGTAAAATACTTGACACGAATATCAACCTTGATTTTTTAGTTGATGCTGATTGGCAAGGAAAACAAGGCGATCGCGTTACTGTACAATTGAATTGGAAACGTTTATTTATTTTTGATGTCAGTAGCGGAAAAACTTTATTTGCTAGCTTTGTCCACTAACAAATTAGTAAGCAAGATTTTTAAAAGTACGCTCTCGATTAATAGTAATTGCTCTAAAAATAAGTAAGATTAATAATAAAGAGTAATTAGCTATTTAACAGAAATGTCGGGCTAAGTCCCACGCCATAAAGCGAGGCGGATATATCG
>CAZLUP010000107.1:0-6868 GCA_964562685.1 uncultured bacterium
GTTCGCTTTCATCCCTTCGGAAATCCGAGGGACTTCTCGCTCACAAAAGTTAAAGTTACTTTGGCTTGTACATTGGGATGGGGTTGTACTTCAATTAAACCATTTAATAGTTGAGTAGAGCGATCGCGTTTTAGTTCTTCAGCATCCCTCGGTTTAACAATAGTTACGGCTATTTCTTTGGTAATCCAATCGTCATACCTTCTGCCAGAACGACCGACATTACGGCTATATACTCGATCCATCAAGCGATTCAGGCTACTTTCTGGTTCTGTTCCTCGCGTTCCCCTGTTTGGTGGTTTTAGTCCCTCCTGTTCGAGTAAACTGGCATTAAAATCAGTTTGACTGACAATTAATTTGAAAATATCTTTGTATTCAGTAATCCCCTGTTCCAAAAACTCATCTGGGATAAAGAGGGTAACATCATCAAATACCTCAAAAATTCCGACACCTTCTCCTGTTTTAGGTGGAAGGATCCTACTACCCCTCTCATCAAAGAAAGGAACTGCTACAGAGTAGTCTTCTGCTAGATCGACGATATTGGCATATAATTTCTGATTGCTGTGATTGATTAGTTTTACTTGAATAACTGGTTTTTTCCATTCCCCATCTTCATATCGGTACTCTAGACGCAGTTCGGAAGCAGTAGTTAAAAGATCGCAATTTTCATTGGTGGTAATCTCTCCATCTGTTCCTTCATAACCAATCAGCTTAATTTCCATCTCCACGTCTTGAGATTTAATTTGGCTGCGTTGGGGACTTTTTAAATTGAGAATATTACGCCAACGGGCGATCGCTTCTAAAGCTTCAATAGCTTCTGTAGCATCATTCAGGGGAGCAACTAAAGGACGTTCATTTTGTGTAATCTCGTACTGTCCTTCCCGAACTTGCAAATGAAGATCGGCATCGAGAAGATTTTCTACTTGTTTGACATATAAAGATTTTTGACCAAAATTTGCTTTTTCTAGGGATTTTTGCGCCAATTCTCTGCCAATTGCTTCACCTTCGATATAAACTTTTAAGGGTTCTAGAGGTAAACTGGTAACAACTGCCCAATAACTTTGATTTTCATCTAGATTTTCTAAACCCCGAATAATTTTTACCTTACTTTTTTGGGTCAAGACTTTGGTAACTTTAGCTTCGCCAAGAGCTTGAGATACTTGTTTGAGATCGTCAGGTTGGCTTCCTATAGGAAAGATAGCAAGTAAAGTCGTTTCATCTTGAGATGATAATTTCGGAATACCCTGTATTACTCCCCCGTCAATTGACCAACCGCGATCGCTAGAGTGGGTATTGTAGCTTAAAGTAAAGTAAAAAGGACGTTCTGGTATAGCATCGCCTAAAAATAATTCTTTTAAGTCTTCGGAGTTAGTTGCTTCCAGTTGCGGTACTTGATCTCGAACATTTCCCTTAATCAAAGCCTCAATATTTCTCGCTAAATCCAAATAAGATAAACCGCCATTAGTTTGCTCTAAACTTTTGAGGAGGAAATAAGAAAAAGCACCTCTAGTTTCACCATTATCTCCTCGATATTCCCTGGCATATTGGTAATCTCGACAAGCTGCTAAGAGAATATGATTTCCTTTAGGCAATTCCAATCCCGTCTTTTTTTCTTTAACTTGCTCAGAGGTTGATAAAAGATAGTTAAAATTTCTGTCCTCGACGAAGATAAAGCTAGATAAATCTCGCTCTCTGGTATCTTCGGGAGCTAAACGTACTCCTTGGGGAATATTACGAGTTCCCGAACCAGAATGGCAGCAATCGAGGATGACAATTACACGAGGATTTTTTTTGGCTACTTGAGCTAGTAAATATCTCAGTTCTTTATCGGCTAAATCGTGATTTCCTAGGGTACGGCTATCGTAACAAACTAAGGTTTCATCTAAGCCGTCTGGCTCTAATTTCCAGAATTCTGAAGGAGCTTTTTCTTGACCTCCATGTCCTGAATAGTAAAATAGGGCGATATCATTTTCATTTGCTTGAGTTAGATATTGCTGAAAACCGTCAATAATCGCCTGACGAGTAGCTTGTTCGTCGGTTAGTTTTTTATAGTTTAACTTCCATTCTCCATCAATCTGAGTTTGCAGATAGGTTTCTATAGCATTAATGTCATTAACACAGCCTTGTAATGCAGGTATGGGAGGCACGTAGTTATCAATACCTACTAGTAATGCATATATATTGTGAGTCATTTTTTTCTTTTTTTACTTTTAAACAATAATTAGAATTCAACCGAACTCGATCTAAACTCTTATTTCACCTCTGTTACACTTACTAATACGCGATCGCTAGAGCCATCAGTTAACACTGGATAGCTTTCTGTGCTGATGTAATCTCCAGGATGAATTTGTTCATCGCTATGGAAAGTAATATGTACGCGAATTGAATACCTTGCTCGGCTCTCTGCAATCTCCCCTCGGAGGGCAAATTCTATTCTGTTTTCAGTTCCCCGCTTGTGATTGAGATCGTCAATTACTTGTTTGGTAACAATTTTGGCTGGTGCATCTACAAGACTGACATCTTCAAGATAGATAGATGCTGTCGCTCCAGAGAATGAACCTAGCTCTTTAGAGAGAAGGATTTCACCTGTGACGAGGATGGGAGAACTATGGAAAGACATTCTAATTAATCCCAGAATAGAGTAGTTTTGCCAAATTCGATTCTTTTAGAGATATTTTTTAACGAAGGGGAAGATAGACTATCTGACCAGGCTGTAAATTCTTTGCCTCCTCTTCCGTGAAGAAACCACCAGTTGGTGTTTTCATAATTTCATGCCAACGGTTTCCATTCCCCAACTCTCGTTCGGCAACCAGATAAAGGGTATCTCCCTGTTGGATAGTATAGGGACGAGATTGGGGTACTTCTCCCTGATAGAGAGTTCGGATCGTAGCAATGTCACCATCGCTCAGTATGTTCCTTTGACCGATAGCTCTTCCAGGTGGAATAGTCGTAATTGTCGGTCGACCATTTTTAGAAAAAGCCGTAGCTCCGTAATGCATAATTGATTCATAATCGTAAGAACCGTGGTCATCTCCATCAGTGATGTGTTGATTAAAGTTATGTTCGCGACCAGACTCGATGTTTTCCCAATGAATTTTAATATGTCGATCTCGATCTTCTCGACTTTGCTCGTGCCAAATTCCTAGAGCGTGAGCTATTTCGTGAATGGTAGCACCCAAACCGCAACCATTAGCTAAACCAATATCTTGTTGACCTCCCTGCATTCCTACATAAGACCAGCAACCATCGGCAGATCGAAAATAAACATAGTTGGGATACTGACTGGCATTGCTGATAGTTCGACGCACGAACCTGATGTTAGTTTTTTCTTGCCAGTGGGCGATCGCATTGTTAACTCGTTCTTGATTGGGAAGATTCGGATCGATCTCATAAGGAACAATTCCGTTAGTCCAGCGTTTACTTAAATCGGGGAGAAACACCCCTATTGTTCCCAATTCATCGTCTTCTCCAGCCCGAACCGCAGCAGCTTTCTTTTCCATTTCTTCAACCGTACCGAGTACGATGCAACCCTCGAAAATCGCTAGACCATCGACGGCGGAATACTGAACGGCTTTATTTTTAAAGGTAGTTCCAGAAATAAAACCCGTGCGAATATCATCACTAGTCAGTAATCCATCAAACTGGTTGCCACATTCTTCATTGCATTCATGATTATGATTAGCCATAACTTTCTCCTGGTAAATTTGTAAGTTTTTATGAGTGATAACTTCAATTAGTTTTAGGCGATCGCAATTTAGGTTTTCGCCAATATAGCAATCCTGTATAAATCGTGAAAAATTATGAGCGAGCGATCGATGTTGATAGTCGATTGCCATCAACAATGAACAATCAACCGATATTTTCAAGTCTCATTTCTTTTACAAATAATTTGGGACTGTTATATTCTGAGAAACTAAATTTAGTTCTTGAAGTCTTTTAATCTCAATTTATGTCTAAGTTCGATCTTAGTTTGGTTCAATACTGATAAATCTCATAAAACTCATTTAAAAACTCATAAAAAAAAATCTGTAATTATGAGCTAGCAATGTTTGTTCAGCATTATTGTTAGAGAAGGAAGTCAATCAAAAGGCAAACATCAGCCTCTTATTCTTCATGAACCTCGACCGCCTTCTTGAGATTGTTGACCACCAGCTAATTGAGAACCAAAATCGTCCGCTTAATTCCACGGAAATTATCATTTTGCGAGGAATTTGGCAATATCAAACTTATAACCAAATTGCCATTGAAGCAGGTTATAGTCCCGGCTATTTTACTACTGTTGTTGCCCCAGAATTATATCAGCGACTTTCCGAACTTATCGGTCAGCGTGTCACCAAAAAAAACTGTCAGGTACTGTTAGAGTCTTATGCCAGCGAGCAAAGATCTACCAAGACAAAACCTTGGCAACAACATTTGGAAGTTTCTTCTTCCCCCCTTAACCAAGATACATTGCCTTGTTACCCCAGTGGCTCAGTTCCTCTCGACTCTCCCTTTTACCTCAAACGTTCTTCCCTTGAAGAGCAAGTTTATCAGGAAATTAGAAAACCAGGAGCATTAATCAGAATTAAAGCCCCTAGAGAAAACCGCTCCCACTGCTACGGGAATTTATTCTCACCACTTGCAGCGTCATTGGGCAACTCTAAAAAAACAGCCCGAATTAGCACAAGCTCTTGATCGCGTTCTTAATGCTACCGAACCTGTTCTTTTAGACCCCATCTTAGCTTATAAGCTCAGTAGTATGGGCGTGATTCAACAATCAGGAGATAGAGCGATCGCAAGTTGTCAATTATATCGACAGTATTTTAGTTCTGTATTTAATCAGAGAGCGATCGGCCCTACTGATAACTGATAACTGGCTCATAGCTGCATAAATTCATTCTGTTTGCATCTATCTATTAAACAATTGCTCAAATTTAATAGATTTTAGGAGTATCTGTTATGTCTCTTGACGTTAGTAAATTTCGGGGTTCGATCCCACCAGGTTATTTATCTAAAGATGTCAAAATATACGAAGGCAAGTTACCAGACAATTTATCGGGTCATGTTTTTATTGTCGCCCCTTTCCATCGTGAAAATGACCGCCATTTATTTACTGGTGAAGGTGTCATTATTAAGTGGGATTTACAACCTCAAGAGGGACAAATAAAAGTCCACAGCAAAAAATTAAAAACTTGGGATAGTTGGTGGCATTTTATCCACGGCAAATTACTGTCAAGAGCTTATTTTCCTGCCAAACTCGGTCTGTTTGGAGTGGCGGAAATAGCCAATACTGCTATTGTCAATCTTGATGACAGATTAATTCTCACTGCCGATGCAGGACGTTATTGGGAAGTAGACCCCAATACTTTAGAAACTATTACGCCAATAGGATATTTTGACGAACATATTGTTTCCGTGCCTGTATCAGTCTTTCCGATGGTGGCAAATACCGCACACCCTTTTTACGATCCTGAAATTAAACAACTGATTACTTGTGAATTAAAATCTAAACCCCGTCAAGGAAATTTATTTACTGATATGGTGAGCGAACCATATATTACTCTTTGGGACGGTCAAGGCAAAGATGGTAAAGATAAAAATCATACGGGGATCAGACATTGGAAAGTAGACGGAACAGTTCTCGATGGCAGTCCTCATACAACTATTGTGACAGAGGAATTAGTAATGATTCCTAATATGCCTTTTCAGATGGGAGTGGCAATGCTATTAGGCTTAAAAGTTCCACCTCGTAAAGCTTATCCAAAAACACAAGTTTATCTTGTCAATCGTAACGATCTTAAATCAGACCGAGAAAGAGTGCCATCGCGATTAGTAACGTTTGATGGCGATAGTTACCATTTTTTGTGCAACTATCATCATGAGGAGGATGGATCGATTAAGATGGTTGCCATCCAACAACCAACTATTAGTTTAACTGAAGCAATCGAGCCTGGTGATGTCCAACATTTTACTGGCGATCGCTATTCTGATAAATACTATGGTATACCTTGGATGTTTGGTTTCGATCCTGGAGTCTTACGAAAGGTCATAATTAAAGACGCTCAATTGATTAAAGAAGAAGCGTTTAGCCATCCAGGCTGGTTTAGTACCACCCTTTATACTGCCGATCAGCGAGAATTAAAAAAACCAGAAGGCTATTCGGCAATTTATCAGGTTTATGCAGGATATTACCGAGATTTGATTTCTCGTCGCCAATATCTTAGTTTTCGCGACCATGAAAATAGATTTTTAACGGACGAACAACTTCCTCAAGCAGATCTCCCTTCGGTTTTAGCTAAAGTTCCTCTAGAAAAAGATTGGCAAGAACTTACTGAAAAAATTAAGGAAGAACAAAAACAACATCCTGAAACTCATCTATCTGAATTAGGCAAAGAACTACTTGATTTTTATGTTTTTCCTCCAGACCATGTTTTAGATAGCATCCAATTTATTCCACAAGATCAAGGATACATTTTTACCACTGTGTTAACTTCAAAAGGTTCGGAAGCTTGGATTTTTGCTGCGGATAATCTCAAGCAAGGAGCGATCGCCAAACTCAGTTTACCCGAAGATATTAATTTTGGCTTTACCTTACATTCAGAGTATTTCGATAACATTGCTCCACGCAAATCAACTTACAATGTGAACAGATTAGCTTCTGCTGTGCGTAGTTTGACGAAAGTTCCTGGTGAATATATCTTCAAACGACCTAATGATGTTCTTAATCGAAAAGTTAGTTAATTGTCATTAGTCATTGGTCATTGGTCATTGGTCATTGGTCATTAGTCATTGGTCATTGGTCATTGGTCATTAGTCATTGGTCATTAGTCATTGGTCATTGGTCATTAGTCATTGGTCATTGGTCATTGGTCATTGGTCATTGGTCATTGGT
>CAZLUP010000108.1:0-6592 GCA_964562685.1 uncultured bacterium
TCGGGATGACAGGATTTGAACCTGCGACATCCTGCTCCCAAAGCAGGCGCGCTACCAAGCTGCGCTACATCCCGTAGACCGCTAGTCTAGTATAACTCAATCAGACCAATAAAACTAGACTTGATCTCAAAAAAACTTTCGGATTAATCAGGATACCAAAACATTCCTTTAATTCCTTCTGGATCGACCATAAATCCTAATCGACGATAAAAATTAACCACTTGAGGATCGGCAAACAAAGTAATATTGCTGATATCTGCACTACGAAGTTTTTTGATCGTATATCTCATCATTGCTTTGCCTAATCCCTGACTTTGAAAATCGGGGTCGACAACTACATCCCAAATTGTCGCATTAAAAGCACAATCAGAAGTAGCACGAGCAAAACCGATTAAACGTTTTTTCTTGCCTTTAATTTCCCACATTGACACGACTAAAAAACTATGTTGGATAGCTTTTTTCACTTTGCGTAAAGGACGACGAGCCCAGCCTACGCGATCACAAAGTTCCTCTAATTCGTAGAGGTCTAGATCTCTGTCTGTACTAAAGACGATCCGAGATTGAGAAACATCCATATCTGATGAACTTAGCACTTCACCCTCGAAACTGCTAGTTGTTGAATTAGCAGTGGTTTCAGTGTTGTTAAACAATTTTTTCCAAAAAACCATGCCAATCTGGCTGTACCACGTTTAATTATCTTGCTCCGAGAAATTCTCATTGCATATCCCAGATATCTTAGTCCATTTTTGGTGGTAAAAGCAGATCTTTTCCGAAAAAAGTCGAGTAGCTGTTGATTCAATTGTTGAGTTGAGTAAAATTATTTATTACTGATTAGGAAACTTAAGATAATTCCAAAATCTCGGCATAGCAGCTAATCCGTAGGATTACAATAGAAAGAGAACTGTAAGACACTCAACCACAACTAAAACGGTCAGTAGTGTTCTCAAGCTGGATAGTTTGCTATCAAAAATTATAAAACTATGACCAATGCAGCTTCTGCCGAGAATGGCAATTTTTGGAATTTTGATTTTTTTACTCCTCATCCGGGGCAGGATAGTGAATTATTGCAACAGTTGGGTTTTATCCCTGGTTTAAAAGAATTTTTGTTAATCCGTCAAGTACACGCTCTTGAACACGCTACTGTATGGGTTTTAAGTGATTTAGAACGGAGTTTTTCTAACTTTAGCGATCGCGTTTTAGGAGATAATGAAAAAATTGGTGGATTATCAACTGAAAAGGGTTTTTATCTTTATGGGGATATTAATCCTTTGAATCTCAAGAGAGCAGTTGGAATTGCGTTAAATCGTTTACTCAAAGGAGAATGGGATTTAGCTCTTCATCCGCGCTGTGGTACAAATGTTTCAGTAGCAATGTTGCTTACCACAGGCATGATTTTTACAACCTATATATTGTTACCCAGAGAACCGATTGGACAACTGATTGGATTAGGAATTGCAACTACTACTGCTGCTTGGATTGCCCCTGAAATTGGTATGTCAGTACAAAAGTATTTGACTACCGCAATTCCGTTTAATTTAAAAATTAAGGAAATTGCTCAAACCACTGACCAATTGGGTCGTCCAGCCCATTTTGTCAGCGTAAAATGGCAAAATTCGCAATAAAACTTAAAATCTATATCTAAAAGATGATGACAATCCGATAGTATTTTGATATTTAAAGTCATTTAAAGCAAAACAAAAAATATGGCAATTAAACGCGGATCTAAAGTCAAAGTTCTTCGCAAGGATTCCTTTTGGTATCAAGATTTTGGTACTGTAGCTAGTATCGATCAAAGCGGTATTCGCTATCCCGTAATTGTTCGTTTTGATAAAGTAAACTACAACGGCTATAGCGGGAATTCTGGCGGTGTGAACACCAATAACTTTGCTGAAAGCGAACTAGAAGAAGTTAAATAAATCCTTCTTGAAGAAAACAAAACTTAGGTAAGACTGATAGGCTATTTTTAGTTGTCTTTAAACCAAAGGATAGTTTTCAGTTTGCCAGAACTACCAGAAGTAGAAACAGTCTGTCAGGGTCTTAATCAGTTGACCCTCAAACAAACAATCGAGGGTGGGGAGGTGTTATTAGCTAGAACCCTTGCCTACCCTCTTTCTGGAACAGAATTTTTACAAGGAATAGTTAATAAGAAAATTGCTAGTTGGGAAAGGCGAGGTAAGTATTTATTAGCCCAACTTCAATCTACTTCTGGACAACCAGGAGGTTGCTTAGGAGTTCACCTTCGGATGACTGGTCAATTGTTGTGGGTAAAACAATCAGAGTCTTTACAGAAACACACTCGCGTTCGGCTGTTTTTTCCCAACCATCAAGAATTACGTTTTGTCGATACGCGTACTTTTGGAAAACTTTGGTATGTACCACCTGCTTTGCAACCAGCAGAAATTATTACAGGCTTACAAAAATTAGGACCAGAACCTTTTGCAGAAGATTTTTCTTTGGCTTATTTTAGTCAAGAATTGCGTAAGAGTCGCCGTAATATTAAAACTTTGCTATTAGACCAGGAATTAGTAGCTGGAATTGGTAATATTTATGCAGATGAGGCTTTGTTTAAAAGTAGAATTCGACCAAATGCGATCGCAACAGAGTTAACTGATACACAAATTAAAAATCTTTATGTTGCTATTATCGAGGTTTTACAAGCAGCAATCGCCAAAGGCGGAACTACTTTTAGTGATTTTTTAAATTTGTTGGGAGTCAGTGGTAATTATGGTGATGCTGCCTGGGTTTATGGCAGAAGTGGCTATCCCTGCCGTATTTGTGGCAACAAGATTGAAAAAATTAAATTAAATGGTCGTTCTGCTCATTTTTGTCCTGATTGTCAAATTGGTTCTTGATGTGCAGTTATTGAAGTTTCACTCAACTCATTTATAACCGTCGAAGTAAAAATCAGGGTGCATCAATTTTGTAAGGGCGAATGGCAAGAATGCCCTTACGTTAAATATTTTGTCCTAACCTATAATTTGGCTGAAGTGAGTTATTTTAGAATAGTTTTGATTCTTTGACTTGGTTCAGTTTATTGAATGCAAATCTAATCATTTGGTTAAAATTTTTGTTTGAATTTTATAGCGATCGCTTTAGATTGAGCTATTTTCAAAGACGGAACTTGTTTTTTTATTTTATATAACTAAAATATTCAAAAAATTAAGCAAAAGCCTTAACTATTTAAGTAAATATCTAGATTCAGTCTAGATAAGAACATATATAGTAGTTATTATTTATGAGCTAAATAGATAGAATTGATTCTGCCTTGATGTAATTTATGGATTTACAACAACGTCTTTATAATCATTTACTAGAAATTGTTAGAGAAAGAGACCCCTATGTTGCTTCTGGGGGTCATTTTTTTGTTAAACAATATATTCGTCAGCAACTATCTCAATGGGGAGAAGTTGAAATTCATGAATTTCAAGTCGGATCAAAAAGCTATGAGAATTTAATTCTCAATTTTCCGTCAGCAAACCAGTCTAATTTACCACCTATTTTAATTGGAGCGCACTATGACGCTGTCCCAGGAACACCTGGAGCAGATGATAATGGCACAGGGGTAGCTGTTTTATTAGAATTAGCCTCTGTTTTTGCCACCAAACCTGCTAAATATCCTCTTCGATTGATAGCTTTTGATTTGGAAGAATATGGCTTATTAGGTAGTACTGCTTATGCGGAAACTCTTAAACAGGCAAACCAACCCTTGCGATTGATGTTATCTCTAGAAATGTTGGGTTACTGCGATCGCAATAAAAGTTCTCAAAGTTATCCTCCAGGATTAAAGTATTTTTATCCATCAACAGGTGATTTTATTACTCTAGTCGGTAATTTAACCACTATTCCCGATTTGATTCGTTTAAGCCGTTGTATTCGTCAACATACCCCTTGTGAATGGTTACCAGTATTTAATCAAGGTAAGTTAGTTCCTCAGACTAGATTAAGCGATCACAGTCCATTTTGGGATCGAGGTTATGCTGCCATGATGGTTACAGATACAGCTTTTTTACGCAACCGTCATTATCATCAACCTAGTGATACGATCGATACTTTAGATTTAGATTTTTTAACTACGGTTTGTCAGGGTTTAATTGAGGCGATTTATGCTCTTTAATAATTTAAAATTTAAATAATTTCGCTTGGGAACTAAAATCGAGCAAAATTTTTTTAGTGATCGATATCTAAATGTAAAACATAGGAACCAAGTTGCAACCTGCTTGACCATAATTCATATTCTACTTGCAAGCTCGTTGGTGAAGGGGTGCCTTCTAGTTTAAGATAACGAGTAAAATTCCGTAGACGTAAAGAACCGTTATTTTCTGGCGAATCACTATTTAAATTATTTAACCAATAACGACTAATTCCATATACTCCTCGTTCCCAAAAATGGCGATAGCTCAACTTTCCTTTACTCTGCATAGTTAAAATTACCCGATAAGGCGAAATTTCTAACCAAAGTAAGCCCTCTTGAAACTCATCATCAGAATTATTTTCTGGGTTAGCTAACAAAGTAGGTAAAGGCGAGAGACTCTTTTGATTTAATAATAAATGAAAGCGATCGCGATCTTTTTGGTAAAGCGAAGCGTTAGCTTCAATAATATTCCAAAGAGGCAAATCCGTCGAAATAAAAGATAAATAGACCGTTTTATGGTGATCCGCTAGCATTAGTAAATTATAAAAATACTTATCATTCCTAAGATATCTCTTCGGGATAGTTAATCGCTAGATTGACTTGAAAAAAAAAATTCAGGGAAAACTCTTGCCAAAGATTTTTTTTTACGCTAAAGTTATTAACTGTTACAAGCGTTCCTCAGTAGCTCAGTGGCAGAGCGGTCGGCTGTTAACCGATTGGTCGTAGGTTCAAATCCTACCTGGGGAGTTTTAATCATTTTAATAATATATTTGTGGTTGAGGCTAAAAAACAGCCAGAAGAGATTCTTGGGATAATTAGTTTTGAGGGGTTATTTGCTCGGTTCAGGACTCATACCAATTCTCAAAAATAGTTGGAGAGATAATCTTGAAAATTGTAGGTTAGGTAGAACAATAGTAAAACCCAACCTATCAAGTCTCTTGTTAATGCATGATAAATGGTATCAGCACTCAGAATTGGAATCTGCTTCGACTTCGTCAACTAGAAGTAGTTTATTTATAAAAATTATCAATAATTTTTAGATATTTTAACCTTTATTAATTATGTAGATTTTTCGTCTAGAACAGCCGGACAACACATAAAACACTTCAATAAAATGCCTCAATGGTTTTTTGGCTCAAGTATTATCTGAAAGTTAAATATTTCTTAATGAGTATTTATTCGTATAGTTAATCGTGGTATTATTAAAGCATAGATATTAATGCAAATAATTTTTAACAACTACTAAGTTGTTTTAGTTAATCAAATTTATTTATTGCCCAAAACTTGTATTAAATAAGACTTAATCTCAGTAACTGCTAATGCAAGTTAATTAGAAGTCCTCAATGACAAGGAAAACGCAAACATGGATGATGAGCATAACAATCAAAAGAAACGACACAGAAGGCATCAAGGATGGAAGTTTACCTTTTTGGGAGAAAGAGAAACATCTACCAAGCAAGAGGAAGAAAAAAATCGAACACAATTTCTGCCAGAGTTGGTCAACGACCAATTGAAGATGAAACAAGTGTTTCCCTTGTCAAGTACCCAGGTTGGAGACCGCGTTGTAATTAGCCAAATTCTGAGCGGGAAAAATATGCTAAATCGCCTGAATGATATGGGTTTAGCTCTAGGGTCAGAGGTTGCAGTTATCAGTAAAATGACAAGCGGTTCGATTATTATCTGCATTCAAGATCGGCAAATTGGTTTAGGTGCGGGAATGGCGAACCAAGTGATGGTAAAGGCTATTGAAAAATATTTTTAGCTATTCAAAATCTAAGCAGTAGGAGAGGCAATGGATTGGGGAAAGGAGAATAGACAACATCGAAATAGACACGGACAGGAGGGTTCAAAAGAAGGGAAAAATCATCGTCAACAACGCTCGATGATGACCTTGGCTAAGGCTCAGGTAGGCGATCGCTTGTGGATTACAGGTTATGAAAGCAAAGAGGGAATTAATCGACTGGTGGGTATGGGGTTAGCACCAGGGATGGCGATTGAGGTGGTGCAAAATTTAGCGGGTAATTTACTGGTGGCTATTGGAGAAACTCGCATCGGTATTGATGGGGGGATGGCAAAACGAATTTTAGTATCAGACAAACCCTTTGATTATTTAGTTGAAGTGCAAGAGGTGAATGAGATGGAAAGTAGTGTCACTACCTTAAGAGATTTACAAGTCAATCAGCAGGCAAAAGTAGCTCGTTATGAAGCAACGGACGATCCGACGCAGAAAGCCTACAAGAAAAAATTATTGGCAATGGGTTTAACTCCTGGAACAGAGTTTACCGTTACTCGCATTGCACCTTTAGGAGATCCAGTAGAAATCAAGGTGCGGGGCTTTAAATTAAGTTTGCGAAAAGACGAGGCTGCTGCGTTGGTAGTTGAGGAGGTTAAGTAATAGGTAATGAGTAATAGGTAATAGGTAATAGGTAATAGGTAATAGGTAATAGGTAATAGGTAATA
>CAZLUP010000109.1:0-6439 GCA_964562685.1 uncultured bacterium
GAACAAGAAAAGCCGTCCTAAAAGGACGGGGTTTTAGACCCAAATTTCTGATAACACAATATTCAGAGCGTGAAGGCTATACATTCTTGCTTCTTGTCCACACAAAACTTGAAATGGTGATGCAGCTATTAGTGCTACTGCTATCCAAGCTACAGTTGATGATTCAAATAATTCTAAACATAGCCAATAAATACCAGGCAAAATTAACAATCCCAAAATAACCGATAAACTTCTAATCGTAGTTATTGAATTGCCAAATAAATTTACCCATAATTTCACCATCACAAAATATAAAGGAGGTAATTGAGCTTCATCTATAGCTAAACTACTAACGGTCTTAATTACCCCTCTTTCTGGATTAGAATGCTGATATTTTTGTAAATCTTGAGCATTAATTACAGCACCATTGTCGATCTCTTGATTTACTTCAGCTAAAGTATATCCAGAAATCACTAACGAAGTAAAAACTTCATCATGCCAATATACTTTACGATCAATGTTGCTCAAGCGAAAAAATATACTTAAAACGATTACAATAATCAGCACAAATCGTAACCATTGAGGCATCATTTTTGTTTGATAGTGCATTAAGATACTCCTTCGTCCTTTTAGTAAAACTTGAAAAAATCAAGTTTAGCTTGTTAATCTTTTTAAATATTTTTTGGCTTAATTTAGCTATAAATCAACACCAAATAGCAGTACTAAATGTTGCTAATCTTTTAGTACAAGTGTGAAAAATTTTAGTGGCTTAATTTATTGCTACAATTTCTTTTTCAAAATTGTGATGTTATTGTTTTTAATGTTTTTTTTGATTTTTGATAAAAAACGTTGAGCTAGTTTGTAAATACAAAATGGGCAAACTAAATTTTCTCCCTTAATTTATTGAATTAATAATTTATCATGCAAAATTAATGGTTTATATAGCTGTATTTTTTAAAGTACAGTTATTATAAAAACCAAGATTTCGAGATTTTAACCTATAATTTATGTAATTAGCACTACATAAAAATACTTAATTTCATTATTTTTACTGGTAATAATTGTTTCAAGTTTTATAACTTTATCTAGTTATTCCAATCGATGTCCCCATCTTGTATGCAATAGGGAATAGTAAAAAGCGCGGAGCGAAGGATCGAAGTAAAAAGGCAGAAGGGTATATTTTTCGTAACCACAGTCTCTAAAATTCAGCTTGATTTTCTAGAAAAATCTCAAAAACATTTTTCGTCCAACTCACGTAGTAAAAGAAAAAATTTTGAAGCAGAGCTGAGAGTTTCTCTTTAAAATCGCTAAAAATTTTTTTTTAATTGCCAACAATTGCTAATATTAATCAGTTTGCTTAGGAAAGAAAATCAAAGTTAAATTTAGAAGACTATAAAAATTAGTGTTGATTAGTTTAATTTCTGTTCTACTCGTTCTAAAGCATCAATTGCTGCTTGCCCATTAGGTTTCAAAACAATAGCTTTTTCATAAGCTTTAACTGCTTCGCGATATTGCTGTAAAGCTTCTTCAACTAATCCTTTACCAAACCAAGCTTCATAGGAATCGCTATTAACTTCAATTGCTTGATTATAAGCAGAAAGAGCTTGTGAATAATTTTTTAATGCTTTTTGAGCATTTCCTAAACCAATTAAAGCAGGTAAATAATCATTTTTCACATCAATAGCTTGCTGATAAGCATTGATAGCTTGCTCGTATTTTTGTTGCTGAAAATAAATTTTACCAAGGTTATTCCAAGGAACATAACTTTCTGCTTCACTTAGTTTTATAGCAGCTTCAAAATCTGCGATCGCAGTATCAAGTTTTCCTAATCTAGTATAAACTTCTCCTCGATTGTTGAGGGGAACAAAAAAATCTGGTTTAAGTTTAATTGCTTCATTATAAGATGCGATCGCTTGATCGTAGCGTTTTAATCCTTCTAAAGCTAAACCTTGACAATTCCAAAAATAAACATTGTTAGTTTTTTGCAATCCTTGCTGACAAATTTGCAACATCTCATCATAACGTTTTAAATGACTCAATGCTTGAGCTTTACGCAACCATGCGCCTTGAAATAAATTGACTTTACCGCTTACTTTTTGAATGCCTCGATCATAATATTCTATTGCTTTTTCATAACGTTGATATTGTAGTTCTAAATCAGCTTGTTTAAACAAAAGAATTGCTTGATATTGTAACCAAAAATATCTACTAAAAAAAGCAAGTGTAGTTAAGGAAAGAAAAATAATTATATATTTATGCCAAGGCTTTATTTTCGACTTAAATTTTAATTTTTTTAAGGCTTTTAAAACCTGTTCTATTGATTGGTAACGCTGTTGTTTATCCAAACGTACCATCTTATTTAAAATTTTACTCAGTTCCGGACTTACTCTCGCTTTTTGTTGCCAAATTACTTCTCCTGTGTTGGGATTTTTAGCTAATTTTTCTGGTTTAATACCTGTTAAAGCATAAATCGCTGTCATTCCTAAAGCATAAACATCGCTACTAATTATTGGTCTTCCAGCAATTTGTTCTGGAGGTAAATAGCCCGTTTTGCCATCAGGGAGTAAATTAGTAATTTCTTGAATAGCTCCAAAATCAATTAAAACTATTTTGCCATCAGAGCTTCTTTTAATTAAACTAGAAGGCTGAATATTGCCATGAATAATTTTCTGTTTATGAATATCTCTTAAAACTTCACCAACATTTTCTAATAAAGCAATTACTTCTTCTTCGCTCAGATTAAATTCTCGATTAATAATTGTTTCGAGACTTTCTCCTTTAATATATTCTTGAACTACATATAAATTTTCTTGATTAATAAAATAATCCTTGGTTTTAGGAATGCGGTCAAGATTATGTAATTTACCTAGTTTAACTAACTCTTTTTTCAGACGATGAAGAGCGATTTCTGAAGTTTCCGCTTCTATTTTTTGGAGTTTTAATAAATTTAAAATATATAAAGGTTGTGCAGGTTGCTGCAAATCTTTGGCTAAATAACTATAAATTCCTCTTTTACCACCTAAATAACTAACAATTTGATATTTATCATCAATAATAGTTTCTATTAATAAAAGAGGTTTGAGTTCTTCTAACAACTCGGTCACAGTTTGATAACGTTCACTAACTTTAGAACGAGTCATCCGATTGAGAATAGCAATTAACTGCGAACTTGCGTTCAATCGTTGCTGCCAACTTTCTACATCTTCTACTTCCGTATCTTCCCATTCTAAAGGCGATCGCCCTGTTAAAGCAAAAATAGCCGTTTTTCCCAAAGCATAAATATCGCTGGCATAAATTGGCTTACCGTTATGTTGTTCCGGAGGCATATAGCCTGGAGTACCAATAATTTGAGTTTGAATAGTCTCTTTTTCCAAATCAAATGCTAGAGTACCAATTTCTTTGACTGCACCAAAATCAATTAAGACAATTTTTTGATCGCTACGTCGCCGAATTAAATTAGAGGGTTTAATATCCCGATGAATTACCCCTTGATGATGAACAAAGTTGAGAATTTCTAAAACATCACAAAGAAAGCGAATTAGTTCAAATTCTGATAATTGTAACCGATGAATTTCTTGTTCAAATTCTTCCCCTTCAATAAATTCTTGAATTAAATAAAATTGTTGATTTTCTTCAAAATGAGCTAAAAGTTGGGGAATTCGGTCATGATTACCCAGCCATTGTAAAACAACCGCTTCAGTCGCAAATCTTTCTTTGGCACTTTCCCAAATTGCTGGACTATTAAATCTAGGCTGTAACTGTTTGACAACACATCTAAGCTGAGATTGCGATTGTTCATCTATGGCTAAATAGGTTGTAGCAAATCCCCCACTACCTAGTTCTTTAACAATACGATAGCGGTTGCCAATGACATCTCCGGCATTAAGAATCTTATATCCATACTCAATTTTGGCTGGATGAGGATTAAATTCATTTGAATGAGAAACTGGTATAGTGTAGTCTGGATCTGACATAGCGTGCGCTTAACACGAGGTGTTTAAATTCTAGCGAAGCTTAAGCTCTAAGTACTTGTCCCAGAGAAATTTATCCAAAAAAACTATAACAGAGTCTAGGATAGAGACTTCGCCTCAATCTTTACCTTTGATCAAAAGGAAGTAAAATCTTAACTCCCTTACCTGGTTAATAATAACTAAGTAATCCCTCTTAATAACCAAAAACTTTTTGACTTCTGAGTTGGGACTAAAGGATTAAATTCGCTTGTACCAGAATTAATTGATTACACTTTTTCTCAAGGATAAGCAACCCCGCTTGGGTGACTCTTTAGCATAATTACTCTAAGCAGTTCCTAATTTTGAGGTACAAATAGCTGAATTAGTGATGAATCTTAACATATTGCTGCTCAACAACCAAAATTATTTGCCGATAAATCTTATTTAGGTCAATATTTTATGGATGCGGACTTACTTCCAGGCTATCAAGTACGGATAGGAACAGGCAAAGACCGCGCTTTGTTAGTTGAGTTTATGACTTTGACTTATCAAGAGTTATTTCCTAGCCAATCTTACTTCGATCATTTAACAGACACAGTTAAAAAATATTTTTCTGCCGAAACTCCCTTATGGTGGGTAGAAAATTTAGTCAACCAGCCTATAGCTTGTTTATGGATGGGAACGGCAATCGATCAAGCTAGTGGAAAAATTTATGGTTATATTTTCCTGCTAATTGTTTTAGCTGAGTATCGTCGTCAAGGAATTGGTAAGGCGTTGCTCAATCAAGCAGAAAATTGGGCAAAAGCTAAAGGAATTAATCGAATTGGGTTACAAGTATTTTCTCATAACCAATCCGCTTTACAACTCTATCACCAGCTTGGATTTCAAACTCAGTCATTATCAATGATTAAATATCTTTAAGAAGGATCAATCTTTCACTTGACTTAATATGTGGTCATTAGGATTTGCTCCTGTGTCCATAATTAATTTGTTGTCTCTATTTCATTTGTCAGTAATTGTTTTGGTCTGACACTATTTTTTCTATTTGAGAAATTACCAAAGATAAGATAATTTAATCAATTATGTACAATAATGATGAATTAAGTCTCTTAGATACCGATGAAGAACTGCTTAGTCCTCTGGATGAAATTGAGCCAGTGGCAACAGAGCCAGAACTTCCTCCACCGGATCCAGAAGAAATGTTGACGCTCTTGTCCCATCCAGAAGCGTCTCAGCGGATGTTAGCAGCACGAGCCTTTTGCGAAATTCACGAACAACGCTCAATTCCTTATTTGATCGAGTTACTCAAAGATATTTGTCCTTTAGTTAGAGTAAGTGCAGCTTATGCTTTGGGTAGAAACACTAGTCCAGAAGCTGTTCCACCTCTAATTGAATTGCTCGCTCAAGATTGGAATGGTTATGTTCGTAAGGGTATTGTCTGGGCTTTAGGTAATAGTAACGACCGCCGTGCCTTACAACCCCTAATTCATGCCCTCAAAACTGATATTTCTGCTGTTCGTCTTTGGTCTGCTAGTGGTTTAGCTCAAATTGGTAAATTAAAATACGAAGATGCGATCGCAGCAATCCCTCCTTTAATTGCAGGATTAAGAAAAGACACGACCGCAGCAGTTAGAAGTAATTGTGCCTGGGCATTGGGACAGCTATGTCGTGAATTACCATCTAATGTGGTATATGCTACGGCGATTGACGCTTTGATTGAAGCGTTAGTAGAAGATGAAGATCTCGGAGTCAAAGAAGATGCTAAAACCGCTCTACTCAAAGTTGGCGATCCCAGAGGATTACAAATGATTGAAGATTTAGAATTTGAAGGTCTAATTTAACCAATGACCAAACCTTTAATATTAGGAATTAGTGGGGCTTCAGGACTGATTTATGCTGTTCGTACCCTTAAGTTTCTTCTACAAGCAGATTATCAGGTCGAGTTAGTAGCTTCACGCGCTACTTATATGGTCTGGCAAGCAGAACAAAATATCCGAATGCCCACTGAACCAGAGCGACAAGAGGAGTTTTGGCGACAACAAGCAGAAGTAAGCGATCGCGGAAAACTGATTTGTCATCCTTGGGGTGATGTAGGGGCGAATATTGCTAGTGGTTCATTTCGGGCTTTAGGCATGATTATTATTCCTTGTAGCATGAGTACAGTTGCCAAAATAGCTGCTGGTTTAAGTTCGGATTTACTTGAGCGAGCAGCCGATGTTCAAATCAAAGAAAGTCGTCCTTTGGTTGTTGTACCTAGAGAAACTCCTTTTAGTTTGATTCATCTGCGTAATTTAACCACTTTAGCTGAAGCAGGAGTCAAAATTGTTCCTGCTATTCCTGCTTGGTATCATGCTCCTCAAACAGTGGAGGATTTAGTTGATTTTGTAGTTGCTCGCACCTTGGATCAGTTGGACTTAGATTGTGTTCCTCTCAATCGTTGGCAAGGACACTAAGATTTGACATACTCCCCGGCGTGAACGCACGGGGATTCTTGACACATCATTTCAACT
>CAZLUP010000110.1:0-1572 GCA_964562685.1 uncultured bacterium
TAAATTAAATAATATTCTTACTGGTAATAGCGGTAACAATGTTCTTGAAGGTCTAGAAGGTCAAGACACCTTAGACGGAAAGGGTGGTGCAGATACTCTCAAAGGTGGAATTGGCAACGATTTTTATATCATCGATAATGTTGATACGATTGAAGAAAATCTTGATAGTGGTGTCGACACGGTTCAGGCTCGCTTTACTTATACTCTTGGGGCAAATCTTGAAAACTTAATTTTGACTGGAACTGTTGTTACAGGTAACGGTAATAGTTTAAATAATTTCCTGACTGGCAACAATTCTAACAACAAATTATATGGATTCGATGGCAATGATACTCTTCAAGGTAATGGTGGAGTAGATAGTTTATATGGTGGTTTAAACGACGATACCTATATTATCGATACCAGCGATATTATTTATGAAACAATAAATGGCGGTATAGATACCGTTCAAGCCAATTTTGATTATAGTTTAGCCAGTCGTCCTAATTTAGAAAATGTAGAATTGCTTGGAATAGGCAATTTTAATGCCATTGGCAATGCCTCCAAAAATATTTTGATTGGTAATAAAGGCAATAATATTCTTTCAGGTGGTAACGGAGACGATCTTCTCTATGGTGGTATCGGTGACGATACATTAAATGGACAAGAAGGAAATGATGTTTTAGAAGGTGGATTAGGAATTGATATTTTAAATGGTCTTCAAGGGGATGATGTTTATGTTTTAAATAACCCTGAAGATGTTAGCGATGTGATTAATGAAACGGCTAATAATGGTGCTGACACAGTTAGAACCATCTTTAGTTATACTCTCAAAGATAACTTTGAAAATTTAGTTCTGCTTGGTGGTGCAACAGATCATTTCAACGGAACTGGGAATAGTGATTCTAATACTCTAACTGGTAACTCAGGAAACAATATTCTTGATGGTTTAGTCGGTGCCGATAGGATGATTGGTGGTCTAGGAAACGACACCTTCATTGTTGAGAGTGTTGGTGATATAGTTGTTGAGGAAAATGTTACTGGTACTGATACAGTTCAATCTTCTTTAGATTACATTCTTGGAAATTTTGTAGAAAATTTAGTCTTAACTGGTAGTGCCATTACAGGTACTGGTAACACACTAAATAATTCCATTATTGGTAACGATCTCAACAACAACTTGAAAGGCGATTCAGGTAATGACACCCTTGATGGTGGTGTTGGTAACGATACCATGACTGGCGGAACAGGCAATGATGTTTATGTTGTGGAAAGTATTGGCGATCAAGTTCTGGAAACTTCGACCTCTTCTTCGGAAATAGATCTAGTCAAATCTTCAATTTCCTATCTCCTCGGTAATAATGTAGAGAACTTAGAACTCCTTGGCATAGATCATCTTACAGGAACAGGAAACAGTCTCAACAACAAAATCACCGGGAACAGTGGCAACAATAATCTAGCTGGAAATACTGGCAATGATACTCTCGGTGGCAATGAAGGCAATGATACTCTCTTAGGAGAAATTGGCAATGATAGTCTCGAAGGTGGTATCGGTGATGACATCCTCGATGGTGGTGATGGTAATGACACTCT
>CAZLUP010000110.1:1672-6180 GCA_964562685.1 uncultured bacterium
GATGGCGGTTTGGGTATTGACACCCTCAACGGTGGTCTAGGAAATGATATTTATGTAGTCGATAATTCACAAGATGTGGTTATTACATCAGGTGCTACTGATGTTATAGATACGGTTCAATCTTCTATTACCTATACTTTAGGCAGCCATTTAGAAAACTTAACGCTTACTGGTTCAACTAGTATTAACGGTACAGGAAACGAACTAAATAATATTATTCTTGGTAATAGCAGCAATAATACTCTCGATGGGAAAGATGGCAATGATTCTATCGATGGTAGCAGTGGTAATGATGTTTTGAATTGAGGGGTTGGTAATGATACCCTTAAAGGTAATAGCGGTAGTGACATTGACACTTTAATCGGAGGTGTTGGTGATGATGATTACTATGTAGGTAGTCAGGAAGACGTAATTATCGAAAATGATTTTGAAGGTTACGATCGCGTTTTCTCTACAGCTACTGACTATACCCTTAGTGATAATTTGCAAGAATTAATTCTTCTAGGTAGTAGCAGTATCAACGGTACTGGCAATATTCTACACAATACTATTACTGGTAACTCTGGTTTCAACCTGATTGATGGTGGTGCAGGAAATGACACCATGATTGGTGGTACTGGGAATGATAACTATATTGTAGACAGCACGGCAGATGTGGTTACAGAGACTTCTACTCTGATTACAGAAATTGATACCGTATTTTCTTCCGTTAACTACACCATTTCTAATAATGTTGAAAACTTAATTCTGACCGGAACTAATAACCTTGCAGGTACAGGTAATTCTGGTAATAATCTTCTAATGGGTAACAGTGGCAATAATAAACTCAAAGGTAATGAAGGCAAAGACTTTCTTGATGGTGGTTTGGGTCAAGATACTCTAGAAGGAGGTTTAGGCAACGATACTTATATCATTGATGATAGTGGTGATGTTGTCATCGAAGCTTTGGATGCTGGACTAGATACTGCTAAATCTTGGATTAATTATACTTTGGCAGCTAATGTTGAAAATTTGGTCTTACTAGGTACTGCTAATCTTGAAGGTACTGGTAATGGTTTAAATAATCTGATTACTGGTAATAGTGGTAATAATATTCTCAAAGGTGCTGCTGGTGATGATACTTTAATTGGCGGCTCAGGCAATGACGTTCTCGCCGGTCAAAGTGCTAATGACCGTCTCATCGGAGGTTCAGGTATAGACCAATTCTTGTACAATAGTGGAATTGTTTTCTCTGCTGCTGATTTTGGTTCAGACCGCATTGCTGATTTTAAAGGAACAGGAACTGAGGGAGATAAAATTGTTCTCGGTAAAACTACTTTTGGTTTAGCAAGTAATGTTGGCAATGGTTTTAGTGTTGCTACTGAGTTTGTATCTGTTACGACAGATAATTTAGCTAAAGGTAGTTCTGCCAGAATCGTCTACAGTAGTGAAACTGGTAATATTTTTTACAACGATAATGGTATTACAGTAGGAGGAGAGTCAGTATTAACAACTTTGGAAACTAAACCTACTTCTTTGTTAGCTTCAGATTTTACAATTATCTAGGTTACAGGTTGTCTGAAAAGTATAAAATGTCGTCCTGAACGCAGTGAAGGATCAACGCAGCGATTGCGAAGCGAAACATCTCAGCGCATCAGCCAGAAATATAGATTCTTGAGGGGTTGTCACTGGAACTTATTTCCAGCGTTTAAACACCCCGTCGTTCCGTTTCACTCCACTCAGAATGACAAATGAGACTTTTCAGATCTCCTCTTAACAATCACGATTAAAAGTTAAAGAGTAAAGAATAATATTCAACAATTGTTTTACTCTTTCTTAACTATATTTTTTTTGATGAGCAGTTAAGTTAAATAACTGCTTTTTCTTTTTGCTGATTTTTAACTTCCAAATAAACCAATAAAGCATTGATATCAGCGGGATTGACTCCACCAATTCTGGAGGCTTGACCAATCGTTAAAGGTCGAACTTTAGTTAGTTTTTCTCTGGCTTCCATTGATAAAGTTTCAATCTTCATGTAATCAATTTCTGAAGATAATTTGCGATTGCTATAACGAACAATTTGGTCGATTTGAATTTGCTGACGTTTGATATAACCAGAGTATTTAATATCTATTTCTGCACCTTCTTTTTCAATTAGATTTAATTCAGGATTTCCTAAACCGTATTGTTCTAAATGTTGATAATGAAAACCAGGACGACGCAATAAATCGGCTAGAGTAATTGAACCTTTAATTTTTTGTTCCGTAACTGCTGCGATCGCAATACCTACTTCATCTCTTTCTTTGATTCTAGTTTCAAATAGTCGTTCTTTTTCTGCTACAATTTTGGCTTGTTTATCACAAAATAATTGCCAACGGCGATCGTCAATTAAACCAATTTCTCGCCCCATAGGAGTTAAACGACGGTCAGCGTTATCAGAACGCAAGATCAAGCGATATTCGGAACGACTGGTAAGCATTCGATAGGGTTCGCGTAAATCTTTGGTACACAAGTCGTCAATTAAAGTACCCAAATAACTTTCTTCCCGAGGAAAAACAATCATCTCTTGTCCCCGTGCAAACCTAGTTGCATTAATTCCAGCAACAATACCTTGGGCTGCTGCTTCTTCATAACCCGTAGTCCCATTGATTTGCCCTGCGGAAAACAACCCTTCAATTTTTTTGGTCATCAAAGTTGCATAACACTGAGTCGCAGGTAAATAATCATATTCCACGGCATAAGCAGGACGCAGCATCACGCATTTTTCTAGACCAGGAAGACTTCTGAGCATTGCCAATTGCATATTTTCAGGTAAACCAGTCGAAAATCCTTGAATATAAAGTTCTGGGATATCCCTTCCTTCTGGTTCGATAAAAATTTGATGGCTTTCTTTGTCAGCAAAACGCACAATTTTGTCTTCAATGCTAGGGCAGTAACGAGGTCCTTTTGCATCCACCCAACCACCGTAAACAGGAGATAAATGGAGATTTTCCCGAATAATCTGATGGGTTTCGGCAGTAGTTCTGGTTAAATAACAATTCATCTGTTCCCTTTCTACCCAAGCTTCGGGGTCGAAAGAAAACCAACGTACCTCCTCATCAGGAGGTTGCACTTCCATTTTGCTATAGTCTACAGAACGCTTATCTACTCTAGCAGGTGTTCCTGTTTTTAATCTTCCTGTTTCAAAACCAAAGCGATTGAGAGTTTCGGTTAAACCGATAGCTGCAAATTCTCCTGCCCTACCCGCTTCCATGGATTTATTACCTACCCAGATGCGTCCGCCCAAAAAAGTGCCAGTAGTTAAAACTACGGCTTTGGCAGCGAAACAAGTTCCGAAGTAAGTTTGAATTCCAATAACCTCATCATTTTTCCCGAGAACCAAATCTGTCGCCATTCCCTCGCGAATTGACAAATTGGCTTGATTTTCAACAATTCCCTTCATTACCGCAGCGTATTCGCGTTTATCAGTTTGCGCCCGTAACGCCCAGACAGCAGGACCACGAGAAGAATTGAGAACACGCTTTTGCAGATAGGTGCGGTCTGCCATTTTCCCAATTTCTCCACCCAAAGCATCAACTTCATGGGTTAATTGAGATTTAGCAGGTCCTCCAACCGCAGGATTACAAGGTTGCCAAGCAATTTTATCTAAATTAAGCGTTAACATCAAAGTACGACAGCCCAAGCGTGCAGCAGCCAAAGCAGCTTCACAGCCAGAATGACCGGCACCAATGACGATGACATCAAAAGCATCTTGAAATTCTACAGGAGAAGAAATGGTCATGGTTAGGAATAGAGGGAGATGAGCATTATTTATTGTAATACTTTGAAGCTTATACCAAAGGTTAGACTACACTACTTCATAGTTGTGCTGGAAAAAAATTCTTTAACTTTGAGCGGGTAAGAGAGCATACGTCACCGTATCTCTCTCCCCTAAGAACCGTAGGGCTGTTTCATTCTAGAGAAAAGTTAGATAAATTAAAATAAAAGCGTAATTTATCTGTAAAAATGCTTTTAAAAGAATTAGATAAAAGCTTAATTGACTACTTAAAAGAAATACCTGATGAGCGAGACCCTCATGGAAGAAGACATCCTCTGTGCTTAATCTTATTGATTATCATCATGGCAATTATCAGTGGTGATTGGGGATATCGAGGCATGGGAAGATTTGTGGAAAGACATCGACGAGAATTAATTGAAATCCTTCAAATCTCCAGAGCAGAATTACCATCTTATTCCACAATTAGAAGAATCATGCTCAATCTCGATTACGAAAAACTGGCACAAGTATTTAATAATTGGGCCTCACAGTACACTCATAAGCAAAATGGTCAATGGATAGCGTTAGATGGCAAGAGCCTCAAAAATACAGTTAGTAATTGTCACAACTGTGAACAAAATTTTATAACTATGGTTTCGGCTTTTTCCCATTAACGAGGTGAAGTTTTAGGAATTCAAATTATGGAAAACAAAAAACATCGACTCTTATTGGGTTGGAGTTAATAGTGTTATTAAAATTTTTCGTCATGGCA
>CAZLUP010000111.1:0-6080 GCA_964562685.1 uncultured bacterium
TCACTGCTACATCCTACTGTTCATTTTCCATTTCAATACCTTGTCACCCCGTGAGCTAAATGGCAATAATATCAAGTTCCCTTGAATAGTTTAAGGTGATGATTGACGAGGAGATTGGGAGACTGGGGGATACGGAGAATATTTATTTTAAGTGATTATCAGAACTTGATATAAATATAAAAAATCGCTCAAAACTTTGAGCGATCGCAATCTAAAGTTAATGAGTAATAATCAGTTTTTTATTTAAATTAAACTATCAAAACATTAACCTACGGTAAAAGGGAGGATTTTAAAAATTATTGAGTTGATTACGCCTAGAGCAAAAGAGCCTATTAAAGCACTCCAAAAACCCCAACGTAATCTAAATCCTGTGACTAAAGCAGCAGCTAAACCAAAGATTATCGCGTTAATGACTAAAGCAAATAATCCAAAGGTAATAATCGTCAGAGGAAAAGCAAAAAAAGCTAGCACAGGACGAATTAAGGCATTTAAAATCCCAAAAACTACCGCAGAAAACAAAGCTTTACCAAAGCTGTCAATTTCTACTCCTATCGGTAATTTAGAAATAATAAAAAGACTTACGGCCGTAACTAGCCAGGTAATTAATAGAGCAACCATCAGGGTAAACTCCTACGCGATACTACTTATACATTAAAGCGGAATAACATCACATCGCCTTCTTGTACAACATATTCTTTACCTTCGGAACGAACCAATCCTTTTTCTTTGGCTGTTACCATCGAACCTGAAGCAACTAAATCTTGATACGAAATAGTTTCAGCACGAATAAAACCTCGTTCAAAGTCTGAGTGAATTACGCCTGCTGCTTGGGGTGCTTTCATTCCTGATTTAATCGTCCAAGCACGGGTTTCTGTTTCTCCTGTGGTTAAATAAGTTCTTAAACCCAAAAGTTCGTAAGTGGCTTTGATGAGGGATTTTAAACCTCCTTCACTTACTCCTAAAGATTCTAGAAAATCTTGTTTTTCTGCTTCTGATAGTTCAATTAATTCTGATTCTACCTGCGCCGAAACAATCACTACTTTAGCATTTTCTGTAGCTGCAATCGCTTTTACCTGTTCTACCCAATCGTTACCACTAGCTAAATCATCTTCAGAAACATTAGCAGCAAAAATTACAGGTTTAGCGGTCAATAATCCTAAAGATTGGATAATTTCTGCTTCTTCTTCAGCTAAATCAACTTGTCTGACGGATTTACCTTCGTTAAGAGCAGCACTGAGTTTTTCTAGTACTACTAACTCTGCTTGCGCTTCTTTACTATTTTTAGCTTGTTTCCGTACTCTTTCAATTCTTTTATCAATTTGAGCTAAATCCGCTAGAGATAATTCTAAATTAATAACTTCTATATCTCTGACTGGATCGACTGAACCAGCAACATGAATAATATCATCATCCTCGAAACAACGTACAACGTGAACGATCGCATCAACTTCGCGAATATTAGCCAAAAATTGATTACCTAAACCTTCTCCTTTACTTGCACCTTCGACTAAGCCAGCAATATCGACGAATTCAATTCTGGTAGGAACAATTTTGGCTGATTGGGATATTTTTGCCAATACCTCTAACCGCTCATCAGGTACAGATACCACACCCACATTAGGTTCAATGGTACAAAAAGGGAAATTAGCTGCGTCAGCTTTAGCATTAGCCACTAAAGCATTAAATAAGGTAGATTTGCCAACATTCGGTAGTCCGACGATTCCGGCTCGTAACATAACAATTGTAGTTAAGGGTTTAATCGAAAAGTTTTAGTCTGCTAATTTTACTTTATCGCCATTAGCTAACTCAAACATATAACCTCTACCCCAAATTGTTTTAATTAATCTCCCATCGCGATCGCCAATTTTTTTGCGAATTCTACCAATATGAATATCTACTTTGCGATCGTCACCAGTGTAATCATCACGATTCCAAATCGCTACAATTAACTCAGCCCTGTCCCAAACTCGATTAGGATTAGTTGCTAAAAAATGTAGCAAATCAAATTCTAGAGCGGTTAAAGTTACGCTTGTACCATCTAAAGTTACTTCTCTACGACAAAAATCAATTACTAACTGATCTAAAACTAAGGGTTTTCTATTGGAATTGGTAGTATAAAGAGGTTTATATCTTCTTAATAATGCTTCAATTTTTGCTTTAAGAATTTGTAAATTAAAAGGTTTAATAATATAATCATCTGCGCCTCGGTCAAAAGCTTCTAAAATGTAATTAGTATCTTGCATTGAACTAAGCATGATGATAATTGCATCAGTTTTTCTGATTTCTTGACACAAATTTAATCCTGTCTCATCGGGCAAATTAATATCTAAAATCACGAGATCTGGCTTAAATTTCCTAAAAATTTGACGAGCGTGTTTAGCATTTTCAGCAGATTCTGTTAAATAATTATTGTAATTAAAAAATCGACAAATTAATTTAATTAAAGCAGGGTCGTCATCAACCACTAGTATTTTTTTTTATTAACTTCCATTGTCGGATATGATTCTTCTTCTAATAAATACACTTAATTTATCCTCTAGTTTATTTATCTTAAACAAAAGATATCAGAAAAAACCCTGAAAAAAAATTGATCCTAGGTTTTTTTTACTTAATCTTTAAATAGAACCAAGTTGTATAAAGTTAAGATTAAAAAGCTATCTTTATCAAGAAAAAACTAGATTACAAAATAAGATTATTGAGCTAAAAAAAAATATTTTTGGGGTTTAAACTGGCTTAAATATCATGAAAATATCAAATCTTTCTTGTCTTTCTCAATCTCAAACTCCTCTGGTTGATTGCTTAAAAAGCTTATCGAAACAAGATCGTGCTGCTTTTTTTACGCCAGGGCATAAACAAGGACAAGGAATGAATAGTAATTTTACTGAGTTTCTAGGAAATTCCGTTTTTAAGGCAGATTTACCAGAATTGCCTGAATTAGATAATTTATTTGTTCCAGAAGGAGTAATTCAAGAAGCTCAACAGTTAGCAGCGGAACTTTTTGGCGCACAACAAACTTGGTTTTTAGTTAATGGTTCTACTTGTGGAATTGTTGGGGCGATTTTAGCCACTTGTCAAGCAGGCGATAAAATTATTTTACCGCGAAATATTCATCAATCTGCGATCGCGGGATTAATTCTTTCTGGTGCGATCCCAATTTTTATTAATCCCGAATATGATGCTCAACAAGATTTAGCTTACAGTATTACTCCAGCAGCCTTAAAACAAACTTTAGCCCAACACCCCGATACCAAAGCAGTAATGGTGTTATATCCCACTTATCAAGGAGTTGGTGGTGATTTAGCTGCGATCGCTCAAATTACCCATCAGTATAATATTCCTTTGCTCGTTGATGAGGCACATGGAGCGCATTTTGCTTTTCATCCCGATTTGCCTCCTTCTGCTTTGAGTGTTGGTGCAGACGTAACCATACAATCAACCCACAAGGTTTTAGGCGCAATGACTCAAGCTTCGATGCTACATCTACAAGGTAACCGAATTGCACCTGGTAGAATTAGTCAAGCTTTACAGTTATTACAATCAACCAGTCCTAATTATATTTTGTTAGCTTCCCTTGATGCTGCTAGACAACAAATGGCATTAGAAGGCGATCGCTTAATGAGCCAAACTTTAGAGTTAGCAGCAAGAGCTAGGCAACAATTGTCAGCCATACTAGGCATATCATGTTTAGAATTGATGCCTAGTCCTGGTTTTAGTTATCTCGATCCAACCAGACTAACAGTTAACGTCACTCAACTAGGTTTAACTGGTTATGAAGCTGACGAGATTTTACATCAACAACTAGGCGTAACTGCAGAACTCCCCTTACTCAAACATCTTACCTTCATTATCTCTCTCGGTAATACTACTGAAGATATTAATCAGCTAGTCAATGCTTTTAAAACTCTCTCCCTTTCTCCTTCATCCCCTTCATCTCTTTCATCTCATTCTCCTCTCTTCTCCCTTGCCCCTCTTGCTCTCTCTCCTAGAGAAGCCTTTTTTGCTGCAAAAGAAACTATTTCTATTGAACAAGCAAGCAGACGCATTTGCGCCGAGTTAATTTGTCCTTATCCACCAGGAATTCCAATCTTGATGCCAGGAGAAATTATTACATCCGAAGCAATAGATTATTTACAAACAATACTCACTCTTGGCGGTAAGATTACAGGTTGTAGCGACCCTAATTTAACCACTATCCAGGTTATTAGTTAATGAGATCGAAGTTACGGAAAATCCTAGCTCTACAATTAATAACAAACATCTTTGATAATTGTACAAACTGATAACTGTTGTACGGGCGAACGGCGGTTCGCCCGTACGGATAACTGATAACTGATAATTAATTATGCTCTGGCCTTACAATACTCCCGGTATTCCCGATAACTTATTTGAGCAATTACCTGGCATTCCTCTGAGTAAACGAGAAGTGAGATTGCTGTTAATTTCTTCTCTCAGAATGAAACCCGATTCCGTCTTGTGGGATATTGGAGCAGGTACAGGTACGATCCCTGTAGAAATTGGTTTACTTTGTCCTCAAGGAACAATTATTGCAGTAGAAAGAGATGAAGAAGTAGCTAATCTAATCAAACGAAACTGCAATCTTTTTAATGTCAGTAATATTCAAGTTATAGAAGGCAGTGCGCCTGATTGTTTACAAAAATTAGCTCCTTTACCAGATAGGATTTGTCTTGAAGGAGGTAAACCAATCAAAGATATTATTTTACAAGCTTGGGAATATTTACAGCCAGGAGGAAGAATTGTAGCTACAGCAAGTAATCTAGAAAGCTTATATACTATTTCTGAAGGTTTAGCTCAATTGCAAGCACGTAACATTGAGGTAGTCCAATCAGCAGTCAATCGTTTAGAAACTCGTGGGATTCATCAAGTTTTTGCAGCAGTTAATCCGATGTTTATTTTGAGTGGAGAAAAATTATAAGTTAAAGAAATTCGGATTTAGCAAAAATTGTGCTTAAGATATATCAGTAATTTGTTAACCTTTTCTAAATGATTCTCTTAACTTTTACCGCACTTAATTTAGCGGTCGTTGGTTAAATATCTCTATGCTTTGGTCTCGTGTTTTGAGTGGAATAGTAGCGATCGCTCTAGCTCTAGGAATGATTGTTCTAGGCGGATGGTATTTTAGTCTAGGTATTGGTATCCTCATTTTTTTAGCTCAACTAGAGTATTTTCGCTTAGTTCGAGCTAAAGGAATTGAACCTGCTGCTAAAACTACTTTAGTAGTCTCTCAGTTACTTTTAATTACTGCTGCTGTTGCTCCTAATTTAACTGATGCAATGTTTCCCCTAGCAGGGACTTTTATTTGTTTTTATTTACTTTTTCAACCTAAACTGGCTACGATCGCAGATATTTCTAGCTCGATTTTGGGTTTATTTTATGGCGGATATCTTCCTAGTTATTGGGTACGTTTGCGAGTCAGTTTACCCAATACAATTAGTAACAGTAATCTTCCTTTTGATGGATATTGGCCCGATTCTTGGACAGATCCAAGCAAATTTCCTTTTGCTCTAACCCTAACTTTTTTAGTTATGGCTTGTATTTGGGCAGCAGATATTGGTGCCTATACAATGGGCAAACATTTTGGTCGTACCAGATTATCAGAAATCAGTCCTAAAAAAACCGTAGAAGGGGCTATTTTTGGTGTACTAGGTAGTTTAATAGTGGCGGAAGTGGGTGCTTGGTATTTTCATTTACCTGCTTGGCAGTTTAGTGGTTTGTTGTTAGGGACATTAATCGGGATTTCCAGTCTTTTAGGAGATTTAACTGAATCAATGATGAAGCGAGATGCAGGGGTTAAAGATTCAGGGCAATTAATTCCGGGACATGGAGGTATTTTAGACCGTACTGATAGTTATGTGTTTACTGCTCCTTTAGTTTATTATTTTGTAACTTTGTTATTACCTTTGCTGGCTAATTAAATAGTTATTAGTAATTTCTATATTATTAATAATGTAGAGGCAATTCATGAATTGCCTCTACCAAATCTCAATTATTGAGAATTACTTCAGTTGCTAAGTACAGGACAAAAACTGAAGTGTTAGACGAAAATCAGGTTGATACTGCTC
>CAZLUP010000112.1:0-5888 GCA_964562685.1 uncultured bacterium
CAAGCTAGATTTCTTCCGTTTTTATTTTACGTTTTTTTAGGTGGAGCTACTTACTAATTCTTCAGTTTGTATGTCTTTAGCTAAAAGAGTTTCTCGTCCACCTCGCTTGCCTAATTGTTTTTGAATTAGATAGCGATCCGCGAAGCGGTTGCCTGTGGCATCGCTTAAGATTTGGTCTGTCATATTTGAGCAACAAACAATTATTATTTTTTAGGAACTTTATTGGCAACTAACTGACGAAATTGCTGCCAATCTTCTTCAGAATTAAAAAAGTTACGAGGTATAATCAGTGCTTGATTAATACTTGTGTAAAGCATCATTATATTTTTAGCTTCTTTGTATTTCAGCATTACGTGCCAGGGAAATCTTGATTCTCCATAAGAATGATTCCAGAACAACGTTTGCTCTGTTGCTACTCCAGAGAAATTTCCATGAATTAATTTATTAGATTGCCAAACTTTTTTGCTATTTCGTTTTGTAGATTGAAATAGTAGCCATAACCATAGAAGAATAAATACATCACCAAAAACCGCACTAAAGACCTCACGGGAACTTAATGGTATATCTCCAGGATTCTCTAGTCCTATAAATATCATTAACCATTTAACTATCATTAAGCCCAAATAAAACCAAAACGCGAATTTAGAAATAAAATTGAACCATGTTGGCAGATAATATTGTTGACAAATATGAAACTGCTTTTCTGTTAAAGTACCACCAAAGTTAATTTCTATTTCTTCAGACATATTTTTTGAATATTTTTCAAACTTAAATTTTAATTACGTTGAGCCTAAAAAACAAATGCAATTAAATTTATTTAGTTGCTTAATTACTATTTCCTTGAAGTTCTTGCAAAAACTTTAAAACTCTTTGATAATTATCTTGATCGCCTTGAGCCTTAAATAATTTAGCTGCAATTTGATAATCTGCGATCGCTTCTTGTTTATTTCCCAAAAATTGTTCAGCCAAAGCTCGATTAGCATAACCTAGGGGATTGTTAGGTTCTAGACGAATTGCTTCTGTATAATCTGCGATCGCTTCTTGATAGTATTTGCGGTCATAATAAGCCGTACCTCTTGCTAAATAAGCTTTAGCCTCATTAGGATTAAGACGGATCGCTTCATCATATTTTGCCATCTCCTGTTGCTCGTTGGTCTGAGATGTATTGGTGTTATTAGGCTCGGTATTTGTTAAATTTGATAAGGGAGTGGAATCAGTATTTACGATTGGATTGTTTGCAAAAGGATTACTTGCTCGCTTGCCTTGTTGATAATCTAGATAGGCTTGAGGACATTGCTGAATGACTTGTTTATAAAGAGCGATTGCCACGGGATTGGGATCAGCAAAATCTTCTTCGAGCAATAATAGATACTGAAGTGTGCGACTATCGGGTTTTTGTTTACCTGAGAGTACCGCACAAGTTTCAGCAGACATTTGAGGAATATCGATTTGAGCAGTCACTGCTTTTGGATAAATACAGCAAATCGTACTCAATAAAGCGATCGCACTAGATTGAGAAATTAGGTGTGTAGATTTCATTTCCTCTGCTGGTTTCTTCTATTGAAGAGGAATCAATTAAGTTTAATTGTAATTTTAGATAATTCTGTTTGATTAAGTGCAGTTTTCAATTATTTCTTTACATCTATAGACAAAAAATACTGTAAAAAACAAAACCATAAATATATTTTTTAATAAAAAAAAGCTGAAAAGTATCTCTTTATAAGAGTTTATTCTCAGCTTTGATGAAGAGTTAGAATATGCTTACAAAATATTATGGTCTGTTACTGCACCTAAACTACTAGAAGAAACTAATTTTGCATATTTTGCTAGCACGCCTCTGGTATAACGAGGTTGAGGTGGTTGCCAAGCTGCTTTACGTTTGAGTAATTCTTCCTCAGCAACATTGAGTTGTAGAAGTTTATGATGAGCATCAATAGTAATACTATCTCCTTCTTGAACTAAGGCAATTGTGCCACCTACTGCTGCTTCAGGGGCAACGTGACCGACTACCATGCCATAAGTACCACCAGAGAAACGTCCATCGGTAATTAAACCAACACAATCGCCTAAACCAGCACCAATAATTGCTGAAGTTGGGGCAAGCATTTCGCGCATCCCGGGTCCGCCTCTAGGTCCTTCGTAACGAACAACAATGACATCTCCTGGGTTTATTTTGCCAGCGAGAATCGCATCTAAACATTCTTCTTCCGATTCAAAGACTCTGGCAGGACCTGTAATTTGAGGATTTTTGACACCACTAATTTTTGCTACAGACCCTTCTGTTGCTAAGTTTCCTTTTAATACTGCTAAATGTCCTTCGTAATAAACTGGATTTTCCCAAGGACGAATAACATCTTGATTAGCTGGAGGTGTATCGGGTACATCTGCTAAAACTTCGGCAATAGTTTCTCCTGTAATTGTTAGCGCCTCCCCATATAATAAGCCATGAACTAATAACATCTTCATAACTTGAGGAATACCACCAGCATTATGTAAATCAACGGTGACGTATTTACCAGAAGGTTTAAGGTCACAGATTACAGGTACACGTTTGCGAATTGTTTCAAAATCATCCAAGGTTAGAGGAACACCAATCGTATTTGCGATCGCGAGTAAATGTAACACCGCATTAGTCGAACCACCTACCGCCATAATTACTGAAATCGCATTTTCAAAGGCTTGGCGGGTTAAAATTTGGCTGGGAAGAATTTGTTTGCGGATCGCTTCAACCAAAACAAAAGCCGATTTTTCCGTACTTTCTGCTTTCTCTGCATCTTCTGCTGCCATAGTTGAAGAATAGGGCAAACTCATCCCCATCGCTTCAAAAGCAGAAGACATGGTGTTAGCTGTAAACATTCCACCACAAGAACCAGCACCAGGGCAAGCATTACGTTCGATCGCCATTAGTTCTTCTTGATCGATCTTACCAGAACTATACTGCCCTACCGCTTCAAAAACACTGACAACGGTTAAATCCTGTCCTTTGTATTTACCAGGTTTAATCGTACCACCATAGACAAAGATACCAGGAATATTCATTCTAGCGATCGCGATCATTGCCCCAGGCATATTTTTATCGCAACCACCAATTGCTAAAACTCCATCCATGCTTTGTCCATTGCAAGCGGTTTCAATTGAGTCAGCAATGACATCACGGGATACCAAGGAATACTTCATTCCTTCTGTTCCCATCGAAATCCCATCACTGATGGTAATAGTTCCGAACATCTGAGGCATCGCACCAGCTTGAAACAAAGCTTGTTCTGCTCGCTGTGCTAAAGAATTAATCCCCATATTACAAGGGGTAATAGTACTATATCCATTGGCAAGTCCGACTATGGGTTTAGTAAAGTCATCATCCCCAAAGCCGACAGCCCGTAACATGGCTCGGTTGGGCGATCGCTGTTCACCTTTCGTAACGACTTGACTTCTACGATTATCTGGCATCGATCTCTTGCTCCTTGTGATGAGATAGTCTGTTGAGGGCAAATCCTATCCTACCTAGATGTTGAACCAATTTACCACTAACTTTTAAATCTGCTGCTAACCAATAATCAATCTTGATAATCCAGTATAGTTGTTCTTGAATCGGTAAGATAACTTTAAATAATAGTTTATAGTCAATCGAGTAGCAACAAACAACCAAAAGGTTGAACTGTGCTTGATTTAATTCAAAATCGAGTTTTCAAAAAACAAATTATTTTACTTAGATTTTTAGTGTTTGAATAATTATTAAAATCATGATTGATTTAAGACTTGTTTTGTAAATTAATTGTTAAATTGATAGCTACTATTTTGAAAACTTTAATTTAACTTTATCAAATTTTGATTATTGTGTTTTTAAGCTTAATTAGAGATAAAGCTATGATAAAGTCAAAACATATATCTTTACAGATGAAAATTAAAACTACGAGACATCTTAGGCTGAGTTAATTATAAATCAAGAGTTTTAGGGTAAAAAATAAATTATCAAAACTGTAAAGTTATTTAGTTGCAAAAATCTTCGCAAACTTCTTGTTATTTATTAAAATTTTTCTGCATAATTAATTCATAATTTATCTATTTAGGTATATTAAATTAATTAAAATGCTAATTCACTACACTAAACTAATGTCAAGTATAAAATTATCAAGCAAAACTTGCTTATTAACGATTATTTCCCTAGGTAGTAATTTTGTAGGAGGTTTATCAGTCCAGGCTGCTACCTTTTCTTCCGCACAAAATAGTTTATTTTTAAATAACTTTAGTATTTCCCCATTTAATCCCACAGCCCAAAGCAGTCGTAATGCAGTAGCTATTTCTGGTGATGCTAGCGCAGTAGTAAATAGTAACGCTGATGGAATTCAAAATTTTGTGATTGATAATCGAGATATTAATAATCCAATTGCTTTTTTAAATACTAATTTCCAAACTAATGCGACTGGAGAAGGATTAAAATATTTTGGTCAAGCAACAACTTTCTCAGAAGCAACTGCTAACTTTTCTATTGCTGCTAATCAAATTTTAAGTTTTGATTTTCAACTATCTTTAAATATTAATAACGAAGTTAATAGCTGGTTAGATGGTAGTGTCGCTACTTTTAGTGGTATTTCGTTTTCTTTGTTTGATAGTGCTAACGAAGAATTTTTAGGAGGAGTAAGAATTTTAGGAAATTTAACTACCAATTTAGCCCAAGGATTTAATAATGATTTTCTTGACCCTAGAGCAACTTCTAATATTAGCATTACTAACTTTTTTATAGATAATTCTTTTGGCAATAATCAAGAATTTGGTCAAATTATTTTAGCTGGTAAATATCAAAATTTCTTTGCTAATTCTACTCAAGTTAAATTAATCGCCAGCACAATTAATCAATCTTGCGTTCAAGCTCCAAAAACTATTAATCCTTGTCAAAAAGTTCCTGAGTCAGATAATACTGTGGCTTTAATTTTTGGTTTTTTAGGATTAAGTTTATTTGCTCAATTAATAAAACGCAATAGAATTAAAGAAACCCAAGTTAGCTAATAATTAAGTTAATCTGTCTATTGATTTTATGGAAAAACTTTACTAAAAAAAATTACTAAGTAAGTTATCAAGATACCGAGTTGATAATATTTTTTTTGAAATAAAAAGAAATTTATTTAACAAAAAAGTATGTTATCAGAGAGATTATTAATACCGTTAGAGATTAAACTTGACAAAAGAGTAGCTACTAAATCATCCAAAATTATGCTATCAACTAATAAATATTTAGCTTATTCTTTATCTTTATTTAATCCAACCCTAATAAATTAGTATTATATTATTATTTATTAAAAACTTCTTAAAAAATAATCAAATTTTAACCAAAAGCTAATCTTATTCGGTAATATTTTAGGCAAAGTAATTGACCTTTATTAATTAAAATATACAAACATATGAAAAAGTATGTTGCAGAATTTATTGGAACTTTTTGGTTAGTTCTAGGTGGATGTGGAAGTGCTGTACTTGCTGCGGTATTTACTGCTGACGGAACTGTGATCGGAAAAGATGTTTATTTCCCATTAGGTATTAGCTTTGTGGGGGTTGCTTTAGCATTTGGTTTAAGTGTATTGACAATGGCGTATGCGATCGGTCATATTTCTGGTTGTCACCTGAATCCTGCGGTTTCTTTTGGCTTATGGGCTGGTAAACGTTTTTCTGGTAGAGAATTACTTCCTTATATCGTAGCTCAAGTTCTTGGGGCTATTCTCGGAGGAGCTATTATTTGGTTGATTGCTAGTGGCAATCCAGAGTTCAGTTTAGCCGGCTCAAATCCTATGGCAACTAATGGTTATGGAGCGCACTCTCCAGGTGGTTATTCTTTATTTAGTTGCTTAGTCACTGAAATAGTCATGACTTTTATGTTTTTAATGATTATTTTAGGTGCA
>CAZLUP010000113.1:0-5777 GCA_964562685.1 uncultured bacterium
TTGTGTAGATGCTGCTTTCAAAAATTGTCCTAATGTATTTGCGTAGTGCTATAGAACAAAAACCCTATAAGTAAGGGCGAACCGCCGTTCGCCCCTACGATCTAAAATGATATCCTAATCTTTCTTTGTACTGCTATACTAATGGTAATCATTGAAACATGAAAAAAGGGCAAAAATTAATTTAGCCTCTTTTTTAAACTAATTACTCAGTTATTTAAAATTTCAGCAGTTTTAAGCATCATCAAGAGCAACAATACCAGGTAATTCTTTACCTTCGAGTAACTCAAGACTGGCACCACCACCAGTAGAAATGTGACTCATTTGATCGGCAACACCTACTTTTTCTACTGCTGCTACTGAGTCGCCACCACCAATAATGGTAATTGCATCTTTCTTACCTGCTAAAGTATGAGCGATCGCTTCAGTACCAACGGCGAATTTATCAAATTCAAATACACCCATTGGGCCATTCCAAATTACTGCTTTACAATCAGCTAAAGCGTCTTGGAATACTTTCACAGAATCAGGACCAATATCTAATCCCATCCAACCATCGGGAATATTTTCAATGCTAACAGTTTGAGAATTAGCATCGGGAGCAAAGTTATCTGCAACCACGACATCGGTAGGTAATAATAACTCAACTCCTAGTTCTTTAGCTTTAGCTTCTAGAGATTTGGCTAACTCTAATTTATCTTCTTCTACTAAAGACTTACCAACTTTTAAACCACGAGCTTTGTAGAAAGTGAAGATCATACCACCACCAATCAGCAGCTTATCGCATTTTTCGAGTAGAGTTTCGATCACACCAATTTTACTAGAAACTTTAGACCCACCGATGATTGCAGCTAAAGGACGTTGAGGATTATCAACCGCGTTTTGGAGGTAATCTAACTCTTTCTCGATTAAATAACCAGCTACGCTAGGTTTGAGGTAGTGAGTTACTCCTTCAGTAGAAGCATGAGCGCGGTGTGCAGTACCAAAAGCATCATTGACATATAAATCAGCATTAGCTGCTAATTTTTTAGCAAATTCTGGGTCATTTTTCTCTTCCTCTGCATAAAAACGGAGGTTTTCGAGTAAAGCTACTTGACCATTAGACATTCCATTGATAGTAGCAGTAACTTCGTCACCAATACAGTCATCGCATTTAATAACTTCTTGTCCTAATAACTCTGATAAACGTTTAGCTACAGGAGTTAAACGCATACTGTCGTTAACTTTACCTTTAGGACGACCCATGTGACTGCACAGAATCACTTTACCACCTTTGCTAATTAAATCTTTAATAGTTGGTAAAGCTGCTCTGATCCGAGTGTCATCAGTAATGTTTCCATTATCATCTAACGGCACATTAAAGTCTGCGCGGACTAAAACTCTTTTGCCCGCTACGTCTGCTTCGGTTAGACTTGCAACACTTTTTTTAGACACAGTTATGTTCCTCCTATTGCCTCTTATCCGTAGTTGTTAAATCAGCGTGCCGTTTCCCCTAAAAATTAAAAGAAACTTAAAATTGGGGTTAGGTTTAATCTACCAGAGGTGTTGCCACAAAGGAAGAGTTTGATGTCAGTTGTCAGTAGGGGGCGGTTCCCGAACCGCCCGTACAATTATCAAAGGCGTTTCATAAAAAAAAATTTGTCCAGTTATTCAGTTTTAGTCAGCAAGTTCTAATTGATCGAGACGCAGCCAAATATTGGGAGTGGGAACGTAGAATTTCACTAAGGCATATTCATCATCCATCTCTAGAATTTCGCCTTTAGTGGTAAAGAGATAAGAAGGAAAACGGCGATCGCTTGCTGTAGCTTCGACACTATTTTCTAATTTTTCTTTGACCGCACGTACTAATGCACCTTTTTTTAGTTTTCCTGCCATAATGATATTTTTAAATTTGAGCTATATTCTGTTGTAAATTTTGACATATTTTCTGACTCGAACTTATATCAAATACTGCTCAGTACTTTAAATCAAATTTCCCCAATTCCAGACCCTTCACTTCTCTCAGGGCTTCGCTTTGATCGTTTCCCTATTGCCCTATCAGACATAATATTTAACTATTTAATCAAACTTGATATTAGAGGGGAATTAATTCAGGAAAATTAACCAGTAGTTGATCGTCTGTTAGTTGATCTCCCAATTGTGCTGGGGAAAAATGTACTTGAATTGCTCGAAGTTTCTTTTGGTAGTGAAGATTGATCATGGTTTTCAGACCGTTTTCTAAAGCATCTAAATAAGCTAGATCGGTTTCTAAATCGGGTACTTCTCCCTCACAGGCAATTCCAATCATGACAACTAAATTCTGAGTGACAGGTAAAGCTAAAAGTTCATCTTCAGCTAAAGGTTGATGCAGATCTGGTTGAGAGAGGTATCTTTGGGCAGAATCGGTAAACAGTTCGTTAACATAATCTCCTGCTTCTCCTTCATCCCAAAAAACGTTGCCTTCATTAGCAGCAGATTGCCAGTATGCACTCATTTGCAGAAGATTTTGACAAATATCTACCAATCCTTCGCCTAAAACTTCTAAATCTCCTTCTGCATCTACAGCGTTTCTAGCAACACGATTGAGAACTCCGAGTAAAGGTGCTACTTCTTCACCTGCTAGATGAACAAAAATACGACAGACTACAAAACGAGTTTTGCCAGCAAATTGATTAAAGCGATCGCGTAAGGAACTCATGGGTAATTTTTAATTACATCAAACTGTCTGACTTATCATCTTAGTATTTATTACCCTCTTGTGTTATCTTGTTTGCTGGTTGTTTGAGTTTAAAAAGTACTAAAATTCTAGTTCAAGGTTTTTTAAATAACAATCATTTTAGTTACATTAATTAAAGATAATTATAGAAAAAAGTACAATAATAACTTAATTGCAAAGATGGCTAAAATTTAACTAAGAATTTGCACAATTTAACCTGGGCGATCAACAAAATTTATTTGTAAATATTAATGAAAATTTTATTTTTACATCCTAATTTTCCTGCTCAGTTTCGGCATTTAGCTATTGCTTTAGCTCAAGATAAAAATAATCAAGTTGTATTTGGCACTAATCGCCGAGAAGGTCAAATTGCTGGAGTTTATAAAGCAATTTATGAAAAATCTCGTACGGCGCGGGCAGAAACTCATCATTATGTGCGACCGTTAGAAAATGCAGTATTAGAAGGTCAAGCCGTTTATCGATTAGCACAAAACTTAAAAGAACAAGGTTTTGTTCCCGATCTAGTTTACGGTCATTCTGGCTGGGGTCCTACTTTATTTGTTAAAGATATTTTTCCTAAAAGTACTTTTATTTGTTATTTTGAATGGTTTTATAACGCTCATGGTTCGGATGCAGATTTCGATCCTAGTGAACCTCTCAACGCCGATGATGAAGCCAGAATTAGAATTAAAAACGCACCAATTTTAATCGATTTAGTCAGTTGCGATCGCGGTTTGTCTCCTACCAATTGGCAAAGAAAACAGTTTCCGACCGAATTTCACCAAAAAATCAAAGTTTTACATGACGGGATTGATACTAATTATTTTCAACCCCAACCAGGTGCAAAATTAGTTTTACCTAGGCTTAATTTAGATTTATCAACTGTAGACGAAGTTGTAACCTATGTAGCTAGAGGCATGGAACCCTATCGAGGTTTTCCCCAATTAATTGAAACTATTTCAATCTTGCAACAAAGAAGACCCCAATGTCACTTTGTGATCGTTGGCAATAATCGGGTAGCTTACGGAAAAAGTCTTCCTGATGGCAAAACCTATAAAGAAGAGATGCTAGAACAATTTCCCCTCGATCTAAATCGGGTACATTTTACCGATCTAATTCCCTATGACGAATATCTTCAAGTATTGCAAGCATCTTCAGTTCATATTTATTTAACTCGTCCCTTTGTCCTATCTTGGTCGATGTTAGAAGCTTTAGCGACAGGATGTTTAGTGGTTGGTTCTAGTACTGCACCTGTCGCCGAAGTTATTGAAGATGGAGTTAATGGTTTATTAGTAGATTTTTTCTCTCCCGAAGCTATTGCTAATCGAGTTGAAGAAGTACTCGATCATCCAGATAAAATGGCAAAATTGAGAATCAACGCCAGACAAACCATTGTAGAAAATTATGACCTATCTAAGTTGTTACCAGCACATTTGCAATGGTTATTTTCTTAGATAACTGACGTTACGCACTTACCGAATCTGTAGGAAGAATGAACAATTAACAATGGACAATTTCTACCATTTATTATCGAACGTAGAATCAGTTAACATCAAGTACGAATAATTGGTTGAAATAGAAAAGTATTTATTACCTATTACCTAATATCAGGTTCGCTTAAACAGTTAAATGTGATGATTGATACAGGGATACGGATACGGGGACACGGGGACAAGGAGAGAATTTATTTTAAGTGATTATCAGAACTTGATATAACCTTATCTTTAATGTAAGTATTCAACTGAACTTCATATAACTGGTACGAGTGTGTTCTTGGCACTGTTTACTTACTGAGCGAATCTTCTTCCCTACTTGGTTTTAATCAAAACAGTTTTATAATTGTAATCATTTTGCGTAACATCAGTTAAATAATAAGCTTAAATTTTGAACTTTAAACTTTGAACTTTAAGACCTTGCATTTGAGCTTACAATGGGGTCATAATTCCTGTCAACAATATTGAATCTTACAAGGGGAACGTTTTGAACATCAACCAATCTGAAAAGCTAGCAGAAATCCTCAAACTAGCTCGTTCCGTAGGCTGGGGTGCTGCTGATATTCTGAGTTCCTATTATCATGGCGGTGATAAAGAAGACCAACTTGATGTTAACGAAGACAAAAAAGACGGCCCAGTAACTACTGCTGATTTAGAAGCCAATCACTACATTTTAGGTAAATTACAAGCCGAACTAGGAACAGAAGAGTTTGGCTATCTTTCCGAAGAAACTTTTGATGTTAAAAAAGCTGAACCCGTAGCTAAAGATTGGGTTTGGATTATCGATCCTCTCGATGGCACTAGAGACTTTATTGATAAAACTGGAGAATATTGCTTACATATTGCTTTAGCTTATCAAGGTCGTCCAGTAATTGGGATCGTGGCAATACCCGAAGCAGGAAAATTATATTACGCCTCTAAAGGTAATGGTACTTTTGTCGAAACTCGTGATGGTCAAATTACTCCGATTAAGGTAAGCGATCGCTCTACCCCTGAAGAGTTATACTTAATTGTTAGTCGTTCTCATCGTGACGAGCGTTTTCAAAAATTAATTGATGCCTTACCTCTAAAAGGTAAAAAATACATGGGTAGTGTCGGTGGCAAAATCTCCACCATCTTGGAACAAGAATCTGATGTTTACATCTCTCTGTCTGGAAAATCTGCTGCTAAAGATTGGGATTTTGCTGCACCAGAATTGATTCTTACTGAAGCTGGTGGCAAATTTACTTATGAAACTGGCGAACCTGTTTTTTACAACCAAGGTGATGTAAAAAAATGGGGTTGTCTCATGGCAACTAATGGTCATTGTCACGAGCTTTTATGTGAAAAAGCTGCTGCTATTCTCAAGCAAATTGATAGCCAAGCTTAAACTTAGAACAATATTAATGTAGGGCGTTATTCGCCCTCTTTTAATTTCAATTACACACCAAAGTGATTGCGCTATGGACAAAGTCTTTAAAACTGTAGTTGATATCTAACTTTAACTTCTCCAAAAAAGTAATCGTAAGTAAGACTAGCAGAACTATCTTCACTGAGGTTTTGACATACTCCCCGGCGTGAACGCACGGGGATTCTTGACACATCATTTCAAC
>CAZLUP010000114.1:0-5774 GCA_964562685.1 uncultured bacterium
GTCATTGGTCATTGGTCATTGGTCATTGGTCATTGGTCATTGGTCATTGGTCATTACACAAAATGTTAAATGATTACCCTACCTGGCTATCAAATTCTTAGTAAAATTTACGAAAGCTTTAACTCAGAAGTCTATCGGGGTGTTCGTTCCTCGGATAATCAACCTGTTATCCTTAAAGTACTCAAACAAGACTATCCTACTGCTCAAGAATTAACTCGCTATAAGCAAGAATATAAAACTATTTGTAGCCTTAACTTTGATGGCGCGATCGCAGCTTATTGTTTAGAACCCTATCAAAGAACTTTGGTAATTATCCTAGAAGATTTTGGGGCAGTTTCTTTAAGAAAATTAAGTCAGGGCAAACCTTTAGCATTGCAGGAATTCCTAACTCTTGCCATTCAGATTGTCGAGCATTTAGGTAAGATTCATGCAGCAAGTATTATTCACAAAGATATCAATCCTGCCAATATCATTGTCAATACTGCAACCAAACAACTGAAGATCATCGATTTTGGCATTGCTACCATCTTTAAACGAGAAAATCCCAGTCTCAAAAATCCCAATCTCCTCGAAGGTACTCTAGCCTATATTTCTCCCGAACAAACAGGAAGAATGAATCGCAGTCTAGATTATCGCACCGATTTTTATTCTTTAGGAGTTACTTTTTACGAACTACTGATGGGAAAACTGCCTTTTGAGTCAACCGATGCTTTGGAGTTAATTCACTGTCATCTGGCAAAACAGGTATCAGGTAGAGGTTTGGCATTGCCAAACCCCTACACTAGAATCGCCCCTACAATTGAAATTCCGCAAGTTGTTTTTAATATTGTGATGAAATTGATGGCGAAAACTGCTGAAGATCGTTATCAGAGTGCTGATGGCATTAAAGCGGATTTAGAAGAATGCTTGCGACAGTTAGAAACGACGGGAAGAATTGAAGATTTTGCGCTCGCAACTCAAGATGTAGCTAATCAATTCCAGATTCCGCAAAAATTATATGGTAGAGAGCCAGAAATTAAAACCTTAATAACAGCATTTGAGAGGGTGGCAGCCTCCAATTTATCTCCACCCGAATTGATGTTAGTTACGGGATCTGCTGGTGTGGGGAAAACAACTCTAGTGCAGGAAATCTATAAACCGATTACGGAAAAAAGGGGTTATTTTATCTCTGGGAAATTTGACGGGGCGTATAAACCCTGCCGTACGACCACAGGGACAGCCCCTCACGGGGTTCACAAGCCCCTGCGTTCGACGCAGGGGACGACCCCTCATCAGTTTCAGCGCAATATTCCCTATTCTGCGGTAGTTGATGCCTTTACTAATCTAATCAAGCAACTCTTAGGAGAAAGTAAGACACGACTGAATCGATGGCGTAACCTGTTACAAAAAGCCTTGGGAGTCAATGCTCAAGTCATTATTGATGTGATTCCCGAATTAGAATTAATTATGGGGAAACAACCAGCAATTCCCGAATTAGGAGCAACGGCAGCCCAAAATCGCTTCAATTTAACTTTTAAGAACTTTATTCGGGTTTTTTGTGACTCAAAGCATCCTCTAGTTATTTTTTTGGACGATTTGCAATGGGCAGACTCTGCTAGTCTCAAGTTAATCGAACTAATTATGCTGGATTTAGATCTCGATTATCTATTCTTAATTGGTTCTTATCGAGATAATGAGATAGATGAAGTCCAAGCAGAATCGGCCGTTGCAGGGCGGAGTACCTTGGACTTTACCCATCCTTTAGCAATTACTCTGGAGAAGTTACGCCAACAGGGAACAATTATCAATCAAATTACTTTAAAACCCCTAACTTTAGATTGCGTCGAACGGTTAATTGCCGATACCCTCAATAGCGAAACTGAATACGTGCAACCTCTAGCGGAATTAGTTTGGCAAAAAACTAATGGTAATCCTTTTTTTGTTAATGAATTTTTGAAAACAATCTACTCGGAAAATTTGCTGGTATTTGATCGTGTTTGGCAATGGAATCTGAAAAAGATTGAAAGGATTGCTAGCACTGATAATATGGTCAACTTTATGATGGGCAAGCTGGAAAAATTGCCTCAATCTATCCAATCGGTTTTAAGTTTAGCAGCTTGTATGGGGGCAGAGTTTGACTTAAATACCATCTCAAGAATCTCGGAACAATCGGCTGAAGAGTTATTTAATAATTTAACACCTGCGATCGCGATTGGTTTGGTGATTCCTCTCTCAGAATTAAACGAGCAACTACTAATAGAAGATTATAAATTCGGACACGATCGCATTCAACAAGCAGTCTATACTTTAATTGATGAATCAGAAAAACTAGCAATTCACCTCAAAATTGGTCGTTTACTCTGGGAAAATACCCCAAAAGAAGAATTAGCAGAGAAAATCTTTACCATTGTCGATCATCTCAATCTAGGGCAGCAATTAATTAAAACACAAGCAGAAAGAAGTGAAATTGCCAAACTGAACTTGTTGGCAGGGCAAAAAGCAAAAACAGCAAATGCCTATGAAGCAGCCCTCACCTATTTAAAAATAGGTCAAAAACTTTTGGCTGAAAATAGTTGGCAGACTGACTACGATTTAACTCTATCCCTCTACTCAGAAGCAGCAGAAGCAGCTTATTTAAATGGCGATTTTGAGCAGATGGAACATTTCGCCTCGGTGGTGTTACAACAAGCTAAAACTTTGCTAGATCGAATAAAAGTTTATCAAGTCAAACTCGAAGCTTACCAGGTACAAAATAAAGAGTTAGAAGCAATTCAAATAGCTCTCCCCGTACTCAAAGATTTAGGTTTTACTTTCCCTGATTCCCCCCAAATCACAGATATTCAACCAGAATTAGCCCAAACCGAAACAAATTTAGCTGGTAAACAGATTGAAGATTTAATTAATTTACCGCCAATGAGCGATCGCGAAAAGTTAGCTGCGATGAAAATAGCAAGTGCGGTATTTTCTTCGATTTTTATTGCTGCCCCTGAGTTGTTACCCAGATTAGTCGCTCAACAAGTTAATTTATCGATTAAATCGGGTAATACTGCTCTTTCTGCCTTTGCTTATGTCAATTATGGCTTGATTCTCTGCGGTTTAGCCGAAGAATGGGAAAAAGGTTATCAATTTGGCAGGTTGGCTTTGAATCTTGCCGATAAATTTCACAATAAGGAACTTATTCCTCGAATAACTGCGGTATTTTCCACCACTATTAGTATCTGGAAAGAACCAGTCAAAAATACCTTAACATCCCTGCAATCTGCTTATCAAATTGGTTTGGAAATGGGAGACTTATATTATGGAACTACTTGCGCCTATCTCTACTCATTTCATTCTGCTTTCGTTGGTAAAGAACTGTCTGAGTTAGCTCTAAAAATAAAAGCTTACAATTTGGCTCTTACTAAACTAAAACAACAAAATACTCTCAATTATCTGAAAATTTACGGTCAGACCGTTTTAAACTTGATAGGGGAGTCAGAAAATCCCTGTCGTTTGCTTGGGGAACTTTATGATGAAGAAACTATGCTCAACCTTCATCTAGCAGCAAGCGATCGCTATGCCCTCTGTGCTTTATACGTCAATAAATTATTTTTGTGTTATATATTGGGAGATTACGAACGAGCATTGGACAACGCTACATTAGCTCAACAGTATCTCGATGGAGCAACAGGAACTTTACTGATTCCTTTATTTAATTTTTACGATTCTTTAGCTCATTTGGCTGTTGATGATTCTGAATCAAGTTTAGAGCGAGTCCAAGTTAATCAGCGAAAAATGCAGCAATGGGCAAATCATGCTCCAAGCAATTATTTACATAAATTCTATTTAGTAGAAGCAGAAAGATATCGCATTAAAGGTTGCTATGTCGAAGCAATGGAATACTATGATCGCGCGATCGCCGTAGCCGACCAAAATGAATATCTTAATGAAGAAGCGATCGCCAATGAACTGGCAGCCAAATTTTATCTCAACTGGGGTAAGGTTAAAATTGCCAAAACCTACCTGAATGAAGCAATCTATCTTTATTCTCTCTGGGGTGCAATCGCCAAAGTTCAAGATTTAGAAACCAAATATCCGCAATTATTAATAAAATTTACGGTTGCTACTTCGGTAACAGAGCGAGCGAGAACAACCACCAACACCAACACTCGTTCGGGAGAAATTCTAGATTTAGCCACTATTATGAAGGCATCTCAAGCTATTTCTAGTGAAATCGTTTTGGCAAACTTGCTAACGAATTTAATGAAAATTTTAATTGAAAATGCAGGAGCGCAGGTAGGCTATCTTATTTTAGAAACTAAAGGGCAACTGTTGATCGAAGCTTCGGGTTCGGTGAATGAAGATAACATTACTGTTTTACAATCGATTCCTATTGATAATCTTCTACCCCGATCTATTATCAACTATGTTGCTCGTACCCGAACCACTGTTCTCAGAAACGATACCTCTGATCAGGATAATTTTGCTAACGATCCTTATCTTAAATCCCATCAAACCAAATCCCTTTTATGTACCCCACTACTAGATCGCGGTCAACTTAGGGGCATTATTTATCTAGAAAATAACCTGACCGTCGGAGCTTTTGCCGAAGAAAGATTACAAATTCTGCAACTGCTTTCCAGTCAAGCTGCGATCGCTATTACCAATGCCAAACTCTATGCAGAAGTACAAGAAAATCAAAACCGCCTCAATCAATTTCTCGAAGCTATGCCAGTAGGGGTATCGATTCTCGATTCTACAGGTCAAATTTACTATGCTAATCAAATATCTAAGAAACTAGCACGAGAAAGCAATGCCTCTCTAGACACAAAAGCCGAGCAATTTTCAGAAGCTTATCGAGTATATCAAGCAGGAGGAGAACAATTATACCCAACCGAGCAATTACCCATCATGCAAGCTCTCTCTGGTAAAACAGTTACCAAAGACGATCTCGAAGTTCACTTACCTAATAAAATCATCCCCTTAGAAGTTTTTGCTACACCAATTTTTGATGAAACAGGTAAAATCAAATATGCGATCGCCGCTTTTACTGACATTACCGAACGCAAACAAGCCGAAGCAGAACGAATTAAATTTACTTGCGAACTCGAACAGAAAAATCTTGCCCTACAACAAGCAAAAGACGAATTAGCTGAGTCCAACCGCACCTTAGAACAAAAAGTTTTACAACGTACTGAGGAATTAACACAAACTCTAGAAATTCTCAAAGCCACCCAAGCCCAACTGATCTTTGAAAACGAGCTACTCAGAAATGCCGAACAAACCTCTAGCTTCGATTATCAAGTAGGGGGAAGTTTGCCGATGGATGCCCCCACTTATGTGGTGCGCTCAGCAGACCGTTATCTCTACAAGGCGTTGAAGCGCGGGGAGTTTTGCTACGTCCTCAATCCTCGGCAGATGGGCAAGTCAAGTCTCATGGTGCGCATGATGCATCATCTACAGCATGAGGGCTTTAGCTGCGGAGCGATCGATCTGACCCGCATTGGCAGCGAAAACGTCACGCCCGAGCAATGGTACAAGGGCTTGACAGTAGAGCTATGGCGCAGTTTTGGTTTGCTCAGAAAAGTTAATCTAAAAACTTGGTGGCACGAGCGAGGAGATCATTCTCCCGTTCAGCGATTGAGTCAATTTATTGAAGAAGTTCTCTTAGTTGAAGTCGGTCAACAAGATGACGCTTTTCCCCACAACCTGGTGATTTTTGTCGATGAAATTGACAGCGTCTTGGGCTTGAATTTCCCAGTTAATGACTTTTTTGCGCTGATTCGCTCCTGCTATAATCAGCGCAGTATCAATCC
>CAZLUP010000115.1:0-4674 GCA_964562685.1 uncultured bacterium
GACAGTGGAAGCCCGCACTGTATTGCGTAGCAATCAGTGTCGGGAGGAAGTCACTTACCGACAAAACTGGCGAGCTCAATTAGAACAACTACGTTCCCTTCTGTCAATTATTCTATTCCTTACCTAAGTAAGTTTGAGGCTTTTTTTCGCTATTTTTGTCTAAAATAAACATAGAAAAAATAATGCTACAAATATCCTCAGTTGATTTTTCGTGAATCTGGCTTTAGAGTCAGTAAAAATTATTTAAATAGACAGGTCAGGCTTGGAAGCTAAGTTGTCAACGGAGAGAGGGGGATTCGAACCCCCGTCGGGTGTGACCCCGAAGCGGTTTTCGAGACCGCCGCATTCAACCACTCTGCCATCTCTCCATGAAATTGGCATACCTCGTTATTTTACAGAGATTTGTAGACAATTGACCAGTATTCTAAAGAAAACTATTTTTTTCTGTTTCTGTAATTAAAGTTGTCTGAAATCCCGATTGAGGTTGCCAGCTAATTGCACCATCTTGGCCTGTAATATAAAGTTGAGTGTGCTGAGAGTTTAATTTTTGTTTGGTAGCTTCTTCTACTTCGTTAGTAGCAGCGATCGCAATTTGGGGTTTTAACTCTTTTAACCATTCAGGTTCAATTTTCTTACCAGAGTAAACAATTATTACTGGATGATGACTGCGATTATTTTTTTGCAAGTATTGATTGAGAGCTAAATTATCTTTAATTTTAGTTGGATTAAGTACTAACCAAGTCTGCTGTTTGGTTTTCAACTCTAATAAAATAGGCTGGTTGTTTAAGAGTTTAATTTGAAAATTTTTAGTGGAAATTTTCTCTGAGGAAGAAATTAGCTTGGTTGCTTTTTTAATAGTTTCTAATGGAGGTTTTCTGTTACTAACAAAATTATGAATGGTGAATTTGTTATTAATTTCTGACCAAGCATTATGATCGGAGAAATTATCTAGAGCGATCGCATAATCAATCTGATTAATTCCTTGAGTAGTTAAAAAAGGTAAAACTGTATATTTGGCAGTTTTAGGGTCGCCACTATTAACTAAAATTGTCTTGCCTTGGTCTTGAATGACAATAATTTGTTCTTCGTTAGCTGCTAAAACCGTCGCCTGAACTAAATTGAATTGACGATAACCAATAGGAAATACTAGTAACATTACAGCTAAAATTAAACCTAACCACCAACGACTTTGCCACCATTTATTAAGCCAAATCAAAACGATGATGCCATAAATTAAAATTAAAATAATCAAAGAAACTTTCCCGACAGCAATTGTGCTACCTGGTAAATTTGTGAAAAACTTGCTGATTTCAATTAAAACAATAGCAGGAAAATAAATTATTGTAGAAAGCCAACTTCCAAGCCAAGGGATAAATAAACCAGCCCCTGCGCTAATCATTCCTCCTAAACTAATAAAAGTTATCAAAGGAGTAGTCAAAATATTTACAATCAGACTATAAACCGCCACTGTATTAAATACATAACTTAATAAAGGTAAAGTCCAAATCGAGGCAGCCAGAGGAATAGAGATTGCTGTAGAAATGCTTGGAGGTAACCAATCTAAATAACGAGAAAGTACTGGTGCAGTAACAATTAAACCGAGAGTTGCCAAAAAACTAAGTTGAAATCCTAAATCCCAAATCCAAAGAGGATTGAATAATAAAATAATTACTGCTGCTAATAATAAAGAACCTAAAGGTATAACTTGACTATTTTTGGCTAAAGCAACTAAAACAAAAGTTCCCATTAAAGTTGCTCGAATTACTGATGGTTGTAATCCAGTTAAACAAATATAAATAAGTAAAATCATTAATCCTATAACTAATTGCGATCGCCCAGAAAGATGATGAGTTATTTTTAAAACCAATCCCAACAATAAAGCGACATGAAATCCAGAAGCAGCCAAAATATGAGCTAACCCTACTTGAATAAAACTACTACCCAACTCTTCAGGTAAATCTACTGCTTTTCGTCCCAAGGTAATTGAACTGACTAACTGTCCTACTGGACTTCCTAAACCCTGAAGTTGAGAACGTACTATTCTTCTTCTAATTTTCCACCAACCCCAAATTGATTCACTTTGATTTTTTTCTTCAATAATTTTCCAACCCTTTAAACCAGCAAAAGAACCTTGATAATTAAGATATTTTTTAAAATCAAAAGCACCAGGATTTTTAGTAGATTGAGGTTTATATAAAATACCTTGAATTTTGATATTTTCACCAGGATAAAGACTAGTTGCTTGTAACAAAGGCAAAGTTACATATAACTTACCAGTAATTTCTTGCTTACTTTTTTTCTCTGTTTCTATTTCAGTTGTCTTTAACCATAACTTAGCTTTTTCATCACTAGTTAATCTTGGTTCAGTTAAAACTTTTCCTGAAACAATTACTATCTGACTTTTATTTCCTTGAAGTAAATTACTAATATCATTAACACTTGGTTGAGGTACTCTGATTTGAAAATAAATTACAGCTACAATCGCAATAATAAAAACCTCTAACCAAAAACTTTTTCTCAAACGAACACTGACATAACGACCAATAATACAAGCAGATATTAAAGTCAATCCGCCCAATCCAATTCCAACTTTAATTAAACTTTCTTTCGCTACTTCAGCATCAGAAAAAGTCAACCAACCTGTAGATAGTAAACCTACTAGATAAGCTAAACAAAAAATTGTCCAACTGTGACGATTCATTGTAATTCAAATTCAAACAAACCATCCCAGTAAAGCACAAAAAAATTAAGGCAACTTATTCACTCATCGTTCGCGTACTAGGTCATAAGAAAAAATACTCATCAAGAGATATTTAGCTTTACCCGCAACAATCATGTAGTAGCCCTGGCAATCCCACCAGGATCAAGACATTTCAAAGATTGTCCCGTTTGTTGTAAACGACGACGTACCATGTTGTATCAACTAAAGTTTCGCGTATGCTTTAGATGCGCCATCTGGTTTTTATTAAGTATTCAACTGAACTTGAGATCAAACTTTTGATAGATGTAATTAAAATAGTAAACTGCTCTTAGTTCAATGAATCATTTTTATTAACCAATAGAGAATCAATCTTAGGTTAAATCTGTCTGCTCATTTCTTATTTTCTTTCTTTTTGGGTAGACTTTATTTTAGTAAATTGTTACTCTATCTATAGCCATTAATTTGCGCTGTCAACTATTACAATTAAGTATTTAATTATGTCTAAGCCTGAATTTTAAATTTATTTTCTTGTAATCTAGCTAATTTGTGTTAGAGCAAGAAAATCACCTTAATAATTTAAACAATTCAATAATTACTAGACCTGATTTGACTAAGTTGTAATGGTTTTCTAAGTAATTGCTATTATTCTCCATTCATTAAGCCCCGTTCAATCTCATAAGTTTGTCATAGAGAAATAGGAGTATTGTCTGAAACAACAAAAATATTCCAAGAGAATTTGTTAAATACATAAAAGGTATTATCGGTAATTGTTGTAATTTTTTAACAATAAAATTACCTGATTCGAGCTAGATTAGTTTGCTTAAGTAAACTAACAAATTTGTGCGACTAAAAGTTTTTTATAGCGATTAGTTGACCAATTAACTTAACAAAAAATATTTTGTCATTACTAATAGAAGAAAATAGAAACAATGAGTCAAATTGAAGCAAAGTTTGTTGCTACAAATAAGTTATTTCATGTCGAAGGTTACGAAAAAATTGAGTACGACTTACTTTATGTAGATGGCGTATTTAATCCTAAAAATCAGGAATTAGCTGATTGTTACCAGCCGTTTAAACGATGTTTGATGGTGATTGATGCCAAGGTTTACCAACTCTACCAAGAGCAAATTCAGACTTATTTTCAGCATTATCAAATTGAACTGACTGCTTTTCCGATTACAATTACTGAACCCGATAAAAGTCTGCGGACTTTAGAAAAAATTATTGATGTCTTTGCTGAGTTTGGTTTAGTCAGAAAAGAACCAGTTTTAGTAGTTGGCGGTGGTTTAATTACCGATGTCACTGGTTTTGCTTGTGCTTCTTACCGTCGTAGTAGTAACTATATCCGTATCCCTACTACTCTGATTGGTTTGATTGATGCTTCTGTAGCAATTAAAGTTGCAGTTAATCATAAAAAACTCAAAAATCGTCTTGGTGCATATCACGCTTCCCAAAAAGTAATCCTCGACTTTTCTTTTCTCAAGACTTTACCCACCGCCCAAGTTCGTAATGGAATGGCAGAGTTGGTTAAAATTGCTGTAGTCGGACACGAGCAAATTTTTGAATGGTTAGAAGAGTACGGAAAAGAATTGCTTCAAACGCATTTTGGTTATGTAAATGGCTCTCCTGAATTAAGAGAAATTGCTCACCGACTAACTTACGAAGCGATTAAAAAAATGTTGGAATTGGAAGTACCCAATCTCCACGAACTAGATTTAGATCGGGTAATTGCTTACGGACATACTTGGAGTCCGACTTTAGAACTTGCTCCCAAAGTACCAATTTATCACGGTCAATCAGTCAATATCGACATGGCATTATCAGCAACTTTAGCTGCACGTCGGGGTTATATTACTCCAGAGATGCGCGATTGCATTCATCAGACAATGAATCGAATTGGTTTGGCTTTAGATCATCCGGTATTGGTGAATGCGTAATGCCAAAAGGCTTAAAATGAGATGGTTGACTTAAGC
>CAZLUP010000116.1:0-4461 GCA_964562685.1 uncultured bacterium
ACTTCGTGAACAGTACCCTGGCTTGAAAAGCCAGGGCTTGCGTTCACTTCGTCAAAAGTTAAAGCAATCTTAAAAAAAGTGAAAGCTAGAACTTACAAAGATTTAATCAATGCCATAACCGATGCAATGTTAAAAGTAACAAAAGATGATATTCGTAACTGGTTTACTCATTGCTGTTACTGTACCTCATGAGTATGAGAATTGCTATAAATAAAACAGTTGTCAGTTGTAATCTAATTTAATCAATCAATGAAAAAGAGACTCTCATTAAAATTAACAGTATTTTTAGTATAATGAGTTTCAAAAATTTATTTCAGCTTTCAGATGGTTTATAACAGGATTTAGTTTAAGCTTTTTGACTATTTTTTTAGATATGCTTAGTCATAATAGAGCAATTCTATCCCCCTGGATCGAAAATTATGAACAATTAAATAATACTCATCATTGGTTTACCACAATAGAAGAAATTCCCAAAATCTTTGCCGAAGGAGCATTTATTATTGCTTTTTATTATTGTTTGCTCATTGCCAAAAAACTAAAAAAATTGAAAGTCGAATCAAGTAAAAATTATTCTTTAATTAAATAAATATAACGAGTTGCAATTTCAACATCTAACTTCTGAATTCTCCTAGAGTTAAGTTTTAATTTAAATTTCGTCAAAATGAAAAGACTGATCGCGTTAAGATTTTCAATATGATTTCTTTGTAAGTTTAACTCTCAACTCAGATGACTAATGCAATCGCACAATTGCCATCTCTACTCAATTCCTCGGTTGAATTAATAGCGTTAAGCAAAGCTAATTCTAATTGGCAAGCTAAACTCCAACAAGTAGGTGTTGCTATTACAGATTCAACCTATCTTGCTTTTCCTGAAACAGTAGAAACTTTATCGGAAATAGTCAAACAAGCACAACAGCAACAATGGTGCATTCTCATTTGTGGTAACGGAAGTAAATTAGACTGGGGTGGGTTAGTTACAGAGATCGATCTAGTAATTAGTACGCAAAAATGTAACCCCTTTATCGATCATGCAGTTGGTGATTTGACTGTTACTGTAGCAGCAGGAGTCAAATTAACAGATTTACAAGAAAAACTAGCACAAACTGGACAATTTCTACCAATAGACCCAGCTTTCCCTCAACAAGCTACGATTGGTGGTATTGTTGCCACCGCAGATACAGGTAGTTGGCGACAACGTTACGGTGGTATTCGAGATCTGGTTTTGGGATTAACTATGATTCGTGCTGATGGCGAGATTGCCAAAGCAGGCGGAAGAGTTGTTAAGAATGTAGCTGGTTATGACTTAATGAAGCTATTTACTGGTTCTTATGGAACTTTAGGAATTATTTCTCAAGTAACCTTCCGAACTTATCCTTTACCCGAGGCATCCCAAACGATGGTGTTAACAGGAGAAGCGGATCGTCTTACTCAAGCAGCACAAACTTTACGCAATTCTAGTTTAACTCCTACTAAAGCAGATTTAATTTCTAGTTATGCGATGAATCGCTTGGGAATTAGCAAGGAAATGGGGTTAATAGTTAGATTTCAAACGATTACTGCTAGTATTGCTCAACAATCGAGTCAATTAGCAGAAATAGCGCAACAATTAAATTTACGAGTTAGCTACTACCAAGATGGAGATGAGTCTGACTTATGGCAAAGATTATCAGAAATCATCCGTATCCCTTCCTCCCAGGAGGCAATTATTTGCAAAATAGGAATAGTACCCAATCAAGCAGTGAAGTTACTATCTAGTTTAACTGATGGGTTGGCAATGATTCATCTTGGTAGTGGTTTAGGACATTGGCAGTTAGAACAGGAAGATCTGGTTATGTTATCAAAAATGCGATCGCTTTGTGAACAAAATCGTGGTTTTCTAACCATTTTGACTGCACCAAAATCAACTAAACAACAATTAGATGTGTGGGGATATAACGGTAATTCACTCAAGATGATGCAAACAATTAAACAAAAATTCGATCCCAATCAGATTTTAAATCCTGGTCGATTTGTCGGCGGAATTTAATTAATAGTCAATTAAGAATTAACAATTAATAATCAGCAATTAAACCTTACCCAATGACTAATAATTTCGATCAAAAAAACCCTCCCAAACAAGAATTAATTGATACCTGTGTCCATTGTGGTTTTTGTCTTTCTACTTGTCCTAGTTATCGCGTTATTGGCAAAGAAATGGATTCTCCTAGAGGTAGAATTTATTTAATGAATGCGATTAATCAAGGAGAAGCTGCGATCGATGATGCTACTTCTCCACATTTTGATTCTTGTTTAGGTTGTTTAGCTTGTGTGACTACTTGCCCTTCAGGAGTACAATACGATCAATTAATTGCTGCTACTCGTCCTCAAGTCGAAAGAAACCAACCCCGTAATTTAAGCGATCGATTAATAAGAACTTTAATTTTTAATTTTTTTCCCTATCCTAATCGTTTAAGACCTTTCTTACCTTCTTTATGGCTTTATCAAAAATTAGGCTTACAAAAATTTGTTCGTCAAACCAAAATCCTTAATAAAATATCACCAAGATTAGCTGCAATGGAATCAATTTTACCCGCAATTACTGTTGATTCATTGCAAGATAATATTCCAGAAATTATTCCTGCTCAAGGTAAACAACGCTATCGAGTTGGAATGATTTTAGGCTGTGTCCAAAGATTATTTTTTGATTCAGTAAATCAAGCCACTATTAGAGTTTTATCAGCCAATGGTTGCGAAATAATTATTCCTAAAAGTCAAGGTTGTTGTGCTGCCTTACCTGCTCACCAAGGACAAGAAAACCAAGCAAAACAGTTAGCTAGACAAATGATTGATAGTTTTGCTGATACTAAAGTAGATGCAATTATTATTAATGCTGCTGGTTGTGGACACACCTTAAAAGAATACGGTCATATTTTAGCAGACGACCCAGAATACAAAGATAAAGCTCAAGAATTTGCAAGCAAAGTCAAAGACGTACAAGAATTTTTAGCAACCGTTGGATTGACTGCCAAATTATCACCTTTAACTCAAGAAAAATTAAACATAGTTTATCAAGATGCTTGTCATTTATTACACGGACAAAAAATTAGTTTACAACCTCGTCAATTATTAAAACAAATTCCAGGAGTTATTTTAAAAGAACCAATTGATGCTGCTTTGTGTTGCGGAAGTGCAGGTGTTTATAATATGTTGCAGCCAGAAGTAGCTGATGAATTAGGACAACAAAAAGTTACAAATTTAGTTAATACTGGTGCAGATTTAATTGCTTCTGCTAACCCTGGATGTTCACTACAAATTATCAAGCATTTACAAATTCAAGGGAAAGAAATTAAATTAATGCATCCCATAGAATTATTAGATTATTCCATTCGAGGAATTGAATTAACAATTAAGTAGAGCTAAGTACAGGACAAAAATTGTAAAGAGTGGCAAAAGTCATCAAATTTTAAATCTAAATCAGTAAGAATAGAGCGAAGATAATCGAAACTATAGCTAAAAATACTCGCTTGCTGTCATCCATGTTTTTTAATTTTAAGAGGACGATCAGATGATAGCCAATTTCCAGTTTTGATAGCCCAACCTCGGAGAGTGACAAAAAAGGGATAAGTTGATTTGTTGTGATTTCCCGCATTTTATGAGTGGGAAGTGTCAATTTATGCTACTATAGGTAAGATAAAAAGTCAGATAAATTATGCTATGGCAAAAATATCTATTTATTTGGATCAAAGTAAGTTAGAACAAATAGATCGATTAATCGCTAGTAGTGCCGATATAACCAACCGCAGTGCTTTAATTAGTCATCTAATTGAAAAAGAAATTATTGCTCAAACTAAATCAAAGATGTTAGAGGGAGCGAAGTTATTAGATGAACTCGATCTTGGTTGGACGGAAGAGGAACAAGAGTGCGCGATTATCGACAAGGAAGTATCTGGTTAGTGAATTTTGAGCCGTCAATTGGAACTGAGATAAAAAAAACTAGACCAGGATTAATTATTTCAGGCTCTGATTTTAATAAGGTTAGGAAAAAAGTAACTTTATTACCAATTACTTCTCAGGTAATAACTAATCCTCAACTTGCTGCTGTAGTGGTTCAGCTAAAAGCTACGCCAAATAATGGTTTGGATAAGGATAGTACGGTTATCGCAATCGAACCCAATACTTTTGACAAAAGAAGATTGATTAAGTATTTAGGAGAAATTGAGATAGAAAGTTGGGAAGAGGTTAAACAAAAATTACAAATTTATTTGAGTTGATAATAATAATCTTAGTACAGGACAAAAAAGTAATCACACTTGAACAGAAACCCTATGAATAATATTAGCTTGCTCCGTCAAACCTTGAAACCTCACTTAAAATGGCACGGAGCGAGATTAAGTGTCTTAGTGCGCGTTCCCTTTTTCTGGCTTTATTTCTAAGTAGCTCCACTTAATTAAACATCAAACGTTCAACAGTATAATTTCCCTGT
>CAZLUP010000117.1:0-4237 GCA_964562685.1 uncultured bacterium
ATTGGTCATTGGTCATTGGTCATTGGTTATTGGTCATTGGTTATTGGTCATTGGTTATTAGTTATTAGTCATTGGTCATTGGTTATTAGTTATTAGTCATTGGTCATTGGTCATTGGTCATTGGTTATTAGTCATTAGTCATTGGTCATTGGTTATTAATTACGAACAACAAAAGACAAAGGACAAAAGACAAACAACGTTAAAACGCTTCAACCATCATCCTGACGACATCGGGCATTTTATATTTTGCTTGCCAACCTAATTTTTCCTTGGCTTTAGCAGGGTTGCCTTGGCTGATGGCTAGATCGGTAGGACGTAGTAAACTAGCATCAGTAACTACATGATCGCGCCAGTTTAAACCAACACAATTAAAAGCTTCGGCAACAAATTCTTCTAAAGATGAACTTACTCCCGTGGCAATAACATAATCATCGGGTTGTGATTGTTGCAACATTAAATACATCGCTTCGATATATTCGGGCGCCCAACCCCAATCTCGTTTAACAGACATATTACCTAACTGAAGTTTTTCTTGGTTGCCTTTGGCAATATGACAAGCAGCAGCAATAATCTTTTGCGTGACAAATCTTTGGGGTCTTAGAGGGGATTCGTGGTTAAATAAGATGCCAGAACAAGCAAAAATATCGTAAGCTTCGCGATAGTTAGCTACTTGCCAAAAAGCCGTTGCTTTGGCTACAGCGTAGGGACTTCTGGGACGAAAGGGGGTATTTTCATCGGCAGGAAATCCACCAATATCCCCAAAACATTCACTCGAACCAGCGTTATAAAATTTGATCGGCGCATGAGTAAAGCGAATTGCTTCTAAAAAATTCAGCGTACCCGTAGCAATGCTTTCTAAGGTTTCGACTGGTTGTTCAAAAGAAAGTCCAACTGAAGTTTGTCCTGCCAAATTATAAATTTCATCGGGTTTAACTTTGGAAATTACTTGTAACACACTGCGAAAATCCGTAGGAACAAGAGATTCAAATTTAATGCGATCGCGTATCCCCAACCGCAGTAGATTGCGAAAAGAAGAAATTTGAGCATCTCTAGAAGTACCGTAGACTTCATAGCCTTTTTCTAGCAATAATTTGGCTAAATATGCTCCATCTTGCCCCGATATTCCACAAATTAAGGCTTTTTTCATAATAATTATCTATATTTTTTACTTTTGTACAGACGTAACATGTTACGTCTCTACCTTTTTTCTGACCAGCTAGAAAGATGCAACATATTTTGCACCACTGCTTTTAAATAGCCGATTTGACCGTAAGCGTAGGCGAAGTTATCGAAACGGAGGGCAGGATTACTAAAATATTTGACGGTTTTATACAATCCCCTAATCAATCTTTCTCCTCCGCGATTAAACTGCACTAGTCCAGTTCTACCAGCTATTTCCTCCCGATAGCATTCACTAATGCCTTGCCACCAACTGCGACTGAGAAACCAACCAGGTTTAAGTCTTTCAGGGGAAACGTTATGGGCTGCGATCGCATTGGGAAGATAGGCGACTTGCCATCCTTTGGCAATTGCTAACTCTGTCATAAACAATTCTTCGTTAGACAGCAAGTTTTTTCCTACCCTGCCTAAGTTCGGATCGAACCCACCAATTTGTTCTAAAAAGCTGCGACGGAGAGAATAATTTAAGCCACGGGGGGTAAGATTGGGATCTTCAAGATAAATGACTTCATTGCCAAGATCATAAGCCCCTAAACCTCCTGCCAATTCCTCTGAAATCCAGTTAGGAGGCTGAATTCCTTCAGGCCAAATCAGAGTTACTTTACCTCCTGCGATCGCAAGTTTCTCATTATTTTGGTAGGCAATAACGATTTCTCTTAACCACTGGGGAGAGGCTTCTGCATCATCATCGAGATAAGCCAAAATTTCCGCTTCAGTTTCCGTTGCGCCTCGGTTACGGGCGACGGATAATCCTAAGACTGGTTCATAAATATATTTAAGCCGAGGATCGCCCAAACGAGATTGAACTACTTCCGAAGTGCGATCGCTACTGGCATTATCGACGACAATTACTTCATAATCTGGATAATCTTGTTGTAGCAAGCTATCAATAGCAGCCCCCAAATATCGGTCTCGATTATGAGTACAAATAATGGCAGCTATTTGTGACATAAAAATTAATTTAGTAACACTTAGGTTGATTGCTGGCAAGCTTCAAGTAATACTTGTTCGTATTTTTGACCTACCTTTTCCCAAGTGTATTCGCTCTCTACTAAAAACCGCCCGTTTTCCGATAGTTTTTCTCGTAACTTTGGTTCGGAAAAGAGTCTACCAATAGCATAAACGTACTCTTCAACAGTATTTGCCCGCATTGCCCTCAAAGGTACATTTGAACCATCAACTTCTAATCCAGATAAAGCGCGATCGCTACCGACAACAGGTACTCCTGCTGCCATTGCTTCTAAGGTACGATTTGTTAAACCAAATCCTTTACGGATAGGGACTACACAAACTGTTGCCCAATGTAGATATTCTACTACAGAAGTTACTTCTCCCGTAACTCTCACTCCTGGCAGTGAGTCTAGTGTCAAGACTTCTTCGGTGGGGTTTGCCCCTACCAATTCTAAAGTAGCTTCGGGATAGCGTTGGCGAATGGCAGGAAAAATTTCCGTGGCAAGAAAACAGGCAGCATCGATATTGGCAGGATTGTCCATCTTACCGACAAAAACAAGCCTTTGTCCACCTTGATTGGTAATACGCCGAGGAAATTGAGTTAAATTGACTCCGTTAGGAATAACAAAAATCTGGCTTTCTGGGTTTAATTCTTTAAGCAGACGACGATCTATAGAAGTCAGGGTAACAATGGTACTAAATTTTTCTAAATAATTTTGTTCGTAGCGTCTTAGCCATCCTAAATTAAACTGATCTTTTTCTGGAGTTTTGGTATGTGGCTGTTGTTTATATTTACCAGATTCGGAAATATGAATATCTAAAACTATTCCTTTTTGTTCTCGCCATTGAGGACGAATATAAATTTCATCATTGCTATCTTGACAACAAATTACATCAAATTGATCATCTGCAACTGCGCTATCAAGCCATTCTTGAACAATAGGAGAATATTTATCGAGAATTTGAGGCGGAATTCCCTGTTGAATAAATGTTCCTAATCGTTTAGCTTTGTCAAGAATTCCCACCTTTTCTGAAGCGGTTGAAGGAGCAAAAGTTATTAATTGTGCTACTTGTTCTTCTAAATATTCAATTTCTTCTTCAGAAACATCTTCTGCTGGTTGACTTACGAGAGTGACTGAGTTGGTTTTACTAAGCTGTTTTAACAGGTGAAATGTTCTTAACTGCTTCCTTCCCTTAGTGGGTGGATAAGGAAAGGTTGAAGAAAGCATGAGAATTTCCATGATTTTAACCAGTCATAACTATTTCCATAAAATAGTTACTAAAAATATAGTCAATAAAATATTTGACTATATTTAGTAGTTTTATTAGGTATTACACTAATTGGACGAACTACAACGCCCTCTATCCCTTGGCCAAAAGCTGTTGAGATTACTTTGCGTAGTATATTATAACTACCATTAACATCTGATGATATCTTTTTACCTGATTTAGATTTATATAATCCTCTACTTATTCTTTTTCCACTAAAACTATATTTAGTTTTATCATTCTTTGTATAAGTAGGTATTACATCTAAATCTAAAAAGCTAGCTAGAGAAGTATAACTTTCTTCTACACAAATTACTTCTATTCCTTTTAATTTTCCTTTATATATCAACATATCTATAAATTTACAGTGCGGAATAGATAAAAAAGTTTGATTATTCTTTTTACCTATATTTATAGATTGCTTCCATAAAGGATTTTTACCTACAATTAACTTACTAATTCCTCTTTTATCTAAGTAGTTAATAATCCATCTGCTAGCTTGATGTAAATAATTATCTACTTGATTATTTCTTTTATTAGTAAGTCTTTGTATTCTTTTAGAAGTTTGTGCTTTACCTTTAAGTTGAGCTTGAAGTTTAGCTTTAGTCTTATTATAGAATTGGTTAATAGCTTTGAGCGGTTTTCCGTTAATCAAAATAGGAGTAGCTCCTAATTGATTTGATGTTAAAGTAGCTAAGTTATTAACTCCTATATCAATTGAAGCTATAAGTTGAGGATTAGCTACAGTATGTTCTTCTTGCTTTTCATAAATTATTTCTATAATATATTAGACCTCCTGCAAAAATATTAATTAATTGAGCAATTGTTTTTCAAAGAA
>CAZLUP010000118.1:0-4054 GCA_964562685.1 uncultured bacterium
CGATATATCCGCCTCGCTTTATGGCGTGGGACTTAGCCCGACATTTCTGTTAAATCTTATTTTACATATATGCTATTTTTTGAAATAAGATTTGTCAATTATGAATTTATGAATTAGAGCTAGCCCTCAAAATTTATGAAAATTCCCCTAGGAAAAGATTTACCAATAATTAGCAATTGCGGATGCGCCTCTGCTGCCGAAATGAAATTGTCTCAAACAAATTAATCACCAATCTAATGCAATGTCACGAGCAACCATTTAAGAACTTCTGCCGACTTTAATATCTCTAACTCTGACAGGAACGCATCCATGAGTCATTTGAGCAATTTGCATCGGTTCGCCTTTACCACACATATTAGTTCCACATTGTTCCCATTCTGAGGCTGGCGCGATCGCGTCGATACTATTCCAAAAGTCGGTAGTCATGCTGTGGTAGGTAACATTTTTTAACATCCCGACAATTTTGCCTTGCTCAATTTTCCAGAAAGCATCACCACCAAATTGAAAGTTACGTCGTTGTTGATCGATAGAATAACTACCAATGCCATCAATTAAAATTCCTGATTCGGTATCAGCAATCATTTCTGCTAAAGTAGCAGTGTAACTATCTCCTGGTTTTCCTGGTTCTAAGCCTAAATTGGGAATTCTCACCATCGGTACACTAGACCAACTATCTGCATAGGCAGTACCATTACTACTATCCCGTCCCAATCTGTAAGCAGTTTCTCGGTCAGTTAAATAATCATTGAGAATGCCATCTTTGACGACATACCATTGTTGTGCTGGTACACCTTCATCATCATAAGCCATCGTAGCGCGTCCGTTTGGTTGAGTGCGGTCCGCAACAAAATTGACCCAAGGCGCAGCATATTGCAGCTTGCCTAATTTATCCGTAGTAGCAAAGCTAGTTCCAGCAAAATTCGCTTCATAACCGTAAACACGGTCTAATTCGGTCGGATGTCCTACTGATTCATGAATAGTTAAAAAGAGATTAGTTGGTTTTAAAATTAGAGTGGTACGAGTATCAGTCGTCAATTCTGGGGCATGAACTTTTGCGATCGCTTCTTGGGCAACTCGATCAATATTATTTAATAAATCTTCCTTGTCTATATGTTCGTAACCAATATTGAGGGGAGGACGTTCATAATTACGCCCTTGGGCATCATCAGCAGCGATCGCAGTGCAACCAAAACCAGGATAACTACGATAGATAGTTTGTTCGATTAAAGAACCCTCCGTCGAAGCAAAAATTTTGTTTTCTTTGGTAAAACGCAGGAAAGAATAAGCTTTTTTAATTCCTTGGTCGCTATAGTTTAACAAGCGATCGTTAATAGTTAATAATAACTCTGCTTTTTCTGCAATGGAAATCTCAAAAGGATCGAGAGCGATCGGAGTGGTATATTGGTCTTGATAAGCTGCAACGGGAACTAATCTAACTGGCTCTTGTTGAGTTAAATGGCTTCCGCGGGCAATTTCTACAGCTAAATTGACAATTCTCGTGATTTCTTCAGGACTTTGACGAGGAGAGGCAGCAAATCCCCATGAACCATTTAATAAAACTCGCACCCCAAACCCGGAACTAACATCGTCAGTCAAATTACGAAGTGAACGATCTCTGGCTGTTAAGCTTTGATGACGATAACTACAAATTCTAATTTCACCATATTCACAACCATGTTGGCGAATTAAATCGATTGCTAATGTTGTTAGTTCTTTGGTTGTTTTTTTTTGAGGAGTTTGTACCATTTCAAACTTTAGTTAGATATTGATTAATCTTTTTTATGGTAACAAGACTAATCTTAGTAAGTTTTCACTAATTACTTAATCATTAAGTTTTGTAAAAAAAAGCATAAATTTTCATCAGCCAAGCAGAGTTAAACATAAGAAGTGTTTCTAATTAAGCTAACAATTTTTTTTAGGTAGGCAAAGTTTTCTCAAATGATAGGTTTTGAGAGCGAGCAATTTTCTAGTAGTGACGAGCTACTTAAAGAACTGCTTTTTGAATTACAACATTCAAAAAAATTATTTTCTCAGCAACAATTATTAATTGCTAGAATGGTTGAGTTAATTTTGCGTTCTCGCCCTATTTGTCGTCATTTCAACGGCAATTTATGGGGAATTTACCAAGAAATTTATGACCAAGCTAAACAGCAAATTTTTCAAAATATTACTCAAGATAGATTACAATGTAAATTAGATAAAATTAACATTAATAACTGGAAAAAAAAATTACAACAACAAGCCTTTAAAGCAATTTTAACTGATGAAAAACTTAAACAACTAGGACTGGAAGCTCAAAAAACACCTCCTGAAAGTGAATTAAGAAGCTATGCTTTAACAGAACTAATTAAGGCAATTCAGTTATCAGGTAGATTGTGTCGACCTTATCAAGAAACTTTTGCCCCCCAATTTTATCAATTGCTTTATGAAGAGGCAGTAGTAATCACTTTGACTTATGTATGTTTACATATAGAGCTTTATGATCCAGAAAGAGGCAAAGGGAAGTTTATGAATTGGGTCAATTTTCGTTTAGAAAAAGCGATTATTGAATGCCGTCGTAAATTTAATCATTGGCAGACTAAAGAATTACCAACTATAACAGATTTAGAAACTATTAATCAGCCAGAAATATCACCATTATTATCCGAATTACTTTACAAATACATTGAAGAAGATGCTAATCAAATATTTAGCCAAATTCATATTAGAAATCGACCAGATGCTAATTTTAGAGCGATCGCTTTGGCTAAATTCAATGGATATAGTTGGGAAGAAATAGCAGAAAATTTTCAGCTTACTGTTTCTACCTTAAGTAGTTTTTATCAACGTTCCTGCCAAAAACTTGCTCCTTTATTAAAACAAGAATTACAAAGTTGAACTAAATTCTGACGATGTTAAAGATGATGACGGATGCGTTGACAATTAAAATTTCTCTATCTTTAACTGCTCATACTCAAGCAGAGCAGTTTAGTTACCATCAATCAAATCCTCAAAAAGCCAAGCAAATTTATTTAAATACTTTGGCAGTTTATGCAGTAAATAACTATATAAATTATCTAGGCTGGGAAACTAGTTTAGAAACCAGCGACAGTTGGAATCCTTTACTCCAAAGTTTAATGAATATAGCTGATTTAGATGTAATTAATTGTGGTAAAATAGAATGCCTTTTTGTATTACCAGATCAGCATTGGCTTGAAATTCCCGCTGAAGTTAGTTCAGACAGAATTGCCTACATTATCTTACAATTTCACGAATCGCTTAGACAAGCAACTTTATTGGGGTTTGTGACTCAAGTTCCAAGTCATCGACTCGCTTTAAATCAACTACAATCCCTTGATTGTCTACCTTACTATTTAAGCCAACTCAAACAAGTTAATCATTCAGAAACACTATCTGCAAGATATTCAAACGTAGCACCTACCAAAAAAGCTCTCTTGTCGGCGCATCAACCTACAACAACTCAACCAATTAAGTTAAGTAGATGGTTAGAAGGAATCTTGGAAACTGATTGGCAACCCATGGAAGAGTTATTAATACCAACAAAAATTATGGCATTTAGAAGTGTAGAGCAACTCCAATCACAAAAAGAACATCTTTTATCGGGAGTGAGTCGTTTTAAAATTTTAGAGTTAAATCCATTGCTTGATAGCGATAATGGGTTGCCAAAACTTTCTCTTGCTTTAATTTTAAATATCAGTCCTCTTGCCAACGAAGAAAAAGATATTTCTGTAAAAATTTATCCTGTCAATCAGAATACTTATCTTCCTCAAGGACTAGAAGTGTTTGTCTTGAACCAACAAGAAACTCCGATAATGCAAGCGCAAGCTCATCATACTGAAACAATTGAATTTCTTTTTAGTGGGGAAGAAGGAGAATATTTTAGTATTAAAGCATCTTTACATAATTGCAATCGAGTAGAAACTTTTGTAATCTAAAATCTTAACGTTAGACTTACGATTATTGCTTGCCACAATCAATTTAAAGCTTTTGACTTGAAATTTTAACTTTTGTGAGCGAGAAGTCCCTCGGATTTCCGAAGGGATGAAAGCGAACT
>CAZLUP010000119.1:0-4039 GCA_964562685.1 uncultured bacterium
TTAATTCCAGATTTGAATTTAAATCGCTCCAGATGAGCGGACTAGCGCGGTGTACTGATGACCTCCAAACAGGCTATGATCAGGAGGACATGGGTGGCGAATTGAATTCGCCACCGTGAGATGTCCGTGTCGAAGCTACGCTAGTCAACTGAGACTAAGTTAGCTCAATTTTGCCTCTTAATCTATAGCGATCGCCTTTATGACTTTACAATTGCGAGTTTATGTTCCCGAACACCCCTTAATTAAACATTGGTTAGCTGTTGCTCGCGATGCTGGAACTCCCTCTGTGTTGTTTAAAACCGCGATGACTGAATTAGGACGTTGGTTAAGTTATGAGGCAACCCGAACCTGGTTACCAACAATGACAACAACATTACAAACTCCTTTAGCTACAGCAGATGCAACTTTGATCGATCCAGAAGTCCCAATTGGAGTTGTACCGATCCTGCGTGCAGGTTTAGCGTTACTGGATGGAGTGCAACATATTTTACCGATTGCTTCAACTTATCATTTAGGATTAGTTCGTAACGAAGAAACTCTTGAACCAAGTTGCTATCTAAACAAATTACCAGAAAAATTTCATCCTCAAACCAGAATTTTAATTCTTGAACCAATGTTGGCTACTGGTGGTTCAATTATAATGGCAATGGAAATTTTAACCCAACGGGGGATAGATCCTAGTTTGGTTAGAATTGTCTCGGTTGTGACTGCTCCCCCAGCTTTAAAAAAATTAAGTGAACAATATCCCAGTTTGAATATCTATACCGCTATTATTGATGAAGGTCTGAATAATCGTGGTTATATTGTCCCTGGTTTAGGAGATGCAGGCGATCGCGCGTTTGGAACTTAACTAAGTAGAGCTATTCTAAAAATAAAAGTCAAATAATTTAGTTATTTTAATTACTTAAATTACAAAAATTCTTAAATCTGCGGAAAATAAAATAGAGGTGAGCAACAATTATGAGTCAAAAAGATAATTTCGGTGGCGGTTTTCTTTTAGGTGCAATTGTTGGTGGCGCGCTTGGTGGTGTACTCGGCACTTTGTTAGCTTCTCGGAGTGAAAATTTTTCAAGAGCTTCAGGCGAAAAAGATGTTTTGGACGTGAGTAAACAACCCCAATTTACTACCGAAGACAGTATTGAACAATCTCGGCGTAGCTTAGAAGACAAAATTGCCCAATTAAACTTAGCAATTGACGATGTCCGTCATCAATTAGGCTCAGTCAATGGTAACTTTTCTGAAGAAAAATAGTTTGAATCAACTAAAGTAATTTAGCTCGCTCAACTTAAATTTCGGAATTATTGCTATTATTCAATTCAGCCTGGTTAAATTCTGGGATGAGTTAGCTGCTAGGTCATGGAAATCTATCAGGTTTATTATTTAAGTTTGCTTCAATGTTAATGCTTAATTCTCCGTATTTGGTAACGAGCGTATTTGTTCTGGTAAGGGTTCGGCATTACTACTAAAAGGAGAGTAATAGGCAATTACCAACAAAGGTAAAATTAGGGTCATAATAGCAACAACTGTGCCTAATACCCCTGCCCATCTATGATGAGGAGATTCAAGGTTATTAGGCGATCGCTCGCTAGATTCCATAAAATAATTTATAAACTGAATTCGATTTCGTAAATAACAAAGAAGATTAGCTAGTCTAAACTCTTTGACTACCATTTTAGCTACTTATTTAATTAATGGTGGTATTTTTTACAACTAAAACAAAGAATTCTTGTTGAAGAACTTTCAGTGCTTCTGCTGGTTTAGCTTTCTAGATAATTCCAAAAAACCAGCAAATAAAAGTTGACAGGGTTCGGCAAAAATGATGATAATAATAGTTTGTGTAAACTTTAGCTTTAAAAAAACCCTTGGCTAATGTTATAGTAATCGGAGCCCAATGGGGTGACGAAGGAAAAGGAAAAATAACCGATTTATTAAGTCGTTCAGCAGATGTCGTAGTACGTTCTCAAGGAGGTGTCAATGCTGGACACACAGTTGTAGTTCAAGGACAAACCTTCAAACTACATCTGATTCCCTCTGGTATTTTATACCCTAATACAGAATGTATCATCGGTTCAGGGACAGTAATTGACCCACAAGTGTTGATCGCTGAAATGGAGCAGTTACAAGCTCTAGGGATTTCCTTTGACAATCTGTTTATTTCTCAAACTGCTCATGTAACCATGCCTTATCATCGTTTGATTGATTGTGCATCGGAAGAGCGCAGAGGTGAATATCGGATTGGAACAACAGGAAGAGGCATTGGTCCTACTTATGCTGATAAATCAGAACGTACAGGAATTCGAGTTTTAGACTTAATTAATCCAGACCAACTGCGACGACAACTGGAATGGACAATCAATTATAAAAATGTCATTTTAGAAAGACTGTATAATATACCACCTTTAAATCCAGAAGAAGTAATTATTGAATATCTTCAATATGCGGAACGACTCCGTTCTTTTATTATAGATAGTTCTCTTAAAATCTATGAAGCAGTGCAAAAACGCAAAAATATTTTGTTTGAAGGCGCACAGGGAACTTTATTAGATTTAGATCATGGGACTTATCCTTATGTTACCTCTTCCAATCCGATCGCAGGGGGTGCTTGTGTTGGTGCAGGAGTAGGACCAACTATTATTGACCGAGTCATCGGTGTAGCCAAAGCTTATACCACGAGAGTGGGAGAAGGTCCTTTTCCCACAGAGTTAGACGGTGAAATTGGACAGTTATTATGCGATCGCGGTGCTGAATTTGGCACAACTACAGGTCGTCGCCGTCGTTGTGGTTGGTTTGATGCCGTAATTGGTCGTTATGCCGTTCGGATTAATGGTTTAGACTGTTTAGCAATTACCAAGCTAGACGTTCTCGATGAACTAGACGAAATCAAAGTTTGCGTTGCTTACGAAATTGACGGTACTACTTGCGATCATTTTCCGACCAATGCCAGCTTATTCGCTCATTGTAAACCGATTTATAAAACTGTACCAGGTTGGAAACAATCAACTACTCATTGTCGGAGTTTAGAAGATTTACCTCAACAAGCATTAGATTATCTCAAATTTCTGGCTGAGTTGATGGAAGTCCCGATTGCGATTGTCTCTCTGGGTGCTAGTCGCGACCAAACAATTATAGTAGAAGATCCAATTCACGGTCCTAAACGCGCTTTACTAGATGCTAATGGGACTCCAGTAACTATTACTTAAATACTTGCTGGGAAATGAAGAAAGAGTTTAGGGTTGTTTTAAATAACTAGCAACCTTAATTCTTAAAAAACTTTATTGGTTAATTTTTTAGTGATTAATTTTGGGTAAAAAAGTATGTCAATTACAGTTGAATGTCAAAAAAGACCAGAAGGAAGCAAACCCAATGCTTTGCGTCGCGAAGGTTTTATTCCTGCTGCATTATACGGACACAATGGAACTGAATCAGTTTCTCTAACCATAGCTGCCAAAGATGCACAGACGTTATTGAAAAATGCAGCGGTCAATAACACTTTGGTTGACCTAAGTATTCCTGAACTTCCTTGGAGTGGTAAAGCTTTAATTAGAGAAGTACAAGTTCATCCTTGGAAAAAAATGCTTCATCATCTAAGTTTTTTCTCTGTTGCTGCTCATGGCACTTTAGAATTAGTTGTTCCGATCAAAATTGTTGGTGAAGCTGCGGGTATCAAACAAGGCGGTATTCTCGAACAGATGATGACTGAATTGAATATCAGTTGTCTTGCTGAAAATATTCCCGAATCTATTGAAATTAATATTTCTCAGTTTGAGATTGGGAGTAATCTGACTGTAGGTGATGTAGTTCTTTCTAAAGGCGTAACTGCTTTAGATGAATCAGATCGGATTGTTGTTGCTATAGTTCCCCCTTCTAAAGCCGAACCTACTGCGGAAGAAGAAGCTGCTTTAGAAGCATAAAGAATTGTTTTGACTTAATTTTGCTCGCTAGGGACTAAATCAGTCCCTTTTTTTATTGATTGAGCTTGGCAGAGCTATAGCACTACGTATTTAGGTTTAGGTTAGGATAAAAAAACCTGTAAGGGCGA
>CAZLUP010000120.1:0-3696 GCA_964562685.1 uncultured bacterium
CGAGCAATTAAAGAGGCTTCTTTTGAAGCATTTGAAGGAAAACTAACTGTCGATCAGCTTGAAGAAAAAGTTGATCGCGATTTGATTAAAAAGAAAGCTATTTCACTCTTAGAATGTAATTGATTTTTAGCATCAGGATTAGAACGATCAGTGCGATCGCCAATTTATCTATTAAATTTCTCTATAATGAAAAACATATTTCAACTAACTGAGTAACCAATGAAGTCCCTGCAAGATTACACAATTGTTATTCGTCCCGATGATAATAATACCTTTGTGGCTTATGTTCCCGCTATTGAAGGCTGTCACGCTTGGGGTGAAACTTCAGAAACAGCACGAGCAGAATTAGAGCATGTTTTTGCCATGATATTAGAAGAATATCAAGAAATGGGGCGTTTTCTTCCTCAAGACGTTGAATTGGTTATTGCCAATGCTTTTCTTAGCGAAAGAATTAGAAAGAGTTGCTAAGAAGCTTGGATTCAAGAAAGCCAGACAAAAAGGATCTCATGCACGCTGGAAACATCCCGACGGGAGAGCAACAACTATTCCTATTCATGGTAAATCCGAAATTGGTAGCTGGTTATTTCAGGAAATACTCAAGCAGATGGGAATTACAGAAGAAGAATTTAACCAACTTCGGTAGTTGGTGATTTTATAAATGCGATCTCATTTTTAGAATTGTGAGATTTTTAAAGTTTTTGCAATTATTTAATCTGATTCTCTGACTTCTGGAACTTTTTCTTTTAACCAGGTATACACTTCAGATATATAACTTTGCCATTGATCTTGACAATGTGCAGACACGAGATCGATGATTTTTGTATATCCAACAGACTTATCATAACCAAGACGTTCAATTATTTCAGACAAATATTTATGGCTATCTTGTTGGTAAGATATTTCCTTTGCAACCTCAAGTATTTCCTTAAACTCTTCTTTATCTAAATTGTTTATATTAATTAATAGCTCATGCAAATATTTTTCTGGTTTAGTATTTTCAGGAAGCTTTAATTGTTTAATATGTTGTAGAGCTTTATTTCTATGAGATTCAATATTAACTCCATGACCAGTAATAACATTCTTAAGCTGTTCTTGTTTATCCTCACTTGTTATAAATACATCTCCATCAAGAACAAATAAAGTATTATCAATAGTTTCATTAGATATTAAAAGACCAGCAACTGTAGTAAAGCAATTAGCAGCAGCACCAAATTTTTTGATACTTACATATTTTTTAATTCTGAGACTACTAACTATTTTATTGAGTATTGCAGTGGCTAAATCATCTTCAACAAAAATTTCTATAGTCTTTTCTTGTTTTCCTGTTAATCTGTGGATTGCGTCTGGCTTTGTTTCGTTAAAACAGTAGGTTTTCTCTGGTTTTGTGACGATATGTCTTATATTTATTAGCTCGAATAATTCGACTATTGATTCGCGATGTGTTGTAAATACAATTTGTAAATTTTTATCATTAGCTCTCTCGGCTACAATTATTAATAATTTTTCTAAAGCTATATTGTGTAGTAGAAGATCGATTTCATCAATTAAGATTAGAGAATATTTATCTGCTTTAAAAATAGTTTCAAGCAATTGAAAAACTTTTTGTTCTCCTGCACTCATGCTTAACGCAGAATAGCGAGTGCCATTACTTTCTACACCAATATATGTTTTACCTTTACGAGACTTATGATTATTATAAGCAGTATATTGTTTGTTAAAAATATTACTAGCTTTTTTCAAAAGAGCGGTTGTTAAATCATCCGAAAGAGTTGTTGTTGTATACTCAATTTTGGTTTTTTGTTTTTCAGACTCAATTATAGGAATATACTTATCAATACCAATATAATAAACGTGCCTTTTGGGTCTTCTAGCATATATAGTCCATCTATCAGATTTTTTATAAACTGCTGTGTAATTTTCGGATTTTTCTTTACCATTTCTATAACTATGCGTCAAAGTCAATTCGCTTCCTTGCCATTGAGCATCCGTATTCGGAAGAAAAAAATCACTAAATCTATAATTACTTGTTATATTTTCGTCGATAGGCTGATAACAACAGGTTAAAGCGTGTAATATAGTTGACTTTCCATGTCCATTTGGTCCCAAGATAGCAGTTACAGCTTTATCTTCAAAAGAAATATCTACATCTTTTAAACACTTAAGTTCTTTGATATATAAAGAATGGATTTTCTGTTGACTAATGGACGAGATAAAAATTCAAGCAACATCAGAACTTGCGTTGACTCCACAAGATATCTTAATAATGTAATTATGAGTGAAGTCATAGCCTATTTTGACCCTAAAATCTTGATTATGCCACTATTTTGCTAAAGTTACTTGATATTCATGCTTAAAACAAAACTATTTACCTCTCACAAACATGAGTCGGATCGTCGGCTTTCTCGGCAAATTCTAAGCCCTTAGCCAAACGCCAAGCAAAAATAGGCGGTAAACCAGCATCTAAAATCGCAGCGCAGGTTGTTTGATAGTCATACTCCACTTCTCGCAAGTTTACTGCTTCTGTCTCCGTATCATAAATAACGTAGGTAGCATTGGGACGACCATGACGGGGTTCGCCTACCGAACCGACATTAATAATTCGTTTCAGGGGAGTATTAAAACTAACGGTAGGTTGTTCGTTTTTATTAGGTTGACGAACTTTAACCTGTAATTGTCCAGAATCTAAAGTGCGAACATAGGGAACGTGGGTATGTCCGCAAAATAAGATATCTGCATCGCTGGAGAGGACTCTTTCTAAAGCAGTAAAAGCATCCATTTCGGGTAACAAATATTCGTGGTTGCTACTAGGACTACCGTGTACGAAACAAAGATTATCTTCTTTATAGGTATGGGGTAGTTGTGCTAAATATTCTTTAACTTCGGGATGTACCTTTTTATTAGTCCATTCATGAGCAATTTTACCTCTTTTTTCTGCTAACAGGGAAGGATAACTACATTCACAAGCATTTAATCCTTCTACAATGTCTTCATCCCAACAACCCTGTACGGTGGGAATATCTAAAGAACGAATTTGTTCTACTACCGCATTGGGATAGGGACCATAACCCACTAAATCCCCCAAACAATAAATCTTTTCTGCTTTTTGGCGGTCTATATCCAGTAAAACTGCCTCTAAAGCTGCATAATTACCGTGAATACAGGACATTACTGCTATTTTCATACTACCTCTACTTCTAGTTCGCTTTCTAAAGACTCTTTTACTTGTTGTTGGTAATAATTAATTGCCGATTCGGGAACACAGCAATCTCGGACGGTTTGGGCAATTTCAGCTTTATCTAAGTTACTACCCACGATTTCAAAACCGCTTTGACGATCTGGTTTACCATTTAACCAACGGGGTAAATTTAAGGGTTTGAATTCCAATTCCGATTTCCCTGCTATAAAATCACCATAATAAATTTGTCCGTCCACTAAATCGAAGATTCCCTTTGCCCGAACCACCTTACCATAAGCACCCTGGGTAAGTTCCAGCCAAAAAGTAGCCAAACTATCAAAATCTAAGATTTCCCCCGTCAAAACTCCCCGATGAATCTGCAAAATATTCTCCCCGTCTCCTTGTCTCCTAGTCTCCCTGTCAAGCTGTTGAATCCTATGATGATCCAACACCAGCACTTCATCCGCCCAAGTCTTTAATTCTTTACTATCTGTATCGTCTGGAATTATGGCTACTCGATG
>CAZLUP010000121.1:0-3010 GCA_964562685.1 uncultured bacterium
CAGAAAAAATTCATTTAAGTTATGTTGTCGCTGGTTCTGGTGGTGCTGGTATTACTGTGATGCGAACCACTTTTTTAGGATTAAGAGAAAAATTTGAAGCTTGGATTGATGGTAAATGGCAGAAAATTTTACCTTATACAGAAAGAGAAATAATTGAATTTCCCCAACCTTATGGGAAAACGGGAGTTTATTGGTTTGATGTTCCAGAAACTTATACCTTTGCTCATTCTTTTCCTGTCAAAACTGTAATTACAAAATTTGGTTCTATACCCGATTTATATAATCATTTAACTTGGATTACTGCAAATATTTTTCCTTCAGCTTGGATTGAAAGTAAAAAAGGAATTGAATTCTTTTCTCGCGTTAGTTATTTGATGACTTCTGTAACAGATAAATGGAGTGGAATTGGTGTAGCCATGCGAGCAGAAATTACAGGAATAAAAGATAATAAACTCAGAAAATATTGCTCAATTATGACTCATCAAAATACTGCGATCGCTGCTGGTGCTGGTACTGGTAGTGTTGCTCAATTACTATTAGAAGGAAAATTAAATCAACCAGGTATTTATCCTGTTGAACAAGCTCTACCTACTCATCTATTTACGGCTGCTATGGATAGTCGTGGAATTAAAATTGATCGGCAATGGCTCGATATTGTGTCCACCTAATTACTTCTCATTGATCATTCATCATTAATTCCTTACTACTACTTATCAACCAAATCGACTAAGTATTTTTTTCAAGATAGTTTGGTCTGCTTCTTCCAAGCCAAATATCAACATTAATCCTACGTATAACGAAGTGATAGCTAGAGTTGAGAGCAAAGCGGATACTACAAAGTGGAATTGAATTAGCCAGGTTTGAACTACAAAACCAATCAATCCCGCGATCGCACCTGCTAAAATGGGCTTAAAATAGTTGCGAATATCAACTTCAATCTTGAGAACTCGCTTGACTTGAGCTAATTGGATCAAATTGACACCTGCCATACTCAGACAAGTAGCAATAGCAGCCCCCATTGAACCCCATTGAGGAATAAAGAGGAGATTTAAAACAATATTAATACCTGCTAATAGGCAATCACCATAAAGCTTGAGATATTGATGTCCTGACATGGTGAGCATATGCATCGCTAACCCACCTGCTCCAGCACGAGTTAGTTGACCGGCTGCTAAAATAATTAGTAACAGCCATCCTGTTCCAAACTCTGTCCCAAAAATCTGAAGAATTTGCTTGCTGGTTACGGCTAAGACCAAAAAAATCGGCATGGTAAAAGAAAAATTCCAACGTGTCGCTGTTTGAAATAGTTGCTTCATCTGGGTTAACTCACCCTGACCATACAGTTTAGCGATCATCGGAGTAAACATGGTAATTAGCGAGCGGTTGAAGAGGATCATTAGAAACGCTGTCTGTGAAGCAGCTCGATAGATACCTACTTCTGATGCTGGTCTAAAATATCCCAACATTAAGATATCAGTCCAAATTAATACTAGCCAGAGCAGTGTTCCAAAGGAAAGAGGTAGAGAGAAACTCAAAAGTTGTTTGCTTTCAAAAATTGGCTGGATGCGTTGATTAATGATCTGTGGAAAAAGTTGATAAAGAAAATAAAGTGTGAAAATAAGACAGACGCTTGATGCTAATAACCAAGCAAGGGCAGTACCCCAAAGCCCCAGACCAATCGTCCCAAACAGGACAATTAGTAGCAAATTAGCTAGCGGTAGCAGTAAATCCCAGGCAAAAACCCGATACTTTGTCGTTTGAAAACCTGTACTTGCAAATGCTGCTGAGGTGCCACTAGCTCCTATGGGAATGGCAAAAGCAAACAAATGTAATATTTCAGTCAATTTTGGTTCATCAGAAAAAGTTTGTGCGATCGCATCGGCACTCAAATACAAAATACTCCCTAACAATAAACCACTCAACAATGGCAAACCAACTGCTTGTAGCAAAATTCCTTTGAGTCTTCGAACATCTCCATTGCTCTGATAAATTGAAGCATAACGAACAGCCCCAAGTTCTAAACCGAGCCTGGAAAATAGCTCGCCTAACTGATAGATAGCTAGTCCCAAAGTATAAATTCCGAATGCCTGGACTCCTAAAAACCAAGCTAGGGCAACTTGAGAGCCGTATTTAATCCCCGTGCTAAGAATTTGACCTACAAACGAGAAACCTGCACCTTTAGCAAGAGCTTCTGTGGGATTGACAGTAACCATTAAATTATCCTCCCGAAATATTGGCTATCCTCGACTGCATTACAAACTTAATCTGAGGCGGAGGTAAATCATCAAGCGACGCAATCCATCAATATGTCCTTTGCGATTTTTGAGCATAGCAAATAGCTTGCGTAGTGGATGTTCGATATAGCAGATCCATAAACTTTCCCCTGGATAAACCTTAGCTTGTTTTAGTTGGCGTGGATAGCCATAACGAGTCAGGGCATCACCAGCAACAGATTCAAAAAGCCGTAATTCCTTGTGCGTCATTTGAGTACGCCATTTTTCGGTATTAGTCGCCAAAATAGGCTTAGTTAGATTGGTTTGATTTTGCTGATCAGTGGGATAAGGAGCGTCATTAGTATAAAAATCTAGCATCTGGGGAGAAAATTCTTCCCCTAAAAAGTGACAAATTTGCCGAGCTAAGGTTTCTGGATGAGTCAGTAAATCTTCATAGCGCAGTTCAAAGAAGGTATTTGGGTCTATAACTTTTCGCATTTGCTCAATGACATCAAGATAGTGAACCCATCGCTTCGCCAGCAAGTAGATATGCTTTGGACCAAATCGAGCTTGTTTCCAGGACAAGGCTGCATCTCTTCCATCTCGAACAATGTGAATAATTTTGGCATTGGGAAAAGCTTCTAGAATTTCTGACCAGTAAAAAACGTGCCAGGGTGTTTTTTCGCCCCATCGCTGTTTACCTTGAGCATGAGTCCAGGTATTCATTAAAGCATTGACAACTCCATGAAAGTGAACAGTACCCTGGCTTGAAAAGCCAGGGCTTGCGTTCACTTCGT
>CAZLUP010000122.1:0-2941 GCA_964562685.1 uncultured bacterium
GACAAAAGCGTTCCCAAGTGCCTTGGGTTTGGCTTTGTTGTAGTGTGGTTGTCATAGTATTTATGATTCCTATTATTCAGTTGTCAAGGTACGAATAATTGACATTATCATATTAAAAAAAATATTTCTTTTTGTAAAGCTTTTTTTAAACATATATTCTTATATAAAAGATAATTAAAAATAATCATTACTATGAACAAAACTGTAACCTATAGTCCTGCCTATACTTTGGTGCCTACATACGAATGTTTTAACCGTTGTAGTTATTGCAATTTTAGGACTGATATAGGTCAAAGTGATTGGTTAAGTATTAAAAAAGCAAGAGAGCAATTACATCAGCTTAAATTAAAAAATGTATCAGAAATTTTGCTCCTTAGTGGAGAAGTTCATCCTCTTGCTGAAAATCGTCGATTTTGGTTTGAAAGAATTTATCAACTATGTTTACTGGCATTAGAATTAGATTTTTTGCCTCACACTAATGTAGGGATTCTTAGTTGGAAAGAAATGCAGCGACTCAAACAAGTTAATGTATCGATGGGTTTAATGCTAGAGCAGTTGACACCAAAATTATTAAATACTGTACATAAGTATGCGCCTAGCAAAGTTCCACAATTAAGATTGCAACAGTTAGAGTGGGCAGGAAAACTGAAAATTCCTTTTACTACTGGATTATTATTAGGAATTGGGGAAACAGAATCAGATTGGTGGGAGAGTTTAGCAGCGATCGCAAATATTCAACAACAATGGAGTCATATTCAAGAAGTAATTCTTCAACCTCATAGTCTAGGAAATCAACAAGTAAGGAGTATAAGTTCTTTTTCTCTTGCTCGATTACCAGAAGTTATTGCTAGAAGCAGAGCAATTTTACCCGATAGCATTACCATCCAAATCCCACCTAATTTAGTAGTAGAGACGAATCTACTTTTAGAATGTTTAGATGCTGGTGCTAGAGATTTGGGAGGAATTAGTCCTAAAGACGAAGTTAATCCTGATTATCCTCATTTAACTGCTGAATATTTACAATTTATTTTAGAAGCTGCTGGTTGGGAATTAGTTCCTCGCTTACCTATTTATCCGCAATATTATTCTTGGTTGTCACCACCGTTACAAAAATTGGTTAAAGCTAAAGAAAAAACTTTAAGATGCAAGAAATCAATCAATTAATAGTCGAAGGTACTTCAATTTAAACGTACGAAAGTTGCTTCGATAAATAAAATAAAGCCATTGATTCAGTTATTGAGGTGATCAGACTGTGTTTAAAATTACCCAGAAACAAGAACAGTATCAAACTTATGTGCTGACTGATTTACAAGCTAAGTCCCAAATTGAAGTAGTTCCAGAAAGAGGCGCAATTATTACCCGTTGGCGTGTCAAGGAAGAAGAAATTCTTTATTTAGATCAGGAAAGATTTGCTCATCCTGAACTTAGTATTCGTGGTGGCATTCCCATTTTATTTCCTATTTGTGGCAATTTACCTAATAATACTTACACTTATCAAAATCAAACCTATCAACTCAAGCAACATGGTTTTGCGAGAGATTTGCCTTGGGAGGTAATTGAGACTAATGATAATGATTGTGCCAGCATTACTTTAGCTTTATCTAGCAATGAGCAAACCTTGATGGTTTATCCATTTGAGTTTCAAATCCTATTCACTTATCAACTCAAAGGAAATAGTTTAAGAATTTTACAAACCTATAGCAATCAATCGGAAGCAATCATGCCTTTTGCTAGTGGTTTGCACCCTTACTTTCAGGTTGAAGATAAAAATCAACTACAATTTGAGATTCCTGGTACTTTTTATCAAGACCAAGTTAGTAAAGAAACCTATCCTTTTACAGGTAAATTTGATTTTACCCAAACAGAAATAGATGTAGCTTTCACCCAAATTGACAAACATCATACTGCGGTCGCGGATTTGACCAGAAAGCTTAAAATTAGTATTAATTATTCTGATTGTTATTCGACTCTTGTATTTTGGGCAATCAAAGGCAAAGATTATGTTTGTCTTGAACCTTGGACTGCGCCACGTAATGCTCTTAATACCAAAGAAAAATTAATTTGGCTCGAACCAGGAAATTCTTATGAGTCTGTTGTCGAAATGAATTTAAGCTATTTTTGATTTTTTACTTGTGTTTATCAAAAATCTCTGTTATATTGGTAAACCGTGTGAACAAAAAAAAATTCTTGTTCGGGTCGCTAGCTCAGCGGTAGAGCACTCGGCTTTTAACCGATTGGTCCTGGGTTCAAATCCCAGGCGACCCATTTTTAGATTGAACAGATCTTTGATTTTTATCTATTGTATTCCCGTAAAAGACGATTTTTCTGGTGGTAGCCAAGCAGCAATTCCTTTGAGACCGGATGTCGTGTAGATATTACCGTAAAGATAGCAGTATTCTAGGGCATTGTTCAGCAGCCAAGTTAAAGCCTGCAAACGCTTTTGTCGAGCTTCTGGTGTCAGGTAGCTAAATACGGGATCGTCTGCAAATGCATTTGCTCCAATTCTACTAACTTATGGTATTTGCGATCGCTTTAAGCGAATTACTTCATTATCGTTCATCGTTTAATTTTTCCGAGCGAAAATAATAAATTTAGAAATCAATATCTATGGTGCATCAGGCATCAAACCAAGCTGCTTCATTAATTCCAATAAATTGCACTCATACCACCACTCCACAATTTGACCATTAACAATCCACAGCAGTGTAAAATCATTAATCTTGCCAGATTTTCCAGTAGGAGGGATGCCCAAAAAGTCTCCAGTATGAGTTCCTTGTATAGTGGTACGGTAGATAACTTTATCCCCTTCTGCAATTACATCTTCTATAGTTTGTTGGATGTCAGGAAATCCTTGAAATAAGCTAGCATTAAATTCTTTATTGGCTTCTAATATCAAGTACGGATAATCAATTAAAATAAAATGGCATCCATTCAAATAAAG
>CAZLUP010000123.1:0-2936 GCA_964562685.1 uncultured bacterium
AAGTTCGCTTTCATCCCTTCGGAAATCCGAGGGACTTCTCGCTCACAAAAGTTAATTTAAGCAGAAACTTTGATTGAAGGTAAACTTTGTTCTTTTAAAGTAGACACAGGAAAAATTTGTGAGCTTGTACCAATCACTGACAAATTAACTTTTGTGCCTACCTCTACTGCTTTATGAGCAGTGGTACGTGCGTGTAGCCTTTTGCCTGAAGGTGTTTCTAGACAATAACGATATTCTCTGCCTAAAAATTGTCTGTCTTTTACTATTACTGTGGCGTTGTCATCAGGGGTTAAAATCAGATCTTCTTGAGGTAACATTAATTCACCCCAATCACAACTATAGGTCGATTGAGAATTTGGTATTGTTAATTCACCAATTTCTGTAGTCCAAAACTCACCACTGCGTTTGGCAGGAAGAAAATTAGCCTGAGTGACAAATTCAGCCACAAATCGAGAAGCTGGTTGAATATAAATTTCTTCTGGTGTTCCTATTTGTTCTAGTTTTCCTTGACGCATAACGGCAATTTTATCAGAAATAGCTAAAGCCTCTTCTCGGTCATGAGTAACAAAGATGGCTGATGTTCCTGCTGCTTTGAGAATAGAACGAATTTCTTCTCTGAGTCGATGGCGGACTTGAACATCTAAATTACTTAAAGGTTCGTCTAGTAAAATTAAAGCAGGTTGAGGAGCTAAAGCTCTGGCTAAAGCAATTCGTTGTTGCTGACCACCAGAAAGCTCATGAGGGTAACGTTTCTCTAAACCACTTAATCCCACCAAAGCTAAAACTTCCGCTACTCTTTGCTTAATTTGGGGACGAGGGAGAGAACTTTTTTTACTTTTTAAACCAAAAGCAATATTGTCAGCGACATTGAGATGAGGAAACAGAGCATAATCTTGAAAAACCATGCCTGTATTGCGTTTTTCAGGTGGTAACCAGCAACCTTGACCACAAACTATTTGTTCTGCTAGAGAAATTGTTCCTCCAGAAGCTGATTCAAATCCAGCAATAATTCTTAAAAGAGTAGTTTTGCCACAACCAGAAGGACCGAGTAATCCTAAAATATCTCCTTGTTCAAGAGTTAGACTAACACCGTCTACTGCTTTACTTTTACTGTGGGGAAATTGTTTAACAATATTTTCTAATTGGAGAATTACTGATTGGGTCATGGATTTGTCTAGCTAAGATGAGAAAATAAAATAGTCTATAGTGATTTTTTAAGTTTTTAAGAATTGTTCTCAACAACTACCAACTAATATATCATCCATCCCAGACTCTAGTTAAAAACTATTATCAAGAAATAATTATTTGATGCCAAATTAAATTAAATCTAAGATGAATTTACCCGTAGATATAATCTTTGTTCCTCATGGTGCAGAATATCAAGCAGTAGAACGAGGATTAAGACCAACTAAAACAGAAATTAAACTTTTGCCAATTCCAATGGGAGGACAAGCTGTCGCTAAATATTACCAACAATTAAACAATAAATCTGGGCAAGATTCAATTAATCGAGTTTTAATTTTGGGTTTGTGTGGTAGTTTATCTTCTCAGGAACAAGTAGGAGATGTGGTTTTATATCAAGATTGTCTTTCTGCTAGTAATAGTTTCTCTTTAGAAAAGCAGATTTATCGAACTGATACACAGCTTACTAATTTAATAGCTTCCCAATTAATCACAAAATTTTCCTTAGTCCGAGGAGTAACTTGCGATCGCATTATTACTAAGGTTGAAGAAAAATTGTCTTTAGCTCAAGTATATCAAGCTGATGTTGTTGATATGGAGGGAGTGGCAATTTTAGAGGCATTATCTAATTGTTCGGTAGCCATTCTTAGGGTAGTAAGTGATGATTGTCGTTATAACTTGCCTGATCTTAATTATGCCTTTGATTGCGATCGCGGTACACTAAAAACTATACCTTTAGCCGTTACCTTACTTTCCCAACCACAAGCAGCGGTGAGATTAATTAAAGGTGCGACCAAAGGACTAAAAGTTTTACAACAAATTACGACTCTATTGTTTAGCCATTATCAGTAGGGAAAATTCATGAATTCTCCCTACAAAAATGTCCATCAATCATTTAGTTAACAGCAGTGCTAGGATAACAAACTTTTGTTCCGCCTAAACCACAATAACCGTTAGGATTCTTCGCCAAATATTGCTGATGATACTCTTCTGCGTAGTAAAATTCAGGCGCGTCTAAAATTTCAGTTGTAATTTCGCCATAACCAGCTTGAGTTAATTCCTTTTGATAAGCGTCCTTAGAAGCTTCAGCTAGTTTTCTTTGGGTTTCATCATAAACATAAATACCCGAACGATACTGAGTACCAACATCGTTTCCTTGGCGCATACCTTGAGTAGGATTATGGCTTTCCCAAAATACTTTGAGTAAATCTTCATAACTGATCTGATTAGGATCGTACACCACCAAAACCACTTCGTTATGACCAGTCATGCCCGTACATACTTCATGATAAGTAGGATTCGGTGTATATCCAGCAGCATAACCTACCGCAGTTGAGTAAACACCTTCTTGCTGCCAAAATTTTCTTTCTGCACCCCAAAAACAACCAAGTCCAAACAATGCGGTTTTCATTCCTTCGGGAAAAGGAGGCTTAATTCTATTGTTGTTGACATAATGCTTTTCTGGAACTGGCATTACTGTCGCCCTTCCTGCTAAAGCCTCTTGAGGTGAAGGCATAGCTGCTTTTTTGCCAAAACCAAATAACACCATAATGAGAAAAATCCTGATTGAAATTATTTTTTTTTACATTTTTTAATATATCAATTGTTAATTGTCCTTGGTCTTTTGTCTTTTGTCTTTTGTACGCTAGTATCTTTAGTGATTAAATAACCAATGACTAATGACCAATGACTAATGACTAATAACCAATGACTAATGACCAATGACTAATGACTAATAACCAATGACTAATGAC
>CAZLUP010000124.1:0-2873 GCA_964562685.1 uncultured bacterium
AATTAATTCTAGGGCTACTGAAAGCCCCCGTCTTCTAGACGTGGGGTAGTTTACATAATCTTTTTAACTTTTAATTTTTGTAAAAGCAACCTGCGCTGCCCAGTGTGGAGGTTTACTGGTGTGGCTGCTCTTCTACTAATTATGGTAGAAAAGGAATAAAAGAATTAGTTGAACCATTAACTATATTGGCAACTAAAGCTGCATCTAAAGCAGAAATAATTCCATCTCCATTGATATCCGCAACTAATAAAGGGTCTATTCCTGAATATGCCGACAGAGAACTATCTAATCCTGCTGCTAAACGAGAAATTGCGACTACATCAGCCGAAGTGTATTTGCGGTCGCGATTAGCATCTCCTAAATAAGCAACTAGATGAGTAGCTTGATCGCCAATAACGTTAAAACTACCACCATTGAGTTCAATTGATTCTAACTTGATCGCATTAGTTGCACCGTAAGTAGCTGTACTAGGCACTTTAGCATTCAGATAAGCTAGATTGGCTGCTCCTTTAGTTAAGGCATCTCCTGTTAAATGTACTTTCAGTTGACCAGTAATATCTTTGCTCACTGAAACTGTCCAGTCGCCAGTAGGTAAGTTACTGTCTAAACTCAAGCCAGTAATATCAAGCAGTTGAGGATTATAAGTAATCGTAAAATCGACTTGAGTAACTCCTTCCCCATTATTAAGCTGGATCAGAATTTTTTCTGCAACACCAGAACTATTGACATTTTGACCAGGACCGCGAGTAAAATCAGCTATAGTCAAAGAACGTTGGTCTTGACCGAAGATAACATAGCTTTTGCCAGCATCACGGACTGAATTAGGGTTAGCTTGAGGTGCGCCGACAATTAAATCATCGATCCCATCTCCATTAACATCGCCTGCACTACTGACAGAATTCCCAGCTAAATCTCCTGTATTAATACCTTTAAGAATAAAACCTTGATTAGCTTCTAAATTAGCAAGATTGATCCTGGCAGGAAAAGCATTACTACTGCCAAATAAAATATAACTTTCTCCCTTCTGATCATCAGCATTTCTAGAACCGATAATTACATCATCAATCCCATCTCCATTGACATCACCTGCACTGCTTACAGAAGTATTTGATAGATTATCAACTTTCAATCCATTGATGACGATCCCATTTTTACCATTGAGAGTCGATAAATCAAAATTTGCTTTAAATCCCGCTTTACTACCGAAAACAAGATATACTTCCCCAGCATTGGTTTGTCCATTAGGATCGGCTTGTGGTGCAGCAATAATTAAATCGTCAATGCCATCACCATTAAAATCTCCTGCATGACTAACCGCACTACCAGCACTATCCCCACTATTAATACCTTTAATCACAAAGCCATTGCTGCCATTAAGGTTAGCCAAATTTAAAGTTGCGCCAAATCCTCCTGATTTGCCAAAAACAACGTAAGTTTCACCAGAATTACTACGACCATGAGCATCAGCACGGTTTGCACCGATAATCAAGTCATTAATACCATCACCATTAAGATCTCCTGCGCCACTTACGGAAATACCAGAGTAATCATCCTTATTAATTCCAGCGATCGCAAAACCATTAGTACCATTAAGATTAGAAAGATTAAAACTAGCTCCAAATCCTCCTTTTTTCCCAAAAACAACGTAACTTTTTCCCGTATTACTAATATTATTTGTATCGGCGAAATTAGCACCAATCACTAAATCCTCAATGCCATCACCGTTGAGATCTCCCGCATTACTAACCGCACTACCTGAAAAATCTCCCGAATTAACTCCATTGATCACAAAACCATTAGTGCCATTAAGAGTAGATAAATTAAAGCTACTGCTGTAACCGCTAGTTTTGCCAAAAACAACGTAAGTTTTTCCTGTATTACTAATCCCATTAGCATCCGCACTATTCGCACCGATGATTAAATCACTTAAACCATCATTATTTAAATCAGCCGAAGCGATCGCACTACCTATTTTATCCCCTGTATTAATCCCATTGATTATAAAACCATTTGTACCATTAAGACCAGACAAAGTAAAACCAGCAAAGCTGGTATTTTTACCGAAGATCACGTAAACTTGACCAGCACTATCATTACTATTGGGATCAGCATCTTTAGCACCAATAATCAAATCGGATAAACCATCCCCATTTAAATCTACTGCGCTGCTGACTACATCTCCGAAACGACTGTCTTGTTCTAAACCTTTAAGAATAAATCCGTTAACACCATTTAAGCTGGATAAATTAATAATAGAGCTAGCCATAGATTTTGATTTACAAATTAATTTAATTAGTTTTTTAGTAATAACATTTATTATTGGTGTTTATTACTAAGTAAATTAACGTAAAAATTGTACCTAGGCAGTGATTTCAATCATTTACTTTTAGGAAATTTTGCGATAAATAATTTTTTAGTTTTCAAAAGTTGCAACTAATCATAATATTTTTTTATAATTCATCAGTCTAGTCTGAATTACCAAAAGACTGTTGATCTTATCTAAAAATAAGTAATGCCAAGTTAAAAAGCCTATTTAATATTGATAAAAAACTTATATCTTAATCAAAATAACTCGACTATCTAACCATATCGTTATAAATAAGACATAAAAAAAGCACTTAAGTGCCTAAACATAATTAATTACACATTTGGGTATCCATTTTAAATAGCTGTATCTCTTGCCTGTTGACTATTTCCCTTTCCCTTTTCCCTGTCTTAACTGTGTAATTTATTTTGTGTATTTACTTAGTATAATTACTTGGTTGTTAATCCTGAATAATTTTGATTAAATTTACTTGATTGGTGAACAATCAGACAAAAATTGACGACTCCCGCCACTAAAGTGGGGGATTCTCAGTTCAATCGCCCTTGCT
>CAZLUP010000125.1:0-2625 GCA_964562685.1 uncultured bacterium
TCAAAATAATTCAAATCTTTAGAGAAGGTGGTATGTCGAGGAGAAAAAAAAAATTTCCTTGCGGGCATAAAGGTTATGGTCAAATTTGCCATCATTGCGCCCAACGAAAATCCGATCTCAATAAAAAACGACAGCATAAATTAGAATGGGAAGCTACTTTTGCTGAAGATCCGATTGATTTAAGAAATTTACCCAAAAATGTAGTGATTAAATCTCGTCGGATTATTACACAATTACAAAATCAACCAGACTATCGGCAATTTCATGGTAAGCGGTTACGTCACGATCGCTTTGTGATTAGTATTCCTGTTACTCGTAACTATCGCTTACTTTGTCGTGATTGTGGTAATTTATTAATTCCTGAAGCTGTCATCTCCCACGAGGACTACAATGTAGTCAAACCTGGAGGCAGATTTTCGTAACTAATAATTTTGTTAAGATACAAACCTGAGATCAATAAAGAGCAAGAGACAGAAGGAAAAAAAGGAATACGATCAAGTTGATGATAAATAATTAGACAGACTTGATCTAACAATAAAACTCATCTGAAAATGAGAAAATAAAAAGTAGCTAAAAAATTAAATTTATTCAAATTATTTGTCTTTTATGACTAAATAACTCAAAAATCTATGCAAATTTATTTAGACTATAGCGCGACTACTCCTCCCCATCCAGATGTAATGACTAAAGTAAATGAAGTTATGTCTCAGCAATGGGGTAATCCTTCCAGTCTTCATACTTGGGGAGGCAGGGCTGCTACGGTCTTAGAAACAGCTAGAATGCAAGTAGCTAGTCTGATTAATGCGGATCATCCTGAATCAATTATTTTTACTTCTGGTGGCACAGAATCTGATAGTCTGGCGATTATGGGCATAGCCAGAACCTATTCTACTCCTCAACATCTGATTATCTCTAGTGTCGAACACTCCGCGATCGCAGAAGCTGCAAAATTATTAGAACAATGGGGTTGGCAAGTAACTCGTTTACCAGTCAATCGTCAGGGTAGAATTAATCCTCTCGATTTACAAACAGCTATCCAATCCAATACGGTTTTAATTTCAGTGATTTATGGACAAAGCGAAATTGGAACGCTACAACCAATTGAGAAATTAGCCCAAATCGCCCGTAGTCACGGAATTTTATTTCATAGCGATGCCGTACAAGTAGCAGGAAGAATCCCAATTGATGTCCAACAATTAGGCGTGGATTTACTTTCTTTATCTGCTCACAAAATCTATGGAATTCAAGGGGCTGGTGCTTTATACGTTCGTAGTGGTGTTAATCTAGTACCTTTGTTAAATGGTGGTGGACAAGAATTAAAACTGCGTTCCGGTACTCAAGCCTTACCTGCGATCGCAGGATTTGGAGTTGCAGCCGAATTAGCTGCCCAAGAATTAACTTCAGAAGCTATGCGTTTAAGAGGATTACGCGATCATTTATTTGATCTTTTAGCAGATTATCCTTATCTAATTCCTACAGGCGATCGCTTGTATCGTTTACCTCATCATGTTAGTTTTATTCTTAGTGATGCTTTTGCTGCTAAAACCCAGAATGTGACAGGAAAAACGATTGTCCGTCAGTTAAATTTAGCAGGCATTGGCATTAGTGCTGGTTCAGCGTGTCACAGTGGCAAACTTAATCCCAGTCCAGTTTTGTTGGCAATGGGTTATAGTGAGGCTGCTGCTAAAAGAGGAATTCGTTTGACTTTAGGTAAAGATACCACTGAAGCTGATATTGATTGGACAGCAATGGTGCTACAACAAGTTTTAGATCGTTTAATGCCTCCGTTAGTTACAATTCAATAGCTTGGTTAATTGTTAATTGTTGAGGGCTAAATCGATTACAAGCCTCCTCGAAAAAGAAGAAAATATAAAAAAATATTTCTTATTGCAAATTACCGACTTATGGCATGGTATTAACTGGTGTACGGGCAAGGCACTGCCTTGCCCCCTACGGGGTAACTGAAAACTGAAAACTGAAAACTGAAATGACTCATTCGACTGATGTAAAAGCCTTAGCCCGTTTAATGGCAGCGGATTTTAGCAATCAAGAACAAGCTTTTGAAAATCCACCTTTTTTTGCCCATATTCGCGTTTGTATGCGTCCTCTTCCCGATTCTTTACTAGACGGAACTAGTCTTTTTTTGGAACAAGCGTACGATTATATGCTCAATCGCCCCTATCGTCTGAGAGTATTTAAACTAAGTGTAGTAGAAGACCGCATCGAACTAGAAAACTACAAAGTTAAAGAAGAAGAAAAATTTTATGGGGCTTCTCGCGATCGCGATCTCTTAAACAATTTAACACCCGATCTCATAGAAAAACTACCAGGTTGCGATATGAATATAATCTGGAAGAACAACAGTTTTCACGGCGAAATTAAACCAGGTAAAGCTTGTATTGTTGAACGCCAAGGCAAAACAACCTATTTAGACAATAGTTTTATTATCGATCAACAAACTTTAATTAGTTATGATCGCGGACGAGATCCCGACACCGATGAGTTAGTCTGGGGTTCTCTAGCTGGACCATTTCATTTTAAACGTAGGCAAAGTTTTGCTGATGAGGTTCTTAGTCATTAGTCATTAGTCATTAGTCATTAGTCATTAGTCATTAGTCATTAGTC
>CAZLUP010000126.1:0-2610 GCA_964562685.1 uncultured bacterium
CAGAGGATATTTCCTAAGATATTGATAGCTGCTCTCAATGGTGACTGTGGCATACTCTATCAAGGAATAGTTAGCCCTGAAGACAAGGCAAGACTAAAAGAACTAGGGTACAGATTAGAGGAAAGGATAGGACACAAGCTGTTTATCTACTGGGAATAAAATCGCAGTACACCCCCACCCCTAAATTATTAGCTTCATTTATGCCCATAAGTTTGTACTATACTCATCAATCTACTTTCTCTATTCCTGAAATACTCTACTAGCTCTATTTGACAAAATGACCTGTTTATGTTCTCGGTAATAGTAATTTCTACTATATGTTTACAGGTTAGACATATTTATTAAGTTTTTAGGAAGTGCTTGATTTGAGTTTTTGGGTAGAGATAAAGTGAGGGTTATTGAGCGAATTTTGAGCGGATATGAAATGTGGTGTAGATGGTTATGTCGATGAAAGTCAGGCTGTATATCCTATATTTTTCATGGGCAAAGTCGGACTCGAACCGACATGACCGAAGTCGCCACATTTTGAGTGTGGTGCGTCTACCAATTTCGCCATTCGCCCTGGAATTCAGTCTTATAATTATAAGCTATTTTACTTCTTGCTTACAAGTCTTGCTAGAAAATAATTTTGAGCAATTGGTAAGAAATTCTTTACTGCTTGGCTATAAAGATTATTTGAAATAATCCCAAGCAATTCCTTGATAACCAAAATTAAATAATTCAGGATGAATCATTTCTGCCAAAATTTCTAGAGAATCAACTAATCGATGACTAGGACGATTAAAATAAGCATTTCCATCAGCAATTAAGACTTGGTTTTGTTGCACTGCTTGTAAATTTGACCAATAGGGATTTTCTCTTAAGGTTTGGGATTCTTGTCGAGTGCGTTGAAGATCGAAACCGCAAGGCATAATGATTAGGTAATCTGGATCGGCGGTTAAAATTTTTTCCCAGGCAATATAAGTAGAATTTTTTCCAGCCTCATTAAATAAACATTTGCCTCCAGCTAGCTGGATTAGTTCAGGAATCCAATTACCAGCAATCATTAAGGGTTGAGTCCATTCAATTGCTGCGACAGTAGGAATTTTATAGTTAGGAAGAGATTTGACTTTTTGCTGACAAAAATTGATGCGAGAATAAATCTGATTTAAAATTGGCTCTGAGTCGACTCCCAAAATTTGAGCTACTTTTTGAATATCTTGCCAAACATCGTCTAATTGATTGGGTTGGAGAGAAATGATTTGGGGGTTACTATCGATCAGTTGATCAACAGCTTCTTGCACATCTACAAAACTAACTGCACAAACGTCACAAAGATCTTGAGTAATTAAATGGGTTGGTTGTAATTTTTCTAAAACGTCGGTCTTAATTTGGTAGATACTCAGAGCAGCTTGTAAAATTGTTTGGAGCTCAGCATCAATCTGGACGCTAGGTTTAGCAGTATCTACTCTAGCAGCCGTACAAAGGGGTAGTTGCTTAACTTCTGGAGGATAGTCACATTCATGCGATCGCCCTACTAAAGCTTTAGTTAATCCTAACGCAGCAATAATTTCTGTCGCACTAGGAAGAAGGGAAACAATACGCAGGTTATTCGATTGACTCATTGTGATTACCTTGATTGAATCAACAGAGATTAATAAACTTTTTTTTGCTTTCTAGATAATTGCTGTTGTTTAATTTTTCCGAACTTAATATTAATCTAAATCCCACAGTTCACTTAAAGTTACTACCCGATAATTTTTTCGCCTTAGTTCTTTAAGAATTATACTCAGTGCTGCTGCGGTATGTTTTGCTCTGGCAATAGAACCACCGTGCAAGACTAAAATAGCTCCTGGAAACACAAATTGATTGATATACCAAGCCATAAACTGAGGATTACCGTGTAAAATCTCATAAGTATCAATGGGAACCATCGAAGCTAACGCTAATTTCAAATCGTAATTGGTACTATCGCCGAGACGTTTGATCGCTTTAAGCATTTCTTGATTATAAAGACCACGACCAGGACGATACCAGCGAATTTGTTCTAATCCTGTCAAAAATAATAAGCGGTCATGAGCTTCCTTTAATTGTCTCTCAAATTCTTGCGGATGTAACCAAGCATGAGTATCATCTATCATGCCATGATTACCAATTTCATGAGCATCTTGAAGAATTCGTTTGAGAATAGTGGAATGCTCGCTTAGATGACTACTAATAATAAAAAAGGTAGCACGCGCTCGCTCTTCGGGATTGGTAAGATCTTGGTTGTCATTAGCGATCGCATCTAAGATAAGTTGAGTGGAATAATCTTCAGGATCGTCAGGCGTAGGTGCATCATCAATTGTTAGTGCAACGATTCTTTCTTGTGTCGGTTTATAAAAAAGAGCATCAGGGAACAGTCTTGATACACCAGATGCTAATTCTTTGAGTAGTAGTTCAATCACTATGATGAAAAAATTTTGAAATGCTTTTCTTCTAATTATTTTACTTATGTCAAATCAAGAGTTTTTCTAAAAAATGATCGCCAAGAGCAGAAAACCCAAAATGAATCTTACCATGAGCAGCCAAGATTTTCACCGAAAATGCGCGACGGGAAGCCCTCAGCTTCAGATGTAGGGACGGGGCTTA